>CAJUSD010000037.1 GCA_910589145.1 uncultured Oscillospiraceae bacterium
ATCGGGGCTATACCGCCTAATCTGAAATTACTTCCCTCTAACCGTAAACATTTGGCTTTTCCGTTTTTCTTTTGGCAGGCGGCGGATTTACTGAAAATAAATTTTATAAAATCGGAAATTTTTGTTTCGTTTGTGCGTATGATGAATTGATGACAGCAAATTACCGGAAGCGGGGGAAAAGAATGGAAGGAAAAGCCCATAAAGCAGCTTTATATGCAGCCGCCTTAATAATGGGAATTTTATGGTTTATACTATCAGGATGCAGCAGATCCATCCCGGAACTGATACCTGATCCACCTCAACTATTGAAAGCATTTACCTGTGAAATTCAATTTTCAATGGAGGGGCTGGAAGGCACAGCACATTTAGAGCGGCCAGGGCGTTCAGGGGAGCTGCAATCTGCGTCAGAAGCGGCAGTGAATACCGAGAATGGATTGGAGCTTTGTTTTTCAGCACCAGATACATTATCAGGAGTTTCCGTCCTTTTCCTAGACGGCAGGGCGCGCATACAAATCGGCGAAGTAATGTCTGATTTTCTAACCGTTCCCAATGGACAGGAGGCAGTTCTGCCAGACGGTGCCTTTATTTCCGTTTTGGGGAAGGCAATTGAGCAAGCTTCTCTTCCCTCTCAGCCAAAAGAAAACTGGTCTCAAGATAAGGATAACAGCGAATGGATTTTTACTGGAACCCTTGCTGGTAGTTTGGATGAACCCGCCTCCTATTTGGGGAGCTTCCGTTTGACTGTCTCCAACGATGGCCTGCCTGTTTCGCTTGCCGTCGATGATGCAGGGATTTCCGTTCAATTTTCTCAGGTATGTCCTGTTATATAAATCTTTCGTTAAAAAAACAGATGCTCTAAAGGGAAAATCTATCTGCAGGATGTTTATTCTGCCAGGCTCCGGGCAACAATAGAAATGCAGCGGAAATCCCCGCGGCGAATCTTTCAAAAAACGGAGCGTGATTCCCTTGACTGTGAAACGTGGTGAAATTTATTACGCCGATTTAAGCCCCGTCGTTGGGTCTGAACAGGGTGGCGTTCGGCCTGTTCTAATTGTTCAAAACGACGTTGGGAATAAATTCAGCCCTACGGTTATTGCCGCCGCTATTACCAGTCAGAAGGATAAATCCCGTCTGCCTACCCATATTGCCCTTAGTGCAGAAAATTGCGGTCTGTCAAAAGATTCTGTTGTTTTATTAGAACAAATACGAACGATTGATAAACGTAGACTGAAAGAACGTATGGGTAAGCTGGACATTCCTTCTATGCAAAATGTGGACCGGGCATTGACGGTAAGTTTTGGGTTGAATTTTGGAACTGCAGTTTCAGCAGCGCCTGCGGCTGTCAGGCAGCCGGATGCTGCGGTTGCGGCGGCGGCCCCTTTAACTGGCCAAACAATGTCCCATAGCGCCGTTACATAGTTGCGACGCTGTGGATATTAACAAAATAGCTTTTAAGGGTAAATGAGCAAACAGGTTTCTGAACAGCTCATTTACCCTTTTGATTTAAGCAATAATGCGGGCACAACCTAAAATGAGCAGTGCCTAAAGTGGATTAAAAAGATTTTGGGTTCAGGAGTACAGCAAAGCTGTACTCCTAAAAAGCCCTGGCCGCCAGAGTTTAACGAACTTGAAAATTTTCTCTTGCAGGCAGTAAATAACCAATGGCTGCTGGGATAGCATCTTTAAAATAGAAAACCTGAATTTTAAGAGAATTTTTCCATCGAACTCACAGTATTAAAAGTCCTATTATGAGATTATAAACTGGGCTGAATTCCCATCCAGGCACTTGCTTTTCTTTTTTCTTATGATATACTGGTATTAAATTGTATAAATATTCCATAAAATCCATAAGAATATGATACAATTTCACATCATTTATAAACAGGAGTTTGAGGAAAGAAATGGACAAACGGGAGAAAAAAAGAAGCAGTTTTTCCGGTAAAATCGGATTTGTATTGTCAGCCGCAGGCGCGTCAGTAGGGCTTGGGAATATCTGGCGCTTCCCATACCTTGCCGCTAAATATGGCGGCGGGATTTTTCTATTGGTCTATATTCTGCTGGCCCTCACCTTTGGGTACGCCATGATAACGGCTGAAACCGCCATAGGCCGAATGACCCGAAAAAGCCCGGTCAGTGCATATGCTGCATTTGGCAAAACGGGCGGATTTCGATTTGGGGGATGGATTAACGCTATTATACCTATGCTAATTGTGCCTTATTATTCCACAATTGGCGGATGGGTTATCAAATATCTGTTTGAATATCTTTGCGGCAATACGAAACAGTTAGCGGCAGATGGTTATTTTACAGAATTTATTTCTAGAGGCATTTCTGCAGAAATATGTTTTCTGCTTTTTGCAGCAGCCGTATTAGTAATTATTTATGCTGGCGTCCAGAATGGAATAGAACGCGTTTCCAAATTTATGATGCCTGTCCTGGTGGTTTTGGCTCTGGTAATAGCTGTTTATTCCATGACAAGGGAAGGCGCATTGGAGGGGATAAAATATTTTCTGGTTCCAAACCTGGAGAATTTCTCCTGGATGACGGTTGTTTCCGCTATGGAGCAGATGTTTTATTCTCTGTCTATTGCCATGGGTATCCTAATTACCTTTGGCTCATATATGAAAGATGATGTGTCTATTGAAGGCGCAACAAGAAATGTAGAATTTTTTGACACTGCAATCGCAGTTATGGCAGGTCTAATGATTATCCCGGCTGTTTTTGCCTTCTCTGGAGGAGACCCTGAAGCTTTAAAAGCAGGCCCTTCCCTGATGTTTATAACAATCCCAAAAGTGCTTGACAGTATGGGATTTGGTACTTTTATGGGGATACTTTTCTTTGTATTAGTGCTTTTTGCAGCCCTTACCAGCGCCATTGCGCTGACGGAAAGCGCGGTAGCTACCTTTGAAGATGAATTGGGCTGGAACCGCTCTAAATCTACTTTGGCGATTGGAGCAATTATCCTGGTTCTGGGGACGCTCTCTTCCCTTGGATATGGGCCGTTAGGATTTATTAAAATGATCGGAATGCAGTTCTTAGATTTCTTTGACTTTATCACCAATTCTGTTATGATGCCTTTTGCTGCTTTAGCAACCTGCCTGCTTGTTATAAAAGCAATTGGTACAGAACGCATTTCACAGGAAGTTGAGAAAAACGGCGCTCCTTTTAAAAGGAAAAAAATCTTTAACTTTATGATAAAATATTTCTGCCCACTGTTTGCCGTCATTATATTAATCACATCTGTGGCAAACGTTCTAGGTTTTATCTCTGTCTGATTGCCTCACAGGTTTTGTTTATTCTTGCAAAATTCACAATATTCCAGTTGCAAGCCGGAACAAAATCAGTTATACTAATAGAAAGAAGCGTGGAAGGAAAAGGCATTTTTGTAAAATGCTGATAAAAAGGCGGTAATTTTAATTACTGCCTGTTTCCAAACGCATGGAATTGATCAGAATAAAGGCCAGGTGCTTTCCCAGCTGCTGATTGGGTCAATTCCACCTCTTTAGGCAGTACCCTGCGCAAAATTTTTTACAAAATGGAGGAACGCCAAATGGACATTCGCTATTCCACCAACCAGAAAGATTTCAAACTTTATACTACTGATGAAATCAGAGAGGAATTCCTCATTGAAACTCTTTTTGTCCCTGACGATGTAACCGCGGTATATTCCCATGTGGACCGTATTGTCACAATGGGAGCTATGCCGGTCAACGATACTTTGAAACTGGATAAAAATATTGACTGTTGGAAAAATTTCGGCGTGGATTATTTTTTAGAGCGCCGGGAAATCGGCATTATCAATATTGGCGGTAAAGGGGTTGTTGCCGCTGATGGACAGGAATTTACTTTAGGCCGTATTGAGGGGCTGTATGTTTCTATGGGTACAAAAGAAGTTACCCTGAAAGCCGTTGATCCCGCAGATCCGCCTAAATTCTATATGTGCTCCACTCCTGCACACAAACCTTGTCCCACTACAGCAATTCCATTTGAAAAAGCAGTTCACCGGGATCTAGGCGCTCTGGAAACTTCAAACGCCCGCACAATTAACCAGTTTATACATCCTGACGTTTTGGAAACCTGTCAGCTTTCTATGGGTGTTACCATATTAAAACCTGGCAGTGTATGGAATACCATGCCCGCCCACACCCATGAACGCCGCATGGAAGTTTATATGTATTTTGATGTTCCAAAGGATAATGTGGTATTCCACTTTATGGGCGAAGCGGATGAAACCCGCCATATTGTAATGCAGAATGAACAGGCAGTCATTAGCCCAAGCTGGTCTATACACTCTGGAGCAGGAACCAGCAATTATTCCTTCATTTGGGCAATGGCTGGCGAAAATCGTGCTTTTGATGATATGGACGTTATTAATACCACAGAGTTGAAATAAGGTTCCATATTTTATAAGCTGAAAAATCAAACTTGTATTTTATTTCTGAGGAGGAATTTAATTATGAATTTCAGATTAGACGGTAAGGTTGCGTTGATTACTGGTGCTTCCTATGGTATTGGGTTTGCGATTGCCAAAGGTATGGCAGAAGCTGGTGCAACCATTGTTTTCAACGATATTAAGCAGGAGCTCGTTGACAAAGGTTTAGCCGCATACAAAGAAATCGGTATTGACGCTCATGGTTATGTATGCGATGTTACCGATGAAGACGCAGTTGCCGGATTTGTTGCCAAGGTAGAGGAAGAAGTCGGCAAAATTAATATTTTAGTCAACAATGCAGGCATTATTATGCGTATTCCTATGGTCGAGATGACTGCTGCACAATTCCGTAAAGTGATTGATATTGATTTGAATGGGCCTTTCATTATGTCCAAGGCTGTTATCCCCTCCATGATTAAGAATGGCGGCGGAAAGATTATCAATATCTGTTCCATGATGAGTGAATTGGGCCGGGAAACCGTTTCCGCTTATGCAGCGGCTAAGGGTGGTTTGAAAATGCTGACCCGTAACATCGCTTCTGAATATGGCGAGTACAACATTCAATGCAACGGTATTGGCCCTGGGTATATTGCAACTCCGCAAACCGCCCCTCTGCGTACGGAAGGACATCCCTTCAATAGCTTCATTATTTCTAAAACTCCTGCTGCCCGTTGGGGAAATGCGGAAGATTTGGCAGGTCCTGCAGTGTTCCTGGCATCTGAAGCGTCTGACTTTGTGAATGGACATATTTTGTATGTTGACGGTGGCATTTTGGCTTATATTGGAAAACAGCCCGCTAATGATTGATTGAGGTTTTTTCTTAATGCGAAAAGGACAGGCTCCCAGAGAATGGGAGCCTGTTTTTTCTTCTAAAACGGCAGATATGCAGTTGTAAAGTTACCTTTGCTTGACAAGGGAAAACATGGTTTTTGGAGCCATCAAGGGAGAACACCAGTATAACAAAGTAAAAAACGGCGCCAAAAACTCCGAAGGATCCAAAAGCAGTTCCGGCGGCGGAGCTGCAAGGCGTGGAGGCGAAGGCAGGCTGCCGCTGGCGAGCCTGCACAACGACGCAGATGCGCCGCCAGAACTGCTTTTAGGTGCGCTGGGCCTTGTCAAGCAAAGGTAATTTTGTTTAAAGAGAAAAAATCCCGCCAAATATCCCACTGGAAGCTGGTTCAAATTCTTTGCCTGCTGCTCCCACATAAGAAGATGGCGGGATTTTTAATTTTTTAAGTATTTGCCTTTTTTGCTTTGTTTGTGCAGTTTAAGCAAGCTGGGGTATTTTGCGTCTTGCGGATTCAGTTCAGCAAAGCTGAACTGGCAACTAGAGGGCTTTTGAGGAGTGCAGCTCCGCTGCACAACCCCTTGGACCCGAAACCTTTTTAATCTGCTTTAACTGGCATCCGTCTGAGGTGGTTCCCCGCAAATTTGCGTTATCGAACCTCACGCTAACTTATGGACTGACTCCTGGAATTCCGTTTTCACCTGGTTCAGTGTTTCAGGTTCCGTAATCAAAATTGCGCCAAGATTTGCAAGAGCAGAGGCAGCATTCAGCAATCCGGTTTTTCCTTCCGGCGATATGGTAGCGTCAGCCATTTCACGCGAGTGGCCCACAACACAGGTATCGGCAATCTTAATGTATCCGTGTAAAGCGGGGCAGCGATAACTAACGCTTCCAATATCGCTGGAACCAACAGGTTCCTCCTTAATCCCCTCAATATTTGTAATGCCCAACTCCTCATATTGTTGTTTCAGCAATTCAGCAAGGCTGTAATTAACCACAAAGTCATCATAAGGACATTCATAAATACTGTGTTTAAACGTGGTTCCAGTAGCAGCACAGGCTCCCTCAGCACATTTAATGGCTTTTTGGGTTAATTCCTGAACATAGGACATGGTAGACCCGCGGAAATAGTATTCTAAGGAAGCGTAAGCAGGAATAACGTTTGCCGCCAAACCACCGTCACGGAATATCCCATGAATAAAAGTGTTGGGAAGGCAGAACTGACGGAGAAAATTAATATTGGTAAAGGTTAAAACTGCTGCATCTAAAGCACTTTTTCCTTCATGGGGGCGGCACCCGTGAGCGTTTTTGCCAAAAAATTCAAACTTAACGGGATTTAAAGCATTTGTCCGTCCGCCAATCCCATTTTTAGTGCTGGGATGAATCATCAAGGCTGCATCAACATTGTCAAAAACTCCTGCTTCCGCCATAGAAACTTTTCCGCCAAAATTTTCTTCTGCAGGCGTCCCTACAACCCAGACTTTTCCGCCAATTTCTCCAATAATGGATTTTAAAGCTGTGCCGGCACCCACGCCAATCCCAGCAATCAGGTTATGTCCGCAGCCATGCCCAACCTCTGGCAAAGCATCATATTCGCAAAGGTATGCAATGGTTGGTCCCGGTTTGCCGGAATCAAATTTACCGATAAACCCTGTTGGTACAATAAAACCTGTCTCGACTTCAAATCCTTCTTTTTGAAGCATCCCAGCCAGTAACGCCATAGACTTAAATTCCTGATTCCCAATCTCAGGATTATGGTACATTTCCTCTACTGCTGACATGTACCAATCTAAATGGTCTGTAATATTTTGTTTCAAGGTTTCTAAGTATTTAGACATGACGAAAGTCTCCTTAAAAAATTTTTGTCCAGAATTGGGAACCATAAAAGTCCGTTCTGTATGTGATAGGTATTATTATACATGAAAATGAAAAATAATGCAAGATATTTCAAGATTAAATTTATAAAAATTCAGATTACCTTTGTCAAGCAAAGGTACAGATGGTGTTTTGATACAAACAAAAATCCCACCGCTGTTGACATGTCCGTTACCGGACGCCATAGCGGCAGGATTTTTGGGCTGAAATCAGCCAGCGGGTTATTTACTATCTGTCCTCATGAATCCCTTAAAGATTAAAAAATCTTATTTGCGGCGGAAAGAGTTACAATCGACACATTCCACCATAGTAGGATTGGCTTCATGAGTGCCCACGTCAATGCGGTCTAAAGTGCAGTAGTTTTCACCGCTGCAGTGATGGGCACACTGGGAAACTGTGCAGTGAATGCTGGAGTTAGCTTTGCAGTTGCAATCAGCCATCTTAGCGGCCTCCTTTCCTTGAGGTTCGTTAGATAGTTTGCACCCTTTCGTTTTAATTATTACCTCCTTCTTTTGGTAATTTTTTAAAATCGTTTGAGGAAAATTTGGGGCCATTCCATGAATAAACCATAAAACTTTTCCTATACTCTTGCAAATATCTACTTTTAGGCTATATTATTTATAGGGTATAAATAATTGTTGCTTTTTCAGGAAAGGGGGCAGAAGATGGAACCAATAGAATTTAAAAACGAAGTCTGGGAATTTATCCGCAATATTACCAACCAGATGGATACTCTATTCCGTTCTTGCTATGAAAGTTACGGTCTGACCGTTGGGCAAACCAGAATCCTGTTTCTATTAAGCGGTGAAAAGAAAATGAGCGTGACCGTTCTCAGCCGGTTATTGGGCGTTACCCCTGGGAATTTATCCGCAGCCTGCAAACTCCTTGAAAAGAAAGGATTGCTGGTACGCCAGCGGGACAGTAAGGATGAAAGAGTCGTATTAATTTTCCTTTCCGAAAAAGGAAAAGAGACTCTCTGCAAGTTGCAGGAGAGGTTGGACAGCAGGTGCAGAAAGATACTGGGGGAAATTCCAGAAAAGGATTTGGAGATTATTATGGAAGGAATGAAATTAATGTCCAATTTTTTAAACAAGGCGTGCTGCTCTGCCACTGAAAACCCTAAATCATAAAAGTTAAGGAAGTGAATCATATGGATAATGTAAAACCTCCAAAAAAGCCGTTAATATTTTATTATGCATTGGTAATGGTAATTATATTAGCGCTGAATATGTTAGTAATGCCGATGATGTCCAAAGCGCGTGTGCAGGAAGCGCCGTACAGCCAGTTTTTAAGCCAGCTTAGCGAGGGCATTGTCACTCAAGTAGAGATCCAGGAAGATAAAATTGTCTATGTCACAAAAGAAGGGGAACAGCGGGCGCGTTTTTACTATACAGGCAGTATGGAGGATTCCAACCGTATAGCGGAACGCCTGGAAAAGTATCCTGATATTATCTATGGAAAAGTTATTCCGCAAAAGGAAAATACATTTTTAAGCGCCTTGCTGTCCTGGGTATTTCCGATTGTACTGATGATTGTTGTGGGACAGCTTTTAATGAGAACGTTGACCAAAAAGATGGGCGGCTCCAACGCTATGAGTTTTGGCAGAAGCAATGCCAAGGTTTATGTAGCGGCACAGACCGGAAAAACTTTTTCCGATGTAGCCGGCCAGGATGAGGCAAAAGATGCTTTAAAAGAAATAGTGGATTTTCTTCACAATCCCCAGAAGTATAAAGATATTGGTGCAAGGCTTCCAAAAGGGGCGCTGCTGGTAGGCCCTCCCGGGACAGGAAAGACCCTTTTGGCGCAGGCTGTAGCAGGGGAGGCCAACGTACCCTTTTTCTCTATCTCCGGTTCAGAATTTGTAGAAATGTTTGTAGGTATGGGGGCGGCCCGTGTTCGTGATTTGTTTAAACAGGCTTCTGAAAAAGCGCCCTGTATTGTTTTTATTGACGAAATAGATGCAATCGGAAAAAAAAGAGATACCAATATGGGCGGCAACGATGAACGGGAGCAAACATTAAACCAGCTTCTCACTGAAATGGATGGTTTTGACGGCGGGAAAGGCGTGGTGATTTTGGCGGCGACCAACCGTCCAGAAAGCTTAGACAAAGCACTTCTCAGGCCAGGAAGATTTGACAGGAGGGTTCCGGTTGAACTGCCGGATTTAGCTGGACGCATTGCAATTTTAAAGGTCCATGCCGCCAAAGTTAAAACCGATGGAGTGATTGACTTTGATGCAATTGCACGGGCAACCTCTGGGGCCTCTGGTGCAGAATTGGCGAACATTATTAATGAAGGAGCCCTGTCTGCTGTCCGGGCTGGCAGGTCAGCGGTTTCACAGCGGGATTTGGAAGAATCCGTTGAAACCGTAATTGCCGGTTATCAACGGAAAGGCGCGGTAATTTCTCCTAAGGAAAAGCTGATTGTTTCCTATCATGAAATTGGACATGCATTGGTAGCCGCTATGCAGAAACACTCAGCTCCTGTTCATAAGATTACCATTGTTCCCCGTACTTCCGGGGCGTTGGGATATACGATGCAGGTAGAGGAGGAAGAAAAAGTTCTTATGACCAAAGAGGAAGCTTTAGACAAAATTACCACCCTTACAGGGGGGCGTGCGGCCGAAGAACTTATTTTCAGTTCCATTACAACAGGGGCGTCTAATGATATAGAACAGGCAACTAAAATTGCAAGGGCTATGGTGACAAGATATGGCATGAGCGAAAATTTTGACATGATGGCCTTAGAAACTGTCAGCAATCAATACCTTAGCGGAGACGCATCCCTTATCTGCTCGGCAGAAACTGCTTCCCGGGTTGATGGGGAAGTTCTTGAAACAATCCGTAAAGCGCATGGTCAGGCAATGGAGATTTTAAAGCAGAATATAAAGAAACTACATGAACTGGCAAAATACCTTTTGGAAAAAGAGACGATTACAGGGGAAGAATTTATGAAAATTCTTAATTCTCCAGAAGATGGCGGTCTGGAAATCCAGATCTAGGGTGTGCAGAATGAAAACAACAGCAATTTCCGATAAAATAGTAAAAAATGAGGTGTATTTATGCTAAGTGTCTGTTTACCGGGCACAGGGGGATTTATGCCGCTGATTGACCGATGGCTGACCTGCTGCTGGATTGAATATCAGGGACACGCAATTTTAATTGACTGTGGGGAGGGAACCCAGCTTGCCTTAAAGAAAGCCGGACTGCATCTAAGCCGTTTAGATATGGTATTCATCACGCATTTTCACGCCGATCATGTGGCAGGATTGGCGGGTATGCTGCTTTCCCTTGGCAATTCGGGCCGGGATGAACAGAAGCCGCTGACCATAGCAGGACCTCCTGGTTTAAACAAAATGATTCCAGCGCTTTTGGTAATTGCTCCTTTGCCTTATCCAGTACATTTAATAGAGCTTTCTCCAGGTGATATGATTCCGGGGTATGGAGACATAACCATAAGTTGTATGGCGTTAAAACATCGGGTTGCCTGCTATGGCTATCGGGTTGATCTCAAGCGTAAGCCGGTATTTTCTCCTGAGAAAGCTGAGGCGCTGCAAGTTCCAAAGCAATTTTGGAAAAAACTGCACAATGGGGAGGCTGTGCAGCTTTCTGACGGCAGGATAATTCTTTCTGAAGATGTAATTGAGCGGGCGCGTACGCCGATTTCTGTTTCCTACTGCACAGACACCCTTCCTATGCCGGAGATTGCAGATTTTGCCAAAGGGGTAGATTTGATGATTGCAGAGGGAATGTATGGCGATGACTGTATGGCGGAAAAAGTTGCAGAAAAGAAACATAGTTTATATTCCCAAAGCGCACGTCTGGCAAAGGAAGCAGGGGCAAAAAGATTGTGGCTGACACATTTTAGTCCAGCTATGCAGAACCCGGAAGAATATTTGGAAAATGTCAGAATGATTTTTCCAAATACGGAAGTTGGAAAAGACGGGATAAAAATAGAGTTGGAAGGAGAAGGATAAAGCCGGTATACAGGGTATAAAATAATGACAAAGGCCAAGGATGGAAAAAAGGGTTTAGCAGGTTTTTATTAAAGCCTGCTAAACCCTTTGGTTTTGCTGGACGAAATCCCCAAAATGGAAAATCTCTTTGGGGACAATAGAAAGGCTGAAGGTTCTTAGCCTGCCTTCTTTCTGATTTTCAGCAGCAAAAGAATCATACAGATACCTGTCAAACTATGGCCTATTCCTGCAATTCCCGAAATAGAAGCATCCATACCAGATGTTAATTCAGTTCCCCAAACCTGTGTCAAACCCCGTAAAAGAAAACCGAGGCTGGTAATGTTTAACCCTGCCTGATAAATTGCCAAAAGTTTGCCGATGCTTTTTTCAGAAAAGGAAAAAACTTTTTCTGCCAGCATAAGTGCAAGAAAGAAAAACATCCCTAACAGAAAATAATGTGTATGTATTAATGATAAATTTGTTTGACCTGAAAAATGGCTGAACTTTGTAAATTCCCTGTAAAATACTCCAAATACCATGGCAGTCACTGCATAAGCCAAAGCCAGATTTGCATAGCGTTTAACCACAATAAATACCTCCCGGTTATTCCGTTTTGTTCAATTTTTCTCTTTTGTAAAGATTCCAGCCCATTAAAACAATCCATACATAAGCAAGCGTTTTTGGAATCATAAGAATACCGATTATTGGGAAAACCCCGCTAAACAGAACCACTGGCAGATAAAAACCAAAAGAGAGTGCAACCGCTAGGGGCATAAATCGGAATATACGGTCATTCCTTTTTTGGGATTCCTGCGCAAAAATGGCTATAATGATAATCCCCATAATAGCGAAAGGCATATTGCGGAGAATTCCAAACAAAAGCGGCTGACGGTAAACAAGCCATTGATTTTGCGGAAGCAGGCAAAGTACAATGCGTAAAATGGATAATCCCCACATGATTCCGGTAAGTTTTTTTCTGCCCTTAACCTGGTAGTATTCACGCCAAATATAATATAGGATTAAGTAAAAGATGGTCATTGTAATGGAAGTAATGAATTTTCCAATCCCAAGCGCAGCTGCATTTGCTTCCAGGCCGGTTGTCCAAAGGGCATAGGAACGAGGAACCAAATGGAAAGAGTCACCCGCTCCAAGCAGTGCAGCCATAAGTCCGGCTTTTTTCACCAGGGAATCCTTTCCCTTTATCAGCATAGTAAGCCCTGCCATAAGCGCAAAGCAAAGATATAATATATCAAAGGCAGTTTCTGCGATTGCCTGTGGCATCATTATTTCACCCTTTCATTCAATAAACAATACGTTTAACGATTGCAATAAAGAAAGAAATGTTGGGGTTTTCTTCTTTCAGCAATGCTGACATATTTATCATAATAAAATGTGCAAAGCGCTTTGGAGTAAACGTTTCATTCCAGATATTTGGGCGGATATCCACATCTTGTTCCATATACTGGATAAAGGCTGCCTCCAGTTCTGACTGCATGGAAGTCATACGCTCCTGTCCTGGTAATTCCATTGTGCCCAAGCTGTTCATAAGTTTTCCGGCGGACTGATCTATCCGTTCTTTTAGAAAATAAAAGATTTCTTGGAGCTGTTCACAAAAAGTTTCGGCAGAGATTGCAGTTTTCATTTCACACAACGCTTTTTTCCAATCATCTTCTGTTAAGGCGAATAAGATTTCATCTTTACCTGAAAAATAATTATATACTGTTCCGATTGCCACTCCGGCTTTCTGAGCAATTAAACGGATATTTACCGCTTCTATACCGTCTGTATCTGCAATTTCACGGGACAGTTTCAGAAGTTTGCTGCGCAAAGCACTGTCTTTTCTTTTCATCCAATTCCCCTTCTCACGGATATATGAACATGTTCATTTATATAATATCCTGAACAAATAGATTTGTCAACCCTTTTTAATTCGTTGGTACTAATCATCTTAGGTAATACCTATATCGTTGCTTCCAGGTTAAAAACGCTATCTTTCAATTATGTTTCAGTACTGCTTCACTTTCCCTTCACACATCCTGATATAAATTGTGTATAATAGAACTTAACAGCTACTCAAATCAGCAAGGGAAGGATGAGCGCAAATGTACCGGCTTTTAATTGTAGACGACGAGGAAAGAATCCGTGAGGTCATCAAAAAATATGCAATTTTCGAGGGATATGAAGTAGATGAAGCTTCTGATGGGATGGAAGTCATACAAATTTGTAAACAAAAGACATTTGACTTAATCATAATGGATATTATGATGCCGGAACTAGACGGTTTTTCAGCATGCCGGGAAATACGGCGTTTTTGTACTACGCCAATTATTATGCTTTCGGCGAGAGGGGAGGAATATGATAAAATCCATGGTTTTGAATTAGGGATAGACGATTATGTTGTCAAACCGTTTTCACCAAAAGAGCTAATGATGCGTGTTGCAGCAGTCATCAAACGCAGCAAAGCGCAGGAAAACCAACTGCAAAAGGAAATTCTGACTTTTGAAGGATTAAAGGTAGATTTCACCGGACGTCTGGTATATGTCAACGAACAAAAAGTAGATATGTCTCCTAAGGAATACGACCTATTTTTCTATCTGGTAAAAAACCGTGGAATAGCGTTGACAAGGGAAAAGCTAATCAGTGACGTATGGGGGTATGATTTTTTTGGAGATGATAGAACATTGGACACTCATATTAAGCTGCTTAGAAAGAGTTTAGGGGAATATAGTAAATTTATTGTAACTCTGCGGGGAGTGGGGTATCGTTTTGAAGGATAAACGTCAAAAACCAGGCCGGAAACTCAGTATTAAATGGAAGCTGTTTGGATGGCTTGCGCTATTCTGCGGATTGATGCTGGCCCTGTTGTGGACATTCCAGGTAGTATTTTTAGACAGCTTCTATAAAATTATAAAAACCCAGTCCCTCCGTTCCTCCGGGGATGCGATTGTCCGTAATATTGACAGCGAAGATCTGGCTCAACTGGTAAACCGTATTGTATTTCAAAATAACATCAGCGTTCGGATTGTCAACCAGGACGGCGGGGATGTTCTCAGCGAAAGCCAGAATATAGGAAAATTCTGGTCTCTGCCTGCTAATGAAACACAGTTATTTTACCAAAGGGCTGAGGAAAACGGTGGAAGTCTTTTTGAGACCTTTTCCAAAGAATCCTTTAAATTTTCTGACCCGGACGATCACCGCCGGTTTGTGGGAAAACTTCCTCCACAAACGGAATTTATGAGCGAGACTATGATTTATGTGCGTTTGGTGGACAAGGCGGACGGCTCTAAATTAATGGTGATGGTTCATTCTACTATTACGCCAATTCATTCTACTGTGGAAACGCTTCGGGTACAGCTTGTATGTATTACCCTTATTATGCTGGTGCTTTCCCTGACGCTTGCCTTTTTAATTTCCCGTAAAATTTCCCAGCCCATTATCCAGATTAATCAAACCGCCAAGCTTTTGGCGAAAGGGGTTTATGATGTGAATTTTGCCGGAAGCAATTTTTTGGAGATCAGTGAACTGAGTGACACTCTCAATTATGCTGCGGTCGAATTATCTAAAGTAGAAGCTTTGCGGCGGGAATTAATCGCCAACATTTCCCATGACCTGCGAACCCCTTTAACCATGATTACTGGTTATGCGGAAGTAATGCGTGACCTCCCTGGGGAAAATACCCCCGAAAACATTCAAATTATTATTGATGAAGCGAAACGGCTTTCCGTTTTAGTAAACGACATTTTAGACCTTTCCAAACTCCAATCCGGCGTTTTATCCCTGACCCCTTCCGTCTTTAACCTTACCCAGAATATTAAGGATATTTTAACCCGTTATTCCAAACTTACCGAACAGGATGGGTTCCATATTAAGTTTATCTGCGGCGGAAACGTTTTTGTCAACGCTGATCCAGTCAAAATGAATCAGGTGGTTTATAACCTGATTAATAACGCCATTAACTATGCAGGATCCGATAAACAGGTTACTGTTTGTCAGAGTACCTATGACCATAAAGTGAAAATTGAAGTGATTGATTCCGGCGAGGGAATATCTGAAGAACAGCTTCCTTATATTTGGGATCGGTATTATAAGGTCGATAAAAAACATAAGAGATCTGCTGTGGGAACTGGATTGGGATTGTCAATTGTTAAAACTATTTTGGATATGCACCACGCTAATTATTCTGTAGTCAGTTCTATAGGGCAGGGGAGTATTTTTTGGTTTGAGCTGGAGATTGCAGAACCTTCAGCTTTAACAGTGGAAGAAGATAGGATATAGGTATTACCTAATATGGGTACTGCCAAGGGCAGTTTAAAAAGGGTTGGAGATGTGCAGCAAAACGGCACTCCACAAAAGCCTTTTATCGCGTATGCAGACGCGAACCCCCCTGTACAAACCAGAATCGGAGGAAAAGTAACCCTAAAGAGGTAAAACATAACGGCTTATTGCTAAACACGCCAAAGGACGGTTCAGCGATAAGCCGCTGTTTAAAAACAGATACCCTTTGCTTGACAAGGGAAAACATGGTTTTTGGGGCCGGCAAAGGAGAAGGTGGATATAACAAAGCAAAAAATGGCGCCAAAAACGCCGCCAGAACTGCGTTTGGGCGTGCTGCCCCTTGTCAAGCAAAGATAGACATAACCTTAACGAATTCCGGTAAAACAACCCAAGGCGGAGATAATAATGGGTTCCACCTTCTAACCCATTCGCAGGAGAAAAAACCGTCATAATCTCCTTCTGTCAGTAAACGGACAGCTTTTTCAATGGGAATATCCCCCATACCAACCGGACAGTGTTCCACACGTTTTCCAACTAATTTAGAATCCTTAATATGAACATATCCAATCCTCTCCTTTAACCGCTGAAACGTGTTAAGAGGTTCTTCCCCACAGTACCGAAACGTATTATGTACATCCCATAAAACCTCTCCTTTACAGTCAGCCAATAAAAGAAAACGGTTCATCTCATTGGAGTTGGAAAGTGCGCCGCTGGTTTCAACTAAAACCCGCACACCAAGCCGTTGCCCTTCCTGAAAAAGCCTCCTGTATGCCATAGCAGAGGCAGTTAAATCTACATGGGTTGGATTTGGAGCAGCAGAAATCATAACGCGAACCATTGGTATTTCAAGCTGGGCAGCGGTTTGTATCAGGAAAAGACCATTCTGCAAATCGTTTTGTTCAGCCAGGCAGACGCTTGTCGCAAGCATTACAGGGGAAGGGGACAGGGGAGTTCCCAGAGGGCTTCCCTCTGGGAATTTAAGCTTTCCGTCAAAGTTGGTTATTTGAATGGAGTCCTCTTTTGTAACTCGAAGTTCCACTCCGTCAAAGCCATAGTGAAAGGCATAATCGCAGCATTTCATCCAATCCCATTCTGGACAGCAGACAGTTGAAAAAGCCAGCTTCATAGGCATTTCCCCCTTCCCAAAACAAAGCCGCAGGTTATAACTTGCGGCTTTGTTTTTGCTTTCTAAAATTCGGTAATAAGGGCCGCTTGTACAGTTCCTATGGGCGGGGAACTTAGAGGTATTCTTAAAACCGGAAACCTGGGTTTTATGTCCGTCTTAACTAAATAGTAACATCCACGAATTAGCAGGTTAAAAAGCCCATTATTCCCTTTTATAAGTTACACAAAATCTAGACTTGTTCTCCCACAGAGGGATTTTGCTTCCGCAAATAGGCTTTTTATACTTTTTAGTAAGCGGGATGGTTCGTGTTTAGCGGGTTCAGTTAAACTGAACTAGCGGCCAAGGGTTTTATGGAGTGCGGCTAACTTTGCCTGCTGCACCCTTTAAACCCAACCCCTTTTTAATTTGCCTTAGGCTGTACCTGAATATTGGCTTTTTCCTTAATTATAACCATTAATCATCATCTGATGATCTTCTCGGGATAATGATAACAACACTTCCCGAAGCAGTAGAAGATTTTCTCTTACCAGAGGAGTAAGAACTTTCCTCTTCATCTTCAGGCTCCTCAATATCATCGGGTTCAGAAGAACTCGATGACATATCCTTACTGCGGATAATCAACATAATTTTATCTTTATTTTTTCTTACAGGGGTATCCGGCGCAATATTGGTACGTAAAACTTTCCCTTCTTCCCCTTCTTCAAAAGACTCAATCACTTGGTAATTTTCAGATGAAAACCCTGCTGCATTCAGTATTTGAATTGCCTCGTCAATCGTTCTGCCTGCAACATTGGGCATAGGGATCATAGGTGCTCCCTTGCTGACATATAGGACAACAGTTCCTTTGTTCTGCATAGGAGCTTCAGGAGCAGGAGATTGATCGAAAACAATTCCTTCTGCATATTCGTCGTTTTCTTCCTCGCGGATGCTGAAAAGGTAGTTGTCATTGTAAAGCGGCGTTCCTTGAATAATGTCTACAGTCAGCCCAATAAAGTTTGGGACTTTATTTCCGATTGAAATAGTTGGCCCGGCCGCAATATTTACACCTGATGAGGAATTGGAAGAGGAAGGTTCTTCCGCAGAGGTAGTGGAATCAATAAACCGCAGCATAAAGTAACCTAAAACGGCAAAGGTAATTAGCATGGAAAGGACAGCGTATAGGGCGCTGCGGCTGCGGCTGTATACTTTGTTGACTGGGGCAGGAGACGGCTCATCCTTCCGCTTTTTGGATGCAGGAGTATCTAAAGGTTCATCTGCTTTATTTGCTACATATATACTGGTTTTGCTTTCCGCTGTCTGGAGAAAACCGGAAAGCATTTCTTCTATTGATTGCAGCCTTCGGTTTACATGGTACTCTGTCGCAGATGCAATAACGTCCGATACGTTTTGAGGTACAGACGAATTCATTTGGTCACAGGGAAGCAGATTGTCATTAATCCGGCGGGTAGTGGATTGCGGAGGCATTGTCCCTGTAAGTGCTTTGTACATCACCGCCCCAACTGCGTATACGTCGGTCCACGGCCCCTGTAATCCGCTGGGGTCGTACTGTTCCGGTGCGCTGTAACCGGAAAAAAGTTCCGGTTCGATTTCACTTTGGCTGGTTCGGAGGGCTACTGTGGAAAACCCAGTAAGCCATAAACATCCCTGTTTGTCAATCAGAAGCGTTTCAGGACTGATCCCGCGATGAATAATCCCTGCATCATGTATTGACGCAAGTGTATTAAGAAGCGGTATAAATAATTTTTTTACCCGGCTCCAATTTAATTCCCCGCCGCACCGGGTAAGAAATTTTCCCAAAGGAACAGCTTGTATTCTTTGGAAAATCCCATATACTGTATTTTTTTCATGAAACATATCAACCACGGGAATAATGCCCGAAAGCCTTCCCTGACGGCGCAGTGTTTTTAATATCCCTTCATATTCCAGCAAAAGGGTTTTATAGTTGGTTTCACTGCCCTCGTGAATTGAAACAGAACCGTCTAAACGCCGATTGCATAATACTGCCGGCATATATTCCTGTATTTGGACCGGGGAATCAGTTTGACAATCATATCCAAGATATGTAATAGATTCCCCATTGCTGGAAAGGCTCCGTCCTACTACATATCGTCCGCTAAGGACTGTTCTTAATGGCAAAAACGCATTATCATGCGGCTGAGACTCGTCAAATCCACAGTTTGGGCATGGACCGTCGTTTCCCTTACGCGACATACATCCCATGCAAAGCATTCTACTATCTATCATATGGAAGTCTCACACTCCTGATTTTTCTTTAGCCGCTTTTTTCAGATTCTTGTGTCAATCTGAATTTTCTTCTACCGTTCTTCCTGACTGTAATTTATTACCCTTACTTATTTTCTCTGATTTTCCGATTCCTATGTCTTGTTTCTCTCCGGGCCAATGCCCCCGGCTGGCTTTTCTAAAATTTCATCTCTTTTTATAGATTTTGATATGATTTCCTACAAATTTTTGAACGGTATTTGGAAGCGCCTTATTATACTTTATCATACCTTGTTTTAGGCTAAGTTGCAACAATTCTTTTCTGAACATTTCTTGGAATTTTTCTGAATACTGGATTTGCATAAAGAGAGAGGCTATTTTTTAACAGCCCCTCTAATTCATTCTTTCGTATGACGTTTTTTCTTTCTTTCAATATTATATATGCCTTCCTGACCTTTTGTCAAGAGCCGCTTTCAAAAAATAACAATCTCCAAATAACGATTTTGTGAAATTTGCGTTAGCTTTCCAATCCGCCGCTGGCTTCATACTATCCAGTACTTAGAGCCTATCCCAAAATGATCCGCGCCCATCCTGCCTGCGGAAAATCGTCTTGTTTGGCAAAAAATCTGACTGCGCAGTCTGGGCACATCTGGTTCTGGGATAGGCTTTCACGCAAATTTTCCATAATTGTATGCATTTTTGAATACTACCATAAGATATGTTTCTCTTTTAAGATTATAAGAACCTGTATTCACAACCGCTGCACGCCGTCTGGCTGTCCTTTTTCCCGCCATACTGCGTCGGTTTCCCTTGCCATACGTCAGTATGGCTGCGGAAAATCTCCTTGTCTGACGGGAAAAATCCTCGTCCATCCGGCATCCCTCGGTTGTGAATACAGGTTCTAAAATATTCATCCGCTGTTTTTCCTTCTATGAAACACCAAACCCAAATAACTGACATATACTGGTAGCAAAGGAGGTCGTTTTATGCCTGCAAACCCCACATTTGCGATAATCGGCGGTGATAGACGTTTAACCTGTCTGGCCCAGGAGATTTCACGGTCGTACCCAGTTACTTGCTGCGGCACTTCTGAATCTTTGGGCAATTTCAGACCTATTTCCGCTTTGCTAAATACAATCCAGACCTGCGACGTACTTGTTTTCCCTATGCCCTTTTCTAAGGACGGTTTTACGCTGTCTGGTACGGAAATTTCCATCGAGGAGATAATCGATAGGATTCCTGCTGGAAAAATTCATATATTTGGGGGAAAATTTCCAAACCGTTTCAAGGCGCGTTGTACGGAACTGGATATCCCATATACGGATTGGATGGATTCAGAACTGGTTTCGCTCCCAAATGCAGTTCTAACTGCAGAAGGGGCGATTTTAGAGGCTTTACAGCATACCCCCAACAGCCTGGCGTATACCAACGCCGCAGTTTTGGGTTATGGGCGCTGCGGAAAAGCGCTTGCTGTCCGTCTGAAAAACCTTTGCCTACAGACAACCGTATTCGCTCGAAATCCCATTCAGCGATTAGAAGCTGAGATGGCGGGCATACAGTCGGAACCTTTGGAAAACCTGGCGGAAAAAATCGCGCAGTACGGCCTTCTTTTTAACACAATTCCAGCTATGGTTTTAGGAAAAACAGAATGTTCCCTCCTTTCTCCTGAAACCAATCTGCTGGATTTAGCAAGTGGAGACATTGCAGAACATGTGGACATTAAAACCATTTGTTCCACTGCTGCAAACGCCGTCCTATGTCCTGGGCTTCCTGGAAAATATTTTCCAAAGGCGGCGGGACATATTTTAGCCCAGGCTGTATTAACCCAAATGAAAACTTCCACATAAGGAGTGTTTTATATGAATATTGCCGGCTGCAATGTTGGAATTGCGGTCACAGGTTCTTTCTGTACTTTTTCTAAAATTTATCAGGCGGTTCAGGAAATTACAGAAAAGGGAGCGTCTATTACTCCAATTTTTTCCAACAGCGTCCAAACTATCGACAGCCGTTTTGGAAAATCAAAAGACTGGATGGATTCCTTTTCCAGCCTTTCCAAAAACCCTCCCATTTTAACCATACATGACGCGGAACCTCTCGGCCCCAAAAACCAACTGGATATCCTTCTTATTGCACCCTGTACAGGCAACACACTTGCAAAACTTGCTAACGGCATTACAGATACCCCGGTACTTATGGCGGCAAAAGGCCACTTGAGAAATAATAAACCTTTGGTGGTTTTCCTCTCCAGCAACGATTCCTTGGGAATTAACCTGAAAAACGTTGGGTTATTAATGAATATGAAAAATTTGTACTTTGTTCCTTTTGGTCAGGATAACTTTACTACCAAACCAAATTCCATGGTTTCCCACGTCGATCAGATTATTCCAACTCTGGAAGCTGCCTTGGAAGGGCGTCAGGTACAGCCAATCATTCAATCATACTGAATATGTTTGATAGACATAGCTTTTATCTATACGTCATATAAAAGTAAATATGCAGATACCAACAAAGGCAAATTAATAAGCTTTGAAGGACCAGGGAACTTTCCTGAAAAGTTCCCTGGCCACCAGTTCAGCTTGTTAGGGGTTAAGAAACCTGAAAATTTTTTCTTATAGCTATACCAGCAAACTGCATGTTTGCACTGATGGCATACCCTAAACAGATAAGTATTTAGTTAAGATTTTTTCATAGAACTTATGCCAAATATTGTGACTGCGGAATATGCAAGCAGCAGATAAGGGGGAAGGATGATTATGTGTGGAATTGCCGGATTTGCCGCCAGCCGTCAGGGAGCGGGCTATTTAAACAGCGCGGAAAAATTTCAAAGGCGCTTAAAGGATATGGCGGATTCCCTCCAAAGGCGAGGCCCGGATGAAAATGGAATTTACCTTACAGATTGGGTGGGCTTGGCGCATGCCCGCCTGTCCATTATTGACTTGGAACGCGGAAAACAGCCTATGGTTCGTTCCGCAGGAGGCTATGAATTTGCAATCAGTTATAATGGGGAAATTTACAATACGAAGGAACTCCGAACTAATTTAGAAGGTAAAGGATGGAAGTTCCAGACCCATTCCGACACGGAGGTTATCCTGATAGGATACATACAATACGGTGCGCAGATAGCGGAACATTTAAATGGGATTTTTACCTTTGCCATAGCGGATGGACGGGAAAATGCATTATACCTGTTCCGGGACCGCATGGGAGTAAAACCTTTGTTCTATACCTGCACGGGAGAAGAAGTATTATTTGCATCGGAATTAAAAGGGCTTTTTGCTGGAGGGATCGCACCTAAAATAGACCGTCAGGGATTAAACGAAATATTCAGCATAGGGCCTGCCAAAACACCGGGATGCGGCGTCTTTCTAGGAGTAGATGAGGTCCTGCCCGGACATTGGCTGAGAATCGGTCAGGAGGGAATACAGAATTATCAATATTGGAAGCTGGAAAGCCGGCCCCATGAGGACAGTTGGGAAAGGACGGTTGAGAAAACTGGTTTCCTGCTGCGGGATGCAGTTAAAAGGCAGATGGTTTCGGATGTTCCTATTTGCACCTTTTTATCAGGCGGGGTAGACAGTTCCCTTGTATCATCTATCTGTGCCCAGGAATTAAAAAAACAGGGAAAGCAACTTACCACGTTTTCTTTTGATTTTGTGGATAACAGCCGATATTTTAAGGCAAATGCCTTCCAGCCATCCCGCGACAGGCCATATGTAGAACAAATGGTGGCATATTTGGAAACGGACCATCATTTTTTAGAATGTGGAAACGAGGATATGGTAGAATGCCTTTATAAAGCGGTAGATGCAAAAGACCTTCCAGGTATGGCGGATGTGGACGCTTCCATGTTATACTTCTGTTCCGTAGTAAAGGGATATAATAAAGTTGTCCTAACAGGGGAATGTGCAGATGAAATTTTTGGCGGATACCCATGGTTCCATAAGCCCGAATTTTTAAAGGATGACGCATTCCCGTGGTCGCCAAATGCTGCCCCGCGCCGTCAATTATTAAAGGATTCGTTAATCCAGGAATTGGATATGGATGGGTATATCCGTTTTCGGTATGAAGAATCTGTCCGACAGACCCCTTATCTGAAAGGGGAAAGTGCTGAAGAACGGAAAAGACGTGAAATTTCTTGGTTGAATTTGAGATGGTTCATGCAGACGCTATTAGATCGAATGGACCGTACCAGCATGTATTCAGGTTTAGAGGCAAGAGTTCCCTTTGCAGATCACCGGATTGTCGAGTATCTTTGGAATGTCCCCTGGGAAATGAAAGCAAAAGACGGTGTGGTAAAGGGGCTTTTGAGAGAAGCCGGAAGGGGATTGGCTCCAGATGAAATTTTATTCCGCCGGAAAAGTCCTTATCCGAAAACCTATGACCCGGCTTATGAGGGGATGCTTGGAAAACAACTTTTGGAACATATTGAACAAGGCACAGCACCAATTCTGCAATTTATTGATAAGGAAAAGACAAGACAATTTTTATCGTCACCTTCGGATTACGGCAAGCCCTGGTTTGGCCAATTAATGGCTGGTCCACAAATGGTTGCATACTATCTGCAAATGAACGGCTGGATGGAAAAATACCATGTGGAATTTGTATAAGTGAAATTTAATTTTTAGTGTTATATTTTGCATTTCAACTCGATCTCCGTTTCATGGATAAACAATCCAATTCTCCAGGCAGAAGTAAAGACTTTCTGCCTGGATTTTTTGTTCATCTGTCATCAGAGCTGACTGGTGGCAGATGAACAGAAAAACGAAACAAGAGAGTTTCAGAATTGCTGCTTTGTCCTGATGCGTATAGGATAATCCTCTGCTCATTCATTTTCAAAATGGACTTTGACTCATCTGATTTAAAGCCACAGTAACGTTCCCGCCAATATAGGAAACCGACAATGCTGGATAATTTAAATCTTTGATGGAAATTTTCTGCTTCAAATCAACCAGCAGTATACGGCAGAAGAATATTGCTGATGATTCCACCAATACTTTTGAAGATAGCTATAAAAATAGGAAAATCCCATGAAGATTGGTATTATATATCCCTTTTCCTGAATCTTCTCAGATTTTCCATAAAAAAGGTATAAAACTTCCTTCAATGTAAAAACTATGTTTTGAGACGTGCCTTACAAGGGGCAGTTGATTCCGTTTACCCATTCGGAACGAAACATTTATCAAAGGAGTTTTATATATATGAAAGCTACTGGAATTGTACGCCGTATCGACGATTTGGGAAGGGTGGTTATTCCAAAAGAAATCCGCCGTACCATGCGTATCCGCGAGGGTGACCCTCTGGAAATCTATACCGATAACGATGGTGAAGTTATCTTTAAAAAATATTCACCTATTGGGGAAATGGCCTCCTTTGCTGGACAATACGCCGAAGTACTCAATAAAACAGCTGGCCTGCCAGTGGTGGTCTGTGACAGAGATCATGTAATCTCTGTTGCAGGTGTTCCCAAAAAAGAACTTTTGGAACGCCGCGTTTCCCCTATGTTAGAGGAAATGATGCAGCAGCGCCGCATCTACAAAATGGATGAAAATGAATCCAACAAACTTACTCCCGTAGAAGGCGTGGAGCGGTATGCTTTGGCACAAGCTCCTATCATTGCCTCTGGAGATGTATTTGGTTCGGTTATGTTCCTTTGTGATGAAACAAAAACCTCATTAGAAGATACAGAAATGAAATTAATTCAAACGGCTGCTGCGTTTCTCGGCAAACAAATGGAGGAATAAAGGGCGGTTTTGTTTGACATATGAAAAGCGGTGAAGTACAGCAAGTTCCTTCGCCGCTTTTTTATATGCGCAACTTTTTTTATATGATTTTTCCAGCCATAATCTGCTATGATATAACCACAGGAAAGATAACGGTGCAGGCAGCAGAACAATGTTGGAATAAATTGGTTCGAATCCAATCAGGATTTTTCCCAAAAGAGAGAATCTTTGACTTATGCACTGTGTCCGCTTTCTATAAAGGCGCGTTCAGCAGAAATTCCAGCCCAAAATAGAGCTATAATCGATTGCTAAGATTATACGCGCCTTGTCTGGTTTCAAAAGTGGTAAAGGTATATACAGCAGAACTTTTGGTAAATCTTCCAGAAATGGAGGAGAGCCGGTTCAAGTCCGGCGGATCCCTTTGGGATTGTACCTTGTCCCATTTTTGAAACCACTGTATACAGAAGCAGCGGCGTCAACCGCAATCACTTGAGGGACATGTGAGCATTCACTTGCTGCATGTAAAAAATGGCGCCGCGTTATTTCTGAGTTTTTATGGAGCATTGACATAAGGAGGTGGTTTTTATGCTGAACTACTTAAAAAATCAAGCCAATAAAACCTTGACCGAAAACGGGGCGGAGGCCTTCGCATCCACCATGAGTGACTGCCTCGATTTATTTTCAACAATTGGAGCATTACGCCAAGCTGAAGAAAAGGAAATTGAAAAAAGATTTCTTCGGGCATGGGCGGAAAATCCCAATTTGGCACTGAAAACCGCTTTTTATGCCCGTGACGTGCGCGGCGGTTTAGGGGAAAGACGGGTCTTTCGCATCATACTTTCTTATCTGGCGAAAGCTGCTCCAGAAACTGTTATACAAAATTTACCTTTTATTGTAGAAATGGGACGCTATGATGATTTGCTTCCCTTAATGGGAACTCAATGCGAATCTGCTGCTGTTTCTTTTATTTCACAACAGATGAAAAAAGATATCCTAACTTTGGAGTCAGGGGGACAAAATATTTCCCTTTTGGGGAAATGGCTTCCCTCGGTAAACGCTTCCAACCCGGAAACAATTCGTACAGGAAAAAAACTGGCGAAAGCCTTTCATATGAATGATGCAGAATATCGTAAAACGCTTTCCCGTCTGCGCAAAGGGATCGCCATTTTGGAAAATAATCTCAGGGAAAAAGATTATTCCTTTGATTATTCTGTCCAACCCTCAAAGGCTATGTTAAAATATCGCAAGGCTTTTTTGCGCAACGATGAGGAACGGTATCGTCAGTATATGGAACAGGTAGTTGCAGGAAAGGCCAAACTCAACACTGGAACGCTCTTTCCCTATGAAGTAGTTGCCTCCTGCCTGAAATTTGGATTTGTAACGCCTCTATCTGCAGAGGAACGGCAGGCTTTGGATGCTACCTGGCATGCCTTGCCCGATTATACGAACGATCAAAATGCTTTGGTAGTAGCGGATGGTTCTGGTTCTATGTACTCTGTTTACGCTAAAAACAGCCCCTCCCCTGCTTCCGTAGCCATTTCCCTGGCAATTTACTTTGCCCAGAGAAACCGGGGAAAATTCCAGGGACATTTTATGACCTTTTCCCGCCGTCCAAAGCTTGTGGAAATTAAAGGTGCGGATTTATTTGAACAGGTTCGTTATTGCGCATCTTTTAACGAGGTTGCCAATACCAATATTGAGGCTGTTTTTCAACTTCTGCTTGATACAGCGGTTAAAAAACATCTGAAGCAGTCTGACCTGCCCTCTGTTATATATATTATCTCTGATATGGAGTTTGACCGCTGTGCTGAAAACAGCAGTTTGACCAATTTCCAGTCTGCAAAGGCTAAATTTCAAAAAGCCGGTTACAAACTTCCTAAGATTATTTTCTGGAACGTTGCTTCGAGAAGTTTGCAGCAGCCTGTTGCATCCAATGAACAGGGCGTTGTTTTGGTCAGCGGATGCTCGCCGAGGACCTTTCAGCTTGCGCTTTCTGACAATCCTTCCCCTTATCAGTTTATGTTGGATGTGCTTGGTTCTCAGCGTTATGCCCGAATTTCAGCGGCGGAGTGATTTTCCGCCGCATTTATTTTAATTGGATTGATTTGAAAAGGAGTACTTTTTATGGAAATTACCGGTGCTTTTAATACTGCCCGTGTTTTTACTTCCTGCTTAGAGAGTTCCGCTGAAAAGCAAATCCGCCTTTTATGCGATCAGGAATTTACAAAAGACAGCAGAATCCGTATTATGCCGGATGTTCATGCTGGCGCTGGATGTACCATTGGAACTACCATGACTATTCATAATACAGTTGTTCCTAACCTTGTAGGTGTTGATATTGGCTGTGGGATGGAAACTGTACGTATTTATCAAAACCATCTAGAACCCCAGAAACTAGATAAGCTTATTTATGAAAAAATTCCCTCTGGGTTTTCCATTCATGAGCAATCCCACCGTTTTGCTGACCAGATTGATCTCTCGCAGCTAAGGTGCGCTTCTGAAGTTAATATTGGACGCGCGCTCCGGTCAATCGGAACTCTAGGCGGCGGCAATCATTTTATTGAGGCTGACAAGGATGAGGAAGGTAATATTTATATTGTTATTCACTCAGGCAGCCGACATATAGGTTTGGAAGTTGCTAAACTTTATCAGGCAGAGGGATATCGTCAGCTTAATCATTCTGATAAGAACGCTGTACAGGAACTGATTGACAAACTTAAAGCGGAAGGCAGGGAAAAAGAGATCCAAAAGGAGATCAAGAAACTGAAAAAACAAATTATAACCGATGTACCTCCCTCTCTGGCATTTCTCTCTGGCAAGCTTTTTGAAGACTATCTCCATGATATGAAAATTATTCAGCAATATGCTGCCATTAACCGAAAGGCTATGATGAATGATATTTTAAAGGGCATGAAATTTGGCGCAGCGGAACAGTTTACCACAATCCATAATTATATTGATACAAACTCAATGATTCTTCGGAAGGGCGCTGTGTCTGCAAAGGAAGGCGAAAAATTATTAATTCCAATTAATATGCGTGATGGGAGTCTGATTTGTGTTGGCAAAGGCAATGAGGACTGGAATTTTTCTGCTCCTCATGGAGCGGGACGTCTTATGAGCCGCAACGAAGCTATAAATTCCTTTACAGTTTCAGAGTTTAAAAAGCAAATGAAAGGAATTTATTCTACATCTATCAGCCGTGATACACTTGATGAATGTCCTATGGCTTATAAAGATATGAAGGATATTGTTGATAACATTGGTCCTACTGCTGATATTGTAAGTGTCATTCGCCCTATCTATAACTTTAAAGCCGGCGGCAGCGATTAAGAATCCAATACCTTATTTTGTCTGTTGAAGAATTCTAATTTTACTAAAAATATTGATGAATAGAACTATTTTGCAGTTGACAGAAACAAAAAAAGAGTTATAATAAAGATGGGAGATTTGAAACATAATTTCCCGCCTTTTTCGACAGCAGAACCAGTTAATCTATGATTAACTGGTTCTGTTTTTAACTAGGATTTTTACAAATGTACAAAAATATTCACGGGAAATAAAATTTTAGTTATTAGACTTGATTAGAAAAATTATCCCAATTAATCCTTTTGAGTTTAATTGATTTCATATATTACCAACAAGATTGAATTTTTTTCTAAAAACCCCTTGATTTTTTTCTAAAAATGTAGTATGCTATTAAAGCACTGATTCAAAGTTATAATATGCCGGTGTGTCGGAATGGCAGACGAGACAGACTCAAAATCTGTTATCCGCAAGGGTGTGTGGGTTCAAGTCCCACCACCGGCATCACGAAAGTGGCTCTCAAAACCTTTATTTTAAGCGGTTTGGGAGCCATTTTCATTTTGCTTTGGTAGATAGAAATGGAAGGCATTCTGCCATTTTGTCTGCGGTAGCCTGCTTACCGCTTATGTCCAGGTGTGCGTAAATATTTGCAGTTGTGCTGAAATCACTGTGCCCCAGCCAAAGCTGGATTTCTTTTAGGCTGACCCCATTGGCCAAGAGAAGGCTGGCACAGCTGTGCCCTTATGGCATAATAAGGATAAATCGGAAAACCCTTGCGTTGCAACGGGTTGGCGGTTTGTCCTTATTCTTTTTC
>CAJUSD010000038.1 GCA_910589145.1 uncultured Oscillospiraceae bacterium
CAATACTCCAGCGCCACCAGCAGCATATCTTCCATACTTAGTTTTGTTGACCTTCCCCTTAGGTGCTTTTCCCTATACTCTTTTTCCAAAATATTAACCATCAGTTTAAAGGTTGTCCGATTTACCCCTACTACCCTTTTAAATTTTTTATCACTGTATCTTGAGACCTCTTCGTATTTCATTACTATTGTCCCCCTCACAGAGCCCGTTTTAAATAAACATTATATTTCTTCTTTAAAGCTCTTTTACCTCCAATATAATTTCGCAAAATAATTTAATGTATTTTTTACTTTTAATCATTATCTATATTGGCAGAATACAACATAAGTTCACTTCTGTTGTACTTTTCAATGTATTATTTGACAATTATTTATAATATATTAAATAATTATTTTGTAATCGGCATAAGAAAATAGACTGGATAGTAAATTTTCAGGTATCCAGCCTGTCTTTATTATGCAAAATTATAAAAAACAAAATCTATATTGTAAAATATCACTATATCTGATATAATACAGGAAGGCAAAGCTTATATTGCCAGCTTATTGTTACAACAGAAGTGAACCTATGTTGTAACAATAAGTCCCATTCGTTCTATCAGTTTCTGGTGTGTTTTACCGCTTTCGGCAGTATAAATCCGGGTTGTGCTGACATTGGAGTGTCCCAGAATATCTGCTAACCGTGATAAATCTTTTTCCAAGGAATAGAATGTATAGGCAAACAAATGCCTAAGATTATGTGGAAACACCTTCTCTGACGCTACCCCCGCACTTTGACAAAGAGCTTTCATTTCCCGCCAAATGTTAGAACGGTCAATAGGCTTTCCTGTCTTTGTTACAAACACTGCTCCAGCAGTGTTTTTTTGTTTTTGAATGTACTTTTTCAGTAAGAGGCATAGTTTACTCGGCAGGAATACAATTCTTCGCTTACCTTTATTGTATATTTCAGTTCGTCCGGTAAGTACTGCATCTACAGTAATATATTTTAGTTCAGATACCCTGATCCCTGTTGCGCAGATTGTCTGGATCATTAAGGACAACCGATTATTCTTTTTTTGTTCGGCTGCATGAACCAGACGGGTATATTCAGCTTGCGTCAGCTCTCTTTCTTCGTTGCGAAATAGTACTTTTTGTATTTGCAAAAGCTTAACAGTCAGCTTCTCCCACCCTATAAAACGAAGAAAACCATTAATTACTGTCAGAATGGAATTCACAGTCGTTGGTGCATATATTTCTGAAAGGCTTTTCTTCCATTCAATTAAACTCACTTTGCTCAAGGGATTTCCATTTAAATGGTTATATAGAGCTAATAGTTCATGTGTATATTTTTGTATTGTGGATATGCTTCGTTCCTGCTCTTTCAAATGGATGATATAAGTTTCTATCTGGTTTAAGTTTATTAAGCAATTCTCTTGCTGCATGGGGCTCCTCCTTGGTTTTTTCTCTATTTTAGCAAATTTTAGCAAATTTCGACATAATTCAATAAAAAAATGTACAGGTAAAGAAAAATTCTTTACCTGTACAAAATAAGCGCACTATTCAATGAAAAGATACAGAACTTATGATACATACTTATCTTGATTTTTTACTGAATTATAATGGGCACAACTGAAAAATAGATTTTCCTAGTTAAAGTTCAAGCCTTTATTTCCGCTGTGGGAATGCAAATATTCAACATGTTCCTTCACTATAAAGCCTGCCTGGAATGAAGGATCCATTTAGAGCGTTCCCTGGGATCAATCCCCCGGCGTTTTGCCGTCTTGCCCAGCTCCAGCGGACAAGGCTCATAGCCGGAAAATTGACTGCTGAGAACACCCTTTCCACCAGTTAAAATGCCAAAATCCACAGGATAGGAAAGCGAAGTTGCTGCCGGAACCCTTGCCTCCATCGTTACGTATCCTTTATGGATGATTGGAGATTCAAAGCTGCCGCGCATGGCAATGACATCTTTAATCAACCGCCCAACGTGCTGTTCCTCTGCCGAAAACCGCATTGTCACCATAGGTTCCAGCAGTATGCAGCCTGTATTCTCTAATCCGTTCATCAAAGCCATGGGAGTGGCAGTAAAGAAATCCAGGGGATGCGTATGAATCAAATGATGGCTTCCACCTGTGAGGGTAATTTTTAAATCTGTGACTTCCCATCCATAAAGCCCTTGTTTCAAAGCATCTGGCAGGGCTTGGGCAATATGCGATTGGTAACGGGAGAGAATGACTTGATCTCCTACCACAGATTCAAACCGGAACCCAGCTCCCCGTTCCAAAGGCTCAACCGCAAATTCAATACAAGCCCAGCACGGTTTAGGCCAGGTATAGCGCTCAAAACCAACGCCGGATTTTGAAGGCGTCTCTTTGTAAATGACAGATGGACTGTCGAAGCTGACGTCCAGTCCAAATCGGTCTCTGAGAAATACAGCGATCACCTCTAACTGAACCATTCCGGTAATTTTGATATACAGCTCCCGCTCCTCTGTTTCCCACTCCATATCCAACAGCGGATCCTCCTCGGTCAATTCCCGAACAGCATCCACCAGATCCATCATCTGTTCTGCCACTTGTGGAAATACTTGTACCTTTAGCAGCGGCATTGTCAGCATTACCTCCCGGTGAAGGGGTTCTGCTCCAATCACATCGCCTGTGCGAACATTGGAAAGCCCATATAATACGCCAATGTCCCCAGCGGCAAGCCGTCCCATGTCTGTATATTTATGAGCCATTACACGTCGAATCTGCGCCACTTTTTCCACTGGTTCCCGATTACGGATAGGTACAGGGTTCCGATTGGCAATGGTCCCAGAGAACAGCCGAACATGGACAGCCTTTCCCATTATCTTATCATGCTCCACCTTATATACCACACCGGAAAGAGGAGCGTCTTCCTGACGTGCTGCTCTCGGCAGCAATTCAACGCCATCCAATAGCTCCTTGATGCCTACGCCCAGCGCTGCTGCTCCCATGTATACCGGGAACACGTTCCCAGCGGCAATCTGCTCTTTCAATATCCGCAGCAGTACTGGCGTGGGAACAGGTTTGTCTTCTAAAAAGCAGACTTCTGCTTCTGAGTCGTTATCAACAGCAAGTTCTACAAGGTAATCATGAAGCGTCCCTTGAGCCAAATCCAGAGGGGACACCTGGCAGTTTCGGGTTTGTGGCTGAGTCCATTTCTCCATAATTGCTAAATTAGGAGAAAAGCGCGTACTGAGTTCTTCCAGCAGCGCTTGCGGTTCCGCCCCGATGCGGTCTAATTTATTAATAAATAAGAGTGTAGGAATATCCAGCTTGCGAAGCGCTTCCCACAGTACTTCCGTCTGCCCCTGGATTCCCTCTGCTGCTGAAATCACCAGTATGGCGGCATCCAGAACTGCAAGGCTGCGCTGTACCTCACCAGCAAAATCCACATGGCCAGGCGTGTCAATCAAGTTGATTTGACAGTCCTTCCAAAACAGCCGGGTGGAGGACGCTCTCACAGAGATCCCCCGCTGCCGCTCAATGTCCAGCCAGTCTGTTTGTGTATTTTGATTATCCACACTGCCCAGTGCCCGCAGTTCTCCCGCTGCAAAAAGCATCTGCTCTGTAAGCGTGGTTTTACCTGCATCCGCATGAGCTACAATTCCGATATTGATGATGTCCCGCAAAATAGCCCTCCTTCTGTTTAAGTTTTTTATACAGGATAAAGCCGCATTATGTTCCATAATATCTCAAAAAACTTTGACAAACACACAAGATTTCATTTTCCATTCACAAGACCTGGAAAATAATCAGCCCTGGTTAAACAATCCATACTCTTTCCCCCACAATTCTAACTGGGTCAGTGCAGGAAACGGAGATGGATCATCCGCCTTAACCAGTGAATCCAGAACCACCCACTCAACCCTCTTTGGCGGGAACGAAAAATTCTGCCCTGCTGCTGTCTTTTCCAGCTTCACTGTAACCTGTGTTCCGTCGGAAAAGTGAAGGGTTCCCTCCTTCCACCAGGCGTCATGGGGAAAATCCGCCCGGAGATAAAAAACTGCTTCGTCTATTTCCACCAAACGACCAAAATCTACCCGCAGAGCCGCCTTAGGGTCGCGGTTAATCCCCCAGCTTGTATATGGCCATTTTCCATGGGATGCATTTGCCTTACATCCGTCGATGGCATTTCTGGCAGCAAATACTGCTTCGCCCCGCGTTTCCACATTTGCAGAGGCAAATGGGAAAGCCCCATCAAATTTATGCGCTGCCCAAGGATTTAGCGCGAGGTTTTTCCGGGCAGCGATTTCCTCCTGTCGTGCCGTCCGCACATGAAGGTAGTGTCTTTCTCCGGCAAATGCCCGCTCTGAGAATACTTTTATATCCTCTCCGAAGGGTACAGGATACGAAATTTTCCCTTCTTTGCAATATATAAGGGCAGGGGACATTGCATCGTCAAGCTGAACGATCAAAAAAGCGTCCATCTCCCCACAGGAGACACATATCTGGTCTCCTGGCTGATACTGCGGATTATAAATCATCCAAACCTCGTCCTGCCCTGAAACAGAGGCAAGGGTTTTCCCCTCCTCATTTTCAACTGATAATGTTAATTCAGCCATTATGTATCCACCCTTTCTTATTTTCTCTATCTTTTTTGCTGGATGTACTCCCCTGCCAGCCGGTAAGCCAGAGGCGGATGGAGTAGTAGGATTCATACAGCTTTATATATTATTTCACCTTGCAGCCCACTCTGCACATTGAAATAATTATAAACTACTTGAGCCACTTTTACCAGGGTATCTTCTAAAACTTTTTTGGTAAATTGGGGCTTTCTGTTCCAAAAGACAAAATGCAACGTTAAAATGTCCTGGAGCCAGGGATTTCATAGAAACCATATCATGGTTTCTCATTCCGTTTAGGTTGTTCTGAAATACAGGTTCATCTGCTATTTCCGGCACATATTTTTGGCAGTTCTCAGTAGCATATCACCACAGCGCCAGGACATATTTACAAAGATAATTCTCTGGCTTCTCTTACATTTACTATACCATTTCACTATTTATTGACAAATTGCAAAAGACGAGTATAATACCCCTATAGAAATATTTCAAGTGCCCTGTTGACCGTACAGGCTGCGGGGAGAATAGTGAACCAGGTGTGAATCCTGGACGGTACCGCCGCTGTATGCGTACGAGCCTGAATTTCATTGGCGAAAGTCAGTCACTGGGAAACTGGGAAGGCAGAATTCAGGCATGGAGAGAATTTTCCGCAGACGCAAGCCAGAAGACCTGCTTGAAATAATAAGTAAGCTTTTCCCACGATGTATGGGACAAGGCTTTATGGCGTATATCATAAACGGAGAAAACCAGGAGAAGCGGCTTTACAAAATCGTTTTTTGTCTTGTTTTTTATATGTTTATTGGTCATCCGCCTTGATTTGTTGCGTAAAAACGGGCGCGGCAGCTTTTGTTATAGCTGTCGTGTCCGTTTTTGTTTATTAACCTGGAAAGAAGGCGAGGCGGCGTGAAAACATTTCAAAAACGGACTGCAATCGTTCTGTTGGCATGTGTCTGCATCATTTCAACCTTGGTATGTGTTTCGGTGGGGACAATTTTCTATACCATCCCGGAGGTATTCCAAGGATTGACTGTTCCCGAATCTCCTCCATGGCTGATTATCTGGAATGTCCGCCTGCCCCGAATACTTTGTGGAGGAATGGTGGGTGTTTGTCTATCGCTTGCGGGATGCATCCTCCAGGGGGTAATGCGCAATCATCTGGCTTCGCCGTCCACAATTGGCGTTACCAGCGGAGCGAGCTTTGCCGGATACCTTACGCTGGTGGCGTTCCCTCAGTATTACCAGGTTTTGCCCGCTGCCGTAATCACTGGTTCCTTTGCAACCACCATGTTGATCTACACCCTCTCCTATCAGAAAGGCGTCAGCCCTGTAAAGATGATACTTTCCGGTATGGCGGTATCTGCCGTATTTGGGGCGTTCAACGACATCATCCGCACCTTTTTCTCTGACCATCTGGCAAATACTGCTTCTTTTATGGTGGGATCACTCAACGGCTGTGTATGGAATCAATTTTTTATGATCCTTCCTTACATGGCAGCAGGTATTATTATCTGCTTTTTCCTTCCGACAAAACTGAACATCCTTATGTTAGGGGACGAAATGGCTAACTCCCTAGGGCTTCGGACAGAGAAATTCCGTCTTCTTTTAATTGCCGCTTCGTCGCTGCTTGCCGGATCCGCTGTGGCTGTGGCAGGACTCATTGGCTTTGTTGGGCTGATCGTTCCCCATATTGCCAGGCTGACCGTTGGTTCAGATTATAAATATCTGTTCCCCGCTTCGATTTTCCTCGGCTATTCTCTGGTGGTAATATGCGATACCATTGGACGGGTGATTTTGCCTGTTGGCAATTTATCAGTCAGTATTGTGCTTTCCTTCATCGGCGCACCTTTCTTTTTGTACCTGCTGCGGAAAAGGGTGGGGTGAACAGTGTATTTTGGTTTTCAAAACATTTCTATTACATACAAAAAACACCCCATTCTTGAAAATATCAATATGGAGTTTGCAAAGGGCAGGCTGACAACGATTATTGGCCCCAACGGGTGCGGCAAAAGCAGCCTTTTGAAAACGGTTTCCAGGGTAGTTTCCCCATCGGCGGGAGCAGTAATCTTTCAGGACAAGCCCATCCAGGAATATGCCCCAAAAGAACTCGCGAAAAAAATCGCCTACCTGCCGCAGATCCATACATCGCCTAAAGATATTACTATTTGGACACTTGTTTCCTATGGACGTTATCCTTATAAGAAATTTGCTTCCGGCCTGGTGGAACAGGACTATCTTGCCATTGAGGAAACCCTGTTGTTAACTGGTTTGAAAAGCATTGAGCATCGGCTTCTTAACAGCCTTTCTGGTGGAGAACTGCAAAGGGCATGGATTGCTATGACCATCTGCCAGCAATCGGAAATCCTTCTGCTGGACGAACCTATCACCTATCTGGATGTAGGCTATCAGGTAGAGGTTCTGGAACTTATCCGGGAACTGGGAAAGCGGTTAAAAATTACTGTTATTATGGTATTACACGATATAAATTTCACTGCTCGATACTCTGATTTCGTATATGTCCTGAAAGATGGGAGGGTTTATAACTATGGAACCCCTGACGAAATCATAGATGGAAAAAAGATGAAAGAAGTTTTCCATATTGGTTCCCAGATTATTTTTGACGAAAAGAATTGCTGCCCAGTTATCATCCCTGAAAAGTTGACCTAGTACTCCATCCGGTTAGGAATCGGAGTACTAGCAGTAAAAATGACTTTTATAATATATTGTTTGAAAAGAGGTTTTATTAGATGAAAAAGACAATAGAAATCCTTCTGTTGTTGTCAATGCTCCTCTTCTTTGCAGGATGCAGTAAACAAGAGTCCAGCAGCTTCCAAACCAGCGCATCTCAGTCAAACAGCGAAAACCAGCCTGCGGCTTTTTCGCAGAAATCTTCCCTGCAATCATCTGGAGCTTCCTCATCGTCGGAAGTTTCCAGTACTTCCGCTGTCAAATCCCAATTCGACAATCGGGTAATAGACTACTATATGAGCAAGGCGAATAAAGTCATTGTCACCAATACCCATGTCACCTTCACAGACGACAGCGGACGGGGGGAAATATCCATTGAAAAAAATCCAAAAAAGGTAGCTGTTCTTTATGGGAGCCTTACCTGTCTGTGGTATGAAGCCGGAGGAACGGCGCAGTCGGTCATTGGCGGAAAGAGTGCAGCAGCTTTGTATGAGGAACAGATTGGACGTGATATCACCCAGGACGAAGGGGTCAAGGTGGTTTCTAATAGCCTTTCCGGCTCCAACTGGGACATCGAAACCATTTTAGCAGAACAGCCTGACTTAATCGTCTGTGCTATTGGTATGAAAGGTTACGCGACGATCAGCGGCCCCGCCGAAACAGCCAACATCCCGGTCATTGGCATCAACTATGACACCGTGCAGGATTATTTAAAATGGTTTAAGGTATTCTGCAATCTAACCGGCAGACCAGAGTTATGGGATTCCATTGCTGGCAAGACTGCCAGCAGGGTAGCAGATGTTGTGTCCAAGGTTCCCGAAAGTGCAGAATCCCCCCGTGCAGTAATCCTGGTGATTAACTCCAATATCTTGAAAGCATACACCGGAAAATCCCAGCCTGGCGGGATCCTCAATGAACTGGGCGGCTTAAATCTGGCAGACCCGGACAAAAATCAAACTGGCTCCAGCATTGAAATCAGTATGGAGGATCTCTATGCCCTGGACCCGGATTTGATCCTTTTCTCTGAGTATGGCGAAGCGGCTTTAGCAACCCTGGATGAGCTTTACGGAAATGACCCTGTTTGGCAAAGTCTGAACGCAGTAAAGGAAAAGAAAATCTATGCTTTGGAGCGTACCTTGTACCATAACAAAGCAAACCAAAACTATGATAAAGCATACCGCGCAATGGCGGAAATGCTCTATCCTGACATTCAGTTTTAAAGTATGAAATATCAAATTCCTAGGTTCATGGTTGCAGGGACTAACAGCGGGTGCGGCAAAACAACGGTAACTTGTGCAGTTTTGCAGGCGTTTGTCAACCGCGGGCTGAATGTCGGTGCATTTAAGTGCGGCCCAGACTACATTGATCCTATGTTCCACAGCAGTATCACGGGAACAAGGAGCGGGAGCCTTGACGGGTTTTTCTTTGATGGAAATACGATGAACAATCTGCTGATGCGGGGCGGAGCAGGACGGGAGATCTGCGTCATAGAGGGCGTTATGGGTTATTACGACGGCTTGAGCCTGAATCAAACAAAAGCCAGCTCTTATGAAACAGCATTAACTACTAAAACCCCTATGGTTTTAACGGTCAATGCCAAGGGAGCAGCTCTGTCTGTGCTGGCTGTCATCCAGGGATTTATGGAGTTCCGCCCAAACAGCCAAATACAAGGGGTTATCCTTAATCAGTGCAATCCAATGACCTATTCTGTTCTGGCAAAGGCGGTTCTGGAATACTTTCAGGGGCGAATACAACCCTTTGGCTATCTGCCCAGGATGGAAAACAGTGTTCTGGAAAGCCGCCGCCTGGGTTTGGTGACAGCCGGGGAAAACCGGGATTTAAAGGAAAAACTTTCCTTCCTGGCAGCACAGGCAGAGAAAACCATTGATTTGGATGGGCTTTTGAAACTGGGAAAATCCGCCGGGGATGTTTCCTGTGAGCCTTTAACTGTCCCTCGGTATCCCCCGGTCAGAATTGCCGTGGCAAGGGATCGGGCATTCTGCTTCTACTATGAGGACAATTTACAGATGCTTCAGGATATGGGCGCGGAGCTGGTGGAATTCAGCCCCCTTGCCGACAAAAGCCCTCCAGAAAACATTCAGGGCATGTACCTTGGCGGTGGATACCCGGAGCTGTACGCCAAAGAGCTAAGTGAAAACCGTTCCATGCTGGAATTGATTGGCGGTGCAATAAAAAGGGGGCTTCCCTGTATCGCGGAGTGCGGTGGGTTTATGTACCTAAACAGGAGTATTGCTGGGTATTCGATGGCGGGCATTCTTCCAGGAGAATGTTTCGATACCGGAAAGCTGGCGCGGTTTGGCTATATAACCTTAAAGGCAAAGAAGGACAATCTTCTCTGTAAAGCTGGAGAGGAGATTTGCGGGCATGAATTCCATTACTGGGATTCCACTGCTCCTGGAGGGGATTTTTCTGCTGTCAAGCCTTCAGGGAAAAGCTGGGACTGTGCAATTGCAACAGACCGGCTTTATGCCGGATTTCCCCATTTTCACTTTTACGCCAACCCTTCCTTTGCAAAACGTTTTTATCAGGCTTGTTTAAAGGAGCGAAAAGCCAATGTTTGAAATTGTAAATCCAATGGACATTGAAAAATGTAGTTTTGAGATCATCACAGAGCTTTTAGGAGGGCGGACTTTCCCGCCGGAGCAGGAGCCAATTATTAAGCGGGTTATCCACACCACCGCAGATTTTGACTATGCCGACAGTCTGGTTTTTTCCCCCCAAGCAGTGGAACGGGGGCTTGAGGGGCTAAAAAAGGGCTGCCATATTGTCACCGATACCAGTATGGCAATGTCCGGCATCAATAAGACAGCCCTCGGCAGACTGGGCGGACAGATACATTGTTTCATTGCTGACCCTGATGTTGCAGAGGAAGCAAAATCACGGAATATTACCCGCTCCATGGTGTCAATGGAAAAAGCCGCCAGGTTGGAAAAGCCCTGCATTTTTGCCATTGGCAACTCCCCAACAGCCCTGATGGAACTTTACCATCTGATTCAATTTCAAAAGGTAAACCCGGTTTTGGTTATTGGTGTACCAGTGGGGTTTGTCAATGTGGTGGAAAGCAAGGAACAGATCATGACTGCTCCGGTCCCTTATATAGTGGCACGTGGGCGGAAGGGCGGAAGCAGTGTAGCCGCTGCTATCTGCAATGCCCTTCTCTATCAGCTTTCTGCCAGGTGATAATATGGAACGATACATAGAAAAAGGAGGCAGACGCCTTCGTCTAGGATATACCACCGGTTCCTGTGCAGCAGCAGCGGCAAAAGCCGCTGCTTGGATGCTTCTGACAGGAAAGCAAAAAGAAAACATCTCTATTCAAACACCAAAGGGGATTTTCCTTAACCTGGAAGTAAAAGAAATTTCTATTGGGAAAGGATGCGTTTCCTGTGCTGTCGAAAAGGACAGCGGCGATGACCCCGACGTTACCAATAAGATGCTGGTCTTTGCATCTGTTTCCTATAAGGAGAATTCCGGCATTTCCATAGATGGCGGGCAGGGAATTGGACGTGTAACCAAGCCGGGACTGGATCAGCCGGTGGGATCTGCTGCCATCAACTCAGTTCCCCGCCGGATGATACAGGAAAATGTAGAGGAGATCTGCCGTCTTGCAGACTATTATGGCGGCCTATCTGTGGTTATCTCCGTACCTGGAGGAGAAGAAATTGCCCAAAAGACCTTTAACCCCCGTCTGGGGATTGTGGGAGGAATCTCCATCCTTGGAACAACCGGGATTGTTGAGCCTATGAGCGATGGAGCGCTAATCGACACCATCCGTACAGAATTGAACCAGCGGAGGGCGCTGGGCGCAGAATATGTACTGCTTACACCGGGGAATTATGGCTGTGGCTTTATCTGCGACACCCTGAAACTCAGTCCAGAGCGGGCGGTTATGACTTCTAACTTTATTGGAGATGCACTGGATACCTGTAAAGAACTGGGCTTCAAAGGTGCTCTGCTTGTAGGCCATATTGGGAAAATGGTCAAGCTGGCCGGAGGGATGTTCAACACCCATTCTCAATATGGTGACTGCCGTATGGAGATTTTGACCGCCCAAGCGGCTTTGTGCGGCATCCGCCCCGAAAAGGCTGCAGAAGTGATGGAAGCCGCTGTCTGTGACGACGCTTTGCGGGTTCTTTGGGAAGAAGGTATTTTCAAAGAGACAATGGAACGGCTGACACAGCGGATAGCGTATTATCTGCACATCCGGGCGGGAACTGATATGGAGATAGGGACAGCCTTTTTCTCAAAGGGATACGGACTATTAGGAAAGACGGAAAACATGGAATTTTTTATTGATAAAATTAAGGAGTGAATATATTATGGTACATTTTGTGGGAGCAGGCTGCGGGGCTGCGGACTTGATCACCATACGGGGGGCATATCTTTTAAGCGAAGCTGACGTTATCATTTATGCCGGCTCCTTGGTGAATCCTGAACTGCTGAAATACGCAAAGTCTAACTGCGAAATCCACAATAGTGCAGAAATGAATTTAGACGAAATACTTGCTGTAATCAAATCCGCTGAAGCTGCCGGAAAAACAACAGTTCGCCTGCACAGCGGGGATTCCAGCATCTACGGTGCAGTGCAGGAGCAATTTTCTGAATTAGACAGTTTGGGAATTCGTTATGATGTATGCCCTGGTGTCAGCTCCTTCTGCGGGGCGGCTGCATCGCTGAAAATGGAGTATACCTCACCTGAAGTCAGCCAAACAGTAATTCTTACCCGAACTGCTGGAAAAACAGCTGTTCCAGAGCGGGAATCTATCCAATCCCTGGCGGCACATCAGGCGGCAATGGTTTTATTCCTTAGTACCAAATTAACGGAAAAGCTCCAATCAGAGCTTTTAGAAGGAGGTTATTCAGAAGATACTCCTGCAGCAGTGGTCTATAAGGCAAGCTGGCCAGACGAGAAAATGTTTCGGTGTACTGTAGGAAGCCTTCACAAAACTGTAATGGAAAACAACCTTACCAGAACGGCGTTGATTATTGTTGGAAACTGTATGAAAGAGAATCCGAACCGCTCCTATTTGTATTCTCCGGAACGCTGCATGGGATACCGGAGGGAAAAGCCGTGAAAACAGCCCTTTTTGCATATAGCCGTCAAGGCTGCCGGACTGCCCGGAGGATGATTGGTTTTTTCTCTAGCGGCAGCGTCCGCGCCTATACAATGGAACGTTTTCAGGAAAACGGTTTTGAAGTCCTTCCAAAGCCCAGCCGGCACCTTTACGGTGAACTGTTCCAGTGGGCAGATGCTATGATATTTGTTGGAGCGGCAGGAATTGCCGTCCGGGAGATTGCCCCTTTTGTCTGGGATAAGCGCACTGACCCTGCTGTTATATCCGTTGATGAATTGGGACGGTTTGTTGTTCCTTTGCTCTCTGGGCACATTGGCGGAGCCAATGAACTGGCTTTGAAACTGGCTGATTTTCTTGGTGCAGAACCAGTCATTACCACCGCCACTGATATCAACGGAAAATTCTCCGTTGACGCATGGGCAGCAAAAGAGGGGCTTTTTATTGACAGCATCGGTACTGCCAAAGCGGTTTCGGCGGAAATTTTAGAAAGATCTGTCCCCTTGTTTAGTGATTTCCCAATCATTGGGAAACTTCCAACCGGTGTAACTACGGGCAGCACTGGGAAAATCGGGATCTGTATTTCCTGTTGCCGGAAGAATCCCTTTGAACGCACCCTGCTTCTGGTTCCGCCTGTTGTCCGTCTTGGCATAGGATGCCGCCGGGGAACTTCCGCCCAAGCCATAAAAGGAGCTGTGGAAACAGTGCTTTCGGAAAACAATATCCATCCCAAAGCAGTCAAATCAGTGTCCTCCATTGATTTAAAGGCAAATGAAGAGGGATTTTTGGAATTCTGCCAAGAAAAGGGAATTACTCCATCCTTCTATACAGCGGAGGAATTGAAAGCTGTCCCTGGAAAATTTACCGCAGCGGAATGTGTCCTTTGGGCGACAGGGGTTGAAAATGTATGCGAACGTGCTGCTATGATCGGTGCAAAAGAACTTTTAGTTAAGAAAACCATCTGTAATCATGTGACAGTTGCAGCTGCGGCAGAAAGCTGGGAGGTTTGTTTTGAATAAAACAAAAATATGTGTATTTGCTGGAACAACTGAAGGCAGGGAATTAATCGAATTTCTGTCTAATCAGGAACAGATTTCTATAATAGCCTGTGTCACTACCAGCTATGGAAAAGACCTTCTTCCCACTGCTGAAAACCTGACCGTTTCCTCCCAGCAGCTGGATGAGGCGGAAATGGAGACGTTAATCTCAGAATCCGGTTTTGACCTGGTAATCGACGCAACCCACCCCTATGCGGACAAAGCGACGAAGAACATCATGAAAGCCTGTTCTGCCGCCGAAACAGAATACCTTCGGCTGCTCCGGGAAAACGGCTTTTTCCCGGAAGATGCGTTGGTTGTGCCTGATGCAGAAAGCGCGGCAGAACTTTTGAAGGATACCAAGGGTAACATCCTTCTGACCACCGGGAGCAAGGATTTATCCAAGTACTCCAAAATCAACGGCTTTTCGGAGCGCGTCTATGCCCGTGTACTGCCAGCCGAACATTCCCTGGAGCTGTGCCGGCAGGCAGGAATTCCCCCAGCCCATATCTTTGCCGTTCAGGGACCTTTTTCGGTGGAAATGAATACCGCTATGCTCCACGCCGCCGCTGCAAAATTCCTTGTCACCAAAGACGGCGGCGGCTCCGGCGGCTTTGAGGAAAAGGCTGTTGCTGCCCGTGAAACAGGCACAGCCCTTGTGGTCATTGGCAGACCGCCCCAGGGAAAAGGGATGAACCTCTCTGATACCATTGACCTGCTCTGCTGTCGTTTTGGGCTGGAAAGGAAACAGCGGGTGGATATTGTCGGCATCGGGCCGGGTTCCCTCTCCGCTATTACAGAGGACGCCCGGAAAATCATTGAAAAAGCGGACTGCATTATTGGGGCAGAACGGGTGGTGAAGTTGGCTGCCCAGCCGGGCCAGGCGGTTTTCTGTGCCATCGCACCAAAGGATATTCAGGACTATATTGCAAATCACAGGGAATACCAACATTTTGCGGCAGTCATGTCTGGGGATACAGGGTTTTTCAGTGGGGCAAAGAAACTGTTCCCCTTGTTGGAATCTTATGAAGTCCATATTATACCGGGAATCAGTTCCCTGTCTTATCTGTGCGCCCGCCTTGGAACATCTTATGAAGATGTGATTTCAGTCAGCCTCCACGGACGGAATCACAATATTGTTCCCGATGTACGCACGAATCCCAGAGTTTTCGCCCTGGTGGGCGGTGAGAATGGAATCTCCCGCTTATGCCAAATCCTTACGGATTCAGGGCTTGGCAATGCCCGCGTCAGTGTAGGTGAAAACCTCAGTTACCCCAACGAAAAAATTACGGTTGGGACAGCAGCGGAATTAGCCGGGAAACAATTCAGCCCATTGAGCGCGGCTTTGATTGAAAATCATTCCTTGGCGGCAATCGTTACCCACGGCCTGCCGGACGAGCTGTTTCAGCGGAGCGAGGCGGAAAGTCCGGTTCCCATGACAAAAAGCGAAGTTCGCTCCATCTGTCTTTCCAACCTGAGGCTTACTTCGGATGCAGTTGTCTGGGATATTGGAGCCGGCACTGGCTCGGTAGCAATTGAAACAGCTTTACAGGCGCGCCAGGGGCAGGTTTTCGCCATCGAATACAAGGAAAACGCCCTTACCCTGCTAAACGAAAACTGTTCAAAATTCGGTTTGGAAAACCTAACCATTGTCCCTGGAAAAGCCCCTGAAATCTGCTGGGAGCTTCCTGCCCCTACTCATGCCTTTATTGGGGGAAGCTCCGGCAGGTTGCGGGAGATTATCTCTTTGCTGCTGGAGAAAAACCCTCATGTCCGCATTGCTGCCACCGCCATCACTCTGGAAACCATTGGCGAGCTGGCCGAATGTTTAAAGGCGTTTCCCTTTACCGAAACAGAGGTTGTATCGCTGACAGCGGCACGGGATAGGGCAGCAGGAAGATATCATCTTATGATGGGGCAAAACCCTGTTTACATCTTCACCATGCAGGCAGGAGGGAACCATATATGGGGTTTTTAAAATGTTCCCTGTTTGCCTTGGCAATAGGTTTCGCAATTGACTTGTTTGCAGGCGACCCCCACAATATCCCCCATCCTGTTATAGCGATTGGAAAGATGATTTCCCTTTTGGAAAAACTGCTCCGGCGGATTTTTCCAAAGAATGAAAAAGGAGAGAGGATTGCTGGAGCTGTGCTTTGGTTATTGGTTATTTTGGTTTCCTGGGCGGTTCCGGCGTTCGGTCTGTGGGCAGGCGGTAAAATCAGCCCTTGGCTGGCACTTGCTCTGGAAAGTATCATGTGCTGGCAAATTTTAGCCGCAAAATCCCTTCAGGATGAAAGTATGAAAGTGTTTTATGCCCTGGAAAGCGGAGACTTGGAGAAATCCAGGTTTGCTGTTTCCATGATCGTTGGACGGGATCCTCAACGGTTGGACAATACCGGGATTGTGCGGGCAGCAGTGGAAACAGTGGCAGAGAATACCTCTGATGGGGTAATTGCTCCCATGCTGTTTATCGCTGCTGGCGGGGCACCGTTGGGATTCCTCTATAAGGCGGTCAACACAATGGATTCTATGCTGGGATATGTGGAGCCGCCATATAAAAATATCGGCTTTGTGCCTGCAAAAATGGACGATGTATTTAATTTTGTTCCAGCAAGAGTTTCCGCGCTGTTAATGCTGGCGGCGGGGGCAGCATTAAAGCTGAATGTAAAAAACGGATGGAGGATTTTCCGGCGGGACAGGTTGAACCATGCAAGCCCCAATTCTGCCCAGACAGAATCAGTCTGCGCTGGACTGCTGGGATTGAGGCTTGCAGGGGATGCTTGGTATCATGGAGTATTGCATAAGAAGAAGTATATCGGGGACGCGGCAAGGGAGATTGAATATCAAGATATTCCCCGCGCCTGCCGGCTGATGTATGTAACAGCATGGCTTTCACTTTTCTTATGCTCCTTCGTCAAAATATTGTTTCTGTTATTCTGAAAGGGGAACTATATGCTGTACCAAACGGAAAACCCCCATGGCGGCAATCTTTATGCTTATCCTGGCGCGCTGGATTTTTCAGCGAATACGAACCCTTTGGGTGCTTCTGATGCTGTCCGAAAGGCGGCAATAGAATCCCTTTCCTACATGGACAGGTATCCCGACCCTTACTGCCGGGAACTGGTAACGGCAATCGCCTGTTTTGAAGGGGTGCCAGAAACATATGTCCTCTGTGGATGCGGGGCAGCGGAACTGATTTTTTCTTATTGTTATGCAGTCAGACCTAAATGTGCTTTAGAACTTGCTCCTACCTTTTCAGAGTATTCCTCAGCTTTGAAAGCAGTTGGTTGTTGGGCAGACCAATGGTTTTTGAAGTCAGAAAACAGTTTTACAGTTGATCGTTCTTTCTGCGGCTATCTGGAAAAGGGACATTGGGACGCAGTTTTTCTATGTAATCCCAACAACCCAACAGGACAATTGATTGAGCCGGATTTGCTGGAACACATTGCGAAAATATGCCATAATAAGGGAACCCGCCTGTTTGTAGATGAATGTTTCCTTGATCTTACAGACTTCTGGCAGGAAAACAGCTTAAAAAGGCTGCTCCCCCAATATCCTGGTTTATTTATTCTGAAAGCCTTTACCAAAAGCTATGGCATGGCTGGGCTTCGGCTGGGGTATTGTCTCAGCGGGGACAACGGGCTTTTATCCGCTATGGCAAGGTTCTCCCAGCCCTGGAATGTATCGTCCCCCGCTCAGGCGGCGGGGATTGCGGCATTGGGGCAATCTGATTTTCTGGAACAGACTCGATCCCTTATCCAGCAGGAACGTCCTTGGCTGGAAAAGAACCTTAACACTTTGGGGCTTGACGTATATCCTTCCTGTACAAATTACATCCTTTTTTACAGCCAAATCCCTCTATTAGAGAAACTGGCTGTAAGGGGCATTGTCATCCGGGACTGTTCCAATTATGAAGGTCTGGCAAAAGGCTGGTATCGCATTGCAGTCAGACAGCATAGGGAAAACATTCGTTTGGTTTCAGCTCTGAAAGAAATTCTCTTGGAGGAAAGTTAAAATGGCGAAATGTATCATGATTCAGGGAACCATGTCCGGCGCTGGAAAAAGCTTGCTGGCAGCAGGTCTATGCCGTATTTTCAAACAGGATGGCTATAAAACTGCACCCTTCAAAAGCCAGAACATGTCCCTCAACTCCTTTATTACCTCATCCGGTCATGAGATGGGCCGCGCCCAGGTAGTCCAGGCAGAAGCCGCAGGCATTGTCCCTGATGTTCGGATGAACCCTATCCTCCTAAAACCTACTACCGACATAGGCAGCCAGGTCATTGTCAACGGAAAACCCCAGGGGAATATGCGGGCAATGGAATATTATCGGCGGAAACGGGAGTATATCCCGGCAATTCTGGAGGCTTACAACAGCCTTTCGGAAGAATACGATATCATTGTTATAGAAGGAGCCGGAAGCCCTGCGGAGATCAATTTAAAACAGGAGGATATTGTAAACATGGGGTTTGCCAGGTTGGTAGACGCTCCAGTTCTTCTGGTGGGGGATATTGACCGCGGCGGGGTGTTTGCCCAGCTATATGGGACAATCGCACTTTTGGAGTTAGAGGAAAGGGAACGCGTCAAAGGCGTTGTTATCAATAAGTTTCGCGGTGATAAGAAAATTTTAGACCCCGGGCTGGAAATTTTAAAAGGGCTCTGCGGCGTTCCGGTTGCCGGGGTAGTGCCATATACCTATGCGGATATTGATGATGAGGACAGCCTGACCGACCGTTTCCGCCAGAATAATGTTCGGAAACTGGTGGATATTGCAGTGATCCAGCTTCCGCGTATCTCCAATTTCACTGATTTCAGCCCTTTTGAACGGTATGAAAATGTATCCCTGCGCTATGTGGAGCGCCCCGCTGACCTGTATCAACCCGATATGGTTATCCTGCCGGGGACAAAAAGCACTGTCTCAGATCTGTGCTGGCTCCGTCAAAACGGTCTGGAAGCAGCTGTCCAGAAGCAGGCAGCAAAAGGTACACTGGTATTGGGCATCTGCGGCGGCTTTCAAATGCTTGGCAAGACAATCTCTGACCCTGATGGGGTGGAATCCAGCAGCATGGCCAAGATCAGTGGTATGGGACTTTTAGATGTAGAAACTATATTTCAAGGGGAGAAGGTCCAAAGACAAGTAAACGGCTCTTTTCACTCTGTCGAGGGACGGCTTTCCGTTTTAAACGGCCTTCCTTATGAGGGATACGAAATCCATATGGGCAGAAATCAGGAGAAAGACCTTCCTCCGCTGCTTGGCAAAGGGAATATTTATGGAAGTTATATCCATGGACTTTTTGATGTGTCCAGCGTATGCGATGCAGTATTGAAATCCATCTGCGAAAAGAAGGGCGTTGATTTCAACGCTTTGGGGACATTTGACCTCAGAAAATACAAGGATCAGCAGTATGAGATGTTAGCGGATGCAGTGCGGTATGGATTAGATATGGACTATGTGTACCGAGTCCTGAATCGTGAGGTATAAGGGGGTGTTTCAGTGAATTTGCAGGAAGTGATTTCCCAGATTAAGCCTGTGGACCAACAAGCTGCCGAAGCCTGTAACGCCCGTTGGAATCTTGTAGCTAAGCCCCTTGGAAGCCTTGGAAAGCTGGAGGATCTTTTGAAGCAGACTGCAGCCATTACCGGGAATATTGATATAGATATAGGGAAAAAGTGCGTTCTGGTTTTCTGCGGCGATAACGGCGTATTGGCGCAGGGGGTGGCCCAAAGTACAAGCTGCGTAACATCCTCTATCTGCCGTTCTCTGCTGGCAGGGACAGCAAGTGTCAGCATTATGGCAAAGGCTTGCGGTGCGGATGTATTTCCCATAGATATGGGAACAGTGGAAGCTGTTCCCGGACTGTTAGACCATAGGCTTGGAGCAGGAACCTTTGACATTTCCAAAGGTCCTGCTATGTCTTACAGGGAAGCAGAAAAGGGTATTTTAACCGGAATTGAACTGGTAAGGCAGAAGAAAGAGGAAGGGTATTGCATCATCGCCACAGGAGAAGCCGGGATCGGCAATACAACTACATCCAGCGCAGTTGTAAGCGCCCTTTTAAACCGTCCCGCTGAGGAAGTCACTGGGCGCGGCTCCGGGCTGTCAGACGAAGGGCTTTTGCGAAAACAGCGTGCAGTCCGTCAGGCAATCCAGGTGAATCATCCCAATTCCAATGATTCCATAGATGTTTTGTCAAAGGTAGGCGGTTTTGACATTGCCGGAATGACGGGGGCATTTATTGGCGGCGCTTTTTACCACATCCCAGTGGTAATGGATGGGTTTATTTCCGCAGCGGCAGCATTATGCGCTGTGCGGCTGTGTCCAGCCGTGCGAGGCTATATCCTGCCTTCCCATATTACAGCAGAACCTGCCGGAAGGCTGCTGATGGAGGAAATGAACTTTGACCCGCTGATCTATGGCAATTTTCGGCTGGGGGAAGGTACAGGCGCAGTTTCTCTGTTCCCTATGCTGGATTTAGCTGCTGCTGTCTATCACAATGCGGCAACTTTTGACGACATCAGAATGGAGGCATATCAGCCATGGGAGAAATGATCCTAGTTTCCGGTCCAAGTGGCAGCGGGAAAAGCCGCTTTGCGGAAGGGCTGGCTGAAAAAATTCCTGGCAGGCGTTACTATATAGCCACTATGGAGCCTCAAACTGAGGAAAATCTGAGGCGCATCCAAAAACATCGGGAACAGCGGGCAGTTCTCTGCTTCACCACACTGGAAATCCCTTACCATGTAGGGAAAGCTGAAATTTCAGTTGGTTCTACTGTCCTTCTGGAAGATGTGTCCAACCTTCTTGCCAACGCTGTTTTTAAGCATCGCAAAACGTCAGAAGACGTATACCAGGATATCCTCGCTCTGGCAGAACGAAGCGGCGTATTCATTGCTGTCACCATCTCAGGTCTCCGCCCCGACGGTTATGAAGGCGAAACGGCTGCTTATATTGACGCACTGAACCGCCTAAACCAACGGCTTTTTGAACAGTCGGCTGCAGCGGTAGAAATGAAGGAAGGAATCCCTAAATGGAAGAAAGGTGATATTGATGAAATGGCTGGAATCCCTCGGTGTGGCACTGTCCACTTACAGCGTGATCCCCATGCCCCAATTTGAATGGAACCAAGGCAGCATGAAGTATGCCATCTGCTTTTTCCCGCTTGTGGGGATATTTTGCGGAGGCATACTGGCTGGATGGTACTGGTTAAGCTCCGTATTAGGATTCAGCGGCATATTATTTGCAGCTTTGGCGGTAATCCTTCCATTGGCGATTTCAGGCGGTATCCACATGGACGGATTTATGGACACAACAGACGCGTTATCCTCCCATCTGCCTAAGGAACGGAAACTGGAAATCTTAAAGGATCCCCACTGCGGGGCATTTGCGGTGATCTGGTGTGCGGCATATCTGCTGGCTAGTTTTGCGATCTTTTATGAAATTTGGGCAATGGGGCTTGTATATGTCTGCTGTCCTGTTTTTGTCTTATCCCGAGCATTGTCTGCCCTTTGTGCGGTAACAATGCCTAACGCCAAAAAAACTGGTATGCTTTGCGCATTCACTAAGGATACAGAGAAAAGCAGGGCGGCTGTTTTTATGGTAATATTAGCTCTGCTTGCAGCAGCAGGGATGGTTTTGATCTTTCCGGTATCTGGGGGATTGGGGACTGTTCTCGGATTTGCAGCTATGTACTGTTACCGGGCAAAGGTAAGGAAAGAGTTTGGAGGAGCCACTGGAGACACAGCCGGTTTTTTCCTTCAAGTGTGTGAACTGTCCGTCTTTGCGGGAATTCTGATTGGAGGGTTGATATGAATCGCGTTTATTTTATCAGGCACGGGGCAACAGCAGGCAATCTGGAAAAACGCTACATCGGCAGAACAGACGAACCTCTATGTGGGTTGGGGATATCCCAGGTGGAACGTCTGCGGACACACAATATTCAGGCAAATCGAATTTTTACCAGCCCTGCACTGCGAACCCGCCAAACATCTGCAATTCTCTTTCCGCAAGCCGAACCGGAAATTGTAGAAAACCTGATAGAAACCGACTTCGGGATTTTCGAGGACAAAAATGCGCAGGAGCTTTACAACAGCGCTGAATACCGTGCCTGGGTAGATTCTGGTTGTCAGGAGCCTATTCCCCAAGGAGAAAGTATCGCTGGGTTTAAAGACCGATGCTGTAAAGCTTTCCAAGCAATCATGCAGAGCCTTCCCGATGGGGAGGCTGCTGCATTTGTTATCCATGGCGGATGTATTATGGCTGTTTTGGAGGAATTCGCCTGGCCAAAAAGGGATTTTTACCATTACCACATTGAAAACGGTTCTTTTGTGGAATGTGAGTATCAAGATTCCGTTTTAAAATTAGTAAATTGGGCTGAATCAGTCTCAATATAGCCAAGACAGGTATATTCTGTATGTGTCAGCTCCCTTCCTTCGCTGCAAAACAATGTATATGGATGATTGTTTGCATGGAATGGACAGCCGTTAGCGCATATATTCCTGAAAAAGATTTCTTACTGTCATCAAAGGACTGCAAATTTTTTCACTGTTCGTCTTCCTCAAATTCTGCCAATATTTTCTTTATCCTAATTTGTTTCTCCTATTGCTTTATACATTTGTCAATCCCTTTTAAAAATATCTCTTGTATACACTTTATCTTTCACATCATCCAAACATTCATCATACCGGTTCGCTATAATTGTCTGACTTATGCTTTTAAACTTATCTAAATCATTTATAACTTTATTTCCAAAGAATGTACTGCCATCAGCAAGAGTCGGTTCATAAATAACCACAGTCGCACCCTTGTCCTTGATCCGCTTCATAATCCCTTGAATACTGCTCTGGCGGAAGTTATCAGAATTGCTTTTCATGGTCAGCCTGTATACTCCTATTACCACTTCCTTTTCCTTACTCCTGTCATACCCTTCCTCTGAACAGCTATATGCACCTGCCAGCTGCAATACACGCCCTGCTATAAAATCCTTTCTCGTCCGATTGCTCTCTACAATTGCTTCAATTAAATTCTCCGGCACATCCTCATAATTTGCTAAGAGCTGCTTTGTATCTTTCGGCAGGCAATAGCCTCCATAACCAAATGATGGATTATTGTAGTGTGAACCAATTCGGGGGTCAAGGCATACGCCATTGATAATTTCTGCTGTATCTAATCCTTTCGATTCTGCATATGTATCCAATTCATTAAAGTAGGAAATCCGCAGCGCCAGATATGTATTAGCAAACAGTTTTACTGCCTCAGCTTCTGTAACACCCATTATGAGCGTGTCTATTTCCTCTTTCAAAGCTCCTTCCCGCAATAATGCGGCAAATGTATTTGCGGCGTTAGCCTGTCCAATATCCTGCATATCCGTTCCGACAATGATACGCGAGGGGTACAAGTTATCGTAAAGTGCTTTCGACTCTCTTAAAAATTCCGGGCTGAACAGGATACGGCTGCAATGGTACTTCTCCCGTATCATTTCTGTAAATCCTACAGGGATTGTAGACTTAATGACCATGTAACAATCTGGATTACAGTGAATGACCAGCTTAATCACATCTTCTACCACAGTTGTATCAAAAAAGTTTTTCTGACTGTCGTAATTGGTTGGGGCAGCAATAATAACAAAATCGGCTGAACTATATGCCTCCTCTGCATTGAGTGTAGCTGTGAGGTTAAGGGATTTTTCCCTCAAATATTTCTCAATATACTCATCCTGGATCGGAGAAATTCTATTGTTGATTTTCTCTATCTTCTCTGGAACAATATCCACCGCAGTCACATTATGGTTCTGTGCAAGGAGAACAGCTAATGATAAACCTACATACCCTGTCCCCGCCACTGCTATGTTATAAATTTTGCCCATCCTGCACCCTTCCCTTTCCTTATACACCCCAATAAGTTATTTTTCTTTGGGTATTCTGCTCATACATTCCAATTTTCCCGCTATTATATTTGCGGCTTTCTCTAAGCATCCTTCTAAAAGCCTGTTATAAACAAATGAAACAAACAATGTAATGACAGCATAACATATAATCAATATAAGTGTACAGCAAATCAATGGAATGCCCTTATTTGATAAATTCTCAATTGCTGCATATTTCCCATATGTCAGCCAGAAATAACTGCCATGTATTAAATAAATCAGTAAAGAATACCTGGTTATCCAGTTTACAATACCACAATGGCTCTCTTTGCAGGTTATTGCAATATGTAATGCTGCAAGTGCCAGGAATATTATACACGGGTTTATAAATGTACAGCCTAATAAATTATGATTATGAATAAAAGCAATGTAGCGGCCGCAAAAATTGACAGAAACAATCCATAGCAAGATCAAACATACTGCTCCGCAAATAACAGTTATATCCCGTTTTATTGTTTTTTCCTGATTCATATATCGTTTCATATACATCACAAAATAATGGATACAAATAAATCCAACAAGATTCGTATAATAGTACTCTTGCTGAATACATCCCAAAACAGAGTAAGCGACAAATAAAATAACCGCAAAATTCCGAAATGCCGGCTTGTTTAGAGCTTCAACCGCTTTATTTAACAAAGGATGTATCAGGTAATAAATAATATAACATCCAACAAACCAGTTCATACGATACCTAATTGGAAACAAGGATTTTATGATCTCAGTTAAAGTAGGAGTAAGAAAAATCAGTCCTAAAAACAAGCCAATTACCGAAATCATCCAGGAATCCATTGCCATTCTTACTATTTTGCTTACTTTTATTTTTTTGCTGTCGCATAAAAACCATGCTGACACTGCAATAAAAAGCGTATCGCCTATCTGCCCACACCATCGAAATAAGGTAAAGACTATATGTGTAAACGAAAACTTCGTTAAATTCAGATTAACATAAATTTTTGAATACCCCCCTATATGTAGCGCCATAAGGTAAAACTGATGAACATATGATTAGCAGTATGGCCGCCAATTTTAAAATTTCTATGGAAGAATTTCTTACTGTTCTTTTATACATGGTAGTTTTTCCTCACTAATATGTAATGTCATCAAAGGTGATTGTCCCAGCGCCGCCGCTTAAACTAACAATTTCTCCAACAATCAGCTTTCCAGACTGTGAAACTAGATGAACCGCCAGCTCTGCAACCTCCTCTGCTGTTGCCATACGTCCAGCGGGATTCTCCAATCTTGTCAAATCATCATTAGACGCTTGCAGCATATTTGTTGCGGTGGGTCCTGGGGCTATTCCATTGACAACTATCCCATAGGGAATTAAACTTTTTGCCATCCCGATGGTCAAACCGCGTAATCCCCATTTTGAAATTCGATAAGCTGTATTAGCTGGCCTAAAAGCACCTGTTGAAATGACATTCAAAATATTTCCTGCAATTTTATTTTTCTTCATATAATTTGCTATCATTTGAGAGACAAAAAGAGTCCCCTTTAAATTTGTATTGATTACCTGATCGAAATCTTCTTCCTTGATGGAACCAAATATATCACCTGAATTTGTTCCAGCACAGTTAACCAGTATATCAATCCTATCTTTTGTATTTTCCAAATACTCTGTTAAACTAACTTCCATTTCAGATATATTGGAAATATCAAGTTTCAATAAATTCGTATTACCCCCCCCATTGAAAAATGATCTAATTCCTTAACAGACTGCTTTAGCTTGTCCAACTTTCTTCCGCAGACAATCACTTTGCAGCCAGCTTTTAAATAGGATTTGGCTATTGCAAAGCCAATCCCACTTGTTCCGCCTGTGATCAACGCTGTTCTTCCAGAAAGTCTTTGGCTCTCTGTCACACTTACAAAGATTGGAGTTTGTTTCTGAAAATGAACCAACAGATTTCTTTGAATCCACCTCTTAATTCCCATATCAGTTTCTCCCCAGTATCTTTTTTAGATTTTTCGTTCCATTTTCACCCAATAATCTTTTAGCCATCTGCTTGATGCTTTTATCCTTGTAAATATTACTTATCAGCTCTAATGCTTTACTTTCATCCTCAGTTGTTGTAAAAATCTCGATGAGCGCTGGTGAGTCGGTTTTATCAGGAGATACCAACATCCCTTCCAACTGTAAAAATTCTTCCTTTGTAGAAGCAGTATAATAGCGAAAACCTAAATCAGCAGCATAATGTTTGACCAATTCTGGAGACTGATCTCCGAAATGGCCGGCTGCCGCCATATAAGGATCAGACTCTGCCCCAAAATGTTCAGC
>CAJUSD010000039.1 GCA_910589145.1 uncultured Oscillospiraceae bacterium
TCTGAAGCTCCACCTCGATATGTTGGTCTGCATGAAGTTTGGACAATAAACATATCGTCTCCACATGGCACGTTCTGGGGAATAAATCAACCCCTTGAATCTTCATCACCTGATATCCATGTTCCGTAAGCCATTTGCAGTCCCTGGCCAGTGTAGCGGGATTACAGGAAACCATTACAATTTTTTCCGGGCCGATTTCCAGAAGAGCCTGTAAACTATCCTGGCTGCATCCCTTTCGGGGCGGGTCTAAAATGACCACATCGGCTTTGATATTCTCTGCTGCAAACTTTGCGGCAGCCGCACCCGCATCTGCACAAAAAAATTCCGCGTTTTGGATTCCGTTCCGCTGGGCATTTTCCTTTGCATTGTCCACGGCTTCCTGGACAATTTCAACCCCTATCATCCTTTTACACCTGTCCGCCATGGAAAGCCCTATGGTTCCCGCTCCACAATATAAATCCAGTAAGGTTTCCCTGCCTGTCAAACCTGCGTATTCTTTCACAATGCCATACAGTTTTTCCGCTGCATCGTGATTGACCTGATAAAAAGACAGCGGGGAAAGTTCTATTTCCACACCTGCCAGAATATCCCGGATGATATCCTGTCCCCAAAGGGTAATACATTTTTCTCCTAAAATAGAATTTCCCCTTTTCTGGTTTACATTTAAAATAATACTGGAAACCATCGGGAATTTTTGAGTAACAGTTAATACAAATTCCTCTGCCTGGGGCAATTTACTCCCATTTATAACCAGGCAAACCATAACTTCCCCAGAAACCTGACCCATCCTTAAATAAAGATGGCGTGCAAGTCCTTTTCCGCTGGTTTCATCATAAGGAGATATCCCCGCTCTTGTTAAAAAATCCCGAACCTCTGCAACTATTTCAGAAAAAATTGGAGGATGCAGCATACATCCTTCCCCGTCTATAATCCGGTGGGAACGTTTGGCATAAAAGCCTATTTGAATCTTGCCAAACTCATCCCCACCTATTGGATACTGCGCTTTATTCCTATATCGGTTTTCTGCTGGGGATGGCTGAAAAGTCTCCATGGGAATATGAATTCCCCCAAGCCTTTTCAGACAATCCTCTATCCAACCGTTTTTTATCCGGCACTCTGCCTCATAGGAAATATGCCTGAGGGAGCATCCGCCGCATAGACCGGAAATTGAACAATCAGAAGGTATACGATCCTGCGACGGTTTTTCAATCCGCTCCAACCGCCCATATCCATAATTTTTTAAAAGCTTTACCAATTTGATTTGAACAACATCGCCTGGCGCGGTATTCGGCACAAATATGGCAAAGTTTTCTTCCCCGTAATGGCCAACTCCATTTCCTTCATTGGTCATACCGGTAATTTTTAAAGAAATAATTTGGTTTTTTTCCAGTTTCTGCATGGGAATTCCTTTCTAAATTAAATATAAGTTCAGCAGATCCCAATTAACAGCCAGGGGGCTTTTAAGGATTTTATGTAACGCCGCCCCCTGGTTTTTTAAATGGTATTCTATTATACCTCTGCGACTTTTTTCAAGGAATATGGCACAACCCGAACACTCCCTGTTAAGCCATATGCCTGCACCTGTGGAAAATCTTCATTCCACCCTGAATTCTTATTTTGGTATCCTCTCTGAATCATTCGGTTTGTCAAAGTAGAAGCTACCTCAATACACACGCTATTTTCCCCTGGCTTTACAAACTCAGAAATATCAGCCCGAAGGGTTCTAGTATCCACACCCAAAACTGGGCTTCCATTCACTTCTATCCTGACTGAGCCGCCTCCAGCGGAGTCCATTTCCAAATATGCACCATCAGATTCCTTCCAGTTATCCGGCAAAATGAAGCTGGATTTATAAATCCCTACCCCGGAAACATGGCGCATAGAAGGCGAATCTCCGGCTAAACAGGCAAGTTGTTCCGCAGAAGCAGGAAGGTCTTTCCAGGGCATTAACGGGCTGTCGTTAAATTCCAGGGAAGTTTTCTTAGTAGTATAGTAAACTTCGGTTGTCTTATGGCCGAACTTTTCTTCATAGTTGACCATCCGTTCCCCCTCGTTCCAGTCCTGAATAGTAATATTCCAGCGGGAAATATCAATAGTGGGATAAACCTGAAAATCTGAACGAATGGCTTCCCCATTGTCAAGAGTTGTTTCAAAGGTTCCAGAGCGGAGGGATTGAACATATAATGCTCTGTCTCTTTCAAAAACAGCATCAGCGGAAGAACTGACAGCATGAAGCGAAGGCTTTGCATTTAAGTCCAAAGCCAGCAGGCAATGTTCTCCTGACTGAAGATTCAAAGGGATACAGGTTTTCCCATCTTTCTGTGAATAAAGTCCCAGCTTATTAATATCACCATTCCAGGCGTTTATGGTATATGGTACGCCTTCCCCTTCTATGTTCAAAGTAAAGGAGCAGGGCGGATCGTTCTTCTCAACAGCAAACTTATAGGAATAGGCAAAGATATATAAGATATGGTTCTCTCTGTCCAGTCGGGAAGCGGTAAGGATTTTATCGTTAGGCTGTGCAAAAGCAGCTCTTGGTTCTACTCCCAGAGATTGCAGAGCAGGCAGCGTTTCAGCAGGAGAATTTACCTCTTGGACATTGGACAGTTTCTTAATTTGAGTAATGATGTTTCTGAGTTCGCTGTCGTGATCGCCAAAATACCGGCTGACAGACGCGGCTTTTCCGTTTCGGATTACAGCGCCGTCATGGCAAAGTATTTCCGAATTATTATTTACAAAGATAACCGGCAGCCCATCAGATGCAATCTCCAGTAACTTTTTGGCGGCGGACAGTTCAAGCATTTCCTGATAAACAATAATCGCACGATAATCAGGGCCGTTTGGCTGTAAGCTTTTTGCAGTCCAGGATATATTGGAATCATCCACTAACAGCAGAGGTGAAAAATAGTCGTAAGTATACCCCGCCTGTTGAAGTGATAGATCTTGGAAGAAATAAGGCGTTCCATACATGGAGAAATTATCTGCAAACGTATTTCTGCCCTTTGGCTGGCCGTAATTGATAAAGAAATAATCAGTACGCAAAACAGCAATATCCCGTACAGCAGTCCCCTGGCGCATCGCTTTTTGAATCCGGCCTAACATTTCAGTCCAAGCCGGATAATGGATGGATGCAGGCTGCCGGGAGTTGAATCTCTCAGAAAAATGTGCATACATCCCTTCGTGTCCAGGCCAATAAGTATCCTGTTCCGAACCTTCAATAGCAGAATAACCGTGAAATACAGTCCTGTTTACCCCTTCCGCAAATTGAAGGTAACACAGCTGCGTCCAATCATCCATGTTATAAAAATAATTGTGAGCATGGACAGCCCCGGTTTCACTGGAAAAAATCTTTCCATAAAGATTGGCTGCACCGGACATTCCCCGGTACAGGTCAATATCCGCCAATTGAGCGAAGGATTCTGTTTCAATACCATCAATATATTTTGCAGGCACTGAAATTTCATAGGGCATACCATAAGAAGGCTCTGCCCGAAGGGTCATGCCCAAGGAATGAAGCCATTCCTGCAGGGGCTTTAATACATTTTCCGCATACATATCGCTGAGGATGCTGTAAAAATCCATCCGCACCTTTCGGGCTGTCAACATGCCCTCGTCGCTTTGAGGCTGGTAATCGTACTGTTTTGATTTTCGGGACTCACAGCGGATTCCGTCCATTGTCAGCAAAGGCAGATATGGAAGCACATCATAGCCCTTCCGGCGGCGGAATTCCTCCCTTAAATCGTATCCCCAGAAAATTCCTCCAGCCCCATATGTAACCAGTTCCAGAGAATCCATATAAATTTCCCCGCGCCCATTTTTGCGGATGGTCTCACGCAGGCTGTCGGTTAAAACAATTTCCTCCCAATAATCAATTAAAGCCTGAACGCCATACCTGTCCACATAGTTAATGGTATAATTGGTACTCACTGACGGGGAAGCTGTCTGCCCTGTCCCGTGCATCCAATAGACAAACAATGCATATTCGCCATCCTGCGGGGCAGTCCAGTCAAGACTGTATTTTCCATTATCCTGCTGCACCATGCCGCTAAGGTCCGCCAAAGTTTCAAACGCAAGGATTCCAGTCCCAACCCCCTGTCCAAAATCAAATTCCTGCCCGGATTGTTCTCTGGGCTTCAAAAGCTTGGCTGCAATTACACCCTGAAACAGCTGTTCCTTATAGGTTGATGCAGTTCCATGAATATCCCCTGAAACCGCCTCAATCTGTTTGGGCAGGGGCAGGGAACCACAAAATTGTTCCCCTGCCTTTAAGCGGATTGTGGCATAATCCAATTCTTTGGCGGCAGCAGTGTTGTCCGGGCTGTAAGGTGCGCCCTTCCACACATATGTATCTGGGAGATTTGCGTTTGCCCAATGGGAGCCGCTGGTTAAACTAAAGCCCAGCCCAAGACGTGTTGCTTCCTCTACGATTAATCGTGTATCGCTGGTCCATTCCTCTGAGCCCCATCCATATATAGAGGAATCTGCCCCTGGCTCGGGCATAGCGAGAAACTCAGCCGCACCAAAACCAGAATCATATATCTGCTGGACATTCTTTTTCAGGGTTTCATCTGTGTTTAACCCTTCTGCCAACCACCAACGCAGATCTGGGCGATAGCAGGTTTCAATTGTTTCATAAAGTTTATGGAGCTTTTGGGAGAAACTGTCTTTTTGATAATTTATCATAAATATTTACTCCTTTCTAAATTTAAAATTCCACAGCCATAGGCCGGTCTTCAAGGTATGCAATCATATTCAATACCAGGAAATTCCAATTTTGAAATCCATGGGTCATAATAGGTTCGCCGTTATCGGGATGATAAAATTCATGTAACGATCCGGCCTTTTCAAGATCCTGTCCAAATAGGCGGACGGTTTTCTCTGCCAACTCCCTTGCGTCCTCATAAAACCCATATTTTAACAGGCCTCGGAAAACCATATAGTTACTAACTCCCCAAATCGGACCCAGCCAATTTGAAGGATTATTGGAGGCGCCAAGGCTGTACATTTTTTCCAGTTGCGAAAGGGTACGGACTCCAAACCTGCTGTTAAAAGTACGAGTATCCCGATACCGTTCCAGCATTCTGTCAGCCTGGGTCTGAGAAGCAAATCCAGCCCACAAAGGCAGGAAGCTTGACCAGCAATCCACCCGCATCAACAGGCTGTTCCAGGTTCGAGGCGCTCCCTGATGAAGCCAATCATTAGGATCAACAGGGCGCAGGTTCAAGTCTGCACTGTAAAAAGTTCCATCCCTTTCATCCCAACAGTGGGCCTGGATTGCCTGTGCAAGCTTTGAAGCTTTCCCACGCCAGACATTAGCCTCTTTAACATTGCCAAGCATTTCCCAAAGGAAGCCATAGGCCAGCAGTTCCCGATATAACAGGCTGTTTAAATAAATAGAGCCGCAGCTTTTATCAGGACGATAAAACACGGAGGGATCATTATCCACACCAACTGCAAAATCGCTTTGCCAATAGGCCAAGCCGGTTTCCTGATGAACATGGCTGGTTAGATACCGGTTTAAAAAGCATCCCAATTTTTCCATTAGGGGTTTTATCCAGGAAGCATCTCCAGAACGCTGTACCAGCAGGGCGGCCTGCTGGACTAGCATTGGCTTGTGCATATTTTCTGATAAGGGGTCTTTTCCAGGGAGATTGCGCCGCATAATTCCCTGATCGCTAATCAGGATAGGGACAACGCCGTCCTCTCCAGTATGGTCCAAAAAATTACGAACACAACCAGCTTCATATTCAAAAAATTTCCCCTTTTCACCGGTATCCAGTTCAACCTGACCCATTACTACGCTGATAAACCAGGAATCCCAATCCCATAAAGTCATGGAATAATACGGCGAATCAGGACTGCTGGGGACTGTGTAGGGATATTTGAGGATATGGGACGGTTCCCTAATCATTTGACGGCAATTTTGCAGGATGAATTCCTTCAGCAGCGAAATATAACGCTCCATGGATGAACCCCCTTATTTTGTTTTCCTTATAACTATACCGTCCTAAAGGGAATTTGTCAAAAGAAATCGGCAAAAATTTCAAGGAAAGAAATAAGCAGATATATAGGCACAATCAAGGTGGATAAAAAGGGGTTGGGTCCAAAAGGTGCTGTACTCCTGAAAAGCCCCTGGATATGCCTTGCAGGTTCAAATCGGCAGAGCTGAACTGACGGTTAGAGGAACTTTTTAGGAAAGTTCCTCTAACTCCTTCAAACCTTTTTCCTTTGCATTTTATTGTATTCATCTCGCAGGGCGTATTGCATCTTTTTGTACCCTTAACAGGCTATATGTCTGCTGTGCCAAACGCCCCAGGGAGCGTGTATCCTGTTGTATTGCCCGAACATCCCCCTGATAATTGTGAATCACCCCTAAAATCTGGGCGATCATTCTTTTATTTTCCTCTAACGCCGCCTGTGCCGATTGAAGTTGTCTATACGTTTCCCGAAGCTGCGGATTAAAAAGAACAGCCATACGTTTTTCCAAGTCAGCAGCATTTTGAAACTCCTGAACCCTGTTTTGAAGTTTCTCTAAAATTTGTACTGACCTTTGCACCCCAGAAAATACAGGCTCTGACGCTGCACCAAGACAAGAAGAACATTCCAAAAGGAGGCCGTCCTGTTCTGAAATCTGTTCCAACCTCACCAGGGTACGGTCAAACCCCTGCTGCAAATGATTATATAAGTCGCCAAACATATCAAGCAGGCCATCAAATTCCTCAGATAAAAGATGAGATTGTTTTCGATAAAAGCTTCCGCGCCATACAATTAAAAGTGTTACAAGGCCAACAAATTGGAGTAAAATAAATGGTACTGTAAACGGAGTATTATTTCCCGACATATCCCATAGAATATGAAGAAGCACCATCAAATCTGAAAAAAGGAACTGAGGCAGAGATATCCAAAAACGAAAGTAGGCCCCTGTAAGGACTAAATCTGCACTGAGAAAAAAATAGGTTAAAGATAAAAGCTCCCTGCCGCCCATTAGGTAAAGAATCAACGGCGGCTGGCAAAGCGCTGAAAGAAGGGCTTTGGGAGTAATTCCGCCTTTCAATTTCCCTATTAAAAGAAACGCCGCAATCAATAGCACACCACAACCGTATAAAAGCCAGCCGGCTGCGGCTTCCCCTTCCAGGAAGTTTTTTGTTCCGGAAATTATGAGAAGCGTAAGGGATAGAATTAGGTTTGCTATACATATACCTTGTTCACCTCGAAGCCGAGATGTAAATTTTACCGCCATAAATCATCCTCCATATATGCGTTTTCTTCTATATCATGCCACGAAAACTGGAAAATTTGACAGCCTTTATAAAAATTTTTACCAAATATCCTGCGAATAAATAACCCCATAGAAGGCAAACATTTTTAATATGTGGTTGTAACATATTATTTTTCATTCTGTATAAAAAAGCTCTCATTGGATAAGCTTGAAGAGTATCATTATTTTTTTTAGAAAAAGTTATATTTTTATAATATTTTTTTAAACTATATTGACATTTTTTAGACAATTTGCTAGAATTTTTAAAAACAATTCTAAGTGAAAGATGGAGGTAAACAAAATGAAAGGCTATGCAATGCTGAAAATTGGGCAAACCGGTTGGATTGAAAAGGAAAAACCAGCCTGCGGGCCGTTGGATGCAATTGTTCGTCCAATTGCAATCGCCCCATGTACTTCAGACGTTCATACAGTATGGGCGGGAGCCATTGGGGATCGCCATAACATGATTTTAGGTCACGAAGCAGTCGGCGAGGTAGCCGAGGTTGGAAGCCTTGTCAAAGACTTTAAGCCTGGAGATAAGGTAATTGTTCCAGCTATCACACCGGATTGGAGTTCCTTAGAGGCCCAGGGGGGATATTCCATGCACTCTGGCGGTATGCTGGCAGGGTGGAAATTCTCCAACTTTAAGGACGGCGTTTTTGGTGAGTTCTTCCATGTCAACGAAGCAGACGGAAATCTTGCCCATTTACCTGAGGGGCTTGATCCTGCGGCTGCCTGTATGCTGGCTGATATGGTTCCTACAGGTCTGCATGGGGTAGAGCTGGCAGATGTGCAGTTTGGCGACAGTGTAGTTGTAGTAGGGATTGGGCCAGTAGGTTTGATGTCTGTTGCTGGTGCTGCTTTAAGGGGAGCTTCCCGACTGATGGCAGTTGGTTCCCGTCCTAATTGTATTCAGATCGCAAAGGAATACGGCGCTACTGATATCATCAACTATAAAGAAGGAGATATCGTAAAGCAAGTGTTAGACCTGACCAATGGCAAGGGTGTGGATCGTGTTGTCATTGCTGGCGGTGACTGCGATACTTTTGCCCAGGCCATTCAGATGCTGAAGCCAGGCGGACAAATCGGCAACGTCAACTATCTTGGCGAAGGCGATTATGTAAAACTTCCGCGGGTTGAATGGGGCTGTGGAATGAGCCACAAACAGATTAAATGCGGGTTAATGCCTGGCGGCAGACTTAGAATGGAAAAATTGGCTTCGCTGCTGACTACTGGCAGGCTGGACACCAGCAAGCTGATTACCCATAAGTTCAATGGCTTTGATAAGATTGAGGAAGCTTTAATGCTGATGAAGGATAAGCCACGCGATTTGATTAAACCAGTTGTCATTATGTAACCTTTTCCCAAATAACGTTAAAAAGGGTAAACCGTATACCAACGGCTTACCCTTTTTCATGTTCTATCTAACATGAGTTCAAGCGGAGCGGAACTCCTAAAAAGGCCCCGGTCGCCAGTTCAGCTCTGCTGAAATGGCATCCCCAAAACCGAAAACCTAAAAATTGAAAATCGTTTTTATTGAACTCACATTTTCTATAGGATGCTGGATTTTTTTGTCGAATTCATGTTATACTGTTTTAAATGGTTCAAATTTTATTTTACCTGTACAGGAGTAAGAAAAACATGAAAAAATGCAGGTTCCTGTTTATATGTTCTTTCATCGTGCTGTCTTTTCTTGGATGCCGTTCAGATGCTGATACTTACAGCCAGGTAAGTTTAGAACAAACTAAGTACTTCAGTCCAACTTCTTCCGACAGCAAAGACAATTTTTCAGCCCAAAAATCCACATCCCTAAAAGATCTTGAAGGCAGCCTCACTATAAAAACCTATTGGGATGAAAACATGGATGTATACATACAAGATTTTACTGCCTTGCATCCCAAGGTATCCATAGAGCTGATATCCCCTGGAAAGGACAAAATTCTTTCCTTTGACGATTATCATGTTCAGACTTCCGTTGAACTGATGAGCGGAAACTGTGCCGATATCGTTGAAACCGATGGCTTGTCTGTGTTCAAATTTGCTAAAACCGGGACGCTCTGCGACCTGTACCCCCTGATGGATTCTGACTCAGACTTTCACAAGGAAGACTACTATACCAATATATTTGAGGCGAAAGAATTGGAGGGAAGGCTCTACTCCCTTCCCTGCGGATTCAGTTATAATATGTTGTATACTAGCAAACCCCTCTTGGAAAAGGCGGGAATCGGTGTACCAAGTTCTTTGAACTATAAGCAGATGATGGAAATGCAAAAAATTGTAATGGAAAAGACCGGCGAAACCCCCAGGCTGATGCCTGGTTTAACTCCATATACTTTTTTCTCTTATGAATTTCCGGAATATTACAATGTCAATACCCAGACTGCAAGCTTTTTAAGTCCTAAATTTATAGAGTATCTGCGTTTAACGAAGAAAAATATACCCATACAGGAGGAAAACGATTTAACACGGATTGGAAATGACGATTCGTTTTTGTCTAAGGACTATCTGTTCTGCTGTTTCGACGTTTCAGGCGGCCTGGATATCTATAACTTCCTGTATGACTTTCAGAATATCAAAGCCCCTGTTCCGATGGTAAGCACATCTGGAAAGGCATATTTTCGAACGATGCTGGATTATTCAATTGCCAGCAGCAGCCTCAACCGGGAATTAGCCTGGGAATTCCTGAAATATTATGTCAGTGAAAAGGAAGTTCCAAACACCCTTGACACAGAGTATGCGGAAAAGTATGCTGTAAAGTATAATAACTTTGTGCCAATCAATAGAAATAACTTCTCCAACCACTGTAAATTTTCGTATGCGTATTTCCTGCCATATATGGCCAAAGACAAAAATGTGAGATGGAAATCCGGCGACAGGGATACTATGGTTGATGAAGCGATTCAGCTTATGGACAGTTGGAACCAGCAGAGAAATGCGGAACAGGCCGAAGGGGATATTTACGGAGCATTGTGCGAGGACTTAAACAATTACTACTATATGGATCTGCTGACAGCAGAGGAAACCGCCGATAAAATGCAGAACCGAATGACTATCTTTTTAAAGGAGTAACCGAGGAATGAAGCCGCTTCATGTTATATGCTGTATAGCCATCTTGTTTTTTGCGTTTATGGCCGGGATAACCGTGTATTCGGTAAACGCAGAGTACCATCAATTAACAAAAGTACGCCTGTCCTATGCACAAAAGGACGAAAATGCCTATTCCATCCCCCTGTCAGCCATGTATACAGACACAGAAGGCAGGAATTATCTTTTTCTTGTTTTGGAGCAGGAAGGAGCATGGGGAAAAGAATATATCTGCAAAAAGGTTTTGTTGGCGTATGTCAATTTTGATGAATCTCAAGGCAGGATCACTGTAAAGGAGCCGCTCCTGTCAAAATACCCTATAGCTGACAAAAGCGAAAGGGACTTGGAAGATGGTGAGCGGGTACGCTTTTCTAAAGAAATGGTGGCAGAATGAAAAAAAATCGGACTTTATGGTTATTGTTCCTTCCAAGTGTGTTGGGAATGGCACTTTTTTACGTCCTTCCCTTTTTCCTTGCTTTGAATTATTCCCTTGTCTTCCGATACAGTGAAAAAAAGGAGTATGGCCTTTTTTATTATATGGAGGCTATTAAAAACCCCATATTCCGATTGGGAGTCAAAAACTTTTTGCTGTTTTCTCTAATTGCCATTCCCGCTGTAGTTGTGTTTTCTCTTGCCTTGGCGCTGCTTTTAAAGAAATTAAGGCTGGGCTCTGGTTTTCTGGTTTTCTCGCTGCTGCTTCCTTTTGTCGTACCCTCAGGATCAACTGCTCTTTTTTGGAATACTATTTTCAATCTCAATGGCTATATCAACCGGCTGCGCTTTCAAACCGGGTTGGAACTGGTTATGTGGGATTCCAGCAGATGGAGCATTTTAATTCCTGTATTTCTCTATCTTTGGAAATTCTGCGGCTTTTTTGCTCTGGTATTTTATGCTGGATTGAACCAAATACCGGATGAATACTATGAGATTGCAAAGCTGGAAGGGTCTGGAAAGGCTGCTGCCTTTTTTCAGATAACCTTAACATATCTGAGCCCTATATCAATGATTGTGCTTCTTCTTGCCTTTATCAGTACATTTAAGATATCCAGAGAGCTTTTCATGCTTTTCGGAAACTATCCCCTCTCCAATCTTTACTTTTTTCAGCATTTTCTAAACAATCATTTTAAAAATATGAACTTATCCATTTTGTGTTCTGCCTCTGTTCTGATGATTCTTTTCACCTGTGCCATCACTGTTCCAATCTGGTTTATTCAAAAAAGGTCTTTCGATACCTTTGAAAAAAGAGGAGAATTCAATCTATTTGTTCCTCAAACCCAAACGCTGAACAAAATCTGGACGCCCGTTTTGACTACTATTATATCTTTTGTCTTTCTGCTTCCTGTTCTCTTTACCCTATCCAATTCCTTTATGGGCGCGTCTGAAATTCTTGGGCGCTATTCTTCCGGTATCCTGGAACAAAACATGGGGGATCTGTCCCGCAATGGTCTACATTTTGTAAATCCCTCTTTTATCCCTTCTTTGCCAACAGCGGGCCAATATCGGGATTTTCTTTTGAAACCTATCTATTTGCGGATGTTTTGGAATTCTGTTCTGCTGGCTGTTTCCATTGTTGCCGGGCATACGGTGGTATCTGTTACAGGGGCGTTTGCGTTTCTCCGTATCAAGGGAAAATATATAAACGCAGTTTTCATGTTGTATATGCTTTTAATGGTAGTTCCTGTTCAGGTTATGATAACACCACAGTATATCCTTTTCCAGAGCCTTTTTCTGGAAAATTCCTATTGGTCCATAATACTGCCTGCAATTTTTAACCCTGTCGGTGTTTTTATTGTCCGTTTGCAGATGCAGGGTTTTCCGCAAGAGTGTATAGAGGCTGCACAGATAAGCGGAGCAGGAGAACTCTGTATCTTCCGCAGAATACTCCTGCCAAATATTAAAGGGGCCATTGCTGTTTTAGTGATCTATACCTTTGCTGAGTATTGGAATATTGTCGATCAGGCGGTCGTTTTTATCTCCAATCAAAATCATTATCCCTTGTCGGTATTTCTGTCCCATATGCTTCAAAGGGATGTGGGAGTACTTTCCGCTGGTTCTGTAGTATACCTGGTTCCAGCCTGTCTGGTATTTGAAATCTGCCTGCTGGGGATAAAGGACTTCCTGACAGATTGATTTCAGACCTGATTATTCCAATTAATAATTGAAAGCCTGTTTCATAATTATTTTTGAGATTGGCCTTATTAAAATGATGAACGGGAAGCTGTACAAAGCGTACCGCTTCCCGCTCATCTTCTTCCTTCTAAAATATAACAACTGCTGCCAGTTAATTATGCTTTGCTGTGATAAACCATAATAGTTTCAACACCATCTGCATCTGTATATATGGCAAGCATATCCCCAACTGCAATTTTTGATGCTTCCATATCAGATGCAGCGCCATCTTTGCACTCTTTCACCACTGCATTGGCGGAAATGGTAAATTCCTCTGTTGTTGTAGACGCTGTATAATTGGACATCTCTATGGAAGCAGGGTCTGTTACCTGATTTTCCGCTGTACTGTCTGTCGGGGAGTAGAGGGTAAGGGAAATAGTATTGTCTGTGACTGCAGTCACTTCTGCAATTTTTATGTCTATGGCTTTGTCAGAACCTCCGTCTTCTGCCGTTTCAGGCTGACTGGCAGCACCCTCCAGGATGATGATTTGCTGGCCGCCCTCTGCTGTTGTGGTTTCTGCAACAATATCGCCCTCTTTCACGTCGCCCGCTTCCGCTGCAGCCAGTTCCCCGGAACTGGCAACAAAGTATTCCGTTTTGTCATCTACCTCAATCTGACCGGTTTCGCCGGAATCGGTAAGCGTCTCTGCATCAAGGGAAGCATAATCGTCAATGGGGGCTTCCGTTGTATAGACAGAGATTTCAATAACCTTCCCATCGTTTTGGATTACTTTTCCAACCACACTCTCAGATGGCTCTTTGGCTTCTTCCGAGCTGCTGGAAATATCCTTGCTGCTTGATTCAGAACTGCTGGAACTTGTACTGCTTGAAGTCCCACTGCTGCTTATACTGGAAGAGCTGGACTTGCTTGATGTGTTGTTGGCACAGGCGGCAAGAATCAAAGTGCATGCTGCTACTGCTGCTATTGCGCTCAAAGCCTTTATTTGTTTTTTCATAAAATCATTCCTCTCTGAAATTGATCGTTCAAGCATTTGCTCCCTGCCTGATGGTTATATCTTAAACTGTTATACTAAAGACAGGCTTAATTTCAGTGTATCGGAACTTTGAATCTTTTTTGAACGTTATATCTGCAGTTTATCCAAGTTTTGTATGGCAAGCCCATAAATTGGCTCAGGCGCAGTCCGCCATTTTGGACTGCGCCTGAGTGTGTATATGTAACCGCTGACCGGCTATTGCCAACCGCACTTCCTTGCTGGCTTATCCAGGACTGCTGCCCCGGCGTCAATTCTGTGCATAGCCAAAATCATTACAAATATTCAGTGGATCTATCGGGAACCACCTTTGCTTTGATAATATCATACAGGCTATCCCTAAAACAGTACTAAAAAATGTGATAAACAGAATGTGAAAAAAATGGAAACAGTTCTGGGAAAATGCCCTATTCTCCATCTCCCCCTTTACTTTAATGCTGCCCTGAATCCGATAACATCTGTTCCTTTTTTGTAAGCAGTGATATTTCCATGATGGTTCTGTACAATTGCCTTTGCAATAGAAAGCCCAATGCCAAAGCTGCCTGTAAAACTCCTGGCCTTATCTACCCTGTAAAACCGGTCAAACAGCCGGTTCAATTCTGTCTCATCCACATCCTTATAGGTATTCTCTACCGTTAAAATGGGATACCTCCTGGCAGACAGTGTAAAATATATTGTCCCTTCCGGGTCACAGTATTTTACTGCATTGTCCAACAAGATAGAAATCAAGCGGCGAATCAATCCCTCATCACCTTTATATGAAATAGAAGGATGGATTTGGGTGTACAGTTTCTTGCCACAGTTGGCAGCAAGGGAAACAAACTCTGAAACCGTATCCGACGCCACAGCCGAAAGGTCAAAATCGGCAACCTCCAGATTGGAATGATCTTCATCCATGCGGCTAAGGGCTGTAAGCTGGTTAATCAGAGCACCCATCCGTTTCCCCTCACTGCGGATATCATCTAACCATTCGTTTTTTCCAAGCTCGCTTTCCAAAATATCCAGGTTAGAGAGAATCAGGGTAAGGGGTGTTTTCAGCTCATGATTAGCGTCGGTGATAAACTGTTTTTGTTTTTCGTAGCTTTCAGCAGCAGGCCGTACAGCGCGTTTAGAAAAAACAACAATGAGAAAGAGTATCACAAAGCAGCTTCCCGCCAGAACCAACAGCGAGTTCAGCAAAAACTGCCGTGTCATCGCCCAATTCATACTGCCGTCCACAAAGACAATGGAATATCCCTGTTCCACATCCACAACTTTGTACCGGTAATTGGAAACCCATCCCCGTTCATTTCCTCCTTTTAAAATCTCCTGGGCACGCTGTTTTGCCTGTTCTGTGGTAATAGAGGAGATAGATTCAACATTTTCCCGCATGAATTGGTAATCTTTGTCAACCCATACAGTAAAGAAACGGGTGCTGTGTTCTGTTTCCGGTGTAAAAATATCCATAAGAGGGAATCTTGCAGAGGAATGCTTGCGGTCAGGGTCAAAAGGAGGAAACCAGCCGTCATTTTCGGAAATAGCATCTGTCAGCATATCCATTGTTGTATTTAGCTGCCGCATCCCTATTGTATAGATGGCGAGAAAGATCAGAGAAAGAACAATGGTAACAGAAATAGCGCTTAGAAAGATCATTTTTCTTCGCAGAGAATCAATCATGTGCCGTCCTCCAAAACGTATCCAGCACCCCGGATAAATTTAATCTCCAAGGGGGCTTGTATTGCATCAAGTTTTTTTCGGATATTGGAGATATGCACCCAGACAACGCTGGTATCCACATCCGAATCCCAGCCCCAGATGTGTGTAATAAATTTGTCTGCAGGGACTACCATTTTGGGGTTCTGCATCATAATTTCCATAATCTGGTATTCCTTCCCGCTGAGGTTTTGAAGGCAGCCATTGTATTCCAACTGATAAGTGGAACGGTTCAGGGTGACATTCTGGCAGGAAAGCAAATCTGGAACATAGTTATCCTTGCGGCGCAGCATAGCCCGAACCCTAGCCAAAAGCTCTGAGGTGGAAAAGGGTTTAGGAAGGTAATCGTCTGCCCCAGCATCAAGCCCCTCCACCCGTTGGGAAACTTCGCTTCGTGCCGTGAGGAGAAGAACAGGCGTTTTGACATTCATCTTTCGGAGATTTTGGAGAACTGTGATTCCATCCATTCCAGGCATCATAACATCCAGCACAATTCCGTCATATTCCCCTGTCTGGGCATATGAAAAGGCAGCGTCGCCAGTGGGAACACCATCAACCATAAACTTATTATGTTCAAAAATATGGGTGAGAGATTTTAGTAATTTTGGGTCGTCTTCCGCTATCAGTAAACGCATGTTGAAACCTCCTTAATTCGAGTAATACCATTCTTTTGATTAACCAAAAGCAGTTTTGACAGCACATCTGCGTTGTTGTGAAGGCTATCAGGTAAAGGTATTATATCAAATTGAAATAAAGAGAGGCTTAATTTTTCAGGAAAGAAAAGCTTCTGCTTTAAATGATATATAGTAGGATTGCCCGTCTTTTGTCAGTTCCATACAGATAGTGAGGAAAATATGCTGATAACAATAATAATATACGAAATTGCTTTATGGAATACCAATATTTCAGAGAAGACAGATAATCAAAAACTGCCTTTCCAACTTTGCCGCCCCCACATCATTAGAGTTCCTGAATATCCCCAATCAGGGACTCTACATCCTCATCCTGCGTGGCCCAGCTTGTACAAAATCTTACAATGGTATTGCCGTCTCCATTTGGCCCCCATACCTCATAGGCATATTTTTTACCCAGTTTATCCAATTGTTCCCCATTGAGTACTACAAACTGTTGGTTTGTACAGGATTTTCCATATAGGGGGATTCCCTTTTTTGCAAAGGCTTCCCGAATTGTCAGCGCCTGCTTTACTGCCTTTTCACATATTTCAAAATACAGTCCGTCTGTAAATAGTGTGTCAAACTGTATCCCCAGCAGCCGCCCTTTGGCAAGCATTCCACCCCGCTGTTTTATCATATACCTGAAATCCTTTACAAGACCTGGATTGGGTATGACAACTGCTTCCCCGAACATTGCGCCGCACTTTGTCCCGCCAATATAGAAAATATCGCTGAGTTGTGCAATGTCTTTTAAAGTCAGGCCACTGTCCGGGCTGGTCAGTCCATACCCCAGCCTCGCCCCGTCAATAAAGAGAGGCAGATGGTATGTATCACATGCCTTCTTTAATTCGGTAAGTTGAGCTTTGGTGTAGAGCGTACCGTTTTCTGTAGGATGGGAAATATAAACCATCCCTGGCTGAATGGTATGTTCCTTAATCCCTGACTCAAAGTGCTCCTGACAGTATTTATGTACTTGTTCCCCGGTGATGGTTCCATCCGTCGAAGGCAGAGCAAGCACCTTATGTCCTGCGGCCTCAATTGCACCTGTTTCATGGCAGTTGATATGGCCTGTTTCCGCTGACAGTACTCCCTGCCAGGGGCGCAGTATACTTGCGATTACTGTTAGATTTGTTTGGGTGCCGCCTACCAGGAAATGCACCTGGGCTTCTGGATTTCCGCAGGCTATCTGTATCTTTTTTCGCGCTGTTTCGCTGTATCTGTCCGTTCCATAGCCTGGAGTTTGTTCCAGGTTGGATTCTATCAGTTTTTGCAATATCTTAGGATGGCATCCCTCTACATAATCGCATTGAAAATACTTCATATTTTTTCTCCTTCTTTATTTTTAACTGCTATAGATTCATAACGGCGGCAGGGAAAATTCAAAATCAAGCGCTTTCGGCTGAACAGAAATATTATTCCATTTCCGATCTGGAATTCCCACATCTTCTGGCGTAATATGCCAGTAATCGCTTTTGGCTCCAATAATGGTTCCTTTTCCATCCGCAATTTCAACGGTACAGTATAAGGGTTCCCGATAAAGTATCATATGAGACAAATATGGATATTTTTGATGGATATCCTCCCCAAATGGGCAGATATCTTTTTTCCCATGCCATAGATAGGTGATAGAATTTAAGGTATAATATGGAATCCCGCGAATTATTTTGCAGTCCTCCCCGTGATCATGGCCATTCATACACAGGACAGTTTTCCTCCGGGAAAGGATTTCACGTATTTCCTCCCGATTCGACACGCCCCGGTTTTCAAAATCATTGGCCAGGCTGTGATGGGAAAAAATAATATAATATAAATCTTCCCGCTGCATCTCCCTTTTCAGCCACTGGACTTCAAAATCTGGAATGAGGGGGTATTGATCGGCCTTCTTTAAATGCCTGCTTTTCAAATAGGGAAAGATTTTATTCCCCAATTTCATATAGCAGGCATCCAGGATAATAAATTTGATATTCCCATAAGAGAAAGAACTATATGTAGACTTTACCCCTATAAAATTCATCCATTCCTCTGGGGTGTTTTCCTCCAGATCATGGTTTCCCGCTGCAAAGTAAACCGGGACTTTCACTTGCCCCAAAATATCAGAAATCCCCCGGTTCTTTTCAATTGGTTTACACAAATCACCCAGAGAGACGATAAAAGAAACCCCTTCCCCCTCTGCAAAACTTAAAAATTCCCGAATACGCCTTTCACCATCAAAAACCTGGTCATGGTGCAGGTCGGTAAAAACTGCAAATTTCATATATTACCTCGCCATAGCTTCCCATTCCGGCTTCAGCAAGCGGTATTCCAGCCGTGTTTTCATCTTCCCATCATGCCACTCCCAATCCAGATGTTCCGCCTCCCGGATTAGGCCGCATTTTATCATTACCTTCTCTGACCCAATATTTTCTGCCAAACATCCAGTTGTAAGCCGGTAAACTCCGTTTTCCTCAAAAGCATATTGTATAATCCGTTGGAACGATTCAGTAGCATAACCCCGCCCCCAATATATTGGGTAAAAGAAATAGCCTGCATGTACAAGCTTCCCAACCGGCGTAAAATCTTTTACTGTGTAGCCGGAACTGCCAATGGTTTCATGGCTGCCCTTTAATTCCACATGGAAAAAATAAAAGATCCGGCTGGGGCTTTTCTGGTCTTCCAGAATCCCGCGGAATTCCTTTTCTGCTTCCTTCTCTGTTTTAAGTTGAATGTCTTGGAGATAATACATTGTTTTTGGGTTATGTTTTAACCGAAAGTATTCCTGAAAATCTCTTTCTTCGTAATCCCGGATAATGAGATGTGATGTTTCAAAATACATATTTCTCCACCCTCTATCATTCCTAAGAGCCTGTTTAGGATCTCAACGTGCGCGGGAGGATTCTAAACAGGCTCTAAAGAAAAGGATAAAATGTATTTGCTAAAAAAGCTGGAGCAAGCAGTTGCAAGCTTGCTCCAAGTAAATCTCAACGTAATAGAACAATTCTATCAAAGCTTATATGCTCTTTAAGCAGGTAAAAGCCATTTTATAAATTATAAGGAACCTCCCTTATCTGCCACAATAACCTGACCGGTCACAGATGCAGATAAATCGCAGGCCAGCATCAGCGCTACATTGGCTACCTCTTCTGGTTCAGAAGCAGGGATATTGCTGTCCGTATGGGCTCCGATAGCTTTCATTACAGACATATCCATTTTTGCATAATCCATACTGCCGGTCATTGGGGTATTGATCCCGCCAGGGCAAATGGCATTGCAGCGAATCTTCTGCGCAGCATAACACATAGCAACTTGCTTGGTTACACCAAGAATAGCAGCTTTAGAGGCTGCATAGGTTACGCCTGCAGTACCTTTGGAACCACCGATAGAGTTGATGTTTACAATAGAAGCCCCTGCGGCCATATGAGGGATAGCTGCCCGAATACAGTTCATAGTTCCCATAGTATTGATGTTAATCATCCGCATAAGCTCACCATCATCATAGGCAGCAATCCCTGCAAAGGAACTATCCAGTACCCCTGCATTATTTACAAGGATATCTATTTTTCCATAGGCGGCAAGGGCCTTGTCCACCAATGCACCTACACTGGCTTTATCTGAAATATCCGTGGGGACACACAATACATCTCCTCCAGCAGCCTGAATTTCTGTAGCCACAACCTCCAAAGGTTCTGCACGGCGGGCACAAATAACGACTTTCGCACCTTCGCTGGCAAACAGTTTCGCTGCTGCTGCACCTACGCCTGAGTTGGCTCCGGTAATGATAGCTACTTTATCTTTGAGAAGAATCATAAAAAGCACGTCCTTTCTAAAGTATGTATATTGGAAAAAATGATACAATATAGTATAACAATCCAAATAGGAACTGTCAATAATGACTTGCCTTACAACCAGGGCAGCCGTAGCATGTTCACAATTTATTTACTTGTGCGTTGCCGTGTTTTCAGCTGATAAGAACCTGCTCAGAGCCTGTTTAGGATCTCAGGAACCCCCGCGTGTGCAGGGACTGTATAAAAAACTTTGGAAATATTTTTCTGCCATCCTGCTTTATATTGCAAATTTTGATAAAAAGCGACTCTGATTTATGTACAAATAATCACTTGACTAATATAGTAATTTTATATATAATAAACATCCACCTTTTATAGAAGATATTTTGCATAAAAATCTGTATTAGATATCCCAAAACTTAAAATAACAATCAAATATGTTTCTCATTGGACAAGAGGAGGGATGAATAATGAGTACGGATTCTATTTTATCAGTAGAACACCTAACAAAAAAGTTTACCATTGTGGCAGGCAGGAAGGGGCTGGCGGGCGCGATCCGCAACCTTTTCAACCCTGTAAAACGGGAAATCACAGCGGTAAATGACATTACCTTTTCTGTAAAGGAGGGGGAAATTGTAGGTTTTCTGGGGCCTAATGGGGCGGGAAAATCCACTACTATCAAAATGCTCACTGGAATACTCACCCCAACTTCCGGTTCAGCATCCGTGAATGGTTTAATCCCCTACCAACAGCCAAGGAAGAACGCCCGAAATATCGGGGTGGTATTTGGGCAGCGATCCCGTCTCTGGTGGAACCTCCCGGTACAGGATTCCTTTGAATATACCAAAGCCCTGTACCAAATTCCCGAAAATGTATTCAGGGAAAACCTGCGCTACTTTTCTGATGACTTTGGAGTGGACGAAATCCTAACAAAGCCTGTCCGTACTCTAAGCCTTGGACAGAAAATGCGGGCTGAAATCGCAATGGCAATGCTCCACAATCCCCGTATCCTTTATTTGGACGAACCTACAATCGGCCTGGATGTTGTGGGAAAAAACGAACTGCACCAGCTTATCCAGCGGATAAACGCTGACAGGGGAGTTACAATTGTACTGGTTACTCATGATGTTTTGGATATTGAGCGGCTGTGCCGCCGCGTGATGATCATTGACAAGGGGAGCCTGATCTGGCATGGGGAGATAGAAGACCTCAAGCGGGCCAAAGGAGTGGAAAAACACTACCATGTCCTTTACGAAAACCCATGTACCCCAATCGAGCTTCCCTTCCTGAAGGTGGCGCAGGCAGACGGACAGCGCCATCATTACATATGTACCGAGGATGTGCCCCTGGATGATATTCTGCCCCGAATACTGGAGGCTGGCCGGGTGGTAGACTTTACCGTAACGGATCCGCCTCTGGATCAGGTAATGAGGAGGATCTATACCGAATGAAACAGTTATGGGATTATCTGAAAGTTTCCTGTAAAATTGAACTGGAAAACCAACTGATCTTTCGTTCCAACTTCTTTGTGAGCATCCTCTTTGTCATTATCCGGGTAGTTATGCTGCTGGCTCTCTGGTCGGCCCTTTACCAAGGCAAAACCCAGGTGGAAGGCATCAGCCTTGCCACTATGAAATGCTATACAATAGTATCTATTGTATTTGAGCTGTTTATTGCCTGCAAGGTAGAGAATTCAATAACCGAAAAGGTAAAGGACGGCAGCATTTCAATGATGCTTACCCGTCCGGCTTCCTATCCTGTCACCCTGTTTATCGAACATTTGGCGGGCACCTTTCAGGCAGTTGTCGTATGGGTGGTTCCCTATCTGCTGGTTATTTTTCTCTGCGGTTTTGCAAAGGGTGCACAGCTTTACCTTGGCCCCTGGTTCTGGCTCAGTGCAGCGGGGGCATACCTGCTGATGTTTTTCTATCAGTTCTTTTTTGGAATGATAGCTTTTTGGACACAGGAAATCAACGGCTTTTTGCAGGCGCGGGATGCAGTGATGCTGGTTTTTTCCGGTTCTATGGTTCCCTTGTGGTTTTTCCCTGGCCGTCTCTTTTCCATAGCCCAGTACCTGCCTTTCCAGGCCATGTACAGCACCCCTTTGTCAATTATGATTGGCAAAATAGCAGGAGCAGATATCCGAACCGCCCTGTTGGTACAGGCAGGATGGATTTTGGGCTTTGGGTTTTTGGCCCAATTTTGCTGGAGAAAATCCAGAAGGAGGATGATCGTTAATGGGGGCTAAAATAGCGTATTACTGGAACCTCTACTGGCATGTGCTCAGTATGCAGCTCCGCTCACGGATGTCCTTCCGGCTCAATTTTTTTGTGATGCTGGTTGGGGTGTTCCTTCGTGAAGCGGCAACCCTGGCCCTGATGGTTGTCCTGGTGCAGAAATTCGACGGTCTGGCAGGATGGAGAACATGGGAAATCGCCTTTCTTTACAGCTTTGTCACCCTAACTTTCCGCAATTTCTCCAGCTTTGTAGGCGGGATAGGGACGATTCCCGCGCTTGTCCGTACTGGTGAGATGGACGTTTACCTGCTTACCCCTTCTGATCCGCTTTTTCTGATAAACTGCCGCAACACCATGATCTGGCGCAGTTTCTATAATATTGGCATCTTCGCGGTTACACTCTACTGTGCTTACCAGGCAGGGATAGCCTTCACGCCTGGAGCTGTCTGCTGCCTAGCAGTGCTGATTCTTTGTGGAATGTTTATCCTGTTTGCCGTTTATTTAATCGTCTATGCGGCTGCCATCCGGGTAGTAGAGGTAAGCGCTTTGTTAAAGATTCTGGACGGGGTATACAAACAATATATGGTTTACCCTATTCCTATTTATGGCAGGGTAGCGGCCTGGATTTTTACCTTCCTCCTGCCGTTGGGGCTGGCATCCTATTATCCCAGCGGAGTGCTGCTGAACCGGGTGTCAGGGCTTACCATGGGCTGGGGGACTCTGGCGATTGCAGCGGCAGCTTGTTTATGGGTGGCTGCTGCCCTCCTGCTTTGGCGTGCCTCTATCAGAAAATATAATTCTACAGGTACATAGCTGCTGTAATGTGGATTCAGGGGAATCGTTATTCTGTTGTCTGCTGTAATGTATATGTTATTTTTTCTGCTTCCTGTTTTTTATAATAATAAACCCGGAGCTGGAAAACCGCTCCAGGTTTAAATACATCTGCCTCCTGTCAGCTTATCTTGGCAGGGGGCTTTATAACAGTTTGAGGTTCAATTATACTATTATGGCTATTTTCTCAGGCGCAATATCACAGAAGGCGGTATATCAAACCATTCAAAACCGGAGGGAGTATTTGTCTGCTCAAATACAGGTTCCTCAATACCATCCAGCATAAACCCGGCTTCAAAGCAAATATTCAGAATCATACTGAGTGGGCGGTGAAAATATAATATTCGTTTATCGTTTCGTGCAAGTGCTGTAACCTCATGCTTTTTTGGATGAATGTATTCATATGTTTGTATGCCCATTCGTATAAAAGCCTGGCCGGTATAGTCATTGATTTCCGTAAATTTACGCATATTAGGTGTCTGGAAGCAGGGATGAACGCTTGAAAAGACAAAAACACCCCCGGGCTTCAGCATTTCGTACACAGCCTTCATCAATGGCGATATATCGGAAATATCCATTACCGCCATATTTGATACTGCCTTATCAAATGGCGTGCCTGATTGAAGCTGTATTAAATCCACATATTGGGTTGCATCTGCTACATGAAAATCAATAAGATGTGTATATTCCCTGCAACGTTTTTTTGCATGTTCAATTAATGTGGAGCAATAGTCAAAAGCTGTAACCCTTACTCCCATTTCTGCCAAAAGCCTGGAAAAGTTACCGCTTCCACAAGCGGCATCCAAAATATATTCACCAGGATGCGGATTTAGAAGCTTCAGCGTAGCAGGACGAATGATTTCCCTATGATATTGATTATCTGTGTCCCCCATCCTCTTATCCCAGTCGTCTGCTAATTATTCGCATAAAATTTTACTTTTCTCAGTTATTTCATCAGACAGTTTCGAGAATTTCACACCTTACTTTCAAAAAAACAAGCATTGCAATTTTTTTAAATTGCAATGCTTTTCTGGAGGCGCCACCCGGAATCGGACCGGGGATAAAGGTTTTGCAGACCTCTGCCTTACCGCTTGGCTATGGCGCCATTTAAATATTAAAAAAAGTTGCGGCGAAAAAAGTCAGCCCCGCAGCGAATAACGGTAATTAAGGGAAACATTGGATGCCCACTTTCATAGGCATCCAATCCCTGTTGGAGCGGGTTACGAGGCTCGAACTCGCTACCTCCACCTTGGCAAGGTGGCGCT
>CAJUSD010000040.1 GCA_910589145.1 uncultured Oscillospiraceae bacterium
GGGCTGTAGTTTGGAGCCTGGGCCGCTCGCCCTGGCTGCACATCCCTTATATGGACGTTTCTGCTTCCTTCCACTCCTTCTCTTTTCTTAGAAGGTGGCTACTATTGGAAACTGAATATTTATTAAACCTATACAAAAATAAATCCTCCTTGCCACACTCAAGTGTAACAAAGAGGATTTAAACTTTCAAAGAGAAACATTTATACTAAATTTAGAAAAAACTTAGTTGTATCTCCGCATTATTTCTTCCAGAGGACTTAACTGTTTCTTCTTTCTGAAAGAGCTCCCCAGGGATTTCTTCCAAAAAGGGAGACTTCTCTTTTCCGGTTACAATGATTAGTTCCTCTTTAGCTCGAGTAATACCTACATAAAAAAGCCTCCTTTCTTCCTCTATATCTATTTCTTTCCGTTCTGACTGCAATGGCAGTATTCCCTTTTTTACTCCGCTTAAAAATACCACCGGATACTCTAGTCCTTTTGCTCCATGAAGACTCATAAGGGTCACTGTCCCAGCATCATATCGCTTTCCTGCTGCACTCCGAATTAAGTCGCTTTCCTGGCCAAGCGCAAGCGCCTTTAAAAACTCATCCATATTTTTATAAAATACAGCTGTGTATGTCAGCTTTTTTAGGGGTTCGCTTTCTATTCCAACTTTTTTGGCAAAGGACTCTAAAATTTTCCACGGTTTTCCTCTTAAACATAAAGGAAGAAATTCCTGAACTGCGCACAAAAAGCCGTTCAGCAAAGGATATTCCGAAAAGCCTTTTAATAATCTGTCTATTTTGTCTCCATCTAAAATACCCTCTTTGCCACAGATGCTTTCCATTTCTGCCCCTAAAACCAAAATTATATCTGCTGGACAGCCCCATAATTTACAAAGGCATCCATCCAAAGCCGAATATTCTAATGGATTCCCTAGAAAACGGAAAAAGTCAATCGTCCCTCTTACCTTTTTATCTGCCAGATAATCATCCCTGCCTGCTACTACGTAAGGAATCCCCTCTTTTTTCAGGCACCTTTCCAGCATATCAGACTGTCGGTGAGTTCGGTATAATATCGCAATATCAGAAAAATCTCTCAAATTTTCCCTTTGAACTATATCATGGCGTTCGGTTTCCAGCATGTCAATACCGCCTACCATCTTATTGATTTCCTTTGCGATAAATATTCCCTCGGAAAGCTCTCCCGTAGTTTCAGCTTGCCGTACTGGCATCCCATTTGTTTTTTGGGCCTCTAATAATCTTTCTACCCCTGAGTTGGAAGAAATTGCTGATAAAGCATAAGACAGAATTTCCGGTGTGCATCGATAATTTTTTACTAATTGAATCGTTCGGAGGTTTGGATAATCCCTTCCTAAATGCATAAAACACTCTGCATCTGCGCCACGGAATCCATAGATGGACTGATCCGGATCCCCTATTACAAATAATCCTTTTCCCCCTTGTGCCCATTTCTGAATAAGCTGATATTGAATTGGGTTTATATCCTGAAATTCATCTACCAACAAATAGGCAAATGGATTTGCTTTCCCTTTCGTTTGATTGGGAATTTTCCATTGTTCTAATTCCTCTAAAAGCAAATCGTCAAAATCAAGGCCTCCAAATTGGTGCAGCTGTTCCTGATACTTTTCAAAAGCCTCCTCTGGAAAATTGCCTTCCTGTCCGCTTAAACCATTTTTTCTCTTGGAGACCCACTCCAAAAATTTTTGGGGAGAACCTTTGCACTCCATTTCCTTCAGAACCCTCTCTGCCATTTCCAAGGCAGCGGATTCATCTATTAAATGTATTGTTCGGTCTTGGGAAAGCCTCTGCAAACAAATTGCATGAAATGTTCCTATTGTCATTCCTTTGACAGCTTTCCTGCCGCCAAACTTTTGTTCCAGCCTTTGACGCATCTCATCTGCAGCCTTGTTCGTAAATGTTACTGCTGTTATTTGTGATGGCTTTACACCCCTGTTTTTTATTAGATGAGCAATCCGCGATACCAATGTCTTTGTTTTTCCTGTGCCTGGACCAGCAATTACTGCTATTACAGGTTCTAACGCCTCAACAGCAATCTGTTGTTCCTGATTTAAACTTTCAGATAAATCTATATTCAAGGTTTTTTCTAATGCCTGAACTGTCTCCATTTCAGAAACCTTAGGAACAATTTTTCCCTGCTCCCTCTCTCGTTTATCGGATAGGGTCTCCATAGAGAATAACGAGGTTTGCCCGTTTAATGACTGGATCTCATCGCTGCTTAACAGTTGGATTACCCCATATTCTCCATCATAGCCTGGAATTCGTTCCACTTCTCCTCGGCGTAAACGACGGATTCCCTCTGCGATACACGGTCCTGCATCCCCTTCAATCTGTTCAATCGGAGCTTCCCGCAAAATATAAAACTCATTTCCCAAATCCTTTAGCATAGACATATATTGTCGGTTTACCACTGTTCCACCTGCCGAAGAACCTATACAAGCTGCAATGACTTCCGGCAAAGGCGATAAACTTTCAAAGGGCTTCCCATTTGGCCTGGTTTCCCCTTCCGCCCGGTCTGCAAGCTGTTCCACCCGATTCTGAACACCAATTGTCATTTTTTTACCGCATACAGGACAGATTCCCTGGTATTTCTTTGTTTCTGAAGGCTTCAGGCAAAGGTTACAGTTTCGATGTCCATCAAGATGATATTTTCCTTCTTCTGGGAAAAATTCAATTGTCCCCTGAAACGTTTCCGGCCTGCGTCCTTGAATTGCATCTGCTAACGCTGAATATGAAAGCGACTCTTGTATATTTAATAGGTTTGCCTCTCTCCCAAGCTTTGCTGGGGAATGTGCATCTGAATTGGAAACTAAAGTATAGCGATCCAATGAGGAAACTCTCCAATTCATAGGAGGGTCAGAGGACAACCCTGTCTCTACTGCGTGAATGTAAGGTGTAAGGTCTCCAAAACACTCCTCCATTGTTTCAAAAGCAGAAAACGCCCCAAAGACTGAAAAATGTGGAGTCCAAATATGCGCTGGTATAAATATCGCTTCCGGGCAGGCTTCCAGGGTAATTTCCAGTAGATCCCGGCTGTCAAGCCCTAATATTGGCCTTCCATCAGAATGAAGGTTCCCAATGGCTTCCAACTTTTTGGAAACTGTCTCGGCTGCTTCCAAACTGGGCAGCAATATCACATTATGTACTTTCCTTGTTTTCCCATTTTTCTTATAAATTGAACTGATTTCCCCTGTTAATACAAATCTTGGAATAATTGGTTCTCCTGCTACACAATCCGCCTGACGAAGTTCTTCCTTTAACTGATATAAACCTTCCCCGGCCGGAACCAGTTTTTCATGGAGTTCTTCTCTCCAGGCTGGATGTGTAAAGTCACCGGTTCCCAATAGCTTAATTCCCTTTCTTCTTGCCCATAAATCAAGGTTTTCCGGCTCGCAGTCCCGGCTGGTAGCACGGGAATATTTGGAATGAATATGTAAATCTGCTATTATCATTTATTTTTCCCATCCTTTTATTGAGTTTGAAAAAGCAAATTTGCAGGCACAAACTAAGATGAGTACAGCCTAAAGCGGATTAAAAAGCTTTTAGGTTAGGGAGGTTATACAGCAAAACCGCACTCCTTAGTCTAACGAAAAGGCCAGATTCCCCCAGCCCTTTCCTATTGATTTCTCAAGACCTTAAAGCCGCTGCCTTAAAGCGGGATGCTTCCAGGCAGCGGCCTCCTTAGAGCCTGTTTAATATCTCGACGTGTGCGGATTGGCGAGCGGATTTTTTGCCTTGCAAGGCAAAAATCCGCAGGCATCCTGACGGATGGCAAGGATTTTTAACGCGGTCAAGGCGGAAAATACGCCGCCAAGACGGGCGTGGGGAGATATTAAACAGGCTCTTACCTTATCCTTTTAAAAACCCTTCAATTATCTTTTCTTCTGCTTCTTCCTCAGTCAATCCTAAAGTTTTCAACTTTAAGATCTGTTCTCCGGCAATTTTTCCGATTGCTGCTTCATGAATTAAAGCCGCATCAATGTTTCCTGCAAATAATTCCGGTGCAGCATTAACTGTACCATTTCCCACCAGTATTGCGTCACATTCTGAATGGCCAGTACAGCGGTTATTTCCTTTAATCACTGAATGATATTCCTGATGGGATTTATCTCTTGCCACAGAGCGGGAAATCAAGTCCACCCCTGAATCTTCGCCGTCCAAAGAAACCTCAAATTCTGTTTTAGCGGTTTCTTCTCCATCGGTCATCAATCTTTCATGAATCATCAGTTTAGCCCGGGCCGACAGCTTTGCTATTGTTTTTCTTGTAGTACGGTCCACACCGCTAATCTGCGTTGTATCCATTTCCAAAACAGAATCTTCCGCCAAAACACAGCTCGTAATCGGATCAATCTTTCGCAGCCCTGTTCCTGTCCCTGTTCCAATATGCTTTTCCTTATATAAAACATGAGAACCTTTTTCCAGGAAAAAACTGTGTATTCCATTATGTCTGGCGTCTTCCTCGCCATCTGCATGAACTCCACAGCCTGCAACAATAATGACATCTGCATACTCGCCTACATAAAACTCATTATATACCATATCGTCTACATTACTATGGGTGACACAAGCCGGAATATATACAGTTTCTCCCTTTGTCTTTGGCGAAATGCGTATTACCAGGCCAGGCCCATCTGCTTTACTTTCAATCTGTATATTTTGGCTGGATTGCCTGCCCGCACATTGTCCATCTTCCCGGATATTAAATGCTCCCTGAAATCCTTCTTTCCAATCTGATATCATCCCTAAAAGTTTTTCTGTTATGGAATTCAATGACAATCCCTCCCATTCTTTTCATACATTGGGCAGCGGCTGGCTTTTTCTCCTTCTAATAGCTCTGAAAGGACTTTTTCCCCTTTTCCGTTCATTCTAACTTTTCCATCTGCTATTACTACTATATTATCCGCAATTTCCAAGATCCGCTCCTGGTGTGAAATAATAAGCATTGACTGACCTGAATGATTCTTTAATTGTTGAAATACTTCTATTAATCCGGTAAAGCTCCAAAGGTCTATTCCAGCTTCTGGTTCGTCAAATACTGCTAATCGTAATCCACGGCGCGCCAAAAGGGTTGCAATTTCTACCCGTTTTATCTCTCCGCCGGAAAGGCTTGCGTCCGCCTCCCGATTAATATAGTCATGCGCGCATAAGCCCACTTTTCCCAATAAGCTGCATAGTGCTTCTTCATTTAATGGCTCCCCTGCTGCAAGTTCCAACAGGTTGTGAATCGTCAAGCCCTTAAACCGCACTGGCTGTTGAAACGCATATCCGATTCCCCGGCGCGCCCGCTCGGTTACGTCCAGCCGGGTAATATCTTCACCGTTTAAAATAATGCTGCCAGAGGTCGGCTGTTCTATACCAGATATTATTTTAGCCAGGGAAGTTTTTCCGCCTCCATTTGGGCCTGTAATAACTGTCAATTTTCCATCGGGGATTTCCAGGCTGACCCCTTTGAGGATTTCTTCGCCGGTTGGCAGGGACCAGACAATATTTTCTAATTCCAGCATTTATTTTCCTCCTTTGCGGTTGTAGACAAAGTTCGATTACTATGTCAAATTGTAGACGTATTTTAGGGTATTGTCAAGCTTACCTTTAATATGCGCATAATAGAAATTTATTTGTCTCCAAGGGGCCGTTTGGCAGCACAAAAATTTTTAATATAATGTGAGTTCGACGAAATGCCGCCTTTAAATCTATGGCTTTCGGCATATGGGACGCCATCTCAGCAGCCGTTGGCTGTTCGCTGGCTGCAAGAGAAAACCTTCAGGAAAGAATCCCGCCATATATGCTCCCACGGAGGCAAAGCCAAACTTGCTGCCTGCCGCTCCCACTAAAGAAAATGGCGGGATTTCCATAAGACTTTAGGTATCTGCCTTTAGATATGGTTTATGTTTTCTTTTAGCAGTCTGGGGTATTTCGCGCCTTGCGGGTTCAGTTCAGCAGAACTGAACTGGCGACTGGGGGCTTTTTAGGAGTGCAGCTCCGCTGCACAACCCTAGGGCGTGTCCCTAAAGTCTTGGCACTTGTCTTTTTCTACAAGGAGAGAGTGCTTGCTGCGTCAAAAATGCTCGGAATACATACAGTATTCCCTGCGCTTTTCTCCTTGCAGTCACTCCCTCCTTGCGAAAAATCCAGGCATCCCGACTTTAGGGACACGCCCTAGGACCTTCAAACCTTTTTAATCTAACCCAGCCTGTACTCATCTTAGCTTTCTCTCGCGGCTTTGCTTTATCGAACTCACGTTAATATACCCTAGCTGTACTCTGCCCAAGGATATGCCTTACATCTCCATCTATAACCTGCGCCTTCAACTTTTCTATAATTTTCGTTAAGGCTTTGACAGACAGGGAAATGGCGTTATAATAGTATGGGAAAACACTTTATGCTGCTCCAGGCCGCTGGGATGTTCTGGGTTCTACTGATTTAGCCAGACATCCATTGACGTACAGTTTTTATAAAAAAATGAGCCAGAATTTTTTAAATTTAGGTTCAATAAAAGCTGTCCGTTCATACTTATATATGATATAATAACCACATAAAGGCTTGGAAGAAACAGAAAGGAACGACGGCTATGGGCAAATTTTATTCTGATACACTGGAAGAAGCAATCAAACTGATTTACTTTCAATCGAACCCGGCGCGATACCCGGAAGGGGTAAAACTTCTGGAAAAGGCAGTTACAGATGGCGAAGCAGACGCCTATTATTTTCTAGCGCGTTGTTATGCCTGGGAGGACGGAGATGTTCCAGAGGATGAATTAAAGGCGCGCCAGTTATCGAGGGATGGAATAGCAAAGGGAAGCGATCTGTGCGTATTAGGGGCAGACCGTATGAATGCGTTGCAGGGGGATGTCCGGGCAGCCATGAAGAAACCTTTGCGTGAATCTTTTGACGCGGTGTTGAAGAAGGCAGAAGAAGGGGAGCCTATGGCGCAGTATGCAGTAGGGTTGTTCTACTTCTGGGGAGATATGTTGGTAGATATTCAGCAGCCCGCCACGCCGCAGGATGCAGCAAAGCTGGAAAAGGAAAACGCGGCGGAAGCTTTAAAGTGGTTTCGTGCCTCAGCAGACCAGGGGTGTATTCCAGCATTTAGAAATGCGTTTAACAGCGTTCGAAATGGTGTAAACGGGGTAAAGAAAGATATAGCGGAAGCATTGAAGTATGCGGAGGGAATTCGCAACTGTGATATATCTGGATTTTATTCAGAAATTGCATTGGAATATGAAGCGATGAATCAATTCCAGGATGCAATTCGGTGGTATCAAAAAGGGGTAGAAATTAACGAACCTGTATGCTGTAATAACCTGGGAATGATTTATTTAAACGGATGGGGCGGTATACATGTAGATAAGGATCAGGCATTCCTGCTGTTTAAGCGCTCCTCTACCAGTTTCCGTGTGGGATTATATAATTTGGGGCGGTGTTATTGTTATGGATGGGGCGTCCAAGAAGATAAAGACGAAGCATTCAAACATTTTACAACCTCAGCAGAAATGGGATACCGGGAAGCCCAAAAGGATTTGGCATGGTTTTATTATGAAGGTTATGGCACCTATGCAAATTATGAGAAATGTATTTATTGGGCAAATAAATCAGCGAATCAGGGATGCGGGAAGGCAAAAACCCTGTTGGGGAAATGCCATTTTTATGGGAAAGGGCTGCATCAGGACTATGAAGCTGCCAGAAGGATGTTTTCTTCTGCAGCCCAGGAGTCTGATGATGGAGAGGCATACCATTTCCTGGGATTGATTTACGATCAAGGTTTAGGAGTAGAGGTTAAGCTTCCTGTAGCAGTAACATATTATCAGAAGGCCTTGGCAAATGGTTATACAGATGCATCCAAAGATTTAGCAGGATTCCGTAAAACCATTTTTGGGAGATGGAAACGGAGAAAAAGGAGATAACCTAATATCTGCTTGTATTAAGGAGGCTGGTTATGGTAAAGGTTCTTTTGATAGAGGACGATGAAACGATTGCGTTTGGAATTCAAACAGGCCTCCAAAGAAAAGGGTATGAAATTCTTTGGGCAGAAAATGCTTCGCAGGGAATATATCTCTTCCATCAGGGCTGCGACGTAGTTCTTCTGGATTTGAATCTGCCGGATGGAAACGGATATGAAGTATGCAGGCAATTAAAAAAGCAGTCAGATATCCCGATTTTATTTTTGACAGTACGGGATGATGAATATGATATTGTAACAGGTTTGGATATGGGAGCAGATGATTATATTGTAAAACCATTTCAATTGTCTGTTTTAGAATCCCGTATCCGGGCAGTCCTGCGCAGATCCAAAAAAGAGGACGGTAAGCGTCTGTCATGTGGGAATCTTTTACTGGATACAGAAAGGACAACGGTTTTTATAAACGATAAAGCGGTTTCTTTAACTGCAGGAGAATACCGGCTATTACTGGTGCTGATGGAAAATAAGAATTATACTTTGACTCGAACCCGCCTTTTGGAAAAGCTGTGGGATCAGGATGGGGCTTTTGTAAACGATAATACATTAACCGTCACTATGAAACGTCTTAGGGAAAAGTTAGGATATCCATCGTGTCTTCAAACGCTCAGAGGGATTGGCTATCGGATGGAGGAAAAACAGTAGGATGGAAAAGGGCAGGACAATCAAACAGAATATTTTTCTTTTTTTCTGTGCAGTCCTATTGTCAGCAGTATGGGGGTTATGCACTGCACAAACAGTATCAGAGAGTCAGTATCAGAATGCGGCAGGGTTTGTAAGCGCTTTAACAGAGGGGGCTGCAATCCCCCAGGCATTGAAACAGACTGCACTGCAAACAGTGAATATAGAGTCTGGGAAAGCTCTTTTAAAACAGTATGGATATCGTCCCAATAATATATTTTGGAAAAATTCCATTCCCCTTTTTTTCCAAGGAAGCGGTATGTTCGTTATATTTCTCTGTTTGGTTTTGACGATACAAAATCATAACCAAAAAAGGTTAATGCGGCGGCTTGACGGGCTTACCCAATACTTGGAAAAAGTTAATCTGGGAAAAGAAACGCTTCTTGTCCGACATGAGGACATGTTTTCACGTTTGGAAGATGAAATTTATAAGACCGTAACGGAACTTCGTTTTGCCCGAAATATAGCCTTAAAGGAACGCCAGATTTTATCGGATAACTTAGCAGATATTTCACATCAGTTAAAAACTCCTTTAACGTCTATGTCATTAATGGCGCAGTTATTAGCAGACCAATGTCAAGAAGGACAGACTCCATATTTAGAGAGAATGAGCCATCAAATTACCCGGTTGGAACGGCTGACCTCCAGTTTATTAACATTATCCCGTCTGGATGCAGGAACATTGAAATTGGAGCCAAAGAAGGTAGGGGTATATTCCTTACTTGCACAGGCAGCAGAACCAATAGAAGAAATAGCCCAAAATAAGGGGGTATGTCTTACCATCCAGAGCCAGCCGGATGAGGAAATCTGGACAGATATTAATTGGACTGCAGAGGCAATCTTAAATCTTATTAAAAATTGTGTGGAGCATACGCCTTCAGGCGGCAGGGTACTCATACAATATGACAATAACCCATTATATTTGCAAGTTACCATTCAGGATACCGGTTCAGGATTTGAGCCTCAGGAAATACCATTTTTGTTCCAGAGATATTTCCGTGGAAAAGGAGCCGCAAAGGATAGTATTGGAATTGGATTGGCCCTTTCACGCTCTATTTTGGAAAAACAGGGGGGAATGATACGGGCGGACAATCCATCAGAAGGAGGAGCCCGTTTTACAGTTAAATTTTATCATCTAACAGAAAATTATAAGGTTAACAGAAATAAAGAGGATTTTTCTTAACTTGACCAGAGAGATTATTTTAACAGGGACTTACTTTATATGGTAATGGCCCTGTTTTATTTTATTAAAAATTTCAAGAAGATAATGAGAATGTAAATCAACCATTGTTACAACTAGGCAGAGAAAAAATCGTGAATTTTGATCTTTCCTCTGCTTTTTGTTTATGCCTGTTTGTCAGCATTAATGATAAATTGTTGTAAATACTTCCTTATTGCTGTAGGAATAAATATTCAGCGGGCTCTGTATGTTCAAAGCCTCCTCAAATATTGATAGAAGATATCTGCCGCTGCGCTTTTTATCCGGCCTCTGTCGGAAATCAGTTTGACTTCCCGCTGCGGCGGTTCACAGTCAAGCTCAATTTGAACCAGTGCATTTCGGTTCACCAGCGGCAAAGCAAAGCTTTCAGGGACAAATCCAATCCCCAGGTTGTTTTGAATCAGCGGGAGCAGCAGATCAGAGGTTGCAACCTCCATTTCCAGCTCTATATTGGCGTTATGTTCCAAAAAGAATTCCTTATATAAATCATAAGTAGCCGTTCCCCTTCCAAGCCCAACCCAGGAGCACCCAGATAAATCCTCCCATTTAATCTTTCCTGCTCCCAAATGTTTGTATTGGCTTCCACCCACAAGAATTTCCCGAAACCTCCATACTGTTTCGCATGGAAAGGTATTTGGAGCCTTGACAGGGGTGGTCACCAATGCAAAATCCAGTTTTCCGGCGGTGAGAAGCTTCATGATTTCCGGCGTGCTGTGGTTATGTACCTTCATTCGGATGTTAGGATACTTGGTTTTGAATTCTCTCATAACATCCAGAAAGAAAAGATGGAGTGCAGTTTCAGTAGCTCCTATCTCAACAGTTCCAGCTCCTTGGGAATACGGCCCGCTGATTTCCTCCTGGGCGCTGGTCAGATGGAAATATGCCGCTTCCACATGGAGGTACAATTTTTCCCCTTCCGGTGTGAGAACGATCCCCCTTGGTTCGCGGATAAACAGGCGGCAGTTTAACTGTGCTTCCAGCAGTTTTATAATTCTTGTTACATTGGGCTGGTTGCTTCCCAGTGCAGCAGCGGCTTTGGTGAAGTTTCCATATTTTGCGGCATAGTAAAAAATTTTATAGTGTTCAAAATTGATATCCATGTATTTTTTATATATCTCCTATGTTATATATACATTTTAAATATTGCTCTTTCCGTAGTATACTTTAATTCCGATAAAATGTAAACAACAAAGGGGTTGTATATCTTGAATAAAGACTTGACACAGGGTGATCCAAAAAAGGTTTTATGGGCTTTCTGCCTGCCGATGTTTGGCAGCATTGTTTTTCAGCAGCTCTATAATATTGCTGACTCCTTGGTTGCAGGTAAATTCATTGGTGAAAATGCCCTCGCCGCAGTTGGAAACAGCTATAATGTCACTTTGCTTTTTATCGCCTTTGCCTTTGGGTGCAATATTGGCTGCTCTGTAACCGTTTCCCAGCTATTTGGCGCAAGGGACTATAAAACCATGAAAACTTCAGTATATACTGCCCTGATTGCAAGCGGCGCTTTGTGCGCAGTTTTTATGACGGTTGGGCTGCTGTCCTGCGACTGGCTTCTGCTCCTGATGAAAACACAGGGAGAAATCATGACAGATTCCTCCCTGTATTTAAAGATCTATATCTGGGGCTTCCCTTTCCTGCTCTTCTACAACATTGCAACAGGGGTTTTCTCCGCGCTGGGGGATTCTAAAACGCCATTCCTGTTTCTCGCTGCGTCTTCAACGGCAAATATCGCAGTTGATATTCTCTTTGTAAAGGGGTTCTCTATGGGAGTTGCCGGAGTTGCATGGGCGACCTTTCTCTGTCAGGGGGTTAGCTGCGTTTTTTCCCTGGTGTTGGTTTTAAAACGCCTGGCAGGTATCAAAACAGATGGAAATGTACCCATCTTTTCCGGGCAGCTGTTAAGAAAAATCGCCGTTGTTGCCGTCCCCAGCGTGCTGCAGCAATCCTTTATTTCAGTGGGGAATATGATGGTTCAAGGGTGCATCAACGGCTTTGGGGTCAGTGTTGCGGCAGGGTATTCAGCTGCCGTCAAACTCAACAATCTGGTGATTACATCCTTTACCACCATCGGGAACGGGATTTCCAACTTTGCGGCTCAGAATCTGGGGGCACATCAGGAAGGGCGGATCAGACAGGGAACCCGCGCAGGGTTAAAGCTGGTGTGGTGTTTGTGCATTCCGTTCTGTTTGGCATATATTGTTTTCGGAAAGTATCTCCTTTTGCTCTTTATGGATCAAAGCTCTGCCATTGCCCTTGCAACCGGCCGGATGTTTTTATGGATTCTGTCTCCGTTCTATTTTGTAATAGCTGCCAAGCTGGTGGTGGATGGCGTTCTCCGGGGCATAAGCGCAATGTGGCAGTTTATGGCTGCCACATTTACGGATCTTATTCTGCGTGTTGTTTTGGCATTTGTGTTTTCCGGGGCCATTAACTCCGCTGCGGGGATTTGGGCGGCGTGGCCTGTGGGGTGGGCCATTGCCACCACACTTTCTGTTTTCTTTTATTTGAGAAAATGCGGCGCGAATCTGGCAGGGAAGTCTGCTTAAATACCTCAATTTTGGGTATACAGATTATGCCTTTGCAATAGGATAGCATACCTCAGTGACATATTCTTCAGGGTTGGCGGTTTCGTGGGGGCTGACATGGTAGATGTTAAAGGCTGTACCTGTGAATTGGTAGCCATTATCCCTAATCCAGTTGGCAACCGCCTCGTTGACCTCTGATATCTTTTCATAGGAGCCGGTATAGGTGGCAGATGCCGCTAATACTGGAGGGATGGTGCGGAAGCTGACATTTTCTGTATCCGGGTAGCTTCCCTGTACCGATTTGCGGACCTCTACATCCACTTCGGTTTCCTTATACTCCTTGTCGTGAAAAACCGCCATAACATAGCAGGGATTGGCGTCATGTATCCCCAACGGCTCCGTTTCTTTCATCAATATCTGCCAGAGGAGTCCCTCCTGCTCATAAGCTGGGATAACTTTACGGACACAGGCAGCGTATATTTCTGGGATTTCCTTTTTGGTCACATCGTACTTTAACATGGTTCCATCCTTTCTCAGTCGTTCCAAGGCTGTGTCCAGCAGCCGCAGCCTGTGCCTAGCAATATCCGCCTGTTCCTGGACTTCCGCCCGCTTGATTTTCAGATACTGCTCAAAGGATTGGGGATCGGGGTTATGGGACAGTATCTCTCCAATGGCAGACAGGTGAAAACCCATGTCCTTCAAGGCGGTGATGCGGTTGGCAATGGGGAGCTGGGATTCATAGTAATACCGATACCCGGTAAAGGGATCGACCTTTTCCGGGCTCAGCAGCCCCATTTCGGCATAATGCCGCAGCATACGGATGCTGATTCTGGACAGCTTGGAAAAATCTCCGATTCTGATCATCTTTGTTCTCCCACATATATGTGATTTTTTAGGCCCAAGGCTATTGTACAGTATACCATTGTGTCAGAGTCAAGGGGAACCTGAAAAAGAAAACCGTCCCTGTTGGATGTATCCAGCAGGGACGGTTATTTGAATTTATAATCCATATTGTTTTTGACAGTATAAATGATACAGTAATCCCCACCCGAAAATGCAGAAGGCCTTTGCTTTTTTACCTTGAAGGCGTTTTATATGACCCTCATCTGGCAATTTGTAAATTGCCCTTAAATTACGTCCTCTTTCACTCATTTAAAAGACTTCCTTTTATTCTCCCTAAGTGCCTCAATATTGGTTTGTAAAAGGAAAATGTCTCTGTAAGAAGTATATCTCATACTTACCGTCCAAATCAAACAAAAGCTTATCTCTTTTTATAAAATATCCTCCCAACGCCATTTCCGAAAAGGACAATGAATCCATAAATGAGTACATAAGCCCATGCAGTTAAATTGTAATAAATAAAAATCGTTGGGAAAAACAGCACCATAGCCAGCAGGGTCAGCAAAGGTTCAAACCCCTGCCGGATGCCACATATCGCCCCGCAGGCGAAGGCAATCAGAGGAATCACACACAGCATCATCACCATTGCCATTCCTGTATCCTTTATCAGAGCGGGAAGCAGATAAAAATCTACGGCCAACACAATGACATATGGAATCAGAGAAATAAATCTTTTTTTCATGTTCAATCAATCCTCCAATAGAAACAGTTCTTCCACCGTTGTTTCCAGGCAGCGTGCCATTTTCATTGCCAGTTCCAGGGAAGGGTTGTACTTGTCGTTTTCCACAGCAATGATGGTCTGCCGCGAAACATCCAACAGCTCCGCCAGATCCTCCTGTCGCCAGCCCATGGACTTGCGAAATTCTTTGATCCGGTTTTTCATACCTGTACACCTGTAAACAGGAAAACAGCTCCTATTGCTGCAATCACACTGGCGGCAGCACAGACCAGAATAATGATTTTTAAAAGAGGTGTGGTTTCAAAGGAGTCCTTGTCGTCCTTTACAGCATTGCGGGTCATGATGAGCTGGGAAAACGTCTGGATCAAGGCCGCCGCTGTTAAGAGCATGCAGGGAATCAGGTTCAGCCTTGTATGATAGGCATATACCCGATAGCTTTCATAGAAAGACCATATCAACAGGGCAGCTACCAAGAAGACGTACGAATTCCTCTGCGCCCGGAAAACGATGTGCCGTTCCATTTCGTCTGGTTTATGAAAACCGAGCCTTTTCAAGAAATGTTTCATGGCGGTACTGATACCTCCTGACAGTAATTGAACTTTATTTATATTATAGGTACAGATGAACAAAATGTCAAGAGTTCTTTACTTTTTGTCAGGGAAATCAATCTTCAGATACATTGCAAAAAGACCTGATAATAAAAGTCAAGCCCCAAAATAAAGAAAAACAAAATTTGTTTAGGGAAAAAACGGTATACAAAAGCAAGCCACCGCCATTGAAATTTTTTGGCGCTGACAATGATGGGGGAAACGCTTCTTTATTTGTTATCATTTATATTGAAGGTTACCCGGTTGGCGATATATTTCCATCCACCGTCAGGCAAAAGACGAATTGTGACAACACTGCTTTTTATCAGCTGTGCAGGATGATACTCCTTTGAAAACCAGTTATATTCCAGTTCCAGAAGGTCGCCATCCTGACGGATGTCGGAAACTGTACTAAAAACCCCAAAAGCTCCTCCGCGGCCGACTCCAAAATGATAGGTGTCTGTTGCTGCATCATAAAAATCTTTGTTGTTATATTTCAAATTTTCCTTTAATGCCTGAACAGTAGTATTGAAATGAGAAGTAATTGTATTTTCAAACAACTCAGCAGGCAGTATCTCTTCTGTACCATTGGAACCTATTACAGTGGCGGAGGTTAGTTGTTCCAGAATGTCATCCCCATTATCTGGATGGTCCAAATAAAACAAACTATGAAATATAAAATAGAGCTTTCCGGCAGCAATGGGATCGTCATTTTCGGTAAAATCCTTATCAAATGGACTTCCTGTTCCCCAAGTTCTCAAATAAGTGTCATAATACCTCTGTTGCTCCTCGTTCATTACAGCAGATGGATTGGCAGAAGGTTCAGATCCCTTTTGGAAGTTCTGTGCAGAGAAATCCTGTTCTGACCCTCTGTCAGAATTGGTCTTTTTGCAGTTTTGCAGAATATATTCCGCAAAGCTCTCCCCAGACGAAATGTCAAACCCAGTGCCGGACGTTCCAAAGTCTGCGGGAACAAATGAAATCATCTGAACATCGGAAAAGTCCTTGTCGGCTTCTTCCTTTCGGAGCCGGTACTCCTCCGCTGTCAGATGGACAGTACCATCTTCCTGATAAATGTAGCCTTCCCTAATCTCCCCCTCAAAAACAGACGCGCCAAGGCAGAGAACCGATTCAATTTCTTCTGGGAAAACGGTATAATAGTTATCATCGTTTTCGCTGTTCCCTGCCGCCTTGTTTTCAAACTTCCAGCTTGTGCGGAACATACCGCCATTGGCAGAGGACAACGCAAAGTCAAACCCCGTGGGAACCTCCCCAAGCCGTTTTACAGTATTTCCGGTTATGCTGTAAACCACAGTACAGGTTGTCTTGTAAGCAGAGTAAACAACGAATACAGCCTGATCCATTCCCGTAAAACAATCTGACCGGAACACATTGACTGCCGATAAAACCATTCCGTCTTTTACAGTGTCCCAGTATTCCCTGAAATCCGCTTCCAGCGCTTGGGCGGCCTGCTGTGAGATTTGGCTGGGAGCAGGCGTATTTTCCGGCGTTAGGGGTTGAGGGGGTGTACCGGAAAATACCTTTTCAAGGTTTTCGTCTGTAAACTCATACCAAGCTGCGTCCGGCTTTTCTTCCTGCTGGGCCATAGCAGCGTTGTAATCTTCCTCGGAGGCAGTCTGCCCGTATACAGAATAGCCTATTGATTCCCAATTATCCTCAGTTTTTCCGCTGATAAGCGTTTGAGGCATGTACTCATTCCCCAAAAAACCGCCGGTGCAGATACCCCATTCCGTCGCTGTGGGATTGGAAAATCCATAGGTACCGTCTGTTTTCAAAGACTCAAATTCCCTGTAACTCTGTGGATATCCCCAAACTTTGCCGTCCTTCCATTGAAGGACCAGAAAGCCGCCCATATCTCTGGCAGCATCAATTATTTGAAGAACTGTTTCATTTTCGCCGTTTCCATCCAAATCCACTAAGGCAAACCGCCAAATTTCTGCATACTCACTGTCCGGGCTGAAAACCGCCGGAACCTCGCTGATATTGATGCTTTGGGGAGATGCTTCACCGCCTGTGCTGCAGAAAATCTGTCCTTGACCCAGCAAGGCAGAGCAATATGCCTCGTATGCGCTTCCTATGGTACTGTCCTGAGATTGGGATGCCGCCTCAGAAACCGGCGTACATCCGCTGATTCCAAATCCAAATGCCAACAGGACGGCAATCAGATTTTTCTGAATCCTGAAAGCAATGTGTTGTTCCGTTTCATCCAGCTTTTGAAGTACAGGTTTTTTCATAGCAAATCCCTCCAAAGAATACAGAACTGATATTTGTATTATATATATGGAAAAATAAAATGTCAATGATTCTTTACATTTTTAAATGCAGCCCTTTCAGTCAGTTCCAAAAAAGGATATCATAACCCCTGTATCCAGGGCACTGCGGTATTCTTGACAAGTAAATTAAAAAAGGTATAATAAAGTCGGGCAGAAACCCTTAAATGATTAGAATTTATAATAACCGTATTTTGGACGTGTAAGCAGTTTTCTTTTTGATTGTAAATCTCTTACAGGATGACATCATTACGGCGGCAGCGGCGAATAGGGCGAAAACGGTATCCCCTGTTGGCAAGAGGCGATCCGCGTATTTTCTCCCGCTCCTAATTTCTGCGAGTGGATTGAAACAATGATTTTTGTAATTGAGAAAGGACAGCAGAATGGGTACATTTCGTTATGCGGTATTGGGAGCCGCGAAAATCGGCGCGAAATTTTGTCAGGCGGCAGCCTTGATTGAGGGCTGCGAGGTCTGTGCAGTTGCCAGCAAAAGTCTGGAACGGGCAATACAGTTTGCCGAAAACAACAGCATCCAAAAAGCCTATGGCAGCTATGAGGAGCTGTTGGACAAGGAACATCCAGATTGTGCCTATATTGCTGTGACACCCCATGACCATTACCGTTTGGCAATGATGTGTGTGGAGCGCGGCATTCCTGTACTCTGTGAAAAGGCCATGTTTCAGAACAGTGCAGAGGCAGAAAGCCTGTATGCTGCCGCAAAGGAGCAGGGCGTTTTTGTCATGGAAGCCATGTGGAGCCGTTTTCTGCCTGCCACAAAGCAGGTAAAGACCTGGCTTTCAGAGGACAGGATAGGGCTGCCGGAGATTTCCCAGATGTCCATTGGCTTTGCTGCTCCGCCAGGGGCAGAAAACCGTTATTTTAATCCCCAGGCAGGCGGTGGGGCGGCTAGGGACATTACGGTTTATGCCTATGAACTTACTACATACATTTTGGATCAAAAAATCAAGAGAATGGCAGTTTCCGCAGTCCGGGGTGAAACAGGTGTAGATATCAACAATCATATATCTATTGATTTTGAGTACACCCTGGCAGACCTTGCCACAAGCTTTGTGACAAAGATGGAATCCAGAATGGTGTTGTACGGAAGGAAAGGGAAAATCATATGGCCGGGTCCCCATCACTCTTCCGAGTGTTTTCTGTATGACGGAACAGGGAACCTTGTGGAACATTTCATAGACCGGGAAACGAAAAACGGTTTCGTGTACGAGTTGGAAGAAACAATCCGGTGCATCAGGGCGGGCCTTTTGGAAAGCCCTGTGGTTCCTTGGAAGGACACCTTGGAATGTTCAAGGCTGTTTGACAGGATAGACAGCTACTGCAATAGTCCCACCATGCGGTAATGGAATTCATTTTAAAGGTAAAAAGGCATTGGCAAAGCGTTCTATACGTTCCGCCAACGCCTTTTTCTGTATTTGCCTGCCTTTTTGGAATCCTCTGCATATATGTTAAGGCTGCCAATATGGCAGTACATGAACTGAATCAATTTTAAGAATCGTTTAGAGACAGATTTGGGCAAACGAGGACAGGATTTCGATGAAAAAATCAACTATAATGATCTTACACGGGGAGGGTTTAATAAAATGCCGCTGCAGCTAATACAACAGGCAATATGCTATATGGAGGAACATCTTTATGAGGACATAAATTATATAGAAGTTGCAAAAAGCATACATATGTCCAACTATAATTTCCACCGGACATTCAGCTTTATTACAGGAATGACGGCAAATGAGTACATCAGGAACCGGCGGCTTACATTAGCAGCCCAGGAATTGCAGGCGACAGATATCTCGGTGATTGACGCTGCATATAAGTATGGTTATGAAACCCCCGAAAGTTTTTCCAAAGCTTTTTCGCGGTTCCATGGCTCAACCCCGAAGCAGGCAAAACAAAAGGGTGCAAGGCTTCATTTATTTAATCCCCTTGTGATAAAAATTATATTGGAAGGCGGCAGTATTATGGATTACAGAATGGAACACACAGGGCCCCAGCGGTTTCTTGCACTGGCAAAGTCTTTTCCAAATGAAATTGCCAATGATGACAATGACCACAGTATCCCCGATTTTTGGGATGAATGTAATGAAAAAAATTTGATTCAGCCAATGAAGCAGCTCCGGGCAGAAGGGAAAAAAGATCTGTACGGATTATGCAGCCCAACAAAAGAGAATGAATCCTGTTTTGACTATGGGATTGGCATTTTAATCGATGAGGATACCGATGTTACAGCATTAGAGCAATTTACAAGCAGCGGTTATTCTATCTGGAACACAGAACCCAATGATTACGCTGTGTTTGAATGTTTTGGTTCTGACAGCGGCTGTTTGGGAGAGACATGGAGCAGGTTTTTTAAAGAATTTGTTCCGCAAACAGGATATATGCAGACAGACGATTCCGACTTTGAAATATATTTTGAGAGGGGCAGAAAGGGCTTATTTTGTGAACTGTGGGTTCCTGTTAAGAAGAATTAAGAGTAAGATTAAATAAAACCTTTCCAAAACGAAAGTAAAATAAAAGACGTTGACGGAGCATTCCACACGCTCTGTCAACGTCCTTTTCTGTATCTTGTTACCTTCTAAAACTGAACCTTTTCTTCCAGATATGCTTCCAGTTTGTCAATCCCAATGCGTTCCTGGGCCATGGTATCACGGTCGCGGACAGTTACGCAGTGGTCATTCTGGGAATCAAAGTCGTAAGTGATGCAGATCGGGGTTCCAATCTCGTCCTGGCGGCGGTAGCGTTTCCCAATAGAGCCGGTATCATCGTAATCCACCATAAACTTTTTGGAAAGCTGTTCGTAAATCTTCCCGGCATCCTCTCCAAGTTTCTTGGACAGAGGCAGTACACATGCCTTGAATGGCGCAAGGGCAGGATGCAGCCTCAGCACAACGCGGGAATCCTTTTCATCCAGCTTTTCCTCGTCGTAGGCGTCGCAGAGCAACGCCAGAACCATGCGCTCCACGCCAACAGACGGCTCCACTACATAAGGGATATACTTCTCGTTTGTCTCTGGGTCGAAGTATTCCAGACCCTTGCCGGAATGCTCCTGGTGCCTGGAAAGGTCGTAATTGGTACGATCTGCAATACCCCACAGCTCGCCCCAGCCGAAGGGGAACAGGTACTCCACGTCTGTGGTGGCCTTGGAGTAGAAGGACAGCTCCTCCGGCTCGTGATCCCTTAGGCGGAGGTTTTCCTCTTTCAATCCCAGGGATTTCAGGAAGTTTTCACAGTAACTTCTCCAATACCGGAACCATTCCAGATCAGTATCAGGTTTGCAGAAGAATTCCATCTCCATCTGCTCAAATTCCCGGACGCGGAAAATAAAGTTGCCGGGGGTGATTTCGTTGCGGAAGGACTTTCCGATCTGTGCAATACCAAAGGGAAGCTTTTTCCGGGAAGTGCGCTGGACGTTGGCAAAGTTGACGAAGATGCCCTGGGCAGTTTCAGGGCGAAGGTAAATTTCGCTCTTTGCATCCTCGGTTACGCCCTGGAAGGTCTTGAACATCAGGTTGAACTGGCGGATGTCAGTAAAGTTTTCACTGCCGCACTCCGGGCATTTGATGTGGTTTTCCCGGATGTAGTCTACCATTTGCTGGTTTGTCCAGCCGTCAGCAGCCTTTCCGGTTGCATCTTCTATCAGTTTATCGGCGCGGTGGCGGGTTTTGCAGTCTTTGCAGTCCATCAGAGGGTCGGAAAAGCCCCCTACATGGCCGGTGGCAACCCACACCTGCGGGTTCATCAGGATTGCACTGTCCATCCCTACATTATAAGGGGATTCCTGGACGAACTTTTTCCACCAAGCGCGTTTGACGTTGTTTTTGAATTCCACTCCCAATGGACCATAGTCCCAGCTGTTGGACAAACCGCCGTAAATTTCGGAGCCTGCATAGACAAAGCCCCGGTTTTTACAGAGGGTGACGATTTGGTCCATGGTCTTTTCGGTGTTTTTCATTTTTGGATACCTCCTAAATATCTGACAGCCGCGGCAGTGGCTTTGTCACGGCGGATTTGGTATATCCACTATTGTAATATCTGGGGACTGGAAAGTCAAGGAAGTTCTTTCAGAATCGCACAACTATAAGAATCATAAACTAATAGAGAAAATCCTCCATATTCTCTAAAATATCCTCAACATCCCACCGATAGCCAGAATATACCTTTTCATCTATTGTTTTAGGGAAGGGAAATATCTTGAAATATCCTTGAGCCTGTCCATAAGAATCCCGTGGGCTGGCCCAGGCAACATAATGGGAATTGGTTCCTTGGTTATACTCTGCATTTTTCCAGGTCATATAGTATAGCTGTATCGCCTGTTTATTGATCCCATATTTCCCGGTAACAATATTAAATGCTCTGTTGTCAAATAACATATAATTTTCATCTATTAAGTAAACTTTAGCACGATAGATGGGAATATATGCTCCTGAAGGTTCTTCCATTTCTGGGAAAGAAATGTTATGAAGAATAAAGTCATCCGGGGAGGCACGCCAGAACTTATAATTTTCATATTCTAGGTTGTAAGGAGAATAGGAAAGATATATAGAGTTTCCATCCATAGCAGCATCCGAAAAAAGCATACCGGGATAGGGATATTGGACACCATTTTGATCCAGATATCCAACATGAAATAAAAGCCCATTTTTCGGTGAAGAAGGGGTACGATAAAAGAACAGGCAGGCATTTGTACAATTAGATGCCCAAACATAACCATCTTCAAAATTTTTGCCAATACAGGTAAGTTTGTTTTTAGAAGGTACAAAATAATATAGTTCTGTATGTGAAGTAAGTCCTTCATTTTCGTACCATCTAAGCGATAGAAAAATCAAATCATCATTGATACAGTTAGCATTTACAGAAGCAGCAGGCTTGATAGAAACTGGTTCCCCATCTAAAGAAAAGAAAAAATCCCCATCTTTATCCTGAGAAACATCAAGCGGAGGAATTTGCAGGAGAATATTGCCTTCTAAATCTAGCATAGTAACTCCGCTGAGATATTCTTGACCATCCTTTTCATATAAAAGAGGTTCGTAATAATAGTTTAGATTAATAGGATGAGGGACATCATAGAGAGAGGACTCCAAAATAAAAATGCGATTAGAAGCAGCTAAAAGATTATATTTTTCAGGAAGCTGAGAACTGTCAAAAGGGACAGATCGTAGGAATTGATTGTCCAAGCCGTAAAAATCCAGCATAGAATCATGACAGAAGACAAATTCCTGGCCACCTTTTACCCAACCATATAACTGTCTTTGGGCGTTGGTATAATGCCATCCGTTTTCCAGCATTTGGGGGATGGGGCCATTTTCAACTTCAGAAGGGTTTTCAGAGGAGGCTTGAGAAGAAACAGAGGGTGAGACAGAATCAGAAGAGCTTTGAACAGGCTGGGCAGAAGAGGATAAAGAACTTTGTCCCAGCTGGCTAGACGGAACTTCCCTAGTACAGCCAAATAGAAAAAGACTGGAACATAGAATGGATAATGTCTTTAGATAATTCATTTTTTAAAACCTCATCAACCGTATCAAATCTATTAAATATATTGTCAACTTGTATTTTAGGCAACGGCAGAATTTTAAAATAGTGGAAGTAGCCATGATTGGAGCCTTCCTGGTAATAAAGGTCAGCCCATGCTACATAATGGGAAACAGCCCCATAATTCATGTCTAAATGATTCCAGGTCATATGGAAGAGCTGTATAGCTTGTTCATCCGTCCCATATTCCCCGGTGACAATATTAAATGCCCTGTTATCAAATAACATATAATTTTCATTTATTAAGTGAACTTTAGCCCGATAGGTGGGGATATATGCAGCTGAAGGCTCAGCCATTTCAGGAAAAGGAATAGAATAAAGAATAAAGTCATCAGAAGAAGTACGCCAGAATTCATAGTTTTCATATGGTTGACGGTAAGGATAATAAGAAAGGAATATAGAATTTCTATCCATAGCAGCATCCGAAAAAATCATACCAGGGTAAGGATATTGGACACCGTTTTGATCCAAATATCCCATACGACGTCCCATAAAGCTGTCATCCAACAAACGATAGAAGAAAATGCAAGCATTTGTATGGTTAGAAGCCCATAGAAAACCTTCCTGAAAATCTTTGCCAATACAGGTAAGCTTGTTTTTGGATGGTACAAAATAATAAAGTTCTGTATGTGATGTAGCGTCTAGTTCATTATCTTTCCTTTCATACCAATTAAGTGATAGAAAAATCAAATCATCATTTACACAGGTAACATGAATGGAAGCAGGTTTGACAGAAACCGGTTCTCCATCTGAAAAAAAGTGGAAGTCCCCGTCTTCATTCTGGGAAACGTCAAGAGGAGGAATTTGCAGGAGAATATTGCCCTCTAAATCTAACATAGTAACTCCGCTGAGATATTCCTGACCACCCTTTTCATATAGAAGCGGCTCATAATAGTTGCTATT
>CAJUSD010000041.1 GCA_910589145.1 uncultured Oscillospiraceae bacterium
TCAATCTATTATGGGGATTGTTACGCAGTAGGGGTTATTTTGTCCTTGATTTATGCGGCTTTGCGGGTATTGAAGTGGCGGGGTAAGGGTTTTATATGTCTGCTCTCAAAAACGGTGTTCTATTGCGTAACAGAAAAGCAGAGAACCGACCACTAATGAAAGTGATATATTCTCTGCTTTTGCTTGCACCCTGTTTGTCAGCGTTGATGATAAGTTGTTGTGAATACTTCCTTATCAACGTAAAACTAAGTTTCCCAGACCTTTCCGTTAAACCATATTAGAGCCTGTATTCACAACCGCTGCACGCCGTCCGGCTGGTCTTTTTCCCGCCATACTGCGTCCCTCGGTTATGAATACAGGTTCTTATTTTATGTTTTTCAAGCAAACTGCCGCCGCAATTTCAAAAGCCTGCCCTAATTGAATGCGTTCCTCTTTGGAAAGCCGTTCCCCTTTGGCATAAAACGCCTCCTGGCCTGCCAGAAATTCTTTAATGTCTTCAAGGAGTACATCCAAATCCGTATATTGCGCGGCGGTTTTTCCTAAAGCCTCCCCATCCTGGAAATAACTTTCTGTAACATCGAAAAAGCGGCAGAATCTTAACAAAGTCCGTCGGTCAGGCATCCGCCTGCCCTGTTCGTACATTCCAATGGCGCTGGTCGATATTCCTACCATTTCCCCTAAATCAGCCTGCTTTAAATTTTTCGCAAGCCGAAGCGCCTTTAACTTTTGCCCAAACTCTGACATGTGAACCACCGCCTTATCTATATCTATAGCAGTCCTCAATAAAATTGTCCACAAACATCTCCAAAAACCTTCATTTATAGGTTGGGAAATCGTTTTTGGGGTAACAATTTTGAAGATTTCTATAATGCTTCTTTTCCGGTCAATCCTCATTTCTGGGGCGGACTACTATTGGGCGCCTGCCTTCTTCCTCTTCATCATCTGGAATTTCCTCATCGTCATCCAGTTCCCGTCCAACTTCATCCCCGCCTAAATGTTTCGGGCAGGTGGAGGGTAAAAAGCTTGGCTTATAATATCCAACTGCAGTTGACGGACAGTTGACGGATGCAAGCGCACCGGTTTCCTTACAATAGGACATAGCAACGCAGCTGCCTTCATCTTCAAAGTTTTTAACAGGCAAATCTTTATGAATATCGCGCATAATATTCCGCCACAGGGTCAGCGGCGGATAACCATATCCGCTGTAATTGATAGGCGCTCCAATATCATAACCAATCCAAAGGCCGCAGACATAATAAGGAGAATATCCAATAAACCAGTGGTCAAGGTCATTAGAAGTTGTACCGGTTTTCCCCCCAACGATCTGCTGGCCCCAGCGGACAGAACTGGCAGTACCATAAGTTGTAGGGTCGGTAACGCTTTGCAGAAGCTTATTCATAACAGCGGCAGTTTCCGGGTCAAGGACTCTGGTAGGAGTGATATTTTTTTCCAGGATCACATTGCCTTCATTGTCCAGAACCCTGGTATAGCTGTAAGGTTCTACATATGTGCCGCCGTTTCCGAACATTTGATAAGCTCCAATCATGCGGATGGGTTCAATGCCGACGGTCATAGCGCCCAAAGCCATTGGTGCAAGGGCTACGTCATTGCTGTATCCAGAGGTAATCATGCCAAAGTCAAAATTAGAGTTAAGGAAGTTTACCAGGTTCTGCGGATTAAGCCTGTCCGCCAGGCGCACTGCTACTGTGTTGGTAGAACGCTGAATCGCCTCGCAGACGGGAATATTGCCTAAATACAGGCCGTTAAAATTTACAGGCCAGCCGGTGCCGTTTTCCCTTTCAGTAAAGGGATGGTCATCAATCATGGTAGACCAGGTGACAACATTATTTTGAATTCCCTGGCTGTAAACGGTCAAAGGCTTAATAGAAGATCCTGGCTGACGTTTTGACATAGTAGCCCTGTTAAGGGAACGGGCATTGGTTTTCGGACCTGTCCCGCCTACAATCCCCAAAATTTTTCCATAAGGGTCTGTTACAACACACGCCCCTTGAGGGTATTCCGTATTATGAATAGGGGGAAGGTTCTCCACATTTTCAAAATAATACTCCAGCGTGTCCTGGATCGTGGAATTGACAGTCGTATAGATTCGATAGCCGCCGCTGAAAATCAGGCTGCTGGCGTACATGCGTTCGTATCCATATTTTTCCTGCAAATCCGCTATAACCTCTTCTATAACCGTGTCAATAAAGTAGTCCTGTACTTGGTTTTCCGTTGTTTTTTCATTCTGCATCTGGGTTCTCTTGGTCTCTACAGGGGTGGATTTGTAAATTTTTTCCTGGGATTCTGAAACGCCTGTCATAGCACAGTATTCTTCAATAATCCAGTCCCTGCGGGTTTTGTTCCGCTCAGGGTCAGTAATGGGATTCAGCCATGCAGGATTCTTTGTACTGGCAATAATAGAAGCGGCTTCTGGAACTGTGAGATCTTGTACATCTTTTCCAAAATACAGGTTGGATGCCGCTTGAATACCATAGGTACCATATCCAAAGTTTACAGTATTCAGGTAAGCTTCAAGGATATCGTCTTTGGTATACTTTTTTTCCAAATTCAATGCCCGGAAAATCTCCCGAATTTTTCGCTCGAAGGTTGACGAGTTATCTTCCGTAATATTCTTAATTAATTGCTGGGTCAGGGTAGAACCACCTTGACGGTCTTCGCTGAGGCCAACCATTTCATTCAAAAAAGCATAAGTCGTCCGTATCCAGTCTACCCCCTGATGTTCCTGGAAACGTTTGTCCTCTCCCGCTATTGTAACATCCTGCACCATCTGCGGAATGTCCTCCAGTTTTACCCATATGCGGTTTTCTATCCCGTGAAGGCGGTACAATTCGTATAATTCCCCTGTTTGGCTGTCATCTGCATATAGAATGGTTGTATTGTTTAAATCCAGGCTGTACAGGTCTATTCCTACATCCGTTTTCATAAATTTCATGACATAATTCGTCATAAAAATAGCGCAGATACAGCCGGTAATCACCAAAATCAAAAATGTGACTGCGACCACGCGCCCGATAACGGAAAAAAAACCTCCAACTCCTTTCCCAATTCCTGACGCTACCTTTGCGCCTGTACTCCTTTTCCTCTTTTTTTGGGTTCCCATGGATTCGCCTCCTTATTATAAGAAACACAAAACCCTTTACTGATTCATTTTTTAAAGCAGAGTTTTGCCTGTGCATGGATATGGAATAGAATATTTTTTCTATGTATTAAGTTACTGCCCTGCGGCTATTATACCATAACTTTCGGAGAAAATGTTAAGATTTCGAGAACCTTTTTTCGCTTTTTCTACAATACTTTTAGAAACAACGGCGTCCAGAGACGCATTAAATAAAAATTCCCATAAAAAACAAGTATTTGTTTCCTAATCTGTATAAATCAAGACAAAAAATCCCATACTAGCGGTAAAAGATGGATTCCCCCACAGCCTGCGGCCTTCTGAAAAAAACAATATAATAGGAGAGTGAGCCAAATGGACTTCAGGCAAGGATTACGTCCCCAGGTAGTATGTCTGCTTACCACCTGTTTTCTTTCTTCACTGGTAGGGATTTCTCTGGTTTACCTGGGCAATGACAGCCAAAGCAGCAACAATATGCCATCTACGGAGCAAACAAACTCTATAAAGCCGGCGGCGGTTTCTTCCAGCCAAATACAAAAACAGCCTGTCCGCTATATCATGAGAAATCATGGGGGAAGGCTGGCTGTTTTTGAAGCCCAGGAGGACAGCCCCAGGCTGGTTTTCGATGTATACATCAACACCCTGCCTGAATATGACCAGGAACTTTTACAAGAAGGGGTTTCTGTAGAGGGCGAGGATGCTTTGACAAAGCTCATTGAAGATTACATCAGTTAATCAATTTTCCTGCAAAAAGAAGCCCTCCAATCCGGCGTTAGCCTTATTAGAGGGCTTTGCGGCATGTCCGTTACTTATTTGCCTTTGAACGGTCTGGTACTATTTCAATCCAATATCCGTCTGGGTCTTCAATAAAATAGATCCCCATCTTCTGGTTTTCAAAACAGATACATCCCATTTCCTGATGGTGTTTATGCGCTTCCTCCATATCCTCGGCCATATATGCCAAGTGAATTTCATTATCTCCCAGGTCATACGCTTCCTTTCGGTCACGGAGCCAGGTTAGTTCTACTTGATGTGTGGAACTGTCATCCGCCAGAAATGTTAGGATAAAACTGCCATCCTCCGCTGTCCGTTGGCGGACAACGTGAAGGCCAAGGGCTTCTTTATAAAATGCAATGCTTTTCTCCATATCCAGGACATTAAAATTATTATGTACACAGGTAAATTTAAGCATGGATTCTGCTCCTTCTTGTTTGGTTTTCCTCTTTAGAATATCATACCACTCTCTCCTTGTCAATAAACACCGAAAAAACACATGGGAAAGCAAATATGCGGGAATAACTTAGGGTGGTTCTCATCTTGGGCTGTGCCTGCAAATCTATTTATCCCTTATTCTCCCTATAAACAATATAACGGGTTTTCAAAAAAGAAAAAATATGATAGAATCATGGGGAATCCTGCGGGTTACATTTCATAAAAGGAGGATTTTCCCCATGACAAACCAGGAACGCGCTTTAGCTGCAATCCAAAAGCTGAAAGAACTTTATCCAGACGCGGAATGTTCCCTTGACTATATTCCCGAAAAACCTTATGAATTATTAATCTCAGTTCGTTTGGCTGCCCAATGTACTGATGCAAGAGTCAACCTTGTTACCCCGGTTCTTTTTAAAAAATTTCCAACTTTAGATTCCCTCGCAAACGCCAAAGTAGAAGATGTAGAAGAAATTGTCAAACCCTGCGGATTATATAAAACAAAAGCGAAAGATATTGTGGCAGCCTGTAAAATGCTCCGAGATGAATACAATGGAATCCTTCCTGACACAGTAGAGGAACTTACAAAGCTCCCCGGTATTGGAAGAAAAACCGCCAACCTAATCGTTGGGGATATTTATGGGAAACCTGCGGTTGTCTGTGATACGCACTGCATACGGATTACAAACCGCTTGGGGTTATCGGAGACAAAAGATCCTGTAAAAGTTGAAAAACAGCTCAGGAAGATCCTGCCGCCGGAAGAGTCTAATATGTTCTGCCATCGTCTGGTACATTTTGGAAGGGCAGTCTGTAAAGCAAGAAAACCAGATTGTCAAAATTGTATTTTGTCGGAAATCTGCCCAAGCTTCCAGGCAGCCGGTTCATGAAAGTTCGACGGAAAAGCTGATCTGCTGTGTTTGCATTTCGGCTTTTCCGTCGAATTTATGTTATTTTAAGCTGAAGTTTTTCGGTTGGCAGCAGCCTGAAAAACCGTTGCTGCCAAAACACAAACAAAAATCCCCCCTCCAATCAAAGTAATTCCAAAAAGAAACGATGCCCCCGAACAAGCCAAAATAGAAATGCAGCACAAATAAAGTGCATGTTTCAATCGAGGGATTCCCTTTTCCCAAAAGATAGAAATAAAACCGCCCATAATAGAAACTACCGTCAATACCGCAGTAATGAAAGGGAAAAAATTCCCATATCCAAAGGGCAGAAGATTAAAATAGGAAGTAGTGACCCGAATGGTTTCTTCAGGACCAGAAGCGAAATTCATAACGGCCCCATAGGGAAGGGCTTCTAAAATCAACGCGCTGATCAAAAGCGCTGTTGAAACCAGTTGGGCTGTTTTTTGGGAGACAGCTATTTTAAAATGTAGAAAAAAATTTTTGGGAGAAAGAATCAGCCTGCTCATAAGAATAATAAAAAGCCCCAGAAACGGAAGAATAGAAAGCCTCTGTCCAGTGAGCATAAAAGAAAAAAGGATAAGGCATACACCTGCAAAAAGCAGAAGCATAGAAATTGTTTTTCCGGCCATGGATTTAAAGTAGGCAATGGTTTCGAGGACAGCATGATCGGCCTTTTCCTGTATGGTTTCAGGGGAGGCCGTTTCTCCGTTAATCAGTTCTGTAATGGAAACTCCTAATGCTTCCGACAGGGGTTTTAAAACAGATATGTCTGGAAATCCCCTGCCGGTTTCCCATCGGGATACCGCCTTATCCGTAACCCCTATTTTTTCAGCAAGCTCCTTTTGTGTCAGTTCCCGCTCTTTCCGTATCAGGGAGATAAAAGCCCCTGTTTTCCGATTGTCCATATGTCCCCTCCTTATGACTTTATTATAACAAAAAAGGTGGAAAATGTCACCCTATGTTTCATAGAATAGATGTAAATATCATAAAATCAACGATTTATCGATATACGCTCAATACACCCTCCTTGGTAATTGAGTTCCAATCCATATATCAATATTTCATTGATTGTCAGCAATGCCTGTCATATGATAAAATTTTGAAAAGACAAAACAGCAGGAAATCATCTTTGAAAAATGACTGTCTTGCTGTAAACCGGGTAATCATAACACATAACAAAAGATTTATGATAGTGGAGAACAGGAGGAAGCCAATGCTTGACAAGGAAAAAGTTGGAAGGGCAATTTCAGAACAACGGAAAATCAAGGGGATGACCCAGAAGCAGCTTGCTGAACTGCTGAATGTATCATACCAGGCAGTTTCCAGATGGGAGCAGGGGATCAGCCTGCCATCAGTGGATATGGTCTATGACATCGCTAAAACCCTTGAAATTACTATGGATTTTCTGTTGAATGGGCTTTCCGAGGAAAGAAAGATTATCAACTATCTGGACACAGGGCTGGACGTCCAGCGGTTTTACATTACAAAGCACAGATTAGATGACCTTATTACCAAAGATGAGGCGTTAATCCATACCCATTATATTGAACCGGTATTTTTAAAACCTGCCATATCAGGCATGGAGGAACCGGTATGCGCATTTGCAAACCATGTCCCCGGCTCTAAAGAACGTTTTGCTATGGAAAACGGATATGACCGGGAAATCTGTATTGACTTGGTGGCGTCTACTGCCAATAACCTGGTACGATATGGGGTAAAGCCTATGGTTTTTCAAGCCAATATGGTCTGCGGCAATAACGACGGCGGCCAGATTTTGACAATGGGAGAAGCCTTCAAGGAAGCCTGTGAGGACTGCGGAATATCCTTTGCCGGGATGGAAGTGTCAGGCCAGGCGATCAATTACCATATAGGGGAATATCAATTAAAGGCCATGGCTATGGGATATGTGGACAGGAAAAATATTATTACGGGGGATCAGATAACAGAAGGCGACCTGATTATTGGGCTGCATACTGATGGTATCTCAAATGTCAGCTATCCTTTGGCCAAGGTAATGATCGACAGAAGACCGGATATCATATATGCAAAGGTGGATGAACACAATTTACTGATAGATGAAATGATGAAACCTAACACCTGCTATGTAAACGCAATCAGCGAACTGATAGGGCAAAACCTTCTGCATGGAATTTGCAGGATCAGAAAAAATTTATTCTATTGGGAAAGCTCCCGTACAATGCCAAAGGGACTCGGCGCAGGAATTTCCTTGGCAGCAATACCCATTCCTCCAATGTTTCGATATCTTTACGATTTAAATATGATGGATACAGAGTGTTTTTTAAACTCTTTTGCCCTTGGAATCGGTATGATGCTGGTGATTCCAAAGGCGCAGTACGAAAGGGCAGTGGAAATTATTGAGAAGTACCATAAATGCTATCTGATGGGTAAAATAGAGCGGAACGACGAGCATCCTGACGAAATGGTATGGATGGAGGGAACCTTTAAATGGTAAAGGCTGGTTTGCGCAACGGATATATGCTGCTGCTGTTTATCCTTTTTTCCTTTGGCTTAAACAAAATTATTATTATGGGAAATGATTTTATCGCCAAGGCTGCTGACCTGATGCTTTCCGGCCAGCCGGTGGACTTTTCAAGCTTCATGGTTCCCCTGCTTTGGATGATCGCCCTGGGAACGCTGGCGGCATATTTAAAAAGCATTTCCGGGAGCCATTACAGCGCAATGGTGCAGAGGGACGTCCGCGCCTCCCTTGGAGAGCATCTTATGAAACTTCCCTTTTCCTATTTTGATGAAAAAGGAACTGGGAGCATTATCACAAGGCTTATCTCGGACATTTCGGAAATGGGGCGGTTTTTCTCGGAAATCCTGCCGGAGCTTTTGGTCAATATTATCGTTGTAGTTACTGCAACCTCTTATGTTGTGGAAATGGACGCAGCCTTGATTATTGTGCTGTTTGCAAGCTATCCGGTTATGCTGGTGACAGCGGATAAGCTGTCCAAAAATATGGCGGAGCTTATGAAAAAAATGCGTACTTTCATGGATACCCGCACGGAGCTTGCCTATGACGCGATCCAGGGAATCACTGTTGGAAGGAGCTACAACCTTTACGAACAGCAAAAAAGGAAAATTTATACGGTGGTAGACGGCATGGTGGCACAGGGATGCAGAAGTACCCGTATCTCCTCCCTCGCCTTTGTGATACGGAATATCCTTACTACCATACCAATTGTGATCTGTTATCTTTTTGCGCTGCATGAAACGATGCAGGGAAAAATCACTGTCGGGGAAATGCTTGCCTTTACAGTGATACTCAGCAGGATATTGTATCCCATAGGGGGCGTTGTATTTTGTATCAATGATATCCGGGAGACTGGGGTTTCCTTAAAGCGGATACAGGAAATTTACCGGCAGGAAGAGGAAGGCAGAGGTGGAAACATACATAAAATACCGGAAAAATCCGGGCCAATCCCAGCGATTGAATGGCGGAATGTTGATTTCCGCTATGAAACCAGCAAAAGCCACCCTGTCCTGAACGGCATGAGCTTTTCCATCGAGACAGGGGAGCAGACCGCCTTTGCAGGCGGTTCAGGCGAGGGGAAAACAACCATCTTCAAGCTGCTCTGCGGCTTTTACGAAAGACAGGGCGGGCAGTACTTCCTCTTTGGGCATCCCTTTGAGGAATGGAACCTGGAAGCAGCGCGGAGCTGTTTTTCGGAGGTTTCCCAGAATGTGTTCCTGTTTCCCGAAAGCATACGGCAGAATGTGGCCTGCGGGAAGGAAAATGCCACCGATGAAGAGGTGATTGAAGCCTGCAAAAACGCCAACATCCATGATTTTATCATGAGCCTGCCCGACGGATATGAGACCCTTGTAGGGGAACGGGGGGTAAGGCTTTCCGGCGGACAGCGGCAGAGGATTTCCATTGCAAGGGCTTTTTTGAAGGACGCCCCTATTTTGCTGTTGGATGAACCTACCGCCTCTGTAGATGTGGAATCAGAGCAGAAGATACAGGAGGCCATTGAAAGGATTGCGGCAGGGCGGACTGTCATTGTCATTGCTCACCGGCTTTCCACCATCAAAAAAGCAAAGCAAATCTATGTAGTCAGCAGCGGCAGGATATCAGAGGCAGGAAACCATGAGGAGCTTTTGGAGAAACAAGGGATTTATGCGGAAATGTATGCGAAAGGTTGAGGGCTGATGGAACAGAGTATGTTTAAAACATTTTCCCGCTTTATGAAACTGATGGGCGACAGGCTTCCTATTTATCTGGCAGCTATCCTGGTTTCCACCATAGGCGACTCTATACGCAGGATAGCGGACTCATATCTGATTAAAAATATTATCACAGCGGCACAGACTGGCAATACAGAGAATATCCTTCTGCTTGTCCTGGGAAACCTTGGTGCCTTTGTCTTTGGAATCCTTTTATGGCGTTTTGCCATTATACACTATAATATTGAAGGAAAAACCGCTGCCGGAAAGGTTGAAAAGCTGGTCTTTTCCAAGGCTATGCGCCTGCCCATGTCCTATTATGAGCAGAACCATAGCAGCGACTTTATGTCCCGGCTGATTTTCGATACACAGAAGGCCTCGGACATCTTCACTTCAAGGCTTCGAAGGCTGCTTGCAGCGATTATCTCCACAGTGATATACCTGATTCCTATGTTCTGTTTCAGTTGGGAGCTCACCCTCTGCCTGATTGTTATTAGTGTACTGGCCTTTGTGGTAAACACGCTTTTTACAAAACCCTTGAAAACAGCAGGAACAAAGCTTTCTGACAAGAACAATAAAATTCTGGAAAAACTAACCAGTATTCTTTCAGGGATGGAGCTTATTAAAATTTTTCCGGTGAGTTCCAAGCTGTCAAAAGGATATAATGAATCAAACAGGGAGTATTTCCAGATTCAGAAGCGGACGAATCATCTGTCAGCGGGACTTGAAAGCCTGAACTGCATGTTTGATTTAACAGGGGCTTTGGCGTTCCTGGGGCTTGGTGTCTGGTTTGTATCCCAGGGGAAAGTTACCCTTGGAGAGCTGACAGCGCTTTATTCCCTGTATGGGACGTTTCGCTATGCATTTCTGGATATTGGGATGTATCTGCCGCAAATGATGAACTGTATTGCCAACACTGAGAAAATTTTTGAATTTCTCGATATGGAGGAAGAACCGGAACAGTGGAACTTTGAAGATGTTCGGGATCTTTCGGGGGGATTCAGCGAGGACATGGCACTTACCATGCAGAACATAAGCTTTTCCTATTCCGGCACCGGGGATAAAAAGATCTTGGATCATTTCTCCATGGAAGTGAAAAGGAACAGCTTTGTGGCGATTACCGGGGAGTCCGGCTGTGGAAAAAGCACCCTGGCAAAGCTGCTTCTGGGCTTCTATCCGCCAGAAAAAGGAAACATATTATTAAATGGAAAGAAATACTCTGAACTTACATTAAAAGATATCAGGGAACAGATTTCCTATGTCCCCCAGGAGCCATATTTATATGAAACCACCATTGCTGAAAATATAGCCTATGGAAAATACGGAGCAGGACGGGATGAAATTATAGCGGCAGCAAAGGCGGCTAACGCCCACGATTTTATTACAAAACTGCCAAATGGGTATGACACAATGCTGGGCGAGCGGGGCAATACCCTGTCAGGCGGCGAGCGGCAGCGTATAGCGATTGCCCGCGCCATCATCAGGAACACGCCTGTTATGATACTTGACGAGGCTACTTCCGCGCTTGACAATGAGTCTGAAACGCTTGTACAGGATGCAATTAAGTCCTTAAAAGGCGGACGCACCATACTTATGATAGCCCATCGGCCAAGCAGCATTGCAGCGGCGGATACTGTAATCCGTGTAGGAGTATGATACCAATTCTACAAAACAACGGGGATGAAAAACCAGTGTTTTTGGTTTTTCATCCCTATTATTTTTACAATCTAAAGCAGAAACATCATTGCTCTAAAAGCTGTATCCCTGCCCCCAAAACGCCGGGACCAATATAGCAGCTAAGAGTTGCGTCAATTTTGGCATAAATGTACTGTTCATAGTTGGGGAACATAGATCCCAGCTTTTTTTGAAGCTCCGCACCAGCTATGGGATTTCCCCCGTCAGCTACAAGCAAATTATACCGGCATCCGGGGCGGACATATTGTTTTACCTGCTCGCACAGGCGGGTCTGTACCATCTTTTCACCCCGAACTTTCTCCACGCTGCCAAGTTGTCCATCAGGCATAAAGCTGACAATGGGTTTAATGTTGAGTACTGTTCCGGCTAAGGCGGTGATCTTTCCAATGCGCCCGCCCTTCATCAGATATTCCAATGTATTCACAGAAAAGAATACATGGGTATTTTTTAAAAGTGTCGGAATGCGGGCAGTAATGGCAGCAAAGGCTTCCCCCCTTTCGGCTGCGGCTGCGGCCTCCAAAGCTGCCATTCCGCAGCCGATGCTCCCAGTAAGGGAATCAAATACCATTGTATCCAATTCAGGAACCTGTTGAGCTACGATCCGCAGCATATTGGCTGTTCCAGATAAGCCGCTGGAAAGCATAATGGCAATTACATGGGTGTACCCCTCATCACGCAGCCGATAAAACAGCATAAGGGCATCGTCAGAACTGGGAAGGCTGGTTTTGGGAATTTCTGAGCGCAGCAGCTCATATACCTGATCGGCGGTGATGTCCACGCCGTCCCTGTATTCCCTGCCGTCTGCAGTACGGATCATGAGAGGCAGGATATAGATACCATATTTTTTTATTAGCTCCGGCGGAATATCCGCGCAGGAGTCAGTGATTATTGCGATTTTTTGCATAAGTTATCCTTTCTCAAAGGGAATCTGCAAGAAATTTCCCTCTTTGTAATTTGTTCGGTTTACGAACCTTTTATAGTTATTATAACGCCCTTGGTTCTTAAATACAATCAGTTTTCCAATTTCTTATTTTTAATTTAAAGGTGCAAGCCTTTTGGAGCATTATTTAACATAGATTCGGTGAAGCCATCTGCTTAAGGGACACCATCATTGCAAACTTACAATTTGCTGGATGGCTGTAAGGGAAAACTTTTAAGTTCATTAAACTCTGGCGGCTGGGGTCCAGGGGACGATATTGCATGCAGCGCCGTCTTCTGGATCCCAACCCCTTTTAGCCTATGTGCATCTTAGGATGTATCCGCATATCCACTTTTCCGACAACCTACACAGATTTGGCTAAATACCCTAAAATCGTAAAATATTCGACACCAAACAAAGGAAAACGTCATATATTGAACTAACGGCGGGAAGGCAACTGTCTCCCTCTGCAAACCGCAATAGAAAGGATGCTGGCAATGGAACAAATGAATTCCATGGATCTGGGCAGCAGTCAAGTAAACCCGGCAGGTATGCTGGAACGCTTTGACAGTTGTTCCGATCCCTTTCCCATGGCTTTGGCGATGGCTTATGTACGATATCAGCAATGGGGGACCACCTATGATCCCACAACCGCGCTGCACCGGGGAACAATGTTCCCCGATCTTGATAAACCCTTCCTTGGAGAGGAGGCGTTAAACTGTGGCAGAAAATAATGAAAGCAAAGAGGTGCTGTTACACCGCCTGCAAGTATGTGACTTTATTCTGACGGAGCTTAACGAATACCTGGATACACACCCGGACGACCCAGAAGCAATTCGGAGCTTTGAAAAACACCGGGCTATGCGTGAGGAAGCAGCAGAAGCATATACCAAACGATATGGCCCTATTACAATTATGGATCATTCTGCAACGAATGGAAACCAGTGGCGGTGGGTCGATGGGCCATGGCCATGGGATATGGATAAGGAGGGTGTATAAGGTATGTGGGTATATCAAAAGAAACTGCAATATCCTATTAAAGTTACACGCCCTAATCCTGCCTTGGCAAAAGTTATTATCAGCCAATTTGGTGGGCCGGATGGTGAAATGGGTGCTGCAACTCGATATCTCAGTCAGCGTTTCTCTGCCCCCAATAATGACATGAAGGGCATTTTAACAGATATTGGCACTGAAGAACTTGCACATATTGAAATGGTCTGCACCCTGATTCATCAGCTTACACGCAACCTAAGCATAGATGAAATTAAAAAGAGCGGCTTTGACACTTATTTTGTAGACCATACCACTGGTCTGTATCCGATAGCTGCATCCGGCGTACCCTTCTCAGCGTCAACGCTCCAGTCTACTGGCGATGCGATTGCCGATCTTAACGAAGACCTTGCTGCTGAACAAAAAGCCCGTTTGACTTACGACAACATCCTCCGTCTGGCTGATGACCCTGACGTCCGCGATGTAATTAAATTCCTTCGGGCCAGGGAAATTGTTCATTACCAGCGGTTCGGCGAAGCCCTCCGTGATGTTTTGGACTCTCTGGATTCCAAAAACTTCTATGCTTTTAACCCTGAATTCGATAAATGTAGAAAATAATTTTTTATAAATCTAATATTATTTCCTTTCAAACAGAAAAATCGGCTGGCTTGATGATTGAAAACCATCAGGCCAGCCGATAAGCTTCTCAGATAATCTGTTCTTAAAGATTATCCTTTCAGAGAACCAACCATAATACCGCCTACAAAGTACTTTTGCAGGAAGGGGTAAATAACCAGAATAGGCAAAGTAGAAACAATGACCATGGAAGCTTTAATACTCTTTTCCAGCATTTCATAATCCACAACAGATGCAGAACCAGTGTCCAGGTTGGAACCAGTAATCAGAATGTTCCTCAGAACAAGCTGCAGGGGATACTTTGCCTGATCTTTTAAATAGATATTGGCATTAAACCAGCTGTTCCAATAACCCACCCCATAATAAAGAACCATAACAGCCATAGCAGGCAGGGAAAGAGGAATAAAGATTTTAAACAGGATTGTAAAATGGTTGCCACCATCTATAAAAACAGATTCCACCAAACTTTCCGGGATAGAGGCAAAATAGGAACGCAGCACGATCATATTATAGGTGCTGATGGCAGTCGGAAGAATCAACGCCCAAAGGGAGTTGTAAAGGCCATACTGGCGTACCGTCAAATAGGTTGGAATCAGTCCGCCTGAAAAATACATGGTAATAAGAATTAAAACAGTCATCAAACGGTGCCAATAAAGGTTGGTTCGGGACAGGCAGTATGCGCCAAGTGCTGTCATAACCAAACTTACCAGCAGTCCAAATACCAGCAGGAAAAGGGTGTTTTGGTATCCTGACAAAACCAGAGGGTTAGAAAGCACTATTTTATAAGCAGAAGTGTCAAACCCCAGGAACCAGAACAAAGGGCCGCGGTGCTTATATAGTTCAGCAGGGGCGCTGAAAGATATAAACAACTCGTACAGCATTGGATAAACCATGATAATGGCCAGGAACCAGAGGGTTCCGACAATGAACACGTCCAAAAGGCGGTCGCCAAAGGTCTTTTTTTCAATCATTGTATTTCACCCTCCTTAGAACAAAGCCGTATCGGTCAGCTTTTCGCTAATCCAGTTGGCGGAACAAACTAAAGCAAAATTAATGACCGAGTTAAACAGGTTTACAGCCGTTGAAAAACTGTAATTCATTTCAATAAGACCTTTACGATAAACATAAGTAGAAATAACATCAGCCGTACTATAAGTTGCGTCGTTATAAAGAAGCAGAATTTTTTCTGAACCGACGCTCATTACCTGGCCCATTTTCATAATCAGCAGGATTACAATCGTACCCTTAATCCCTGGAAGGGTAATATGCCAAATCCGGCGCAGGCGGTTGGCGCCGTCAAGGGCGGCTGCTTCATAGAGCTGCGTATCAATTCCCGCAATGGCTGCCAGATAAACGATACTGTCCCAGCCCATAGACTGCCAGATACCGGAAAGGACATAAATAGAACGGAACATACTTGGCTGCTGGAGCATGGAAATCGGTTCAGCCCCAAACAACCCTGTAATCCAGTTAAACAGGCCGTCACTTAAACAAAACTGGGTCAACATACCGCAGACAACCACGGTTGAAATAAAGTGTGGGAAATATGTAACCGTCTGCATGGTCTTTTTAAAGCGCTGGTTTTTCAGTTCATTGAGCATCAACGCCAGCAGAATGGGGGCCGGGAAGCCAAATACAAGCTGATATACACTTATAATGATAGTATTGGAAATGACCCGTCCAAAATAAATGCCGCTGAAAAAGTCGATAAAATGTTTAAAGCCAAAATTTTTTGTCCAGGGGCTACCCCATACGCCAAATGCAGGTTTATAATCTTTAAAAGCCATTACTACGCCTACCATGGGCTTATAATGGAATAAAATGTAAAATAGAATAACCGGAATAAACATCAGATAGACTGGCCAGTTTTTATGGAAATCCATCTGAATATCATACAGCTTGCCGCTGCGCTTTTTTATACCGTTCATGGTTGATTTTGTCGCAGACACTTTGTTTCGCCTCCCATAACATTTGATAAAGGACATTTGCTGCGGTTCCAACGCGGGGGGACGCTTCGCCGCAGGGATTGCCTGGCTCCGCCATGTTTTCCGCTTGCTGACTGTCTCATTTTGATTTTATATAGACAAAGGGTGGGCGGGAGGAGCCCGCTCACCCCTTCTTTTAACAGTCTAAGGGTCTAAATAGGCCGGATACGCCAATTTAACGAGCCAGGTAACGCTGATAAGCAGCTTCCTTAGCAGCAACTACGTCGTTGATTCCCATGGATTCCGCAGTGGATATAAAGGAATCCCATTCAGTCAAAGGCTTATTGCCCAGAATAAATGCAGTAATGGTTTCACGGCAGTAAGTATCAATATCCGCCCATTTTTTCATGGTGTCAATTTCATCGGAGTTGTTGGTAACAGTGGGGTACGCATAATCCTTCATGTTCGCCTGGAATGCGGACTGGATTTCGCGGACTTCAGGCATGTAATGGGAGTTGCTGTCAATTACGCGGATTGGGCCGTTCTGGAACTGGCCGACAAAGTAACGTGCGCCCTGTGCATCGGGAGTTTCAGGGTTATTGAGGATCAGATCATTGAAGGTGGGAACGCCATCTACATAATCCCATGCAAAGCCCTGCTCACCGTAGGTGCAGAACAGAGCACCTTCATCGCTGTAGAAGTAATCCAAGAAACGACAGGCAGCTTCAATATTTTTGCACTGTGTTGAAATGGAAACAGAGCAACCACCATTATAAGAATTATTATGATGTGCCATCTGGGGAACATCACCCTTCTTGGCTACAGTGGAATGAGCAGCTACCACTTTATAATTGGGATCATCTGCATTGGCTTGGATACAGTTTTGAACGTTACGAACCTGCTGGAGGGCAGCGCCAGCTTCACCGGAAGCAAACTTGGACTGGACAGTATTCTTGTCAACAGAGAACAGGTCTTTGTCCAATAAGCCTTTGGAATACCAGTCTGTTAAGGTTGTAACCCACTCTTTATAGCCAGGCTGTTGAGGCCCAAATACAGTCTTGCCATCTTTTAAATAGAAGGGATAGCAGACATTATAAGCAGAAGAAAGACCAGCAGTAGCATATTCCAGGAACAGCCAACGGCTTTCAAAGGTCATTGGAGAGCCAAGGTTCAATTGATCCTTAAACGCAGTCAGTACAGCAGTCCAATCTTCAATGGTTTCAGGGACGCCCAGCCCTACTTTGTCCAGATAGTCTTGGCGAAGCACCCATCCGGTGCCAGCAGTTGTCTCCTGGGAACCTAACAGCGGGAAATTGTAAAGCTGTCCATTATCGGTACGAACGTCTTTATTCCATTGTTCATTCTCAGCAAGAATCTTGGAAAGGCTTGGGAAATACTGGGAGTATTCATCCAAAGCAATAATATAACCGTCATCCAATGCTGCCTGAGGGCCGCCGGTAAAGGTAATCCAGTTAGCCTGCATCAAATCGGGATAATCGCCAGAAGCCAGCAGCAGAGAGAATTCCTCTGAAGTCTCCTGAGGTTTGGAGGGAGAGCCCACAAACTCAAGTTTTACACCGGTTTTCTCCTGAATTAAATCCCAGAAATAATGTCCTTTTACCCATTCGGGAACGCTGTCGCCCTCATAGGTAGCATTAATGGAAAGAGTAACTGACCCATCCATTGGATAGCTGAATTCTTCAGGGCCAGCCGCAGAAGAATTCGAAGCGTCGCCGCCAGCGCTGGAAGTAGAGCCGGAATTAGAACTAGGGGGGGTGTTAGCGCTGGAAGAGCTGGAGTTGTTGGCTCCAGTACAGCCGCTCAGAGCCATCGCACCTGCCAGAACAGCGACCAGGAGTTTTGTGGTAGCCTTATGACTTACCTGCATTATGTATTACCTCCTAAAAATGACGACTTTATAGTCGGTCTTAGTTGGAAAAAAGTTGTAATTTAAATTCCAGAAAATGGGAAGCCATCTCTTAAAGCATTTATAACAACCTTTTCCCCGAAAAAACCTTGTGGTTTGTAGAATTCGCTAATATTATAGCATGTTTTTTAGCAGAATACAATAGGGAATTTATAAAAATTTATTTTTTTAGTTACAAATGTAGAGATTTTTAGTAATTTTTTAAATCTTTTTAGTTTCCAACATTAGGTTTTCACTTCCGATCCTGTTGTTATGATTGACAGTTTTTCCTTGTACAGATATAATGAAAGAAAGGCAAAAACCGGCCTAAATAAAAGCAGGAGGATTGACAGATGAAACTATTAGACTACCAAAAAAATCCCTCGGCCTGGACAGAAAAGGGCTACACCCTTCCCCGTTATAACAGGGACAAGGCAGCGGCAGAAACACAAAAGAATCCCAGTTGGATTCACTTTGGTGCCGGAAATATTTTTCGTGCTTTTCCAGCAGCATTAAGCCAGCGTCTATTAAATGCCGGCGAATATGACCGCGGGATTATCGTATGTGAATCCTTTGACACAGAAATTATTGAAAAGGCATACCGGCCTTATCAAAACCTGAGCCTGCTTGTCACCCTCAAGGCAGATGGTTCCATTGACAAAGAAGTCATTGGAAGCGTTACTGAGTCCTATCTGGCAGAAGGTAAAGACTGGGCAGAGATCAAGTCCGTTTTTTCTTCTCCAACTTTACAGATGGCAAGCTTTACCATAACTGAAAAGGGGTATAGTTTGCGGGGGGCTTCCGGCGGATACATCCCAGACGTACAATATGACATAGATGAACCCTCGGCACAGCCCAAAAGCCTTATGGGAAAATTAGCAGCGCTTCTTCTGCACCGTTACGCCTGCGGAAGCCTTCCGATTGCCATGACAAGCATGGACAACTGCTCCCACAACGGGGACAAGCTCAAAGGGGCAATTCTGGAAATTGCTCAGAAGTGGCAGGAAAAGGGCCATGCGCCTCAAGCATTCCTCGACTATCTGAACGATTCCCAAAAAGTATCTTTCCCCTGGAGTATGATTGACAAGATAACCCCCCGTCCTGATGAAAAGGTTCAGGAAATGTTAAAGTCAGATGGATTTGAGGATGCTGATGTCATTATCACTCAAAAGAAAACCTACACTGCGCCCTTTGTCAATGCGGAACAGGCACAGTATCTGGTAATCGAGGATCATTTCCCGGCTGGCCGCCCTCCCCTTGAAAAAGCTGGGGTTCTCTTTGCTGACCGCGAGACGGTTGACAAAGTGGAAAAGATGAAGGTTTGCACCTGTTTGAATCCTTTACATACTTCTTTAGCAGTATTTGGATGTCTGCTTGGATTTGAAACCATTTATCAGGAAATGTCAGATTCCGACCTCCTAGCTATGGTGAAACGCCTTGGATACATTGAAGGCATGCCTGTTGTTGTTGATCCCGGCATTATCAAGCCCAAAGATTTTATTGACGAGGTAGTTAATATTCGTCTGCCCAATCCCTTTATGCCGGATACTCCTCAGCGCATTGCCACCGATACTTCCCAAAAGCTCCCCATCCGTTTTGGACAGACCATTCAGGCTTATCTGAAGCGTTCTGATTTGAAACTGGATGATTTAAAAGTGATTCCCCTTGTTTTTGCAGGATGGTGCCGCTATGCTATGGGGATTGACGATAACGGGAACGCTTTTGCACCCAGCCCTGATCCTTTGCTGGATTCCGTTCAACAGACTTTAAAGGGGATTTCTTTGGGGAGCACTGTTGCTGCAGGAGAGACCCTAAAACCGATTTTGACGAATGAACGGATTTTTGGGGTGGATTTGTATGCTGTTGGTATGGCGGATAAGGTTGAGAAGCTGTTCCAGGAAATGATTGAAGGCGCAGGAGCCATTAGAAAAGTACTGCACCGTACTGTTCAGGAATAAGTTAAATATAACCAAAGACAATTTAAAAAGGTTTGAAAGTCCAGAAACTTTCAAACCTTTTTTCTTTACCTTTGCTTGACAAGGGCCAACACGCCCAAAATCAGCTCCACCGCCGGAACTGATTTTGGATCCTTCGGAGTTTTTGGCGCCGTTTTTTACTTTGTTATACCGGCGTTCTCCCTTGCCGGCCCCAAAACCATGTTTTCCCTTGTCAATCAAAGGCAGCCCTTGATGGTACTCATTTTAGATTATGCCCACCAATTAGCATATCTTATTAATCACATTCCCGTTGAGCCATTGATACATATTCTCAAATACAATTTCCGCCCGGCGTTCCATAGCTTCTTTTGTAGCAAATGCCACATGGGGGGCCAGCAGTGTATTTTTAGCGTTCAGCAAAGGATGTTCTGCAGGAATCGGAGGTTCCATTTCAAATACGTCAATCCCTGCTGCTGCAATTTTCCCTTCATTCAGCGCATCTGCCAAAGCCTTACTATCCACAATAGGGCCGCGGGCCGTATTAATAAAGACAGCGGAAGGCTTCATTTTCTGGATAACTCCTTTATGAATTAAGCCTTTTGTCTGTGCGTTATTGGGGGTATGTAAAGTAACAATATCACTGCGAGCCATTAAGTCCTCCAACGAATCGCAGTAAACAACCCCGCGCTGCTGCAGTTCCGGTTTCATTGTCCGGCTGAAAGCAATTACATTCATCCCAAAAGCCTGGGCAATTTCAATGACCCTAGTTCCAATTTTCCCAGTTCCAATAACGCCTAAAACCTTTCCAAAGAGTTCTGTCCCAACTAACCCTGTCTTATCTTTTCCAGCCCGAACCGCATCATCACATGGCAGCATATAGCGGGAAAGATTCAGCATCATGCCAAAGGCCAGCTCCGCAACACAGATATCGGAGTAACCGGAGGCATTAGAAACCGCAATCCCCTTTTCCTTGCAGTGGTCAATGTCAATGTGATCTACCCCTGTAAAGGCAACGTCAATATATTTCAGTTGCGGGCAGGCGTCAATTACATCAGCACGATAAGGAGTGTTTGCAATTAAAATAGCATCCATCCCTGCGCTTCTCTGCTTGAGGGCTTCCGGGCTTGGGTCACGGTCAGAATAAATGATAAGTTCATGTCCCATTTCGCGGATTTTCTTCTCAAATTTCTCCATTGTCTCCGCTTTGACAGCAAGCGGTTCCACCAAGGCAATTTTCATTTTGGGTTCCTCCTAGAAAGAGTAATTGTTCTATTTATATCATAACACAATTCAGGGAAAAAGGACAGCTTCCATATACGTTTTTATTTATAGAAACTTATTTTCTTTTTTTAATATTTTTTTATTGTGCGGAAAGGAACTCCATGGTATAATAGAAATAGAACAGATGTATTGTCAGGATGGAGGAATAAGACTCCACCCTATCTTTTTCTAATCATATAGGAGGATGGCGTCAAAATGGAGTATGTAGTTTCTGCCCAGGAATGGCGGAGCATCTTTGCAGTCCCGGCGCAGGTAGTTGATAAGCACATAAGAACCTGTGGGGCGTTGTCTCTCCGGGCGTTGTTAATTCTGCTTCGCCGGGGCGGAACAGCAGACGAGGAACAGATTGCACAGGAATTGGCAATGGATATAGGGGAAATCCGGGATGCATTGTGGTATTGGGTAAACGCAGGAATCCTTTCCACGGATACTTCCCAGCAGTCTAAAAACCATACAGAACCAGAAGAAAAAAAGATCCATCCTACCCCGGAACCACCGAAAGCTAAGGAAAAATCCCGCCCTGTTCAGGAAATTCCGCCAAAGGGCACCTCGTCCTATCGAGGCCGTCCAAGCAGCGAACAGATTGCAGCTATGATGGAAAAAGACCCAAATATAGAATTTCTGTTTCAGGCAGCCTCGGAGAAATTGGGCAAATATCTGCACATTACAGATAGAAGCTCACTCATTTACTTATATGATTGGGCAGGAATCCCAATTGATGTTATTCTTATGGTAATTCAGTATTGCTGTTCTGTGGGAAAAAGGCAGATGCGGTATATTGAGCGGGTGGCACTGGACTGGCAGGATGCAGGAGTTATTTCTTTAGAAACAGCGGAAGAACATATCCGCCAGATTGAGGAACATAATTCCTGGGCCGGAGAGGTAAAGGCAGCGTTCGGCATCCGTGACCGTGACTTGATTGACAAAGAGCAGGAATATGTAAATAAATGGTATGGTGAGTACCACAGCGGGATGTCGATGATCCGCCTTGCCTATGAACGTACGATTGAACGTATTGGAAAACTGAGTTTCCCTTATATTGATTCTATTTTGAAATCCTGGAAGGAAAAGAATATCATGACTCCTCAGGAAGCACTTCAGGAACAGACACAGAGGGATGAGCAGCCAACACAATCTAAACAGCGGCCTCGCTATCAGTCCTCAAAAGGAGAGGACGAGCTGGGGACACCATCCTACGATTTAGATGAAGTAAACCGGCTTATATTAGATGCAGCTATAAACCCCCAAAAGCTCCGGGAATCGCAAGCTGTGCTTGGCCGAACGGAGAAGGGTTAAGGAAGCAGGTGAATTGATGTCATTTTCCAAAGAGATATATACACAGGCAACCGCCCAGATGCAGCAGCGCCGTATTCAGGCGGAAAAGGATTGCCGTCTCCGCCGTGAGAAAATACATAATGCCCTGCCGGAAGTTGCCCAGTTGGAACGGCAGATTTCCAATGTAGGTTTGAAGGTTTCCCGGATGGTGCTTGGAGCCGGCGAAAACGCCTCTGCCATGATTGAACGGCTCAAGGAGCAAAACCTTTCTATACAGAGGAAAATAGAAACTCTGCTGCTTCAAAACGGGTATTCGGCGGACAGCCTCAAAGTTCATTACCATTGCCAGGTCTGCGAGGATACCGGGTTTCATGGGCCCTACCGCTGTGAATGTTACAATCAGCTTTTAAAACAAATTGCCCTGAAAAAATTAAATGAATCCTCCTCTATGCCGCAGCGGGGATTTGATGATTTCTCTTTATCTTACTACCCTACTGAAATTCTGTCAGATACCAGGGGAGTCAGCGCACGCTTTTTAATGCAGAATGTTTTTGAACAATGCCAGAAATATGCCGATCATTTTTCCTTGGAATCTCCCAGCCTGGTATTTACTGGTTCTACTGGTTTGGGTAAAACACATCTTTCCCTTGCAATCGCCAGGGAAGTAATCCAAAAAGGATATGGAACTTTATATGTCACTGCCCAGAATATTCTGTCTACAATCGAAAAAGAACATTTTCAAAAGGAAAAACGATTGACTGATACCCTTGATTTAGTGTCTGGCTGCGATTTTTTAATTTTAGATGACCTGGGGACAGAACTCCCAAGCCAGTTTAACCAGACCACTGTTTACAACCTTTTAAATACAAGAATGATTAAAAAACTGCCTTTTATCATCAACACAAACCTGGACTTGTCTGAGCTTCAAAAACGGTATACGCAAAGGGTCGTTTCACGTCTTTTGGGGACATGCAAGGTTTTGCGCTTCTATGGCAAGGATATCCGAAATATTCAGTTTTCACAAAGGCTGAGGGAAGATTCAGACTGGATGTAAGTTTTTACTAAAATGGTTGATTATCTCAAAAAAGCCTTGATTTACGGGCATACAAGCAGGA
>CAJUSD010000042.1 GCA_910589145.1 uncultured Oscillospiraceae bacterium
GGCTGCATAAATTTGGGGGCGGTTTTTAGAAACGGCTGCATTTGCACCCATAGGAGAAAAAATTCCTCTCACATCAGTGGCACGAAATGCATTGTCAAAGGGTTCACAACAGCACAAGAAGCCTATCATCTTTTCATTTTCAAACGCAGCAACACCCAGTCCATTTTCGGCAAAACTGTATAAGTCAGGAATATCACACACTTGCGGCAGTTCTTTTACATATTGCCGCTCATCATTATAATTTGCAAGAGCAATTTCCATTGCTTCCTTAACGTGCTTTTTTTCAAAATTTAATATGTCCATCAATCTCTCCTTATTGTCTACGAACGGCGTATACATATAAATTGGGATTTGCTAACTCATGAACAATAACCGAGGAAATGGAGATTTGCGTGGATTCCCGCTCTGTACCCGCTTCCCGCCAAAATATCATGTTTTCAAAGAGTTTATAGTTGTTTTTCTCAATTCTTTCGATTTGACATTCCATTTCGAATACTTTCTGTGTTAATGATCATCATTTAAATACTTTTGAAACCACCCCAATATCTCATTCAGCCGTCCCTCCCGGTTCCATGGCTTGCCGCTGCGGGACAGCTCATGGCTCTCCCCGCGGAATAGACAAAGCTTTGCCGGAACGCCCAAAGTTTTCAGAGCATTGAACATAGAAAGCCCCTCCCCCATCCAGCAGCGGAAATCGTTGTCCGAGTGGATGAACAGGGTTGGTGTCTTGGCGTTTGGCGCATACTTCAAGGGGGACTGATCCCAGGTTTTGGTATAATCCTCAAAGGCAGTATGTAAAATATGCCGATGCATAAAGGTATACCCAATATCCGAAGTAAATTCATACAGCAGCCAGTTGGAGATAGAGCGCTGGGAAACTGCCGCCTTGAACCGGTTGGTGTGCCCGATGATCCAGTTGGTCATATATCCGCCATAGCTACCGCCTGTCACGCCGAAGCGCTCCTTGTCCGCATCGGGATAAGCCCGAAGCATTTCGTCGGCAAAATCCATCAGGTTATCATAGTCGATAGTTCCATACTTTCCATACACATCCGCGAAAGCGTCCCCTCTGCCTTCCGATCCTCTGGGGTTGCAGAAAAACACAAAATAGCCTGCATTGGCCCATTGCTGCATCTCGTGGCAAAAGATATCCCCATAGGTTCCCCTTGGGCCGCCGTGGATGTTCAGGATCGCCGGATACTTCTTGCCAGGGATATAGTTTAAGGGCTTAATGGCCCATCCATGAATTAAATATCCATCCGATGCGGTAAAGGTATGGTGCTCCACTGGCAAAACAGAATATTCTTCTAAAAAGCCGTCATTAAAATGGGTAATCTGTTTACCGTTTTCATATAGCTCGTTCAGATGGCCATTGAAAAACCCGCCGTATATAATTTTATCCCCAGACACATCAAAGAAATCAGCGGAACCATTGGGGGTAAGGTGAGTAGAAATCGTCCCATCTGCGGAAAGCTTACACAGGCAGGAGGTATTTTCCAGAATGGATAAAAAGTAAAAATCCTTTCCCGCCAGCTTCCATCCCTGTCCATTCCCGCCCCTTGCGTCGGAAACCAGACCGCCGTGGCCAATGCAGCTATCCCAGTCTGCGAACAGCTTTAAATCTGAGCCGTCTGGATTCATTGTGTAAAAGTCCGGTGTATCGTTGACAGTTCCGCCGATGGCGGCAATCACCAGAATCTTCTCGCCCCATGGCAGAACCATATGAATTTGACTTGTCCCTTGGGGAATCAGGGTTGTTGTCTTTTTGGAAAGGATGTCATAGCAGAAGGCCCCCTTCATAGGTGGATTGACGTCGTTAAAATCTGCGCCGGTATAATAAATGCAGTCCCCTACAACCTTGGTAAAACCTGTATCAAAGTGAACACCAGTAATTCTATCTATGCTGATGTCCGCAGAATCATAGAGGTAAAGGACATTTCGATTGCCGTTCCACACACCCCTCCCCTGAGACCAGAAGGGCAGTTCGTCAAAGGTATAGTAACCAATTTTCTCCTTATCTTTTACTATCTCCTCCCTTTCCTTTTCGGTGAGAGAGGGCCAGTCCGGGTCCTCTTTATGTACAACTGCCGTCAAAAGGTACTTTGTCCCGGCAATTTTGCGGATGGCAATGACCTTTAAAGGAATTTCAAAGGCAGGAAGTGCTTCACCGCCCTTTGGGTCGAGAAGATAATAGGCAGTACAGGGAATTTTATCAGACTGCTTTTTCTTAATCTTTTCGTCTCTGGCCGCTGGAAACAGTATTTTGTTGTCCTCTGTCCAGATGAAGGAATTCACATCATGGCTTGCGGTAAGCTGACGGACCGACTTCCCTTCCAGGATATACAAATCGCTGTTGTATCCGTTTTTCTCCTTGTCAGCCTGGTGGAGAAGAAACGCTCCCATGCTTCCGTCGGGGGAAAAGGTGAAGCTGTTGGGATTGCGGAATTCATAAAGGGCTTCGGAGGTAATCGGTTTCATAGCTATGTCTCCCTTCATTGTTGGAAAATATTTTCTTCTTCATTATATCACAGTCTATAATCGCTATACAAGCAGCAAAAAACAAAGGGCGGAAGCACTTTTGGCCTCCACCCCGGTTTATTTATAATCTTTGTACTGTCTGCATTTTCTTGATATCTTCAAGAGAAAGTCCAGTAATATCTGCAACCTCCTCCAAAGCATACTTTCCAGCCGCCAGCATACGGAGTGCGGTTGTCTTTAAGCCTTCCTTAATCCCTTCTTCGCGTTCCGCTCTTCGCATATCCTCAATCGCTTTACACATAATTAAGACTCCCTCCTTACTTTCCTTGAAAAATCTTACCCTATCCGCCAGCACATCATAATTCATATCATCAGGATTGGTACAGGAAAAATCGTACATCAGCCTTCCGATTGGCGTTTCACCCCGATAAGCACCGTTGACATACAAGATATGAGTTCCATCCCCAAAGAGTTCGTCTGTCCCGGAAAAATACCGTTCGACCTGATATACCGCCTGTCCTTTTCCGATAACGTCATTTTCAGTAATGAAAATCACATAAGTTTCTGGCAGACTATCGAAATTTTCCCCTTTTCTCAAAAGATTCGCATCCATCATACTGCTGTTATAACGCGCCCGCTTTTTTCCCGCACCTTTATCCATACGCTGGATTTCAATATTATACACCTTTCCCTCGGTGTCTGCGGCAACTACATCCAGCCGAACCGAGCGGTTGAGCAGATTTTCCACAAATACCTGGGTACGAACTTCTGTCACCATTAAATCGGAAATATTCAAAACAATCCGCAGTATCAGTTGAATACATTCAATATTGCCGTCAAAGCACCTTGTCATAAAATCGTCATCCAGAAGACGAAACTCCTTAATCCGCTCTAAATCCTCCAAGTGCTTTTGCTGATTCCTTTCGGCTGTTGTCAAAGTCTCCACACGCCTTCCGTTGGGTTACTATACTATTATTATTTTATCATGGAATAAGATATTTTTCAAGCCATAGAGCCGTTTTTACAACCATACGCCCCAGTCCCCATATCGGAATGTACCGCTGCCGTGATGGAGTTTCCCTTCCTCTTTAAGCTGTCTGAAAGCATCCCGTATATGGCTCAAAATCTCCGACTGTATATCCAGAGAATGATGTGCAGGAAAAACTTTTCTTACCGGCAGTGCGGCAACCTTTTCCAGCGACACAAGATAGGCTTCCGGATCAGTAGAGGGATAGCAGGCAAACAGGATATCTTTATAAACCAGATCGCCGGTAAATAGGTATCCCCTATCCTTTTCCCAAAAGCATAAATGGCCCGGCGAGTGTCCCGGAGTATGAAGCACTTCGATTTCCCGTCCGCCAATGTCGATGATATCATGGTCAGTCAGTATCTTGACCGGCGTCCCTTGAAAAAGCTCATAACCATTTACATCATAGCCGTCGGGAAGGTCACATCGATCGATTACCATTTTCCTAATGGTTTCGATAGGCAGAGGGAACTTTCCGTTCAGCCAATCCAATTCCTCAGAATGGGCGTAAAAGTCTGGAAAGTATTTGTGTCCTCCGATATGGTCCCAGTGAATATGGCTGGCCACCGCTGTAATGGGTTTATCGGTAAACGTCCGCACCGTGTCATATATATTGGATATCCCAAGACCTGTATCAATCAGCAGGCTTTGATTTTTTCCGTTCAGCAGATAACAATGCGTTTCCTCCCAATGCCGGTACTCGCTGATAATAAAGCTGTTTTCGTCTATTTGGTCAATGGTAAACCAGTTGTTCATGACACTTTCTTCCCTTAAAGCGAATTTTGTTGTTTCGTGTAATGGATAAGAAAATCCTCAATATCAAAAATATGCTGATTCAGCACTCCATCGTAAACATCCATACTTGTATATTGATCAAAGGAATATTTCCCCCGGAGGATCAATTCTGTTTTTATTGTTACTATTTTCTCTTTCAGTTCGGGCTCGCTCTCAACCCTTCTTTTGACTGCATCGCAATACTGCTCCGCTTTGCCTATGGTCTCTTTGTCAAAAAACCATAGGTCTATATTCCAAAGCTCCCCTTCCACAAGCGTTTCAAAGCCATGAAACCAAATGGTCTTATTCTCTTTGGTAATTTCCTCTTTTGCTTCATACCAAACAGGCTGAAACCTATGTATAATAAAGTTGGACAGCTTGTACAATTTATTCCGTGACATAGTATCGTTTTCAATGTCGATATCCAAATCGTTCCATGCCATTGTATCCATACGGTAACTTCCAACTATATGGGGAACACCGTATTTTCGTAATTCTTCTTCCAGACCGCAGTGATACAATATATAGTCTGCCTGTTCTTTTCTTGTCATATTGATAAACTCCTTTGTTAAATTCTGTTTCTTACCAATAAAACAGAATTGTCAGCAGGAAAGATTTTTTACTTTAATTTACAGATCAAAATTTCAATTCCTGTATCTTCAAATACATCTTTGATTTGAGCTGCAACATCCTCCCATTGCAAACGATCAAGACCTGCGCCGATGGTAGGCATAGCAATTTTATCTATTTGCTCTCTTCCGCATATTTCTTTCATCTTTTGAAGCGCGGTTTTCATGCTGGCAAGGGTTGGCTTATGAAAATATCTCTCTTTTGTAATGAGATTTAATATCCTGCCTTCTAAAATACAATCGCCGCCAATACTGCACTTTACATATTGGTCTATATATCCGGGATATTTTTTCTGCAATATGCGTTTCATATCAAATCGCCTGTTAAATTCAACAACAATTCCTTTCCCCATAGCAAAATCTGCACTGATACAATGTGCAAGATAATACTCATCTGGGACTGAAAACAAGTCTTTTGCTTCTTCTTTGTATATCATAACTTTCCTTTCTGTGTATTCATCTGGAACTACAAAAATTCAAACAGCTTTTTGTGCTGCAATGGAAATCCAGGCTGGCAATGCCGCCATAGGATTGTATTTCCAGTTGTTAACCTTTTCCATTTCATCTGGATTTTGTTTTATCAATTCATTGTATGAAAACCAAAATGAAGCGTTCACAGCCTGTAATTCTTCCATTTCCTTTATGGACAGCTGTGCCTCTGTCATCGCATTTACCAGATCCTGAACACGCCAATGACAGTTGGGCATTGTTTCCTCATATGGCTTTTGAATTTGAGGGGCTTTCCATGGTTCACCTGTAAACGGACGGTTAAACGGATGAATATCATACATAATTGAGAATCCTGATGGTTTTAACACTCTGTATATGTTTTTATACATCAATCCTAAATCTGCGATCCAAGTATGTGTGCCGTTTGAAGTATAAACCAAATCAAAACAGTTATCTTTAAACCTGGAAAGCCGCATGGTATCATCGCAGATAAAAGAAATAGCAAGATGCAGTTTATCTGCAATATTCTGCGCGTGTTCTAGTTGCTTTTCACTTATGTCCGAAGATGTGACATTTGCCCCCATCAGGGCAAATGCAAAAGCGGCGTGGTTGTCGCCGCTTGACGGAAGCAATACCTCTCTGCCTTGTAAATCAGGGAGATACTTTTTGATTAAGCTGATTACCGCAGGATGAAAAGCAGTTTCCGGCTCTATCGCCAACTTTGCAATCTTTTCATCTGTTCGGAGCGATTGATACCATTCCGAATCAGCAGTTTTGTTCCAGCCATCCTTTACTGCCTTCAATAAATCGTCCATGACTTGCTCCCCTTTTAATTATATTTTCTGATTCAATAACATGGGATTAAAAAAATCCATCCCCTATATTGACCTTGTTTGTTATACTCATTCTCTAATTCATCTGTAGGACATTTGTCCCTCACACAGCAGATACCAAAAACGCCTTCGCTTCTCTTTTGAAGTAAAATTGGATGTGAGATCATACTTGTTTACTTCCCTTAAAATGCAGATAGTTTCTCAAAACGTCCTCTGTACAGAAACGAACCTGCAAATTGGAATTTATCGCTCTGTTTGCTCGGTCATAATTCCCCAACGAATTCCAAATTTATCAACAAAAACAACTCGGCAAGAGCTGTATGGTGTTGCTCCTATTTGATATATTGTCTTACTTCCTTGTTTCATGATTTCATATGCTCTTTGTACTTCTTCTTTAGTATTATACATAATGGTAAGGAAATTGGAATAGCACGTTTGAAATTCAATATCCACATGGTCACTCATAATGATTCGTTGATTGTCCAGTATAAGTTCCGAATGATATATATATTCTTTTTGATTTTCTTTAAGCAACAGACTATATTCAGGATCATTCGCTTCTCCATATGTAATCATACAACTAATCTTTCCGTTAAATGCCTTTTCATACATTTGAATTGCTTCCCGACAATTCCCTCCAAAATTTAATGTAGGTACAATCTGCATTTTTGTTCTCCTTTTCCATAAAATTCTGATTTATATATTTCATTTTAACATATTCGCCTGCCATTCACAATGCATAGTTATTGTCTTATTGCTCTTATAGAAAAATTTCTGTATAATCCCTAGTCCTCAACCACTTTAGAATGATTTATCTTAGTAAAGTATCCACAGCATTTACACCTATAGATATCGCAATAATTATAACGAGTAGCAGACACATTGACATTAGTGACAGATTTACCCTGATAACGTTGTGGCATAATCTGCCAACGGGCTGCCTCTATATTTTTTATCTGGCGCATAATGTTTGTTCACAACCTCTTTAGTGATGGTTGTATGTTCTCTGCCTAGCTCATTTGTTCTAACATGAGCCCATGCATTAATTTGATAGCACCTAGGGCAGGTATTAAATGTAAAACTTTTGCAAAGAATTAGTTTGTAAAAAGGCACAAATACAAGTTGGTATTTGTGTAATGAATGTAAAAAAGCAATAGATAAAAAAGCAGTCTCATCTGTTAAACTATCCGATATAATTAGTATTGAAAGCAATAACAATAACACACCAAAAATACTAAATATAGTTATTACTGCCTTGTTTCTTTTTTCCCTTATCTTAATTTCATTTTCAAATATTCTTTTATTTTCCTCAATTACAGCGGGATTAACTTTTTCTCTACTGCTATTTAAAACATCAATATCACCACATTTAAGAGCATTTTGGGTAATATACACGGATCAATCATATGAGTTGTTTCTTCCCTTCTTTATTATAATTCTGTTGTAATAAAATCAACTATATGCTTCACAAAATGTTGTTTGTTCATACGTTCAGGATGTCCTGTCCGAATTACTTTAATCTTATTTCCACCTAAAAGACCTATAAAATTCCATAAATGCAAAACTTTATTTCCACATGGGCTATCAACATACTCAGAATCTTCGATTCCATCAAAAACTATTTTAATCGCTTCATCATAATTTGAATTAGTATAAAACATTATATGTTTTGGCTGCAATAATTCTACTTCTTTTTTTAGAAATAAGGCACAGTTAGCTTTTGCAGCCGTAGTACTGGTGTCTGCTGTTTCTGAAGCGTTGCACTTAATCATATTGGTAAGAGCAAACTGCTCCCATGCGCTTTCTTCTCCATATATTTTATTCATAATTGCCTTGGTATAATTCCAAAAAACCCACCCTGTAGAATAATATAAATCTTCTGCAATCACAGTACCGTCTTCAACAATATCACAATATAAATTTTCCTGTCCAAGGCTGCCTCTTGCGGCTTTGCCTATGAATAAAACTTTATATTTACTTTGCGCATATTGCGTCCCTACATGCCATATGGATATAGGTTTTGAAAGGTTTGGATCATTTTGTCTACATATCGCACAGTCCTCATTTCTTCCAATCCCATACTGTACATACATATCAAAAATCTGCTTTTCAAATTGATTCATAAAATTAACCTCTTTCGTCTACTTTTCAAAAAGTATAACATGCCCCCCCCCAATGTCAACAAATCGTATATATTTTTTCCATAATAATGCTGATTTTATCAATGATTAGCTGTTGTAATTTAAACAAATTTAACAGTCCAGGAATTCCAATCATTCCTGGACTGTTTTTCCCTTAACTAACTACCTTCTGAAACCGGAACCCTTCCTCTGCATACTTGCAAAGTACCCTGTCCCCCGGTGCAAGGTTATGCTGTAAAATCTGCTCTGCCAGAGGATCCTCTACCTGGCTGCGGATTACTTTCCTCAACGGCCTCGCCCCATAGGATGGGTCATACCCCATCACCGCCAGACGGCTGACTGCCTCATCGCTGAAAGTAATGGAAATATGCAGATCGTCCAGCCGCCCCTTTAACTGCCGCAAAAACTGCTGGGCAATACACCGGACATCCTCCTGGGTCAGCCGCTGGAACAGAATGGTTTCATCAATACGGTTCAAAAATTCCGGCCTGAAAGCATCCTTTAACTCCCGCATGACCTGCTGCCGGACAGCCTGATCTGTGGATTCCGGCGTTAAAAAGCCAAGCTGTTTTCCCTCGGTGAGATACCTCGCCCCCAGATTGGAGGTCATAATAATCAGGGTGTTTTTAAAATTCACCTTTCTGCCCTGGCTGTCGGTAATTGTTCCGTCCTCTAAAATTTGAAGGAGGATGTTAAAAATATCAGGGTGTGCTTTTTCAATTTCATCCAGCAGCAGCAGACAGTAGGGCTTTCGGCGGACAGCTTCGGTGAGCTGTCCCCCTTCCCCATATCCCACATAGCCGGGTGGCGACCCGATCAACCGGGAAACTGTATGCTTTTCCATATACTCGGACATATCCAGCCGGACAATCGCCTTTTCATCAGCGAACAGGCAGGCTGCCAGAGCCTTGCACAGCTCTGTTTTTCCCACTCCCGTAGGTCCCAGGAACAGGAATGATCCCAAAGGACGCCCAGGGTCTCCCAACCCGATCCTTCCTCTGCGTATCGCACCAGATACCGCTTTAATGGCTTCCGACTGCCCTACAATGCGCCGGCTCAGGCTTTCCTCCAGGTGGAGAAGCTGCTGGCTCTGTTCTTTGGTCAGGGTGGAAGTGTCGATTCCTGTCATGGAAGACACTACCTTAGCCACATCCTCTGCTGTCACCTCCCGGCGCAGACGTATCTCCTTTGCGTCGCGGATGTTTTTCAGCTGCTGTACCTGCTTTGCCAGCTCCCGCTCCCGGTCCCGGATGTGGGCGGCCAGCTCAAAGCTCTGGTTGTGAATGGCGTTTTCCTTCTGCTGCTGGATTTCCCGGAGCTGTTCCTCTTTTTCTCTCAGGCTTTTGGGCGCGCTGAATGTGCAGATGCGCACCCTGGATGCGGCCTCATCCATCAGGTCAATGGCCTTATCCGGCAGGAACCGGTCCGGCAGATATCGGGCAGAAAGCCTTACCGCCGCCAAAATTGCTTCGTCGGAGATTACCACATGATGATGCTTTTCGTATCGGTCCTTTATCCCCTTTAATATCCGCACAGCAATATCCTCCGGCGGTTCCTCAATGATAACAGTCTGGAATCTGCGGTCAAGGGCTGCGTCCTTTTCCACTGTTTTCCGGTACTCCTCAATGGTGGTCGCACCAATCATCTGTAACTCTCCCCTGGCTAGCTGGGGCTTTAAAATGTTGGCTGCATCAATGGCTCCCTCTGCCGCACCTACGCCGATGATCGTATGCACCTCGTCGATAAACAGGATCACATTTCCTGCATTTGCGACTTCTTCAAGAATGGTCTTAACCCGCTCCTCAAATTCTCCCCGGTATTTGGTTCCTGCCACCATACAGGTCAAGTCCACCGAGACAATCCTTTTATATTGCAGGGAGTCCGGTACATCCCCCTTTATAATCATTTGTGCAAGACCTTCTGCCACAGCAGTCTTTCCAACGCCTGCTTCCCCGATCAAACAGGGATTGTTTTTGCTGCGCCGGGATAAAATCTGTACCACCCGTTCCAGTTCCCGATCCCTGCCAATTACAGGATCAAGCATATTCTCCTGGGCCATCCAGGTTAAATCCTTGCTGAATTTATCCAGCAGCGGCGTTTTTGTCGCCGGCCTGACGGCTTTCGCCATGGGCCTTTTCCCCCTTCCTATCCCAAGACTGTTTGAAGCGTCTGGAAGCTCCCGAAGCTCTCCATCCAGGGTGTCCATGAGAAATTGATATAACAGTTCATGGTTTACATTTAATTCGTTTAAAAACCGTACCGCATAGCTGTCCGTTTCCAACAGCAGCGCCATTAAAAGGTGTTCGGTCCCCACCATGGGCTGATCCATCAGCCGCGCCTGGCCGGAGGCGTTTTCCAGAATCCGGCGGCTGCGCTCGGTAAGGTTTTCCAGCGTCAGGGAAGTGGTCATCCCTTTTCCCACTGTCCGCACCAGTTGGCGGACTACCTTGTCGTAATCGACATTTTTTTGTGCGAGAACAACATAGGCCACCCCGCTGTGTTCGCGGAGCAGGCCCAGCAGGAGATGTTCGCTTCCAATATAGGTATGGCCCAATATAGACGCCTGGGTCATTGCGTGGTTGACCGCGCTGTTTGCCTTTGGAGTAAAGCTAGGGAACTTATACACGGTTCATCACCCTTCCCCCTTTCAAAGCTGATGCCTGCCAAATTCAGGCATACTGCCCATACATAATATGGTCGTAAAAAATTGGTTTATGCCTGTACACCCTGGGAAAAGTCCAATATGTAAATTCAGCGAGAAAATAGAGCGCTTTCTTTTTTGTCCCTGTTTTATAACTTGCTTTTTTTATCCATGGTGTGATAAAATTTTTATAAATTGGGAAAGGTGGTGTTCTGTTTTGAATTTGGATATCGTAAAAAGCGCTGTTCTGGGTCTTGTGGTCGGAGACGCTTTGGGAGTGCCAGCAGAATTTATGAACCGGGAGGAATTAACAAAGTCCCCAATAGTCGAAATGAGAGGATACGGTACACACTCCCAACCAGCTGGTACCTGGTCTGACGATTCCTCTATGATGCTGTGCTTGTTGAAAAGCCTGTCCAAAGCCTTGGATTATCAGGATATTATGTCCCGCTTCCTTCGCTGGGCGGAACAGGGCTATATGACCGCTCATGGCGAGGTCTTTGATATGGGGATTTCCACAAGGAAGGCCCTTGTCAAATTTTCTGAAGGTACTCCTCCGCTGGAATGTGGAGGAACAGATATATACGACAACGGCAACGGTTCCCTAATGCGTATTCTGCCTTTATCCCTCTGGATCCACGGCAGTATCGGCGCAAACCGCCCATATAATGGTAAAGCATATCAGGTCATTCATAACGTCTCAGCTTTAACCCACGCCCACCCTATCAGCCTGATCTCCTGCGGAATTTACTGTTCCACAGCCAATGAACTGATCTGTGGCAGAAACGCATCAAGCGACATTCAGAACGGCATTGAAGCAGCAAAAAATTATTATCGGTCATTACCGGAATTTTCCGGGTATCTGCATGAATTTGAAAGAGTTGATGCCCATATACTTCAATCCCTGCCTAACGAAAATATAAGCAGCAGCGGTTTTGTAATACATACCCTGGAGGCTGCGCTGTGGTGTCTTCTTCGCAGCAATGATTATCGCTCCTGTCTTCTGGAAGCTGTCAATCTTGGCGAGGATACCGATACTGTCGGCGCAGTTGCCGGAGGATTAGCTGGATTAAAATATGGCTGGCAGAAGATCCCGTCAGAATGGCTCAATTCAATCGCAAAGCTGGATAAAATACTGAGTCTCTGTGAGGCGTTCAGTGTAAGTATATAAAATAGTAAAAGGAATTTTTATGTTAAAAGACGGTATTGTTCTGGAAGATAATAATGGTAAGATTGTGATGAACCAATATAGCTTTTGCGAGTTGATAAAGCATTTATTGGTCTATTATGTTGGCATTTCATATGTAAAGGCATCTGAAATAGTGGACAGCTCCCATCTCGCAGAACCAATAGAAAGCGCAATGGATGCAGGACTATTAAGCCATGAATATGCTTACTACTGGGCTATGTCCCTTTATTATGGCAATAGGTACTGGGAGAAAGGGATCTCCGCACAGCCAGAAGATTTAGCGGCTTATTTTAAATTGGAGGACAGTTTTATGAAACAATTTCATTTAAAAGAGCCCTTTGAATCAATTTGAAGATATCATTGTTAAAGTAATGAAAAGCGAAATGAAATCAGGCGGAAAAGCTGTAAAAGGCTTTCCTGCCTGATTTCATTTTGGAAACCCCCTTGACAAACGTACAACATCATGTTATATTTTAATTGTCAACAACGTGTTATATAAAAGGAGGCATTACATGATCCAGCAGATATCCGACGCAGAACTTGAAATTATGAAAATTGTATGGGGAAACCCATCGGAGGTAACGCTGTTCCCCTACATTATGGAGGGACTTGCAGCCAAAGGCAGGCCATGCCAGAAAAACACGCTTATTGTTCTCTTATCCCGTCTCATCAATAAAGGCTTTTTAAGCGCGAAAAAAATCGGCCGCCGAAACGAATATACCTCCCTTGTCTCGGAGACAGAATATCAGACAGCCCAGACCAAAAGCTTTCTGAATAAAATTTACGAAGGAAACGCAAAGGGGCTTGTTTCCACCCTGATTTCAGGCGACCTTCTGACCGGCGAGGAATATGAAGAATTGAAAAAGCTTCTGGAAGAAGGGAAAGAAAAACGATGAACATGATTTTAAAAACATTCCTGTCCATGTCTCTTTCCGGTTCCCTGCTGATTCTGGCGCTATTTGCCGCCAAGCATTTCTGGAAAGATAAAATCAGCCGGCAATGGCAATATTATATTTGGTTCGTTGTCGTGCTGCGGCTGCTTCTCCCCTTTGGACCGGAAACCAATCTGATGGGGAAAACCTATCAGGCAATCGACCAGGCAATTACGCAAGCCTCTCCCCTGCCGGTTCAGCCGAGTGTTCCTGATGTTTCAGGCGTTTCCAGCCTTCCTGCTGCTGCGCAGGAGCAGGACATTCAAAATACGGATAACCCAGCGGAGGAGCCAAAAGCCGCTTATTCCCTGCAGGAGACTGCATTGTCAGCAGCTGAACATCTCTGGATGATCTGGATGGTTGGTGCATTGCTCCTCCTGATACGGAAGATAACGGTCTACCAAAGCTTTCTTCGGTATGTAACCGCCGGTTCTTCCCCTATTTCGGATATTAAGCTTTTAGACATGCTCTCCTTGACCGCAGAACAGATGAACATTAAAAAGCCTGTGGAGCTTTGCATCAATCCCCTGATCTCCTCGCCGCTGCTGACCGGCCTTTTCCACCCCTGCATTGTGCTGCCAAGCACGGACATTTCTGAAAGGGATTTCCAATATATTGTACTGCACGAATTAACCCATTACAAACGGCGGGATATGTTCTGTAAATGGCTGGTTCAGATAACAGTCTGCCTCCATTGGTTTAATCCTCTTGTCCATCTCATGGGCCGTGAAATGACCAAAGCATGTGAATTTTCCTGTGATGAAGCAGTTCTTGTCAAAATGGGATGTGACAAAGCGCAGGACTATGGAAAAACCCTGCTTGACGCGATGGCGGCAGTCGGAAAGTATAAAGAATCTCTTGGTTCCATTACATTGAGCGGAAATAAACAGCTTCTGAAAGAAAGGTTAGGCGCGATTATGAAATTTAAGAGGCGGTCAAGGACGGCTAAATTTTTTACCAGCCTTCTGACATTATGGGTTGTTCTGGTTGCGTCCTTTATCGGTATTTACAAAATGGAAAACAGTGTCAGCGCATCTGGAATATTCAGCACAACGGACAAACCTTCCCTTTTCGTAAATGTAAGTAGCGCCGCTGTAAATGTGTTGTCTGCACCAAAAAACGAAAAGATATATGCAGAGTTTAACCAGAATGTTTATAAGGTTGAGGTTTTGATTGACAATCAAAAAAACGAATGGAAGGTTTCCATTTCCTGTAAGACAAATACAAACATCAACAGCGAAACCATCAAGCTGTATATCCCTGATATTTCCTATGACAATGTGAACCTGAATGTTGACAATGGGTATTTGACCTGTAACCTTTTCCGATCCGGGAATATTATGGGCAATTTCAATATGGCCTCTGTCTTTTTGACTCTGCCGGAGGGCTTTGCCGGATCGGTGGATACAACGACAAACAGCGGCTATTTCCAGTTGGTTTCCAAAGACGATTTCAAAAACTCCTCTGTAACCATTGTCGATAACGGCCGGTGGAGCGAAATTTATAAGCCAAAGAATTTCAGGAAAAATGGAAACATCTACACATTTTCAGAGGGTACAGGCAGTAATCTTATCAAAGTAACGCAAAAAGGTTCTGGTGTCATGGGAATTTATACCTCAGATACATTTAACGCCTCCCATTTTGCAAATGAATGGGAGGAGAAATGGATGAATCACTGGCTGGATGAAAACAACCAGATGAATCAGCATACGCAGTCTGATTTTTCCTCACAGGCAGAGCAATACTATCAATCAGGCAGTCTGCCCCTGTTCCAGATTGCTTTCTCCCAGCTGGATGAAGAAGCGCAAAACAAATGGCTGGACAGGATTTACACCGATAAGCAGATCATGTTTTGGGGAGCCGCTGTCGGCCTGCTGGATGAGGACTGTGATTTAGTTCTGCGTTATGCAGAAAAAATCTACGGGGATGGCAATATCGCCTATTTCTCCGTTCTGGCTAATCACATGAGCAGGAAGATGCTGGAAACGTATCGGGATAAATCCCTGAAAGACGAAAAGTGGGCGTTCCAGTCCGTTCTGTATGGGGTCCTGGGTCAGAGTGATGAATTTGGCAAATTGGAAGAAGAGAAGGAAAAAGAGTGGGATGAAGCACAGAAAGTGGAATATCAAGCGGTAGGCGTTACGGTTGATGGCAAAAATTACTACTATCAGGGACAGTTGGTTCACATTTTTCTGGATCAGCGGGCCAACAAATCCTTTTACACACTGCAAATAAATCCAGCTGGAACAGCTAACATCAAAATACTTCGCAATGCAGATAACAAAATTACAGGTGCCGCCTATATGACCAAGGCGGAAGTGGAGAAGCTTTTTGGCGACATGGAGGATGAAGATATTTCACCGGAGGTCATCCCTGTTGATCTGAAATCTGTAACAAACGGAACGGTTGTCTGGCTGGGGGAATACACCCTATCTGATGGGGATAAAATCCAGTATGATATTTCCGCGGAAATGGGTAAGGGCATGCAGGTTGCCTTTGCCAAGGACGAGCAGCGAAACACAGTTTATTATTCTGTACAAAACTTATGCCAGGATGGTGAACCTCTGAAATGCGCCGGGGACTATACCTTTGGCACTCCGGTAAAACCTGGAACGTATAAGCTGTTTCTCCGGGCCGCAGATGGAGATTTGGGAAATGTAAAGGGCAGTATTACCCTTACATATGCGGATTAAATCCTGTTTTTTATTGATAAGAAGACAAAATCAGCGTAAAGCATCCGATCCTCAGGTTTTTAAAAGGCCTGGGGATTTTTCTTTGTGTTTCCCCTCTCACCGATTTTTCACCCCCTGCATACTATGTGGTGTACCCAGAAAACCCCAGAATTTAAAGGAGGTCATCACTTATGTGCAACAACAACTGTTTCGGCGGCTCCTGGAGCTGGATCATCCTCATCATCCTGATCCTCATCTTCTGCGGCAATGGCAACGGGATCTGCGGTTCCCTGACCAGCGGCTGTGGATGCGGCTGCAACAATGGCTGCGGCAACAACAACTGCGGCTGCTGCGATTAATCCCAAGGCTCTAAGCAATTCTGTTTCTATCCTTACAGCGGCAAGAGCGGGAAGGTGTTCATTTTCCCGCTCTCCCGCCCCTGCAACTTTTAGAGTCCATAACGTCAAGAAATCTTATGTCATATTTTAAAGGAGGACTTTTCCATGTGCAATACCGGTTTTGGAGGCAATAGCTGCTGCTTTATCATCCTCATCATCCTTATCCTTCTGTTCTGCTGCGGTAATGACGGCGGCAGCAACATGAGCTATGGATGCAACAATAACGGTTGTGGCTGTGGATGCGGCTGCGGGAACAACTGCTGCGACTGATGCTTTTCTTGGAAAAGGGTCTATCGTATTAGCGCGAATGGGTGCGGCAGGAATCTGCTGCACCCATTCTTTTTTAATACTTGATACTTGACAGTCATTTTTTATCTTATTATAATCTATTTATATAAACAATTTATATAAATAGATTATAATAAGGAGAAACGCCTATGCCAAAACAAAAAATCTCAAAAGAAATGGTCGTTGAAGCAGCCTTCACCCTGGCGCGGGAGGGCGGAATGGAGCAGGTATTGGTCAAAAATATCGCGGACAGGCTGGGCTGCTCTGTACAGCCGATTTACAGCTACTGCCAAAACATGGATGGCTTGCGAAAGGATGTGGAAGAGCGGGTAAAGGGCTTTGCCAATGAATACGTCGCTGCCCGCATCAATCAGGATGACTTATTCCGCAGCACAGGGCGCGCCTATCTCCAACTGGCGAAGGATGAACCGAATCTCTTTAAAATATTCATCCTCCATCAACGGGAAGGAATTTCCTTCTTTGAAGAATTCTACCGCACCGAAGCTTCCCCGCAGACTGCCGAAATAATTGCAAAAAACCTGAATCTCACCCTGGACCAGGCAAAGGAGCTTCACATCCATATGCTGATCTATACCATCGGAATTGGGACTATATTCTCGGTGACAGCACCGGGAATTCCCGCAGATGAAATATACACTTTACAGCAAAGGGCCTACGAAGCTTTTTTAGGGCAAACTCAGAAAACGGAAGGAGAAAAGGAACATGAAGGATAAAACCATCCTGATTTACAAGAGCAGGACAGGCTTTACCAAAGGATATGCGGGGATGATCGCAAAGGAAACCGGCTGTGACTTGGCAGAACTCCAAAATGCAAAGGCGGAAAGCCTCACCCATTACCAGACGATTATTTTCGGAAGCCGCCTTCATGCAGGACGGATTGACGGCCTCTCCAAAGCAAAATCAATCTTCCAACAAAGTGGGGCCAAGCATTTTATTCTGTTTGCTGTGGGAGCAATGCCCAATACAGCAGAGGAAGCCATAGCGGAAATGTGGAAAAACAACCTGTCCGCAGAAGAGACAGAGCGAATCCCCCATTTCTATATGCAGGGCGGTTTAAGCTATGAAAGGATGGGCTTTATAGATAAAACCATGATGAAAGCAGCCGCAGCGATTATGAGCAGACGCTCCAACGATGAGGTATTCAAAAAGATGATTTCCCAATCCTACGATATTTCCTCTGAGGAATATATCAAGCCGTTGACAAATCTGCTGAAAGATGATTAAAAATCTTTACAGAGCAGAAAATCCGCAATTCAACCGATAAATCAATCTATTTTGCGGATATAATCCGAAAAACTTATTAGTATATAGTTTCTCTGATAAAATGTTGAAATGTACCTTTTAATACCTGGCTCCCCTGAAAGGGGGTTCAGGTCAGCAAAGCTGACCTGCTGCCGGAGTGAAATGAGGCTGGGGGAGGCTACCTTATCGGTTATGCAGCATAGAATCTAGGCTTTCATGCCTTTTCTTCTATTATGTTATTTAACTGGCGAGGCAGAACCCCTCAATCTCTGTTTTGGTGCTGTTTTCTATACTATTTTCTGTGAACTCATATTTGTTTCTCATTTTCCATTTTCTCGCATTCTGAAACTGCTTTTAGATACATTAGAAGTGCATAATATACAACATCCTGAGTATTAACCGCCTCTTGAATTCTCTTTTCAAGTTCCTCCTTGGAAATAGATGTTTCCTGTTCACATAAACTTTCAACCAAACTCCAATTGTGCATGGTCCATTTAAGGGCTTTCTGACTAAATTCAGGCAATTTTTCAATTGATTCCATTATTTCTTGAAAGTCTTTTTTCTCCAGCATTACAAAAATCCTCCATTCTGGATATATTTATCCAATTACAGCAGATTGATTCGGGTAAAATCAATATTAGGATACATTTATCCAGAAAAATTGGAGGAAAATTTATGTCTAACGGATTGAAACAAGATATATCTATCGGCCATAATCTTCGGCGGCTACGAAAACAAGCCGGTCTTACACAGGGACAAGTTTCTGCAAAATTAGAAATTATGGGATTGACTATGACTCCTGAAATCTATGCGAAAATAGAACAAGGAAAATATAGCATCAAAATCAGTGTTCTTTTAGCATTGAAAGATATTTATCATATAAATTCGTTTGACTCTTTCTTTGAGGGATTATCTTTGCACGATGATAATGATTAAAATCCACCCTTTTAATGTTCTTGCAAACCAGAGAAATTTGTGTTAGTATGAATATGGATGAAGTTCTGCTTAACCGCTTATAGAAAGCAGGTGATAATTTTGGACATAACAGAACGAGCTGACCAGAAACACCAAAAAGATTTACATCGGCTTCGCAGCCTGAGGCCAATAGATGATGACTTTATGCGCTGTCTTTTTAAAGATAACATTCCTCTGGCGGAATTTGTGCTTCGCATTATCACAGACAAACCAGACTTAGTTATCACTAATTGCCAGCCCCAAAAAGATATGAAGCGTTTGGCCGGGGCGCGTTCCATCTGCCTTGACGCGTATGGAACAGATTCCATTGGGAAAAAATACGACTTGGAAATCCAGCGAGAGGACAAAGGCGCAAATCCTCACCGCGCAAGATTTCATTCCAGTGTGTTGGATATTGAGAATTTGAATGCTGGCCAGGAATTTAGCGAGCTTCCAGAGACATTCACCATTTTTATCACAGAAAAAGACTTTTATGGAATGGGTGAACCAATTTACCCAATCGAACGTGTGAACCTTGTAACAGGAAAGCCTTTTGAAGACGGAGAACACATACTATATTTAAATGAAAAATTAAATTGTTTTTAGCTTCATTCCAGAAGAAAATATCAGCTTTAAATAGGGAAAAGCAGCAATAAGAGACACGGAAAGCAACGGAAAAGAACAGAAATGTACACAGAAATGACACAGGCTTTTTTGTTCGGCTAGGGGAGGTTTTACCTTTTGCCGGACGCTGCGCCTAAAACAGAAGTCAAGGCCGGGTAGTATTTTTTCCCTGATGTTCTCAGTTTTTTTGCTGGGATATCATTCGGGAAAAAATCTCCACCCTAAACCTTGACTTCTGTTTTTTTCATGGTGTCATTCCATTGCCGACAACGGGGAGCAGGGAACTTATTGCTTCCGCTGTCGGCAATTCCATTTTACCATGAAAACCGGCTGCGCTGCTTATCATCCCTTTTTGCTTTGTGGGGCCAGCCCCACTCCCCGGCCTCTTCCAAAGAGCAGAGGGGCGGTCAGAGGTCGGCGGAGCTGTCGGAAGATAGGGGGAAGCCGTCTTTTTCCATGGCTTCCTTTATCAGCCTGTTAATAAGTCCGTTGACGCTTTCGCCAAGGGATTCAGCATAGGCTTTGATTTGCTCTTTTTGTCCCTTACGGACTTGCAGCCTTACATCATCATATGTTTTTTTAGCATAATCATTTTTAATCTGTGCATTAGTTTTCATTTTAGGTCGAGCCATAAAACAAACCTCCTTTTTTCAATAGTATAACACTAATTAAAATCAATGTACATGTACAAATTAAACTATAAAATACATGTACATTCTGTTAAATTGCCCATTTACATACATGTACATGTATGCTATAATATAAATGTAGTCAGAAAGAGGCTACCGGAAGAAAAGGAAACCGCCCTTCTTGGAGAAAGGCGGTGATGGTATGAAAAGCAAACGGCTTCAAGAGATTCTCGAATACGTGTTTCGGAACCCTCAAAACCGTTACTTTCTTAGATGCTATGCAGGCACATGGCATTTAAGAATTAACGAACGATAAAGCCAATCCTTTAAGTCCCTAGCAAAAAGGCGGTTTCCTTTATCTTCTGTACTTATTGTACTGGAAAGAATGTAAATTGTCAACCAGGAGGTTTGAAATTATGAAACAATCAGCACTGGAAGCACAAAAAATCCAAGCCCTTGAAACCTATAAAAATGCCAAAAAGAGATACCTTGAAACAATGAGCAAATCAGATTGGATTGCCTTTTGTGAAGCTAAAAGGAATTGTATGCTGCTTGGAGTTAGAATTTAACGGAAAGGAATTTTTTATATGGCGAGTTTAAGGAGTATCGCCCAGAGGGAAGCGGACGATATTAGAGATGGAATTGCATGGGTTGTTGTGTATAGAAACGGGAAATCTTGGGAGAGCTTGGAACTTTGGAGCGATATTTGGAACGGTATCTTTGAAGCAGCGGAGAAAGAAGCCATAGGGGAAATCTTAGAAACCGATGAAAACGCGGTAGCTCTGAATGGGTATTATTGCGGAAGACTTGGGGAAGATATGACGATTAACGAGCTTGAAAATGGCATCCGCTGGCACTACGAAAACGGCTGTAATTTGCTTAGGGGTTATTTTTCTAATGTGGATATATAAAAAGGTCCTGCCGGATATTTCTGGCAGGATTTTTTTATTATCAGTAGTACGTAACAGAAGGGGTGATAATAGGAATATATGTAGAACGATGGCAGCAGGAACATTCTTTTGTGTAGGTAACAATTATCTCCACATCTTCACCGGAGGCAGTCACAGAGACACGTTCCTTATCAGGAGTATAGCCGGAAATACTGGGAGAGTATACGAAATAGTGTTTAGGTGCATATATATTCGCCCAGACCTTTTCAGCGGCTTCGGTTCCATCCTCATATAGATATTTAATAGTTAAAATGGAACGGTTCGGGTCGTCGGGGTTCGAATTGTTGTCTGGAACATAAGGATAAATTGAAAAGGAATCTGTACAGGCAGTACATAGCAAAAGAAGAAAAACCGTTAATATCATCAAAATCTTTCTCATTAAAACACATCCTCTAAGTATTGTTATATTTTGCTTTCCGCTAAATCGGCCCAGTAACCGGGACAGCTTTCCCAGGCTTGGGGAGTTATGGGATAGCGGTTTGTAATTGTCTTTTCCTGCACCAGGATGTTTTTTCCATGCTGGTTCTGGATTTTCCTTATTCTTTCCAGACGTTCCAGGCATCCGGCAAGGTAATTGTAGCGGTATACAGCCCTGTCGGTTTCTATTGGTTCGCTGTAAATTTTCATCTTGTCTTTTATCTCCTGTCCCTGTCAGTGAATTTCATCTTTTCCATACGCTCTATCTTCTCGTAGGTGTCATAACTTTCCCGGAATTTGTCGCTTTGAACAAAGCTGTATTTTCTCAAAGGTTTTAGCTTTTTCTTGACAGCGTTTGGATTATCCAGTACCATTGCATACTGTAAAGCGTCGTATTCCTTGCCCATGGTGAGCCGCCCGGCAAATGTGCGGCAGGCTACCACAGAGGCCGCTTGTTCCCTAAGAGGTTTGGCAACCCTGGTAAAAAACTGGGCCGTTGCAACAATCTTAACCCGCTGTTTCCTCTGCTGGGAGATTTCAGACAAAAGGTCTTCGGGAACGTCTTTCCAGGCCATGGAAGAATATTCGCTGTGGATTTCATCTATTGCAAAAATTACTCCGTCTGTGCCGTTGCGGATGGTAAGCAGGTCTTTCCAGCCGGTCATGACATGGTCAGCCTGGTAATAGCCGAAATTGGTAACAATCACACAGTTTGGATACCTGTGTTTCATCCTGTCCAGATATTCCACCATGGAGGCTGTTTTCCCGGTTCCCTGTCGTCCCACGTAGAACGTAAAGCCATATTCCCGGAACTCGTTTATGTGTTTATTGCGTTCCAGAACATCCACCAGCATCCAGCGGGCAAGGTTAAAGTATTTCCATTTGATTTTTGAGGCCCTTAGAGAATCCGGGGTTAAACGTAAAGGATTTAAACGAGATGTAATAAAAAACGCCGCAATGAGCAGTACCACAGCCGATATGATAAAAGTTATAACGGACGAAAACAAGCCGCCCAGGAATGAGGCCAAAGGAGTAAACAGAGAGCCAAGAGCCCCGCCAATATCAACCATTAAGACACCCCCGGAATCTTTCTGAC
>CAJUSD010000043.1 GCA_910589145.1 uncultured Oscillospiraceae bacterium
CTCCCTTTGAATTTTTCTTCCACAAATCTTTGCACTTAACTTGACAATTCGCAGAATTAAAAATAGTGTCGGCTCTCATTCCCTTCCCCTTAATAAAACAGTATGTTTCCTTAAACTAATATTCATATTTTTCTAAAAGAAATGAGATAAATGTTGTAGACTTTCTGAAATAAATGTACTATACTTATTATCATATGGGTTCAAAACCAAAATGAAAATGCAACGTCTTTTGGAGAGGGGTTATTTCATGCGCGAAAGGAAAAAAACAACACAAGGCATTGCTGTTTTGATGCTTTTAATTACAATTATCTTACTTTTCTATTGGTATTCGACAGAAAATAGTAAGAGAATAGAGAGGCAAAATTTAAATTATGCATCGGATACAGCGAATCAAACGGTTGTACATATTGATATTGAATTGCGGAATGCGTTAAACCGTGTTAATACTTATGCCTACTTTTTGGGGGAAAGCTTATCAGAGCCGTCCGTGAAAGAGGATGCTTTGCGCGATATGGAGCAAAATGCATTGTTCGATTCCTTCCGATATACAGACGCATCAGGCAAAACCATATCCTCTGACGGGCGTTCCGCTGACTCCTCTGATCTGGACTATTATATTAATGGGATGAAGGGGGAAAGCGGTATATCCGTTGTACTGGATTCCCGCTTATCCAATGATACTGTTGTAGGATTTTATTCGCCTGTATTATTTCATGATGAAATTATTGGAGTGCTGCGCGGCGTATATTCAGCAGACAAATTTTTACAGAGCCTATTGACAGTCAATTATTTCGGTGAAACTGCCGACGCCTTTCTCTGCTTACAGGATGGGACGATGATTGCAAGTTCAAATGGCCAGAAATCGGATTCCCATGTGTTGGAGTATTTGTTCCAAACCGGAATGATAGACCAGAATACAGCAGAAATGGCTAAAGCAATATTCCAAAACGGCGGGGAAGGCAGCTTTATCTGTTCTAGTGGAAGCAAAACAGATAATGTTTGTGTAATGAGCCTGGAGGAACAGGATTATATCCTGGTACAGACTTTCCCCAAAAGTGTCACTCAAACCATGATCCATAATGCCAACCGCATAGGTATTATTTTAGAGATCTTGTTGATTGGAATGTTTATTCTCTACATTCTTTTTATCCTATTTCGGAACAGGAAAGAAAAAAAGCTGCTGGAACAGGAAAATTTGGAGATGGGTTATGTTATCAGCGGAGTAAACACTCTGTTTTCCCGTTTTATCATGGTGGATTTGGAACAGGATACCTATAGATATCTGGCCGGTACAAAGCCTGAACGGCCAGACTTTGCTCCTAATGGCAAATATGAGGATTTTTCGGCATATTTATGCTCCTTTTTAACAGAAGACGGCGATCAGGAAAAATTTATGAAGCGCTTGGAAAGGGATTCCATCATTAAAGTTCTGGGAAAGGATAATATTGAAGTTCGCTATGAACAGCATGTGCAAAAAAATGAAGGTAAAGAATGGGAGCATCTGAGCATTGTCTGTTTGGAGAGAAAGGAAGGCAAAGCAAACAAGGTATTGTTCCTGCGCCAGAACATTACAAAGGTTAAAGAACGTGAGCTGAAAATACAGGCGGAAATTTCTGTTGCTAACCGTAAGGAAAGACAGTATATTGTAGCTTTGATGGCAGACGCAATCTGTACATATGAGTTTAACCTGACCCGTGATCTTCTTGAAAAAGATATCCTGCGCGTAGTAGATGGCCAAATTATATCCCTTCTTGATAAGGTGGGGCTGAAGGCTCCCTGTAGCGCAACCGAATGGTTTGAGGGGTGGAAACAATTTGTATCCCCTGAATCTTTGGATGACTACTGTGAGATCGCCAACGTAGAATATTTGAGAAAAAGTTTTGCAGATGGAGATGCAGAAGTTACCGTTGAATTTTGGAGCGGGGACGCTTTGGGGAATACTGTCTGTGTCCAGCAATCGTTTATCATGACATGGGACGATGAAACAGAAGATATTATTGTTATGGTAATTCTCAAGGAGATTACTGGCCAGGTGAAAAAGCAGATGGAGCAAACTCAGACTTTGCGTGACGCATTGGCCCAGGCTCAACATGCAAATAACGCTAAAACAACCTTCCTCTCTAATATGTCTCATGATATCCGCACGCCTATGAATGCCATTATTGGTTTTGCTACAATTGCCGCCAGCCATATTGACAACAAAGAACAGGTACGGGATTGCCTCCAGAAGGTTCTTTCCTCCAGCAACCACCTTCTGAGTTTGATTAACGATATTTTGGATATGAGCCGGATCGAAAGCGGTAAAGTTCAAATTAAAGAACAACCTTGTAATATTTCTGAACTTACTCACAATTTGGTTAATATTATTCAGCCCCAGGTAAAGGCAAAACAAATGGAGCTGTTTATAGATACTTTTGATATTGTCAATGAGGATGTAATTGCTGACTCCCTCAAGCTCAGCCAAGTTTTTGTCAACCTTATGAGTAATGCAGTAAAATATACCCCTGCTGGTGGGACTGTCAGTTTCCGCATTATGCAGAAAACAACTTTCCGCAGAGGATATGGCGATTATGTGTTTACTGTCAAGGACAATGGAATTGGAATGTCCCCTGAATTTGTAGAACACATTTTTGAGCCCTTTGAACGTGAGGCCAGTACAACCCAAACAGGCATCCAGGGAACAGGACTTGGTATGGCAATTACCAAAAATATTGTGGATATGATGGGCGGCACCATTACTGTCAAAAGTGAAAAAGGAAAAGGCAGTGAATTCATTGTTGAAATTAGCCTGAAGCTACAGGATTTGGAGAAAAACAACATTCAGATTAAAGAATTGGAAGGGTTACGGGCTCTGGTGGTTGATGACGACTTCGACAGCTGCGACAGCGTGAGCAAAATGCTCAAGCAAATTGGAATGCGCTCTGAATGGACAACTTCTGGCAGAGAGGCTGTTTATAAAGCCAGAAGCGCATATAATGAGGGCGATTCCTATCACACCTATATCATCGATTGGCAAATGCCCGAATTAAGCGGTATTGAAACCGCCAGAAGGATCCGCAATATTATTGGAAGCGATGCACCTATTATTATTTTAACGGCTTATGATTGGTCGGATATTGAGGATGAGGCTAAAATGGCAGGGATTAGTGGGTTCTGTGCAAAGCCGCTCTTTATGTCTGATCTGAAGTCTGCTTTACTGGCAGCTAATAATCTTGTAGAAAAAGATGATGCAAAGGCTTCTTGGATGAATTTTAGTTTTGATGGGAAGCGCATTCTGCTGGTTGAGGATAATGAATTAAACCGGGAAATTGCCGTGGAGATCTTATCAGAAACCGGTTTTGCTGTTGACACTGCCCCAGATGGTACAGATGCTGTTTCTATGATGACCAAAGTAGAAGAAAATTATTATGATGCTATTTTAATGGATGTGCAAATGCCGATTATGGATGGATATGAGGCTACAAGGACTATTCGCGCACTCCCAAGAAAAGATGTTTCTACCCTGCCTATTATTGCTATGACTGCCAACGCCATGGATGAGGACAAAGAGGCTGCATTGAAAAATGGTATGACAGATCATATTTCCAAACCGATTAATGTAGATGTATTTATAAGCATCCTTTGTAAGTATCTGAAATAAATCAATATGAGTTGAAAAGAAAAAAGATTTTATGCGCTGTGTTAAGTGCATAAAATCTTTTTTCTTTGATAGAAGTTACGACGATTTTAAAATGAGGACAACGCCAAAAAAGGTTGCCGTCCTACGGACAACAACCCTTTCCCTGCAAAAATATAATAGGTAAATACTCTTAGCCTTCTGCCTGCAATGCACGAACAGCATCAACAGTAATTTGATAATCCTTTTCTACTGTTTGCACAAGTTCAGGCAAACTTTCCATATCTATTGTTTCGGAACGCAGTGTTTCCGCCAAAAGGTTAATAGAAGTATACAACCTAGTAAAACTTAAATTCTGACAGATACCCTTAATGGTATGGGCAGCCCGGAAAGCTTCTTTATAATCTTTTTCCTTCAAGGATTTCTCCAAAAGATCATAGCTGGGATCTTCCAGGAATTTCAGAACAAATTTTTTGATAATTCTCTCATTTTTATTCAGACGGTTAAAAACCGTTTGGTAATCGCCTTCCAAAGCATTGTAACATGTTTCTAGGCTCATAGTGCTCTCTCCTCCTTGTCTATTTTATCCATTTTTCCGCCTTGTTTTGGGATTCCCCATACAAATTATATATTGCCATTTTTTATAACTAATTTCCAACATAGTTATAGCATAAATTCAAGTGTATGTCAATAACATACTGAAACATCTCAGGGAATTCAATTTTGGAGATTTTGAGGTTGATATTGAAAAACACCCCGCCGGGGTGTTTTTCAGGGAAGGCGGAGAAAAATGCTCTTGCCAAAAGGGGTTTCGCGCCTTGCGGGTTCAGTTCAGCTTTGCTGAACTGGCGGCCGGCGGCTCTGAGCAGCTCCGCTGCTCAACCCTAGACCCCCGCCGCTTTCTAGAAAGCGGCCAAAGTTTTTGATACGGGTTTGGTTTGTGACTGTCTTTGCTTTGTACCCGCGCCGGAGGTTTTCTGCTTCTTTTTTGCAATGATTCTGAAAATTGATTTCCGTGGAAACATCTTTATAGTTAAACAACCTGTTCCCAATCCAGATTCCATTAACCCAAACTACATGATTCTGCAATCTCCAAACAGAGAAATACAACGGACAGTAATCGGCGGCATGGCATTGCTATTCACTAAATTGCGCTTATCCCTACAATCCCCAAATAGGGAAACTGGTTTTAATACAATATTAGATACATAAGGGACCTCTACTTTAGAAGATCCAAACAGCGATAACATAGACAAAGTAATAGGCTGGTCATAATCTGCATCTCTCAGCGTCAGTTTTGCATCGCCAAAAAGGGATATAACCAATCCCCCTGATAAATCCTGATGATTACTGGAAACCTTGCTTTCCCCAAAGAAAGCAATACTTTGGGGAAACGAATTGGAAGCGGAAACTCCTCTTTGCGGCCTGGTCCATGGGCTTGGAGTGGGAGTTTTGCGGCTTGGAACCGGGGAAGTGTTCTGCTGGCGCTGTAAGGTACTCCCGCTATAAATTCTTCTATCTTTCGGGTTTCGGTATGTTCTGTTCGGATCCCAACCCTTTTTAAAGGCTGTATCCGAACTAGAGGCGCTCTGTGAGCCCGCAGAGCCATTCCAGGAAGCAGTAGGCCGGCTATAAATATTTTTCTTCTGTGGGTCCGACGGCTGTTTAAAGGGCTCGGACTGCGGTGTTTTTTGGGGCTGTGTTCCATATGATTTATGTGTTTGCCGAGGTTGAGAAGGGAATGGGTCTTTATCTGTATTGGTGGAGGGCGCAGAGGAATTCCCTCCTAAGCTTTTTTTCTTTTTTTCTCCCAAAAGCAGCGCATCTTTCTTTCTTTGAATCCCTTTAGCAGTAATTTCTACGATTGCCCCCCCTGCAAGAGCAGCTAAGGCGGTATTAATAGAGGCGCTAATCAGCATACCTGCTGTAATCAGACCATGGGTGTTTGCAAATAACAGAAGCCCGGAGGCCAATAATCCAAGTGCTGGGCGGGAATAGCCATCTAAAGCAAACATAGTAAGAGCTGGAAAAATTAGCAGAAGCGTCCACCATCCTTCAGCATACAATGAGGCTAAAAAGGGCAGTGCACCCCATCCAAGAAGGTTAACCCCCAGAAATCCCCCTGCCAATAGGATACAAGCCAGCATACATAGCGTTATAAGCAGTTTACGACGATCAAACATTTATTATTTTTGCCTCCTTTCAGGCGGCACAGCCTTTTTTATTTCAAATTGGATCATGAGATCATTTCATAGGTCAGGCGGCCTAAAATTGAAATTCCCTCTATAATCTGCTCGTCGGTGGGGGTAGAATAATTTAAGCGGAAGGAACTGGAGGGCTGTGATTCATCGGCATTAAAGGCATTTCCAGGAACAACTGCTACATGGCGATGCACTGCCTCCTGACAGAACGCCATCATATCAACCCCTTCAGGAAGGGTAGCCAAAAGGAATAATCCTCCCTGCGGACGGGTAATCCGTACTGACGGATGGAATTCCTTTTCAATTTCACTAATCATGAGGCGGCATTTGTGTTTGTATACCTTTTGTATTTCAGAAATATGCTTGTCAATATCATAATTATTTAGGAATTGATTACATATCATCTGAGAAAGGATAGCGGTATGTACATCTGAACATTGTTTTGCCACTGTAATTTTAGAAATTGCGTCTTTATGAGCGCAAACATATCCTACACGCAGGCCGGGGGCAAGGATTTTAGAAAAGCTTCCACAATAGATAACCCGTCCCTCTGTATCCAGAGATTTAATTGCAGGAACTGACTCCCCCTCAAAGCGCAGGTCTCCATAAGGGTTATCTTCCAAAATAATAAAATCATATTTTTTTGCTATTTCCAGAGCAGATTTCCGCTTTTCCAGGCTCATAGTCGTTCCTGAGGGATTTTGAAAGTTGGGGATCAGATATAAAATCCGTGTGCGGGGGTTTTCCTTTGCAGCCTTTTCCAATGCTTCCAGATTCAGCCCGTCTTCTTCCATTGGAACCCCTTCCAATTTCACATGATATGACCGGAAAGCATTGAGCGAGCCAATAAAGCTGGGATTTTCACATAAAAGAACATCCCCTTCATTGAGCAATACCTTTGCAGACAATTCAATACCCTGCTGGGCCCCTGATACAATAATTAAATCGTCGTAGGGCTGGCCGATAGAATACCTTTGGGAAATCCACTTTTTTAATGTTTTACGTAATTTAGGGTAGCCTTCACTGACAGAATACTGTAATGCAGCAATTGGCTCTTTGGAGAGAATGGACGCTGTGATTTCCTCAACCGCCTTTGTTGGGAAAGCCTCAGGCGCAGGGTTACCTGCTGCAAAGGAAATCATCCCTGGTTCCGATGTAAATTTTAATATTTCACGTATGACCGACGGTTTTAACCCGTCAATTTTGTCAGAAAAACAAAAATTCATAAAAATTCACCCGCCTGTTTTCAGTTTTGTGATATTCTTCCTATATACTATATATATCCGTGTGTTTCTCCTATTTTACCACAACTTTTTGCCGATTGAAAGAGCAAGATATTTTTCAGGGTAGAAATCATTTTTTTGTTCTGTTTGCCCTTGACGCATTGCTCTTGTTCCGATACCATAGAAGAAGGGACATCATAGACCAGACCAAAAAAGAAAGCAGGGATCCATATGACGACCTACCTTCCGCCAGACGCGCTGGATCGTCCGTTTGACCCAAAGGACTTTAATCCTGAAGTCCTTCAAGGCCAATACCAGGAAATCACTAATCTCCTGCTGGCCAGCCACTGTGGAATCAAAGCAATTAAAACAAAACTAGAAATCTTAAGCGATGAAATGCAGCTCCAGGATCGGCGCAACCCGATTGAATACATTCGCAGCCGCATCAAATCTTTTGACAGCATTGTAGGGAAGCTTCAGCGCAGGGGGCTTCCGGTTACTGTTGAAGCCGCCAGAAGGGAACTGTTCGATATTGCCGGGGTGCGCGTGATCTGCGCCTTTGTGGACGACATTTACCGGATTGCCAATATGCTGGCTGCACAAAATGATGTTAAACTATTGATTGTTAAGGATTATATTCGTAACCCGAAGCCCAGCGGCTATCGGAGCTATCATATGATCGTTGAGGTTCCGGTTTATTTTTCAAATCACTCTGAACAGGTGCGTGTGGAAGTTCAAATTCGTACTATTGCTATGGATTTTTGGGCGACCTTGGAACATCAGTTGAATTATAAACGTGATGTGGACATAGATGGGGAAATTGCAAAAAAATTGCGTTCCTGTGCTGATTCCATAGCGAATACCGATAGGGAAATGCAAGTGATTCGGGATATGGTGGATCAGCTGGATTCATCTGCAGACGCAGTTAATCCCATGAAAGTTATGGCGCATGTGGCCAATATTGTTGGAGCATCAGGAATAGATCAGATGGGCAGAAGTAAATAAAAAGTTCCCAGGCTGCCAGTTCAGGCAAACGTGAAAGCTGTGTTTCCAATTTCAGGGACAGAGTAGGAATGTTTTCCTGTAAATTCACACTTACGGGATTGAACCATAAAATAAAAGAAAAAAGGAGCGGGAAACATGAATCAGTTTAACAACCTTTCCGACAGTTTCACTTTATCTAACGGGGTAAAAATCCCTTGTATCGGGTTTGGGACTTTTAAAACACCGAATGGAGATATCTGTATCCAGTCGGTTAAGGATGCAATTCGGTGCGGCTACCGTCATATTGATACCGCGTCAGCCTATGGGAATGAGGCCAGCGTTGGGCAGGCTATCCGGGAGAGCGGCGTTCCAAGAGAGGAACTTTTTATTACCAGTAAACTTTTTAATCCCGATCAGGGGTATGAATCTACCCTGGAGGCATTTGATATTTCCATGAAGCTTCTGGGATTGGATTATCTTGATCTCTACTTAATTCATTGGCCCATTTCACAGCCCTGCCATGCAGAAGATTGGAAAGAACAAAATATTGCAACCTGGAAAGCTTTTGAAAAACTTTATAAAGAAGGCCGCATACGTGCCATTGGGTTAAGCAACTTTATTGAGCACCATATCCAAAACCTTTTGGATCACTGTGAAGTTGCTCCTATGGTAGACCAGTTGGAAATCCATCCAGGTTATGACCAGGCAGATACTGCTGCATTTTGTAAAGAACATGATATATTGCCGGAATCCTGGGGGCCTCTCTGCCAAGGGAAAGCTTTTGGGCATCCAGTTTTGGAAAAGATGGCTGAAAAATATCAACATTCTGTTTCTCAGATATGTGTCAGGTGGTGTTTGCAGCAGGGAGTTCTTCCTCTGCCTAAATCTGTCCATGCGGACAGAATTGCCCAAAATGCACAGGCATTTGATTTTTCTATTAGTGCAGAGGATATGAAGGCAATTGCAGAGATTCAGGGTATTGGACGCTGCGGGCGGCACCCTGACAGTATTGACGACATGCTGAAATTGTTTGGGCCGACCCCATGGCAAACCTGGAAACAGGATCGACAGAATTTATTGAAATCAGTGGGTAAATAGTTTTTCCTGCCTATAAGACAGATAAAAATGGTGAAGGAATAGAACTGAATATTAAGAACCTGTATTCACAACCGCTGCACGCAGTATGGCGGGAAAAATCCTCGTTCATCCGGCATCCCTCGGTTATAAATACAGGTTCTAAGTCTTCTGTTTGTAGGGTTAGAGAGTTCATGCTTATAGATGCGGCCAGGGGGTGGTGCTTTGTACAACGCCATTCCCTGGCCCAAAATCTTTTTAATAAGCCTTTCGTAAAACCCTTGCCTTTGTTTATGCACACATTAACTTTACTGACCGTAGGGGGCAATAGAATGACCTTTAGCCGAAAGCTCAAAAGCCGCCTTCCCATTAGGCTGCAAAAATTTTTGTCAGACACTGTCCGCTTTTTCCGGGAACTTCCCTTTTTGGCGGAAGACCTGGAGAAATCCCGAAATCTTAAAAATGAAATCACGCTTTCCCGCAGTGCGGCCCAAAGAATCTGGTATTTTGCCGTTCCGCTCCATTCCAATTTAGGCGATCAAGCACAGAGTATCTGCATTCAGGAATGGCTGACAAATTATTTTCCAAACGCAGCCGTTCTTGAAATTCCAACGCGAACGTTTCTGCGGGCACCGTTCCTGTTTTTCCGATGGATAGGGAAAGCAATTCATCCAAACGACTACATTGTATTCCAAAGCGGGTATACAATGACAGACTTCCACCCTGACGAAAAACTCCGCCGTCTGATCTTAACAAAGTACCGGGAAAATCCCACGCTGATTTTCCCACAGACAATTCTTTACCAGTCGGAAAAATCCAAAAACCAATCTGCAAAACTTTTTCATCAATGTCCCCGGCTTCTCCTTTTGGCAAGAGATAAAGTTTCCTTAAAAGAGGCTGAATTTCTTTGTCCTGATCATGCGGCCTATTGGCCTGATATGGTATCTGGATGGATAGGGCGGTATTCTTTCAGAGGGGAACGTAAGGGAATTTTATTTTGTGTTCGACAGGATGGAGAAAGTTTGCTATCTCCTAATGACCGCAAAGATATACTTCAGCTTTTAGAAATCTTTGCCCCTGTGGAGATATGTGGGACGGAAGCAAGTTTCCAATTGAAAAATCCAAAGTCGGAAATTGAAAGCCTTATCTATCGTTTTTCCCACGCCAAATTGATTGTAACGGATCGATATCATGGAATGCTATTTGCACTGGCGGCAGGCGTTCCTGTGATCGCCCTGCCTGTCAATGGTCATAAAGTCTTTAGCGGTGCCCAGGAACTTGCAGCCCTCTATGCTGGATATGTCCAAACCGCTGTAAATAAAAAGCAGCTTGAAGAGCAGACACAGAAATTGTTAAATTCACAGCTTCCTCTCCTACAGAAACGAGAAACCTTTTTTCAGGATTTGGACCAATTGGTAAAGACCTTCTTGTAAATTTTAACAGTGACATTTTCGGTTCGCAATAATTTTGTCATATTCCTCCACTATATAAAAAAAGAGAGCAAAATTCTAAAAAATTCCGCTGATTTTTTCCTGAAAGTATATTGACCGGTTTTCCATGGGCGTGTAGAATAAAACAGTACCGTTTTTATAACATAGACTGCAAGGCAGGTTCATATGGTTTAATAAAGCGGATAGAATTTCGTTCTTTGAATCCGGCGGCCTAGTCCGTTGGGAAAGAAGCTTTATGGAGGAGAGGACATGATTAAAAATAGATTTTATGATAGGACATTTAGAGGACGGCTTAAAAGAGGAACAGCTTTATGTTTGGCAGCATTCATTATGCTGGCTGCCGGGTGTTCTTCAAAGCAGGAAGTAATTCCAGCTAATCTTAATGCTGCTTCCGATGTACATACTTCTTTGGGACAAAGCGAACTTCAGCTTTCCACGTCAGACACTAAAACAGAAGATAGTATTTCAGATACTTTAGTGATTACAACCTCTACCAATCAATTCGCCTCTGGAAAAAAAATCATTGTGAAACCAGTACCCAGTTCAAGCAGCGCCCCTTCCAGCAAGCCTGCAACAATTAAAGTCCTTCCGGCCTCTGGAACGCCGACAGACAGTGGCAAGCCTTCGTCTTCCTCTCGGATTGCTGTTCCTAATGAGCTTAGGGGAATTTGGATTTCCTATCTGGATTTTAACACCCTTTTAAAAAACAAGAGTGCCGGCGCCTTCCAAGCCAATATTTCCAGTGCGTTTGATAAAATTTCCGCCTTGGGGCTGAATACCGTTTTTTTACAGGTACGCCCTTACGGGGACGCTCTTTATAAATCCAAATATTTTCCCTGGTCTCATACCATTACCGGAACCGAGGGAAATGATCCTGGCTTTGATCCTTTATCTGTTATGATAAAAGAAGCTCATCAGAGAGGGCTCAGAGTGGAAGCCTGGATTAATCCGTACCGTATCCGCAGCGGCAATTCCTCCGTTTCCCTGTGTGCGTCTAACCCCGCCTATAAATGGATTCAGCAGGGGGACAGCGCAGTTATTAAATACAATGGCGTTATCTCTTACAATCCTGCCAGTGAAAAGGCGCAGCAGTTGATTGTTGATGGTGTGGCGGAAATTGTAGAAGGTTATGATGTGGATGGAATCCATTTTGATGATTACTTTTATCCCACTACTGACGCTGCCTTTGACCAATCCAGCTACAACGCTTATAAAAAGTCAGGAGGAACCCTTGGTCTTGCCCAATGGCGGCGGCAAAATGTGGATTCTTTGATAAAGAAAGTTTATAAAAAAATTAAAGAGATTGATTCAACGGTTCAGTTTGGCGTCAGTCCCCAAGGGAACAATGACAACAACTTGAACGGTCAATATGTGGATGTATCTAAATGGCTTACAGGTACTGGATATGTAGACTACATCTGTCCTCAGATATATTTTGGCTATGAGAACGGGACGCTGCCTTACGCACAGACTGCCATCCAATGGAACAATATGATCTCATCCTCTGGCGTGAAACTTTATATTGGGCTTGCCGCTTATAAGCTGGGAGCAGTAGACAACTGGGCGGGCAATGGAAAGAACGAATGGATTTCTACCAGCAATCTGCTTTCCCGTATGGTGCAGACAGGCCGGCAGCAAAGCCATTATGGAGGATTTATTCTGTTCCGCTATGACTCCCTCTTTTCCCTTGACAATTCACAGGTTCAAAAGGAAAAACAGAACCTTACCGCGATTCTGAAATAATTATTTAGAGATTATCCGTAAATTAGGCGTGCGCAGATTGCGCCGTCAGATTTTTTGCAGGCGTGCTGACGCCCGGCAAGAAAAAGCAACGAAGTATGACGCAAAATATGAAAGCTGTACGCGCATATTTTATGGCTAAGCTCTTAGAACCTGTATTCACAACCGCTGCACACCGTCTGGCTGGTCTTTTTCCCGCCATACTGCGTCGGTTTCCCTTGCCATACGTCAGTATGGCTGCGGAAAATCTCCTTGTCTGACGGGAAAAATCCTCGTCCATCCGGCATCCCTCGGTTATGAATACAGGTTCTTAATGTGTGTTCGACGGAAAAGTCTGGGATGCTTGGCTTTTCCGTTGGTCTTAGGTGGACGGCAACAGTTCGCGAATTAGAATTCGCTAGGTGAGAAAAAGCCTTTTTGTTTCCCGCTGCAATGTTTTGCGAGGTTTGAACCTGTTGTTCCACAAAGGTATTTTGCTTTCGAAAACAGGCTTTTTTATGATAATTTTACTCTCTTTTTAATATATGCAGGGATATTTTGCGTCCTGCAGGTCCAGTTCAGCAAAGCTGAACTGGCGGCCAGGGAGCTTTTTAGGAGTGCAGCTCTGCTGTACAACCCTGGGACCTTCAAACCTTTTTATCCGCTTTTGGTAGTGCCCGAATTTGGTTGTGCCTCCAGATTTGCTCTGAATTCTGACAGATGGAGATTTCCAACGTGAATCATTCAAAACGACAAAACAGAAAATCCGGCAATTCCTCGAAACATTCTTCCCCTGCGGTTTGGATATGGTCTGTTTTAGGGGCCATGTTTTTGATTGTTACAATAGGGGCGGGGATTCTTGCGGCAACTGGGCTTTTCGATGAACTGCTCCCTTCGTCATCCGGCTCTGCGGTTCCTTCCCGTTCAACAGGGACATCCATGGCTTCCCAATTCTCAGATCCTTCAAGTTCATCGGAGGCTTCTTCTCTTCCTAATTTGCCTGTCCCCTCTGAGGGAAACGAACAGGAACCGTCTCATTTGCCTGTTATTTCCCTGTCCACTCAAAACAGGTTTTCCAAACCGGATATTATGCAGGGGGCAATCGTCACAGCGGGAAAAGATTTTTTAACAGACCCATCTCTGTCTGAAGAGGAAATTCGTTCTCAAATATCTGCCATGGTGCAAACAGTGGCGGAATTAAATATGAATTCCATTATTATTGACCCGGTGGCTGACAAAGAAGAAGGTTTTATTTTTCCTCTGGGCCTGGAGGATGAAACCAGGGCTTTTGATCCCTTTTCCGTCTTGATATCTTCTGCCAGAGCTGCCGGATTGTATGTTTATGGTATTTATGACCTTCAAATTGCTGCTGAACTTCCTCAGGACAGCAAACCTCAGGTTTTGGACAGCGGTACTGTTGGCAGGCTGTTCAATTCTTTAACAGGGTTTGTTTCCCGATATGATTTGGATGGGGCTATTTTGCAGGGGTATACCACAGGAATTTCCCCGGATACTTATGAAGCGTATCTGAGGGAAGGGGGAGGTATGGGCTATGATCGTTATCTTTTTGAAAGCTCATCCCAATTTTTAACAGCGGCAGTTCGGGCGATCCGCCAGTCAGCGCCCCAAACCCAGGTAGGGATTTGGATTGAACCGTTTTCTCCATCTCAACAGCAGGAGGAACAGGACGACGGCCTTTGGCTGGTGGAAAGCGGATATGTAGATGTGAAAACATTAATTGAACAAGAGCTGTTTCATTTTATTACTGTACAGGGATACCGCGCCAACGGTGAAGAAGTTCCCTTTTCCCCAGTCTCACAGTTTTGGTCGTCCCTGGCAGATGATATAGGGGTTCCCTACTATATTGTCCATGATAACGAAAGAAGCGATTCTCAAAAGCTTACGGAGGAAGCAATGGCAGCAAAGGAGTTCCCCGGTTACAGCGGGAGCATTTACAATTCTCTTTCTGCATTGTCTGATGAGGCCCAGGGAACATCTGCCCCATCCCAGCCGGATGTTCCGGGCAGCGATCCTGTTGTCACGCCTGATGTACCATCTTCAATTGTAGACTATATTAATGGCAGCAGCCAAAATGAACACATCTCTCAAAAGCTGGTAATGACAAAGCCCTCAGAAACAACCTTTTCCACTTATGAACCTTCTGTCGTGTTTGCTGGGGCTGCCTCCCCTTCAGAGGAAGTTCTTATAAATGAACGCTCCATTACAACAGATCAGAATGGATATTTTTCGGTTGCCCTGGGATTGGATATTGGATTAAATACATTTGAAATTTCACAGGGGGATCAAAGCTTTACTTACAGTATCACCCGTCAAATCCGCATATTTGACGGGAATGTCTCCCCTTCTGGCTCCATTACTGTAGATGGAAATATGCAGGTGACAATTTCCGTCAATGCCTATGAGGAAGCTGACCTCTATGCTGTTGTAGGCAGCCATACAATTCCAATGTCAATTCAACAGTCCGATGATGACGCAACCAACCGCGATTCCAGTTATGCAGTCTTTACCGGAATCTTTAATGTTCCTGCTGCTGCATCATCCGCCCAAAGTTTGGGCGCTATTACGGTTTATGCGTCCTGGCAGGGGATGCAGGAAAGTTTAACCGGCGCTTCCATTACCGTCAACCGGAAACAGACCCTTCAATCCGGTGTTTTGGCGCAGGTTATTTCCTCCAATGCTGAAACCTATCCTGCATCTGTATTAAATATTCTATCCCAGCCAGGGTATTATGAACTTCCAAAGGGAACTATGGATTATATAGTTGGTGACGAAGTAGTTTATAAAGTTGATGGTAAAACATACAGCTACTTTAATATGGCTTCGGGGCTTCGCATTGCCAAAGAGGATTTGGCTACTGTCAGTTCTATTGATTCTATTGAGGGGAATGTCATCAGCGGTATGACTGTTTCAGGAAGCGACCGTTATACAACTGTTAGGCTTGCCACCCAATATAAAGTTCCCTTCTCTGTGAAATACGATCAAAATTCTGTAAAATTTACATTCCATTACACCGACTCAACCCCTGGAAATCTGGAACTGCCAGACAGCAGGCTATTTTCTGCTGCATCGTGGAGCGGGAATATTCTGACCCTTACTCTGAATACTGCTGGTGGATTTATGGGATTTACAAGCTGGTATGAAGGGGATGTGCTTACTCTGCGCTTTAATAATCCCGGTATGATGCAATCTTCTGGGACTCTGAGCGGGACCCGGATTGTAATTGATCCCGGTCATTCTATTACAGATCCAGGCGCTTCTGGATTTTTGGCCAAATACACAGAACAAGTTATCAATTATGGTGTTGCCCGACAGTTAAAGGCCATCCTTCAGGACTGGGGTGCTACTGTTTTAATGATTGATACGCAGTCCTCTGCAATTTCCCTGGAAAGCCGTGTGGCGCAATCTATTAGTTTTGAACCTCATCTATTTGTCAGCATCCACAACAATTCTTCCCCCAATCCTGCTGGTAAGGGGACAGAAGTTTACTATTTTAATGACTTTTCCAACCTTTTGGCCTCCAAAATTTCCGCCAATGCTGCCGCTTATTTAGATACTACCAACCGCGGAGGCAAATTTGGACGTTATTATGTAACCAGGGTGAACCAGTTCCCCGCTGTTTTAGTTGAATGCGGATTTGTAACCAACCAAGCAGAATATGAAAAACTAATCCAAAAAAGCGTTCAATACTCTGTTGCAATGGGGATTGCCATTGGTATCCAAAGTTATATGAAAACAACCGGAGCTTTAAACTGGGGCAATGACTTTACGCTGAGTGCTGGTTCAATTAGTTCTCCAAGTGGGGAAGGTTCAACTCCTTCTCCGGCAGATCCCAATATTACTGTTGAGGATGTCAATTTGGAGGAGGATAAACTTACCCTAGAAGTCGGGGAAACAGAAAAACTTACACTTCTTGTCACCCCTGAAGAGGCAACCGGAAATGAAAAGGTGAATTGGGAAAGCTTTGATACCTCTGTTGCCACTGTCAGCCAGAGCGGGGTTGTTACTGCCGTTGCGCCGGGGACTGCCCGTGTTCGGGTAATTACTACAGATGGAAAATACGGTGATAACTGTATTGTTACTGTCGTGAAAGCCAGTAGCAAAGATATTGATGAAATTTCCCTTAACAAAGAGGATGTTACACTTGATATCGGGGAATTGCTGAATCTTACCGCAGAAACTTCACCAGAAGAAAATGCTTCTGTCCAGTGGGAAACCAGCGATCCCTCTGTAGCAGTGGTAAAGAATGGAAAGGTTACTGCTAAGGGTTCAGGCAAGGCAATTATTACTGCCTCGGTAAATGAGGGGGAGGTTTCTGCGGAATGTATTGTAAGGGTACGCTCCAATGAGGAGGAATTGCAGATTTCCCTGGATTCAGAATGGGTTCAGGTGGAAGCAGGAGATGAATTTGATTTGGAGGCCATTGTCACTCCCAACGGACATGATGCAGAATTGACCTGGACTTCCAGCAACCGCGCAGTTGCAACCGTGGAGGATGGGCATGTTGTAGCTATAAAGGAAGGGGAAGCGACAATAACTGTTCGGATAAAGGGTTCCATGAAATTGGTTGCTTCGTGTGATGTATTAATTGAATGAGGTTGGGGCAGTGTTTTGCTCGAAATGATACTGGTTATTAAAGTGAGTATCCGATGGACCCCTTTCTTAGTTTTAAGGTTTACGGTTTAAGGGACGCCATCTCAGCAGCCGTTGGCTGTTCGCTGGCTGCAAGTGATAACCTTTAACAAAAAATCCCGCCATATTTTCCCCCTTGGAAGCTATTACAAACTTTTTGCTCACTGCTCCCACAAAAGAAAATGGCGGGATTTCCTTATTTTTTAAGTATCTGTCTCTTTCGTTTTGCTTGTTCTGTTTTTAAGGAAGCTGGGGAATTTCGCGTCTTGCGGGTTCAGTTCAGCAAAGCTGAACTGGCGACCAGGGAACTTTTTAGGAGTGCAGCTTTGCTGCACAACCCTGGACCTTCAAACCTTTTTAATCCGCTTTAGGTTATACTCGTCTGGGGGTTTCCCCGCAAATTAGCCTTATCAAATTTACATTTACTAAAAAAGGAGTGGTTATTTATGGATCCGATAGAAAGGGTAGGTAATAAGCTTTTATGGCTGGATGAAGTGGACTCCACTAATACTTATCTGAAAGAACATATGGATGATCCGCAATTTCCCCACGGTACAGCGGTATATACAGATTGTCAAACAGCAGGAAAAGGGCGCCGCGGGAATCATTGGGGCGGAAGCAATCCCAATATAATGAACCGTCCCGGCGCAAGTTTGGCGCTGTCGTTTCTATTGCGCAAAACCAAACTAGAGGATATGGGAGTTTTGCCTTTACTAATGGCGATTGCTGCCTGCCGTGGATTAAAAGGGGTTTGCCCAAATCTGGAATTTGGAATTAAATGGCCGAACGACATTATATGCCAAGGTAAAAAGCTATGCGGGATTTTGTGCGAAAGCCGAATTTCGGCGGACGGTTCATCTTGTACGGTTTGCGGGATTGGAGTAAATCTTACCCAAACCCAGCAGGAATTGGACAATACAAATCTGCCTTATGCAATTTCTTTGTATATTGCAAACCAGGGAAAGGATATGAATAGAATTTCCCCTGAACCGATTGCCAGTGCTATTTTGGACGCGTTTGAAAATGTATATCAGATTTATTGTCAAAATGGGTTTACAGCACTTTTATTGGAATATAAGCAGAACTGCGTCACCATAGGAAAAAAAGTCCAGGTAATTTGGAATCAGGAGGCTAAAGAGGGAGAAGCATTGGAAATTTCCCCTTCGGGTGAATTGATCTGTAAAATTGATGGACAATTGCATACAATACGGTCAGGAGAGGCTTCTGTCAGAGGATTGTATGGATATGTATAAGCATCGAAAAATAGGTTGACAAATGCCCCTATTTATGCTAATATCAAAAAGCGTTCTGCAAAGGCAGACGTAAATATGATTTATAATTAAGGAGGACTCCCTGAAGATGCGCATTCGTTTGTATAAGTAATGCAGCAAAAGTAAAGCATTTCCACAGAAATGTGGGTGTGTTTGTTGTGCCTGCTGGTTGTCTATACAAATGGAATGGTATTTTCAAAAGGGGTTCTTTTTATTTTTGTGCTGCCGTCTGCGCTTGATGCAATGGGGGCTGCCTTTTTTCACTGGAATCCCTTCCATATTCTTTGTATGCCTGCAAGCCAAACCGCCCATAGTGGAGTCTGGCTTGCTTTTTATTGCATTATTTGAAAGCATCCCTTTAGAACCATAAAAAACCTGCAAAACCTGTTGGGAGGGATTTATATATGTTTGAAACCAATTCACATAAAACACAGCGCGCTATACTTTTGGCAGTGGATACAGGGGAGTATGACGTTTCTATATCTTTGGACGAACTTTCTGAACTTGCCCAAACAGCCGGCGCAGAAACCGCTGCAAAGGTCAGCCAGCGGAGGGCTGCCTATGATCCGGCAACCTGTGTTGGTTCCGGCAGCCTGGAAGAAGTAAAAAACTTCTGCCAAAACGATGGGGCAAATCTCATTATTTTTGACGGGGAACTGACTGCCAGCCAAGTAAGGAATATTGAAAATGCAACCGGTGTAGAAGTTATAGATCGTACCACGCTTATCCTGGACATTTTTGCCCAAAGAGCCGTCACCAGTGCAGGACGGCTGCAAGTAGAACTAGCACAGCAGAAATACCGCCTTCCCCGACTGGGAGGACAGGGAAATGTGTTGTCCAGACTGGGGGGCGGCATTGGTACACGCGGTCCCGGCGAAACACAGCTGGAAACTGACCGGAGACATGTCCGCCGCCGTATCTCCGCCCTGGAAAAGCAATTGAGGGAATTGGAAAGTCAAAGAGATCTCCTTCGCTTGCGCCGTAAGAAAAATGGTATTCCCTGTGTTGCTATTGTGGGATATACAAACGTGGGAAAGTCCACTTTGCTTAACGCTTTAACAAATGCTGGCGTATTGGCTGAAGATAAACTTTTCGCTACCCTTGACCCGACTGCCCGGGCTCTTTCCCTGCCTGATGGTAGAACTGTAATGCTGATTGATACGGTTGGCCTGGTAAGACGGCTTCCCCATCAGCTTGTGGAAGCCTTTCATTCTACATTGGAAGAAGCGCTTCAGGCAGACCTGCTTTTGAATGTCTGTGACATTTCTTCCCCTGATGTTCAGGAACAGGTTGCGGTTACGGAAAATGTTATCCGTGAACTCGGAGAAAATAGCAGGGGGTCTGTCAAAAATATAGATCAACCCATTTTGACTGTTTTTAATAAGTGCGATCTCATTTCAGAATGTCCAATTCCTGTAAACGAAAAGGTGGCGTTGATTTCTGCGAAAACCGGGTTTGGATTTGATTTGCTTTTAGAAAAAATTTCCGCCTTGCTGGAAAAAACACAGGTCCGAATGAAACTGGAGATTCCCTTTGAAAAGGGCTTCCTGCTGGGACTGATACGGCAGGACGGCAAAATTTTTTCCGAAGAATATACTGAAAACGGTACAAAGATTGAAGCCTTGGTAGACCGCCGGATATTATCCCAGGTTATGCCCTATAGGATTGACTCTGAATTTTAATCAAAAATAAATATTTCCTCAATGGGTGCGCCGACTGCCCTTGAAATATCAATAGCTAGTTTCAGGGATGGATTATATTGGGCTTTTTCCAGCCGCATAATGGTTTCCCGGCGCACTCCTACCTGGATTGCAAGTTCCTCCTGGGTCAAGTCCTTTAACTGCCTGAATTTTTTCAGTCTGCATTCAAAATCCGGCATTTGTTTATTCCTCGCTTTCTTCAATCTGTTCGCTATGGTCGTAACGGTACAGAAGGTATTGGTTGAGAAATATTTCAAGGGCGATTGCCAGTGCAACAACAATCACAAATGCAATCAGTGTAAAATCCAGGTTGACCATAATCCTTCCCTGCCCCAGAATAATCAGGGAAAGGAAGATAATGCCCAAAGATATTTTGTTAGCTTTCGCGCTTGCTTTTAATTTATTTTCCTTATACATTTCATCCATTAAAGTGCCAGACATTTTTCCCTCGTAGAAAAATCCAAAAAAACCAAAGAACATAAAGAAGATAAAAGGAAAGATAGTTTTATCTATGCCATAGCTCCAGAAACCAAGAAAGCCGATTAAGCCGAGAAACCCAAGATATCCCAATTTAGGATTGATTTTCCGTGTATATTGATTGGAGAATTGGCTTTTATTATTTTTTATAATTCCTTTTATCAATAAAACGCATAAGTAAAAGATATACAGGCACAAAAGAGAGACAGAACAGATCATAGGAAGGTCTTTCATGCAAAAAGTGTATTCCGAAAAGTTCATGGGAACCACCAGCCGTGACTCATTGAATGTAATTGAATACCATGATGATACAAACAGGAGGACAATGCAAACTATGCCAGCAATGATAATAGCAGCAGCTTTTTTCTTTAACTTAGGGTTGATCTTCTGTATACATTGATTTAAGGATTGGTTTTGATTCTTTTTTATAATTCCTTTTACCAATAAAATGCTTAAATAAAGGATATATAGACAGAAAAGAGAGACAGAACAGATCATGGGAAGGTCTTTCATGCAAAAAGTGTATTCCGAAAAATTCATGGGAACTACCAGCCTTGAATCGTTGAATGTAATTGAATACCATGATGACACAAGCAGAAGAACAATGCAGACAACGCCAACGATAATAAGGGCAACATCTTTTTTCTTTTTCATAATAGCAACCTCCTAGAAGTATAAAAGTGATATATTTATCTTATTACAAGACAAATATATCACTTTTTGCTTTGGATGTCAATAGAAATGATACAAATAAATCTCTTTTCAGATGCAGAGTCCTGCTTTAGTCTCCCTGTTTCCAGAGATAGTCCATAAAATCGGGAATCTGCTTTTCCCAATCTGCTTCGCAGTGCCGTCCTCCAGCAACAGGGTTTAGATGAGTTCTTACTTTTTGAAGATTGAGTTGTTCAACAAATTCCGAGTGCCGCCGGAGAGCTGCTTCCATTCCTGCTTTTCCCCTGCACTCCTTGCTTCCCCAACTCATGTATATCCTTGTATCAGGGTTTAGCTGCTGTAACTCTATTTCTTTATGTAGTTTTTCGCCGCACAAGGAAATAGAGGATGACAAACAGGCTGCTTTGGAAATATACTGATTGTATTTAATAACGCTGTAAAATGCCATCAGACCGCCCATAGAGGCGCCCCCGATCATAGTACATTCACGGAAAGGAATTGTGCGATACTGTGAATCAATCATAGGCTTCAATTCATATATCATCCAATCCATAAAAATATCTCCATGTCCATTTAATGGGCCAAACTGGGTCTCTGGTAAACGGTAAGGAAAATATTCGCTTAGGCGGTTCTGCCCCTCATGATCACATTCGACTCCAACCATAATAAAGGGCTTATCATAGCTGTTTAGGAACTCCTCGAACCCCCATGACTTTCCATAGGTTGCATCCTCGTCCCGGTAAAGGTTATGCCCATCATACATATAGATAACAGGATAGTGCTCGCTTCCGTTTTCATATCCCTCTGGAAGATAGAGGTGAATGGTTCTCTGCTTTTTAAATGGAGTGATTGTAACATCGAATTTTTTTATCATTTCATAGCCCCCTTATGTTTTTTGAAGTAATCGGTTTTACTCAGCAAACGCAAAACCAATTACTCCATATTTTCTATTAAATACATATTATAAATTAAATTTAAGGAGAAAAAAAGAAAAAATTCGAAAAAAGTAGTTGACAAAGGGGGAATGATATGATATTATAGTCAAGCACTCGGGAGACGGGGTGGAAAACTCCTGAAACGAGTGAGGCACAGACGGCATGGCAAAGCCAAAAAGAAGGAAAGCC
>CAJUSD010000044.1 GCA_910589145.1 uncultured Oscillospiraceae bacterium
CAAAGCTTTTCATACGGGTTTGGTTTGTGACTGTCTTGGCTTTGTGCCCGCGCCGGAGGTTTCCGCTTCTTTTTTGCAATGATTCTGTAAATTGATTTCTATGCAAACGCTTTAGATAAGGTCAGTAGGTCAATGCCGGAGTCCAATATTGCTGATGATAAAGATCAGTAAACCGATAAGCCACTTTCACCTTACCCTCTCCAACATCCACATTGCTAATCTCCATGTCCCCGGACACAGTCATGGTCTCACCTAAAAAGTAGCTGTCCTGATAAGTTCCATCGTAAGCATAATAATCACATAGAAAATCTAAGGTATCCCCATCCTGAAGCTCCGGCAATCCTTTTGCAGCCGTTTCGGTTTCCCCCTGTATATAATCATAGCGTGCACCTGCAATACGGCCATAAGGGGTTTCATTGTCAAAAACAAGAATCAAATCTACCCTTTCCCCATTCAGCAGGGCAGGCACCCGTCCAGTAATAGAATACTTTTCGCCGTCGTCTACAGTATCAAGGTGGTAATAGGCGACGGGCTGTCCATTAATAGCAAGCCAGGTGCGATCGCTTTCCCCTATTAATGCTCCTGATTCATCAAAATTAAAAATATTATCCAATCCAAGATCAATATACCCCTGACCATCGTCGTAGAAAAGATTCAGTTCCAATCCCTGAACAAGTTCCCATTGCTGGTCGGACAGCTGCAGTTTGGGAATACCGTCCTCGTCAAAATCCCAAACGAGTTTGGTCTCGTCAAATCTGTTTTGTACCAGAAAATCCACTGTTTCCTGTGTATCCAGGCCGCGTCCAGTTAAAAAGCCTATGTTGGAACTGTTTAGACCTGAAATTCCATTTGAATTGCCAGAGAGAAAACTGCCCAAAAGCTGGGCAATGGTTTCTGCATTCACAAGACTTCCAGAACCACTTCCCAAACTTCCTAAAAGGGAGGGTAAGGGAGACCCTGAGCTGCCAGAGGCAATTTGACCGCCCACCTCTAAACTGGCAAATTCCTGAATACAACGAGTATATTCCTGATCCATTCCAATTTGTTGATAGGTAGCAACGGCCTGATCGACGGAAGAGACCTTTTTATATGGAAAGTAAATAGATATTCCATAACAATTTGTCATATTATCAGAGGTTCGGTTATATTTAACGGTACTGCGGATAGCCTGCGCCAAGGCTTCCCCCTGGGGAACTCCCATGTTTTTGGCCAAATGCACCAGATCTACCTGGTCAATCCCAGATGACTTGGCAAATTCTCTGGTATCGCTGCGGGCATTAGATACTGTACGGTATTCCTTATCCTGTATCATTTGGCTGATAGATTTAGAGAAGTCTGTAAGCTTTTGTGGAACATCCCTTTCTAATTCTGCCAGGTCTATAACGGATAAAGTTGTCTGCTGGCCGCGGCAGGTTTTGGCGCAAACATCTATAAAATCGTCTACAATTTGCTTTCCAACTTCAATAGTAGGCTTGGAAGTATCCTTAGAAAATTCGGTAAGCCAATTCGTATAATACCAGCCCACTCCTGGTTCCGTTTCTTCAGATGCAATCAGGTAATCTGCATATTGGCTTAGGGTGAGGGCGGTTTCCATAGTAGCCATCAGGCAGGCGTCAAATCCAATAAAATCGAAGGTTATTCCAGCATTTTTGAGGGCTTGGTTAATCCCGTCCAGCCTCATCGAACCGCTGCGGGGGAATTTTTCGTCATAGCCGTAGCCGCTGAGAGAACCGCCGCCATGATCCCAGAAAATAAGCTCATTGCGATTGGCTGGAAAATTTTTTGCACACCATTGAATAAAAGATGTTAAATTTTCCGGTTCTGTCATAGGGGAAGTCCCTGCATTTTCCACTAAGCGTACCAAGTTTCCATCCTTAACCTGGTAAATTTGATTTACATCTTTGCTGACAACTTGATTGCGCCAGCCTGTACAGCCTCCGGTATATACCAAAACATTCAGATTTTTGCCAATACTGGCCGCTGCCATTTCCTGCAAATCTGAAGTAGCCATACCGCTGCGGGACTCCAAATCAGTACCGCACATATAAATCATAATAGTAACAGTATCCTTGCCGCCACCCTGGATTCGGGTAAATCTATCTCTTGCTGTTGCAGAAACAGAAGTATCCAACTTGCCAAGATTCGCTTCCAAATCCCATCCAGAACTGGTATTGTTATTTCCAGAAAAGCCCGCTAAATTTCCAAGTATAGTTGTCGGGGAAATTTGTGAAGTGGAAGTTGGAACAGATAAACTATTGGTTTGAGATGAACCTTCCTGATTACCTCCAAACAGAAAGGAACCAATCCCCCCACCGCTCAATAGAAACAATAAAAGCAGAATTAAAACAGGGCTTATTTTGCCGGGACGTGTCCGGCTGTGTTCCCCTGAGCGTTCTCCATTTGGGGATGTAATAGGTTGGGATTGTTCAGGATTGCCTACAGGACCTGTACCAAGGCCATTTCCACGGCGGTGTACTCCTTTGCTGTTTTCTGTTGTACGCTTTTCCCTGCTTCTGGGTTTTTTTGGCTCCATGCTGCTCTCTCCTTATATAATGTCTATTTAGGGAACGAATGGAAGAAAACAGGAAGCATCAGCTTCCTGCATCAGAAGTTTGACGCTTCCCGTGTATATAAAGATTATTGCTCCAGCAATTTAATATATTTTTTCCGTTCCTCTGTTGGGATTCTTAAAGCGGACATAGCTTGTTCTGCTGTTAGGTTCATCGTTTCCATCAGCGCCCGCAGGGAAGATAACCTATTTTTTTCTATTCCTTGTTCTATTCCTTGTTCTTTTCCTTTTTCCCAAATTCCCTGGCTCAAATTACACATTTCAGACACCTCACTTTCAAAAGTATGGGTCATTTTAATATCATAATCATCCTGCAAAATCTGCCGCTTTTCCTGTACCTCTTTTTCATCGGTAAAGAGTACATCCAGCAGCCTAAGCAATCCATCATAATGGTCAGCTTCCGGTCCGCCAAGGCAAATCATAATAACTGACAGCAGATCATAATTCTGGACTTTTTCTTTAACATCTCCTATAATATTTTTTTCAGTCATTTGATAACTGGTAATTGTATTTCTGCGGCTTTTAGGCGGATTAATACAAATCCAAACAGAATATACTTTTTTAATCTTCTCATAATGGGAATTTAAAAATTCTCTGCCATATTGAGAGGAAATCAACCGGCTGCAATAGTATATTGCACGTTTAGGCAGCGGATACCCTGGGTAAAAGTCAAGCTGTACCTCAATATTAATAATTAGGCATATAACCTCTTTGGAACTAGGTACAATGGCATTAAAACGAATATCAAATAAAACGGTACCTTCCTTAAGAGATTTATCCTCTGTATCTGTTCCCTGTATTAATGTACTGTCTTCATCTGGCATAACTGTCACTTCGCTAATCTGCGGCTGTCCTTCTATATATTTCTCTGCAATTTCGTCCGCACTACAACCGCAGTATTCCTCCATACAGCTTTTCATAATCCATGCTAATATGATCTTTTCTGACAATACACGTTTACAGGCAGCATCATACGCAGCTCTATCATCTGAAGCCCGGTGGCTTTGAGGTTCTGCTGTGTCGGAATTCATTTTAACACCTGCCTTTTTCTTTTATTTTACCATAGCTTTTATACAGCGTCTACCTTTTTAACGTAAACTTAACGGAAAAACTGATAAAGTTCGTCCTCATAAATAAAGCTGCTCAAGTATTTTTGAAGCTGAAAACTTGGCTGTTATATTGGCTTTAACGGGTCAACTTCTTCGTCTAAAATTTGTAATTTGCTGGGTAAATTTCCCTTACCATGTTTTATGAAAACTAGATGTGTTTCCCCCCACTAAGAAATTTTGCTTTTGCAAACTGGCTTTTTATGATACCCTTTTCTTCCTTAGAGATGCCCTTCTACCCCGCTCTGTTCCTGCAGGGGGATTCGCGTCTAGCGGTCAGGGAACTTTTTAGCAAAATTCCTTGATCCTTCAAACCTTTTCCATCCGCTTTTTGGTGATTCTTCATCTATGCTTTTTCCACAGACGAAATCCATCCAATCCACAGATAAAAGGAACACAATACATTTCCCATTGTATTGTGTTCCTTTTATTAGACCCGTTAACTGTTATCCCTTAAATTCCGTCAGCCAACAAAAATGCACATTACTCTGTCCGCCCCGATCTGTTCCAAAGATAACCGCCTTATCGTCAGGCGTAAAGATAGGATGCGGATGGGAATGTTGTGTTTTCCATGATGTATCATGGACACACAGAATCTGCTGTCTGGCGAAGCCATCTTCATACTTAACCATCGCCATATACCTTCCGCCGTCCTTTGGCCCATTGACCATATATGCTCCATCTGAAATCCCATAGGTTTCTGTTGAGTTTACCTGAACATGCATAGGTTTATCCCCTGGAAGGTATTCAAACCTTCTCATTCCAGTTCCGTCCGGGCGGATAAACAAATCAGCACAATGCCAGGGAGAGCCAACGCTGTCCCTTCGTCCATACTGTGTAATAATATTTCCCTTTTTAGAGAAAATTTCATGTCCTGCCCGTTCCAAATACTTTTCAGTTTGGACGATTGGCCAAACCTCCATGGTGGCTGCATTGATAACCCAGGTTCTCTGTACCAGGTGCCAATACCCCTCGTGGTTAAAAACAACAATATTGCTATCAGTAGGACTGGTAATAACATGGCTGATCCATTCATGTTCTCCCCATAAAGCCCGCGCCCCTCCATTAAGTACATCCACACGCATAACTACACTGGCAGGATGGCGGAACAGCGTTTCACTCATTGAAGAATAAAGCTTCCCTGTTACTGTGCTTAGAGCCAGTTCTTCACTATAATTTAAATCCACATACTGTCCATCTGAGGTAATGCACAATGCCCCAGGGCCAAAACCAGCGGGAAGTTGGTAATGTTCTTTTGTTTCAAAGGTTTTACAGTTTACAGATTTCAAAGTATGGTCGTTCCAATAATAAGCGATTTCGCGGTTGGCGTCCAAAAGGGCGGTTTGAAAATAAAGTTTTGTTTCCTCTGTAAGCTGTAGCATATTCCCGGTAGCAGTTTCCATATAGTAAAGCTGCCAGGAACCAGTTCGGTCAGAGGCAGTCAAAAGATGCGTTCCGTCCGCAGAAAATAGCGGCTGGGTAAAGTAAGGATGTACTGTATTTCCAACATTATCGCTTAACCGAATTACCTCTACCCCAGTATATTCATCCTTATATTGATAGGGATTTCCTTTTATTTCCTGTCCAATTGCCATGATTTTCCCTCTTTTCTTACTATTAATCTGTTTCTTTTAGATGGACATTTCTCAGTTTTATGTTGGGATTGCTTCTCTCTAGCAGTTCCTTGGTATTTTCAATGGAACTGTCGGCTAGTTCTATATCTTTACAATCCTCGACTTTCATTGCAGGAAGCCCACCCTCAGCCGGGCCGCCCCGAACCCCTTCCATCTGCACATCCCGGCAGCCGCAAAGTTCCGCCAGATGAGCCCACGCTTCTTGTCGGGGGCTTTTCTCATACCGTATCTTCCAATTTTTAATGGATAAACTGTCAACGTTATAGGCATAAAGTGCAGGGATTGAATGAGGGTAAACGTTGCGTTCCGAAGGCTGTTCGTCAAAGAATCCAGTAGGCTGGGTTCCCTGCCGGCAGAATTTCATGAAGATATCCTTAAACAGAATATTTTCAATTACACCCCCATCTCTTCCACAGAGGAACAAACCTGCCTCGCAATCCAGCATTACATCAGAAACAGAGATATTGCGAATTGTACCGGGAATATTGTCCTTCCCTTTCCGGCGGCAGGCCGAAAGAAAAATTGGTTCTCCCTTACCCCACCATCCTGGAGTATGGGGACGGCTTGGCGCATCAGCATATCGTTTCACACTGCCTGTTAAGTGGCTGATTTGGATATTTTCCAAAGTTGCGCCGTCACGTACCCATATCCCCACAGCGCGGGAGCAGTCTTCAATAATGCAATTAGAAAAAACAATATTTTTAATATCTCCATGGGTTTCAGTACCAATTTTCAAAGCGGAATCTCTGGAATGTAAGGTACATCCCGTTATAACAATATTTTGGCAGGGGCCAAACCTTTGAGCCATTTCTTTTGTGGACTTTACAACTATTGCATCGTCTCCGGTTTTAATTATACAGTTGGAAATTATGACATCCTGACAGCAGTCAGGATCAATGCCGTCTGTATTAGGGCCGCGGGTATTATTGAAAATTTTGATTCCATCTACCCGGACGCGGCGGCAGCCTGCCAGATGAAGGGTCCACATAGAGGAGTCGGCAAAGGTCACATCTCTTACCAGAAAGTCCTCCACATCCACAAACAAGGTCATACGTGGCCGGAAGCCCTCAAACATCAGCGGGGATTCCTGAAAACCTCCGTCTAAACCATCATCATACATAACCTTATAACCTTGCCCGTCAATTTTCCCAAATCCTGTCAAGGCAATATTTTTAGCTCCGTTAGCTCCTAAAAAATATCCTGCTCCTGAATTTTTTTCTTCTACTATTCCCGGATGGGTATGGATGTCCTCCGGGTTCAGGCTAACAATCAGCCTGCTTCCCAATTCCAGATGAAGGTCAACGTTGCTTTTTAATTCAATACTCCCGCAGAAGTAATCTCCCGCTGGCACAACTACCCGGCCTCCGCCAGAACTGCTGCATTTATCTATGGCAGACTGGATCGCTGGGGCGGCGTTGGTTTTCCCGTCCGGCACAGCGCCAAAATCAATTGCATTCCATTGCGGCATTGGTTTTCCTCCTCCTTTCAAGTACTTTCATTATACGGCTTATCGAAGGGGATACAATAAAGTTTTTTGATATCTTTGTATAAATTTTCACGGCATTCCCTAACCGTGTTAATGAATCCCTCTTAAATTCTTTGAAAATCTTACGATAAAGTTTATAGAAAGATTGGTTGTTCTCAAAATGGGAAAGGGGAGAAAATTGGTATGAACATGATACAACCTACATACACATCCAAATCCAGCAAAATTCAGGGCACCGGAACAGAGTCTTTCAAAAGCAGCGATTCCAAAGCAGATGCTGTCCAGGAAAAGGCAGCAGTAAAAATATCAGATTCTTTCAAAGTTAAGAATACCAGCCGTTTGCCGGATCAAGTATTTAGACGAATCCGGCGTATGGCACAGGTAGATGCAGAGGACGGAAACTATAAGGAAATAGATTTTCAGGCATTTAGCAGCGAGTATAAAAAGGAAACCGTTTCCCCAAACCGTTCCCAGCTTATGAAGCTGTTGGAGCCTCTGACAATGCTGGATGCAGGCAAATCAGAGGACATCGATAAAAGCGGCAAAAAGGTCAAAAGCTATATGGAGATGGCACTTGAAGCTATGCTTTCCCCCAAAAAGAAACCCCGGCCTGATGCAGAAACCAAGGCCGATCCTTTTCAAAGCGCGATGAATGCCCTTTATCCGGGGATGGATATTACATATTTAGACCCTATATTCCCCTTTGAACTGAAAGAAAATGAAAAGCTTTTCCAAATGGGGGATTACATAATACGTTATTCAGCAGGATCGACCCTTGGGGCCAGTTTGGATGTCTATAATCAAAATGGGGAAAAGGTACTTTCCTATAATCCGTTGGAAATGAAATGGAGTTCCTATCCAACAGAGGCCGAAAATAAAATGCAGAAAGAGCTTGAATCTGTATATGATGACGCCTATTATACTGCCCGTGCTGAGATAGAATCCCAGAAGGCAGCAGAAGTTTTCGAAACCGCCGCAGAACCAATATTCAGTGTAAGGGTATAATAGTTGTGTATAAGTTTGCATATAAAGCAGAAAAGCAGCCTATACTGGCTGCTTTTCTGCTGATTTATGACTTTTTATCTACTATTTGATGGAAACAGGAATAGAAAACACTTTGGTTTCCCCATTGTCCTCCACGGATATCTGTATTTCAGTGAGCTTCTTCAAGTCGATTAACTTCCGGTAGCTGCGGTTCACCTGCATATTCAGCATTTCTCCTCCCACGCCAGAGGTCAGCCGGTCTTCATCGTCAATATAACTGCCATCCGCAAAGCAAAACCGAATATTCATATCCATCAGCCTGCTGTCCTGGTATTCCTGATTCGCTATTGCCTCCATCGAGCGGGAGCATTTCAGATGGACAGAAATCGGAGAAACCCGTATTTTTTGAATAGTAATAGCCCCGTCTGCCCAGGGCCTGATGGTTTCCTTAATCGGAATTAAAACCGAGGTATCGCTGTAATTCATGGGGAATTCAAAGCTCCACGGCCCTTCTGCAATGATAGAAACCTTATCGGGATCTTCATCATAGTTTATTAAAGTATCCATGGAAAAAATAACATTTTGCCCGGTCAGCTCCTTCCATCCATTCATATTCAGACAGAAGTGCAGGGTATTCCCTTCCTTGGAAATCAGCTCCGAATGATACCCATATGCGCCGGACTTTTCCGGCATCAAATTCTGGTTTTCAAAGAGGTAGAAATCATTCTCCGGGAACTCCTGCCCCTCGGGAAGCAGCACATCATAGAGCAGATATGCAGCATTGCTGCCCCCAACAACCCCCTGAAGGGTTACAGTTACATCCTGGGCGGTCTGGCTCAAATTCAGGGGATGGCCCGAAATCCCTAGGGCCTCAATCTGTTCCTGGGAAGGGCCTCCCATCCATCTGGCAAAGGAATCCCCCAAGGAAAACCGTTCTGCTGCAAACACGCTTGCCCCAGTAATAACTAAAGCCGCAGCAGCCATAGCAAAAAGTTTCCTGGCTTTCGGCCATCTACGACCTGTATGGACAGGGGAAGCCTCCTCTTGAATCCGGGACATTACGCCTTTTAAAATTCTCTCCTGTTCCTCTTTGGAAAGTACCTCTGAATTTTTCATGATCTCCTGATCCTTATATTCACCTATAAAGTCTGTAATCTGTTTCATGGAAGTATAACACCCCTTTCCAAAAGTTGAATTTTCAACCGCTTCCGTCCTCTCGACAAACGGTGTTCTACTGCTTTTTCACTTATTTGCAGATAATCTGCAATGGTTTTCACCCTTTCCAGATAGTAATACCGGCGAATGAAAATCGTCCGGTCTGGTTCGTCCATTCCATCAATGGACTGCTGGACAAGTTCAGTATTTATATGGCGAACCGTTTCATCCTCCAGGCTCAGGTCAAGATTTGGATCCAAAATATCCTCCTCCAAGGGAATGATTTCCTCCCCCTTGCGCCGCAGCCAGTCCAGCGCCTGATTCCGTGCAATCTGGACAATCCAGGCTTTCAGGGTTCCCCGATGGGGATCAAACTTCCCAATTCCCCGCCATACCTTATAATAAGCTGTCATCAGGCATTCCTCAATATCCTGGGGGTATGCCGGGCCGATGATACGGTTTAGGACAGCTTTACAGATTCCGCCATATAAGGCAATTACTTTGGATAGGCCCTGTTCTGGGCTGCATTGAATTTGTTTTGATAATTCTTCATCTGTCATGAGCGTTCCTCCCTTCTGCATGATAATACGCAAGGGAATATGATTTTCCCCCTCAAAAAACAAAACACTGGCATAAAAACCAGTGCTTTGTGCAATTGGAGCTGCGCGCACCCCAAGAATTACTTATATTTTTTGTTAAATTTCTCTCTCCATTCATTAAGACAATGGGAGCCCAAAAATTGTAACACGATGTTCCAAAAAATTTTTATTTTTTCTCCGATGACCTTTCAGATGTTATGAATCCCTGTCAGAACTGGGGATTTTCATTTTCCAGGTATTTTTGTTGAAAGTATGAAGTTCATACTTTATCCTCCTGTTTTGAAGATACTATTTTGTACCGCTGATTATCACGGTTGTTGCAATGCGAAACTCCCAGCTCTTATTCCCGCTCTGGTACTGCTGAATTTTCTTGTCATACCTGCGGTTTATCATGTCCAGCAAAGCCTGATATTCTGTTTCCGTAAGCGCATTTGGAGCCATTTTATACGCCTTCTCCACACTGCTAAGCTCCGACAATCTGTCGTCATTGATTTGATCCTGTGCCATTTCATCACCAACATTATCACAGTCCGGGGCATAGGTGACTGCGGCCATTGCATCAATGGAAATATTGTGAAATCCCTGTGCTGCAAGATAGGCAAAATATTTTTCTGTCCGGTTTTCATATCTTTTGATATGACTGTTGGAATTGCCTGCCGCCGCTGCCCAAACTCTATCAAATAGTGCCTTTTCCTCACAATGATCAGTCGGTATCCATTCCTCTGGTTTAGAGCCTCTGCTGTAAACATCCATCACAATCATTCTGCCGCCAGGTTTCAACACCCGGTACTGTTCACTCACGAATTTTTCCGGCTCGCAAAAGTTCATTACTGTATGGGAATAGCACAGATCAACGGTGTTATCTGCAAAGGGCATCTGTGTTGCATCTCCTGCAATGAAATGACATGGGAGAGCTAATTCCTCTGTTTTTTTCTCAGCATAATTGATATGCCCGGTATCAAAATCCAATCCTGTGATTTCCGCGTTTGGAAGACGTTCCTTTAACCGATGGCAAAGGAGGCCGCCGGCACAGCCCACTTCAAGAATCTTCATTCCATCCCGAAGCTGCATAGCTTCAATCCACCTATCCATGTTTCCCCGATGGAATTTCAATGAACGTGACAAATAGAGCTCTTCCGACTTTTGTACATATTCCGACCAATAGGTATTCATTCTCATTCTCCTCAGTATCAATTATCTGAAATAAAAATTCCCGCTGAACTTTACGAAAAATCATGTATACCAGGAACAGAAAAGGGGCATACCTTATGCCAAATATTAAGCCTGTTTCCAAACTTCGCAATAATGGAAAATTTTTGCGGGTTTTCGCTGCTGGCAGACTGTTTTTCTGACCAAAAACGGCATGGACGTTATACCATTATGGATATAGAGAAATACCATCAATATAAACATTCTTTGCTATGAAAAATTTACGAAAGAACTGGAAAAGGACTGCCGCTCTGGGGAAGAAAAAGGATGCTTTACACTGGATGAAATAAAAACGGTATCAAACCCTTTTCAGCAGCTTATAATATTCTCCCGCTTCGTCCTCCCCTTCAAATAAAACTTCGTTAAATCCATACCTCTGGTATAGATGCAGGGCGTTTTTATTATCCCTATCCACTCCAATGGAAATTTCATGGTATCCCATTTCCTTTGCCTTTTGGATCATAAATTCTAAAAGCCTGCCTCCGATTCCCTGGTTCCGGCAGCCCTTTTTTACAATCAGCCTGGATAGGTAAATCCGTTTTCCGGGAATTGTGTAATCTGGGTCCTGCATCTCCAACACCAAGGCACATTCCGCAATAAATCCGCTGTTGATTTTGTAAATATATACAATCCGGTTGTTGGCTTCGATTTCCCTGCGGAAGGGTTCCGTAAGGGGGCTTTTTGCCATATTCCAAATGCTGCTGCATTTTTCATACTCATCAAGGGAAAGCCTTTCAATGGTATAATCTCTATTTTCCATAATACCATGTTGGGACAGGATTCCTCATATTGCCATACCAGCCGAGGACATCCTTTGCCTGGTTGAGCATGGTCTGTATTTCCTTGTCCCCAAAAGGAATTGCCCACGGAACAGACGAAAGCATATTGCTGCTGATATACAGCGCCAGCAGTTTCCAGAATTCCATTGGCACACTGCCGTTAAAGTATCCATCCACCATACCAGAGGCAAACCGAGGCGATGCCTGGGCACACCAGACAATCCGGTTAAACTCCTCCCACGGGTCACCAAAATCATATCGGTCAAAGTCGATAATTACCAGCTTTCCCTTTTCGATCATCATGTTGCCGATGTGGTAGTCGCCATGCTGGTAGGTTTGGGGCCTTCCCGCCAGCAGATGGCGGTTTTCTTCTATATAGGCGATAATATTTTCCGCGCCTTCAAAGTGGATAGGGCATTCCTGATACCTTTTGATGTTTCGGTCTATCTTCCGATTAAAGCGGGGTTCCCAGTCCGGGCAGTCCTCTGGGGCGGGGATGGAGTGAATTTTCCGAAGTATCCGTCCCGCGTCCAAGCCATAGGCATATTGTTCCGTTTCGGGGAGATGGAAGATTATCTGTTCCGCGTCCTCGCCGTCGATCCAGGTCTGGATAGTATATACCCCCTGTTCGCACCTGCCAAAGACCACCGGCTCGCACATGGGGATTCCAAGGGCGGCGGCCTTTTGCTGCATTTGGTACATGCTATCCCGTTTGCTGCTCTTTTCTTCGGGGGTAAACCGGATGAGATACCTTGTCCTGTCGGAGGCGGTCATACAGTATTTGACGTCCACAGACCAGCCCTTGTTAATAGGCTCAAAGGATGCCTCCGGGTACTGTTCCCGGATTTTGGAAAACAACAATTCCTCTTTGAAATCCTGCATATGCTTTCACCTGTTCCTTTCTAATTTGAGGTTATATCATTATAGCAGATGGGGAATCCTTTGAACAACCTCTTGATTAACCTGTTTGGATGCTTCCCTGAAATACACCGCAGGTTTCAGCCTGAAATCGGCTTTTCTCTCAAAGGCACTTGACATTTCATTGCTTTCATGGTAGAGTATATATACAATCTGGTTTGAAAATCAGGGTGGGCTTGTTAGTTTATGCCTGATAAGATTTAAATATGTTTTTTATTCATCTTCCCGCGAAAAAGGGAAGTTTTTTATGAAAAAAGGGACTGTAAAGGAGCACTTCCTTCACAGTCCCTTTTCGCTTTTATATTGATCCGCCCATTCCCTTAAATAACGATAATCCGTTTCGCAGGACCTTTCAATATAGGTTCCCAGCAGCGGAGATTTTATCCGGTGCAGCGCATAAAGGGCCATAATCTTCTGGTACTCGTCCTGCTCGTAGATATTCCGGTTCCAGAACTTCACTGCATATTCTTCCGCATATTCCGGGCAATGTTCGCACATGGAGCGCAGAGCCATTCGCTCAGTGTACTCGTCACCCGATTCAATAAAATGAAAAAGCAGCTTTTTGATTTCGCTGTCCCCCTGATAGCTTCCAAGCTGCTCTGCAAACTGCCATCTCACATTATAATAACAGGTGCTGGTGCTGTATGGACACAGTTTTTCAAACCACTTTGGATATTTCAGGGTTGCCTTTAAGAGATGGGAACATTCGCTGTCCCTGGCAATAATATAGAGCATATCCCTGATGAGAGCTTCCGACACCAATACTTTCTCTGGATTATAACGTTCAATAATCGACAAATACGCCTTGCAGATTCGGTCAAAAGGCCCGCCAAATACCCATTCGCCGTTGTCGTTTTCCTCGGTGATGTGGGGATAATGCCGTTTTTGGAACCTTTTAAACGCCTTTACCGCTCTATGTAATGCCTTTTTGTCCCCTTTGAGCATAAAGACACAGACTTCCTTTCCTGTATTCTCCCGGCGTCTGCCGGAAAAGCTCTTTAAATTTGCGGCAAAAGTATCCGGTGTTTTCAAAGCCTGTCTCCTGGGCAACGGATGAAACACTGTTTTCCGTTGTGACAAGGAGCATTGCAGCACATTTCAGCCGATGATTCACCAGATAACTTATAGGAGAGGTGTGAAGATACCTGCGAAATAGATTCAATACGCTGCTTTTGCTCAGCTTCACAGTTCCGGCAATGTCGTCCAGGGAAATATGCCGGCAATAATTTTGATGGATATACTGCATCATAATCTGCACCTGGGCACGGGCCGCCGCTTGGGACACGGGAATATTCTCTGTCAGTCCGGCGTTTTCATAGATTGTATTCCACAGCTTAAAAAGGAGTTCTGCGGTTTTGATTTCACTTGGATTTTCCGCTTCCTGTATGGCAAATATGGACAGCAGTGTATTTAAAGCCTCATTCTGCCAGGGTACGCTGGGGGAAAAGACCAGGCAATCCGCCGAAGAATTCAAAACCGGTTGTATATATTTTCGATGTATCAGGCTCCCCTCTGGGGAAAGCAGCGACGCTGAAAAAACAATATTTGGAATCACAGTGCTTTCCGCCGCTTCAAAGCGGTGAATCACCTGGGTATTTATGAATATCCCCATTCCTGCGCTTAACACATACCTGCCGCTGCCCACCAGAAATACAGCGGTCCCCTTTTCAACAAATACAAATTCAACCTCGGAATGCCAGTGCCAATCAATACAGTGGAAATCAAACGACCAGATATCCTCCACATAATATCGGAAGGGATATTCTTCGCTTCCATGTTGGGCCGTCTCTCTTAACGTTTCATCTGTAATAATTTTGGGATAATGGTCTTTACCTTTCATGAAAAATCCTCTATCTTACGATATTGTATCATAATTTTGTGAAATAGTGCATTGATATCAAAAAAGCCTGTGATATAATTCCATTATAGAATACCGCAGAAGGGGAGTCAACACAACATGGTTAAAAATTATAAAAAGACCTTGGCAGCTTGTTACCTGGGCTTTATCACACAGGCAATCGCGGCAAATTTTGCACCGCTGCTCTTTCTGACATTTCACCATGATTACAACATTCCTCTGGGAAAGATAGCCCTTATTTCTGGTACGTTCTTTCTGACCCAGCTTATTGTGGATGTTTTATGTGCGCGTTTTGCGGACCGCATCGGATACCGCAAATGCGTTGTAGCCTCGGAATTATTTTCGGCTTTTGGCCTTATCGGACTTGCTTTTTTGCCGGAGCTTTTACCCGATCCCTTTATGGGGATTATCATAAGCGTCATTGTCTATGCCATTGGAAGCGGCCTTATAGAGGTGTTGTGCAGCCCTATTGTGGAGGCGTGTCCCTTCGAGCACAAGGAGGCTGTCATGAGCCTGCTTCATTCGTTTTACTGCTGGGGTTCGGTAGGGGTTATACTGGTATCTACACTTTTCTTCACAGCCTTTGGAATCGGAAGCTGGAAATGGCTTGCCTGTATTTGGGCGATCATTCCCCTTTACAACGTTTACAATTTTGCAGTGTGCCCCATTGAAGCCCTTACAGATGACGGCAAAGGCATGGGGGCAGGCGCCTTGTTCCGTATTCCGCTGTTCTGGGTTACAATTATTTTGATGATATGTTCCGGGGCTTCCGAGCTGTCTATGTCACAATGGGCTTCTGCCTATTCCGAGTCTGCCCTCGGTTTGTCAAAAGCGGCAGGGGATCTGGCGGGTCCCTGTATGTTTGCCGTAATGATGGGAATCAGTCGTGTTATTTACGGGAAGTATGGAGACAGGCTGGACCTGATAAAATTTATGTTGGGGTCAGGCGGCCTTTGCCTGATCTGCTACATTGCAGCCTCTTTGTCAAGCGCACCAGTGGTTGGTTTGGCCGGCTGCATTCTGTGCGGTTTCTCGGTTGGCATTATGTGGCCGGGGACTATCAGCATCTGTTCAGGGCGGCTGCCTGCCGGGGGAACGGCAATGTTTGCTCTGCTGGCTATGGCTGGCGATCTTGGCGGCGCATTTGGGCCGAGCTTAATCGGCAATATTACGCAGAACGCGGGGAACAATCTGCAAAAGGGAATGTTGGCTGGTTGTATATTTCCGTTGGTGTTGATCCTATCGCTTTTTATACTCAAAGGCTTTCAAAAGGGTAAAAAGATACGAAAAACATAGGGATAGGCTATTTTATAAAGCAAAGAGAGCAGTACCCATAAGGAATGGGAACTGCTCTTTATTTATGCTATTGTGTGAATTTGCTCTTTATGAAAAGAATATATTAGGGCATATAGATTCCGCCATTGGGGGAAACATATTGGCCTGTCATATACTTATCTTTGATGAGGAATTCCATTGCAACAGCAATATCGTCAACGTCACCAATTTCGCCCATTGGAATCCCCATTTTTAAAGCCGCAACTTCATCCTGATTGACACCGCGAAGCATATCGGTCCAGATCATACCGGGGCAGATGCAGTTAAAGCGGATATGCTGCTTGCCAAACTCCATAGCCAGAGCTCTGGTCATCCCAATTAAACCGGCTTTGGAAGCGCAGTAATCAGCCTGGTTTGCAACACCCATCAGCCCACCGATGGAGGATGTGTTAATCACGCAGCCTTCCTGGGCTTTTACCATATAGGGGACAACAAAATGGCACATATGGAAAGCGCTGATCAGGTTTGTTTCCAGGACAGCCATATATTTTTCGCGGGGAAGGTCACAGAAAGCGGCGTTGTTGGTGATACCGGCATTGTTGACCAGAACATCAATCTTCTCGCCAAACTTCTCAACAGCGGCTTTTACCAGCTTTTCGCAATCCTCATATTTGGATACATCAGCCTGAACCGCAAAGCCCTCTACACCATAGCGCTCTTTCAATGTGGCTATGACTTTTTCGGTAAGCGCTTTTGAGGAATCGGAGCGATAATTGATAACTACATTATAGCCCATTTCACCTAATTTAAGGGTCATGGCTTCACCGATCCCGCGGGAACCTCCTGTGATAATTGCTGTTTTCATGGGAATCACTCCTTTTATATGAATATATAAATACTACCACAGTATCCCTAATCAGTCAATTATTTTTGTTTAAAAAATCAAATCCATCATAAATCGCGCTGAGAAAAATACTCCTTTGCCAGCATTCCATACATACAGGCATCAACAATCCCCTGGTTGTTCCAATCCGACATTCTTAAAGTCCCCTCATATTTCAGGCCGCACTTTTCCATCACCTTCCCGGAATTGGGATTGTTGGAATCGTGGCGGGCTTCAATGCGGTTTGCCTTTACCTGGTCAAACAGAAACGGTATAACTGCGGAAAACGCCTCGCTGGTAATCCCCTGATGCCACCATCTTCTTCCAATGCAATACCCTACATGGACTTTTTGGGCCTTTTCATCCATTTCCACCACGGAAATGGAGCCTATAGGTTCCCCGATTTCCTTATAAACAATTGCCCACTGGTAAAATGTGTCTTCCTCGTATTTTTTAATCCAGTCATTTACAATCCATTCTGTCACCGAAACATCCTTATGGGTTGGCCAGGTCAGGAATTTTGTCACCTGATCGTCGCTGCACCAGTTTTGAAAGGCGGGCTTTACATCCGCTAGGATGAATTTTCTAAGGATAAGCCGCTCTGTTTCGATGGTTTTTGTGCCCTGGTGGTTCATAACCCATATCCTCCTTTTTCAAAAATTTTAGATATGCATATTATAAACTTCATTATTTAAAATTGCAACAAAGATTCCGTTATTCTTGACCGCCCCCAAATTTCCAAGTAAACCTGTCAGCTCCATTTGGGGGCAGGGCTTCACTCATGGATTCCTACATAAATATTTATTTTTCCTCTTTATTTTTCCTTTTCCCGGCATCAATTCCGAGGAAAAACAGAATAACGCCGATCACGATCGAACCAATCAAGGTCAGCACGCGGACATTGGCGTCAGTCTGGGGATAACCCGTCCACTGGAACAGATTTGCCTCCAGAATGGACGGTGCATTCGTCGCCCCATCTGGCAGAAGGATCAGCCTGATGGCATCATTGATTATCGCGAAAAACACCCCTGTCACCAGGATAACCAGCCCCATTTTCGCCAAGGGATGCAGCCGGAGATACCGGATAATCACAAAGACAGCCCAAGGCAGCAGCAGGCACCAGGTTGTTATCAGCAAAGAGTTATGCCAGTAAAACTCGCTGCCATACTTTGCGCTGGAGAACATGATTCCATACAGCCACAGCGTATCCCATATCATCACCAGCAGCGCCTTGTGATTCAGGAGGGGCTTTGGGAGGGGTATCTGGCGAATGATCACCGGCATCAGCAACACCGAAAGCCCGAAGATCACCGGGACCGCCGCCACCCAAAACCAGTCCCCTCCTACATAGACACAGAGCACCGCCAGCATTATCAGCAGCCATGCCACGTCCCACAGGATAACGCAGAGGGTTTTCCGGTTTTTCAGCGGTTCGGGCAGGGGTATCTGCCAGACAACAGCCGGCATCAGCAGCAGGGACACCCCGAAAATCACCGGGACCGCCGCCACAAGGAACCAGTCCCCATGGGTATATACGCAGCAGGTAAACAGCAACAGCAGCGTTGAAAGGGTAAAGCACCCCACCGCCTTGATGAACCGCATTTCAGTGGCCAGCATGGGGACGACGGTGACGCTGGCGACCACCAGCAGCGAAGTAAGCACGATGAAAAACCAGTCCAGTGCGTGGCCTATGGCCAGATTGCATATGAGGCAGACAATCACCGGGATAAGCAGTATCCCCGCTGTAATAAGCCCGTATATTGCTGAAATGCGCTTTTCCTTTTTCTTGTGTTTTTTCAGCACCTCACCGGCTTCCAGGGAAAGGGACTGTTCAATCTTGTCTCCGTTGAGCTGTTCCAGGATGTGGGAGCATTCCGCGCACTCCCGGAGGTGTTCTTCCACAGCAGCACGGCTTTCGTCGCCGCAGACGTTGTCCCGGTACAGCGGGAGAAGGTCCTGTACCAAACCGCAGGAATATTTACTCGCCATTTCGTTCAATCCTTTCCAAAAGCTTTAATTTTGCCCGATGGTATGTAACCCGCGCCCAGTTTTCGGTTTTGCCGAAGATAAACCCTATTTTTGCGAAGGAAAGCTCTCCAAACACCCGGAGCTGGAAAACCTCTTTATACGGCTCCTCCATATTGTGGAGAATCCGGTGGATTTCCAGGGTGAACAGCTCGTCCTCGGCGGTCTGCTCCACACTTTTGGGGGAGGGGATATCCTCGTTTAAGTCTGTGAATTTCGATTGGCGCTTCAGCTCGTCCAGGGCGGCGTTTTTCGCAATGGCGCACAGCCAGGTATATTCCCCCGACCTTCCGTCAAATTTGCCGTTCAGCGCCTTGAAAAACGTCTGCTGAGTGACCTCCTCCGCCAGATGCGCGTTTTTTACAATGGTCATGACATAGGAGTAAACACTCATATAATAGGTGTTGTACAATTTATCGAAATCCACTCTGTTCACCTCGCTTTTAATAGGTTAGACGGCGATTGAACCTGTTTGTTACAACTTTCAGGAAAATTTTTTTGAAATATTTACTTTCAGATTATGGCATGATATAATTTCTGTGAAATTTCCTATATTTTTATAACATGAATGAGATTATACCGCAGTCCACAAGTGCGCACTGTGTTATAATAATTTTTTACAGAAAGGGTGTTTTACATGAAATACACAGCTACATTTATGAAAACCAAATTTAAGGAGGGCGTCTATATTTTATACTAATTTCCGATGATTGGGGATCAGTGCAGCCCTCCGAAAACAGGAGGATTTTATGCCTTTGAATTGGATTAAACCAGAGGATTATTCTTTTAACAGCTTTCTTCTGTTAGAACGGTTTCAAATCCGTTTAATGATGAAACTCGGTGGTTGGAGAAACAACAATACCAAATGGAAAAAAAGCATGGGTATCGCGTTAAACGCCAATCCCGCTGTAAAATGGTATTTTATGCGCCGCTGCCCGGAGTGTGCTTCGCTTGTTGAAGAATTAGCTGCAAAAGCTCCTTCCACAACAAACGGGGAACAAATCAAAGAAGCCGAGGAATATGCTTTATTAAGTGTAGAGGACTTTATCATTTATACCACGCCAGAGGTAATGTCTGAAAAGTGTGATTTTATCCGGGGTTGGAACAAACAGCGCTTATTTGACCTTGCAGACTTGTCAGGAAAAGTCGTTTTGGATGTGGGGGCAGGCTCCGGCCGCCTGACCTTTGCCGCCGCCGAAAAGGCCAGGTGGGTTTATGCGGTTGAACCAGTCGGCACGCTTCGTGAGTTTATGCGCGATAAGATCAAAAGAGAAGGAATCCGCAATGTCCGGGTTCTGGACGGCCTCGTGGAAGAAATTCCTTTTCCCGATGATACCTTCGATGTGGTGATGTCTGGTCATGTTGTCGGGGATAACTATGATGGGGAGATTGCTGAACTGACCAGGGTCTGTAAGGCAGGAGGCTGGCTGCTCGACTGTCCAGGGGATTCTAAACAAAACATAACGCCTAGCGATGAACTTACAAGACGTGAGTGGGAGGAAATCCACTACACCGGCAGTTTTGGAAAAGATGTCTTTCTTTACCGCAAACTGGTAAGTAAGTAAAGCAACATAACATATAACTCGCCAACACCCGACAGGTTTTATGGCCTGTCGGGTGTATTTTTATACATATGCCCCAAAACCCCTATACAAAGCAGTTAAAGAAGCAAATCACCATCAACGTTGACGCTGACGCAATAGATTACTTCAAAAAACAGTCTGAGAAAAAACAAGCCCCCTGGCCAGTCGGGGGCTTCATATATTAAATCATAAATAATAAAAAAAGACAGCACCCACTTTATGGATGCTGTCTTTTTGGCTCCCCAAGTTGGGCTCGAACCAACGACCCTGCGGTTAACAGCCGCATGCTCTGCCAACTGAGCTATTGAGGAATATGGTGTGGGAAGTATCGGAAGATACTTCCCACAGATGCCGGCACAACCGATCTTCCCAGGCAGTCACCTGCCAAGTATTGTAGGCACAAAC
>CAJUSD010000045.1 GCA_910589145.1 uncultured Oscillospiraceae bacterium
TTTCCGTTCCAAAATCACGTTTCAGGATATTCACTTTATCATCTGGGATACTGCCGTGATTGGCATGGTGGTTGTATTTCTTTACCACGACAGAACGCAGCCCCTGCTCTGCCATATGCCTCTGGATCCGCTTGATGCTGCAGAGTGTCCCGGCACCATTGAGTACACGGCATAGTTTGACAGCCCTGTATCTGCGTTTGGAATCCTCAAATAAAATCCAGATAGAAAATTTTTCGGGAACGGACCCTGATGTGGTTTTACAGGATTTTTATGCTTCATTATGCCTCATACCTCACAAACCTGACAGGAATTCTGGAATATAATATGCGCAGCGACATCCGCAAAGCCAATAAAAACACCTAAAACAAATATGAATATCATTTGAATACCAACCGGGGCATTACCGAATTAAGGGGTTAGATCATTGAACTTTTTATGACAGATTCCCAATATTTCAGAAGAAAGATTTTCAGACATATCAAAAGGAGACTTCGCAAAGCGCTTTGTCCCTACAAGCCTAATCGTTCTTTCCCTAGAATCCATAAACACAGATTCCTGCACTTTCCCTTTAATTATGAAATCTTCTTAATTTCCTTTCTTTTCCTTTAAGTTGATGTCATTGCCTTCACACTGGAACTATGGAGGCAGGGTAAGCCCATGCCGGAACAGCAGAGGCTGGTGGTGGATTCTATTCCCCGAAAGAATCAGACTACATCCTTGATCGATACTGGTGATGTTTAGGGGCCTCTGGTGTTGGAAAGACAGTATATTTCTTGTATCCGTCTCTGGAGTATGCCTTTGCCTCTGGGAAAAGTCTGTTATTGACTGACACAAAATCAGATATGGCGCATAACAATTCTCATCATTGGAACTGGCCCGGATTTTCGATGTATTGCGACTTGAAACTGCCCGTTCCCTTTCATGCGGACGACATCCTGACCATAGACTGCCACCCTTCCGCGCCGGTGAGCCGCGCTGTCATTCTGGAGGTAGGGGACAACTGCGATTGCTGCTGTTTCCAGGCTTTGTACCGCAATGGCGATGGCACTTGGGGCATAGGGGCGGTCAAGCACGGAAACGTCCTTACGAACCATCACTCGCCGGAGATTTCCCCGCTAGAGGAAAGAAAACAACAAGCTGTGACAAAGGAGTGGATTCTACTGCATATACCGAGTTAATAGCGACACCTATACAATGAAGTATCAGCAGCAAGGGTTTCACAGTAAAAGCCTCCTTTTCGATTTCAATCCAAATCAAAAAGGAGGCTTTCGTCTGAAAATATGGAAGTTTCGGAAAAGGCAAGGTTTACGCCAACTGTCAAAATGCAGCTGTTCTCATAATCACTTCGTCCTGAAGATTTTTATCCAGCTCGGTAAAGTAAGCGCTGTAACCGGTCACCCGGACAATCAGCCCCGCATACTCCTCCGGCCGCTTCTGGGCCTCCCGCAGCTCCCGCGCAGAGAGAAAATAGAGCTGCACCTGCATCCCGCCTTCCCGGAAGAAGGTCCGCAGAATTTGGGACAGGGCTTCCACCCCGTTTTCGCCGGAGAACAGGTCCAGCGGGAGTTTTACATCCAGGGTGGCGGCGTTGTTGGAAAGGGAGTAGTCCAGCTTGGCGGCGGAACGCAGCATGGCGGTCAGTCCCTGCTGGTCCACACCGTGAGTCGGGCTGACCCCGTTGGCAAAGGGCTGGCCCTCTCTGTGGCCGTCGGGCAGGGCCGAACAGCGTTCTCCGTTCATAAACTGCAAAAAGCTGAACAGACCCGGGCGAAGGGGCGCACCGGAAATATGGCGTCTTTTCTGAACCTCCCCACAAAGGTACTGCCCCAGTTCCCGGACCATCTGGTCCGCCTCATCGCAATCGTTGCCGTATTTTGGAGCGCGATTGACAAGCATCGCCCGGAGTACTTCATCCTGGGCAAAATTGGTGCGGATGCCCGCCCACAGGCGTTCCAACGACAGAACTTTTTCCTGAAACACCAGCTTTTGCAGCGCGGTAAAGCTGTCTGCCGTCTGTACCAGGCCGCTCATCCGCACCCCTACGGTGGTCAGCTTTGCCCCGAATTGGGACACATCCCTTCCGCTTTGGAGACATCCATCCACCAGTATAGATTCCAGGGCATGGGGAATCAGCAGACTGTGACGCAGGGCGTCGTAAAGCAGACGCTGCTCCAGCATATCCAAGGCGAATTCGGTCTGCTTCTGAAAGGCCTGCCTCAGCTGCTCCAGATTCTTAAATTGGTTGAGATACCCGGTCTGGGGACCGATCTGCTCCCCTGTTGAGATAAAAGCTCCGTTGTTCATAGCCAGCTCCAGAAATTTCCCCACATTGACAGCGGCGCCCATTGGGTTGCCGCATTCCTTCGCCGGGGAGGCCATCTCATAGCAGCCGATAATGCCATAGTTTCTGGCATCCTGCTGGGAATAGCCATACTTTTCCAGCGCCGCGACGGAAACCTCGTCACAGTAAAGCATTGGCCCACAGTTTTGCCTGGCCGTCTGGACGCAGGCGGCAACATATTCCTCCGGCGAGCCCTCCCATATGCGGGCGTTGAGCTTTGGCTGGAAGATTTTCAGGCGGCGGGTGGCGTTGAGGGCCAGGTAGGTCAGAGGATTGACCCCGTCGGTGCCGTCAGGGAGCATCCCGCCCAGGGTTACCGCCCGCCCCGGATCGGACATTTTAGAGGGATACCGCCAGTTTTTCAGCCAGAGAAGGGCTATCAGCTCCTGGGCATCCTCCTCTGTCAGCCGGCCGTTCTCCAGGTCCCTCTTATAAAAGGGATAGAGGTATTGGTCCATCCGCCCATAGGAAAAGGCGGAAACCCCTGACTCTATCTCCAAAAGCAGCTGTGTAAACCATACAAGCTGCACCGCATCCCAAAAGCTTTCGGCAGGCCGGGAGGCGATGCGGGAGCAGACCTCCCCGATTTCGCGCAGTTCCTCTGCGCGGCCGGAGGGCGCTTCTTCCGCCAGGCGGAGCGCCTCCTCTCCGTACCGCTGGATCAGTATCTCTCCACCTAAAATCGTTTCCCGGCCGGCCAGGAGGAAGCAGCGCTGATTTTCATCCAAGCCGCTTTCCTCCAGCCTCCGGTCAATTTCCTCTACCAGGCCGCCAAAGCCAATCCGCAGCACCTTTTCGTAATCCACGATGATATGGCCGAAGTTAATGCCGCCGTAAAAGATATCCCGCCATTTTTGAAAATCCGGGACGCTGTCCCGACCGGTACGGGCCATAAATTCCCTGTCGATCCGGGCAAAGGCCTGTTCCCGTTCTTCGGGGGTAAGGGGGTCAGGCAGACAGCAACGGTTGCAGTTCCATTCTTTATAGGGGAAATGTCCCACAATCCTTTCCCCCTCATAGATGGGGGTTTCAATTTTCCCCATACAGAAGCGGAAAAACCTTCCCCGGCGCAGGGCGTAGTTTTCCTCCCGTTCCCCTGTGGCCCGCCAAAGGGAGAGTAGCTCCTCGGTTGAGGTCTTCGGCTCCTCCCTTGAAATGCCGTCCATTACCAGCTGCACACGCCTAGTCAATCCATCCTTCATCATCTTCCACAGCACCCTTTCTTTTTCTTTCTAAATTTGCTGTATATCATTTATTGTAAGCCGAATCAAAATCCCTTTCTCTTTTTTCGGGTAAAAAATGATCCGGCTTATGTTAATACTACAGGCTCCGGCAAACCACCGGAACCGAAAGCCGCCGCTTCATCCCTTCTTCTATCTGCAGCAGGGTTTGGGAATCGGGGGGCTCAAGTTCCTCCGCCTGATAATCCATTCCCAGCTGATGGTATTTGGAGAGGGCCGTACGATGGAAGGGCAGCAGATCCACCCCATCCAAGCCGGGATATTTTGCCAGAATTTCCGCCATCTGTTCCTGTTCCTTCGGAAAGGTGTTTACGCCTGGAATCAGAGGGATACGAATTCGGACAGCGGCCTTTTCCCGGCAAAGGCGGTCAAGGTTATCCAGAATCCGCTCATTGGAGCTTCCGGTAATCCGCTGGTGCAGCTGGGGATCTGCCGCCTTCAGGTCAAACAAGAATAAATCCGTCTTCTCTAGCACCTGTTGAAAGGCCTTCCAGGGGACGTTTCCGGCGGTATCTATCGCGATGGAGATATCCTTGGCCTTCAGCAGCTCCATCAAGGGGGCCAGCTCCTCTGACTGAAGCAGCGGTTCCCCACCAGAAAAGGTTATCCCACCGCCGCTGCTTTCATAATAGGGCCGGTCCGCCAGCAGCAAAGGCAGTAGTTTCTCTTTATCATATGCCTTTGCCGTAGCAACCAGAGCCTGGGAAGGACAGCAGCTTACGCACTGCCCGCATCTGGAGCAGCCGTCATGGGCTTTGGCATATTCCACCAATTGCCAAGGGGATTGGCAATCCTGCCCGGACGCCTGGCGGCAGGTCTCCGAACACGCCCCGCAGTGAATACAGCGGGAAGAAATATACCTAAGCTCAAAGCCGCTGCGGAGAGTTTCCGGATTGTGGCACCAAAAGCAGCGCAAAGAGCAGCCCTTTAAAAAAACGGTGGTCCGGATACCTGGTCCGTCGTGGAAAGAACATCTCTGTATGTTTGTAATTAAAAGCGGCAAGAAAATCACCCTCCATTCTGCTGCCAACGGAAATATCCAGTAAGATTATATAGGAAATGGGAGGAGGTTTCAATCCCTAAGTTTAAGTGTATCTCTCAAAACTACGGATCAGAAATGGTTCGTAGTTTTTTATTTACCAAAATGAAATGTTCAGGAGGTCAATCATATGAACCAGGAAAACAAAACAGCACCCAATATTCCGACAATAGAAATAGAAGTTCAGGGACATAGAGCAACCTTGTGCTTCGCAGAAAAAGCCGACCCAGAGATAGCGATCTGCATCAGGCAGGCCTGCAAAAGAATGTCTCTGTCCGGGAACGTCCCCGGCGACCGGCAAGGCAGCGAGATGAAACCATCCCCTCCTTCCCGGAGGACGGAAGTGAAAGCACATAAGGAATCGGCAGTGGAAGGTGGGCCAGGACTCCTCCATCCGAACCGAAACCGCGTTGGGATGGGTGAACTAAAATTACGAGGTGGAGCTGGTCTCCCCCATCTGCCGGTATGAGGACATAGGGGTTCATTTAGGAGATGGTCCGGGAGCTGAGAAAGGCGGGAGCCATAGTCAACAGCTTCTGCGGCATCTGTGTTCATATGGACGAGGCACGCCGCACGGCGGCAACCCTCCGCAACCTTGTGAATATCATGGAGTCCAAGGAGGATCTGCTTTACAAGGCCCTGGACGTACAGGCCTCCCGCGAGAGATACTGCCAGAAGGCGGATGTCAGCTTCCTGGATATGCTCAACAGCTACCGCCCCAAATCTATGGAGGAGCTGGAACAGATCTGGTATGACGGAAGAGGAAGCCGATTTGATCACTACGATGAATTCCGGTACAAGGCCCTGAACCTCCACAGCGTCTTTTCCAAGGGGACCATTGAGTTCCGGTTGTTTAACTCCACCCTTCACGCCGGAAAGGTCAAGGTGTACATCCAGCTCTGCCTGGCAGTGAGCCACCAGGCGCTGGTGCAGAAACACGCTGTCCCCACAAGAACCCATTCCGACAACGAAAAATACACCTTCCGCACCTAGCTGCTGCGGTTGGGTCTCATCGAAAGTGACCACCAAGAACGTCCCCCGACCCGCATTGAGGGGAGGTGTGAACTGTGCGAGGGGGCGTGTGACCCTCGAACTTTATCCTGCTTAAGAATCGTTCCCCATCTCCATCGCTCCTTCATACGGCGGCCACAGCATCAGTCCGGGTTTCTTCTCCAGCGCAATCTGCTTGCCTTCCGGCTGCTGAAAGAAGCAGTGGGTGTAGGACAACTCATTCTCCCGGATCACCCGGTCCAGCACCGCCAGCATATGGTCTTCCTCCAGGAAAGCTGTGCGATACCAGAAGGGAGTGGACTGACGGATGCCGCTCCTGATTTAAAGTGTTCCCACATCAAGGGTGGCGAAAAACACGCTTCCCGTCTGAAAAACTATGTGGGATATATCGCCGCCAGGGAGGGTGTGGAGGTAATAAGAGGTAATAAAAAGAGAAATAAACTATCTCAATTACATCGCCAGCCGTTCCCGCTCTCATGGATTGTTCTCTGGCTCGGAGGAGCCGCTGGTGTTATCCAAAATCGCCAAGGAGGTTTCTGAACATCCGGGAACTATGTGGATGCCGATTATCTCCCTGAAACGGGAAGACGCGGCCCGTCTCGGTTATGACAAAGCCGAAAGCAGGAAAGCCCTCCTCAGCTCCTATGCCATGGAGACGGCACAACACATGGAAATTCCCTGGGAGCAGTTCCGATGGTACGCCGCTTTTCATGATAAAGGAGATCACCCGCACGTTCATATGGTCTGCTACAGCGCGGACCCATCCAAGGGATTCCTCCCCAAACAGGAGATAGCAAAAATAAAGTCGGACCTGGCAGGAAGGATCTTCCGCCAGGAGCTGACCGAAATCTGCTCCCGGCAGACACAGCGGAGAGACGAGGCGGCAATGGCCGCCAAGGGAAGATGGAACAGATCTTCTGACAGCTCAGAGAAACAACCGGCGAAAAACAGTATGTCTGTCTCAAGCCATCGCTGAAAAAGGCTGATGACTCTGGACGAGCTGAAAGCGATGCCAAAAGGCAGCTTTATAACCATGAAAACCAGGTTCCAGTTATTCTTGAAGTGGGGAATTACTTTTGGAGAAGCATATCAGTTGGAGGAACATACAGCCCGAAAGGTGGAATATGCCAGCAAAGAAGATTTGATTACAGAGATTTTTGAAAAGTATCCGCCCAATAAAGCAGAAACCGAACCAGAATCTCCTCCATCCAGCAGCGAAACTCTACCAAAACGGTTAGAAGGACGAGGCAGCCTTCATACTCCAAGGACTGATTGAAACATTTTTATCTTTCATAAAACAATATCAGATCGGCAAAAATTACTTTAAAGATTTCCTTACCAGAAATTCGTGAAACATGACCGTATTATTTTACTTGAAATGTGAACTGTCTGCTGTTAAAATAGTAAGCAGAAAGCAACTGAGGAGGATTTGTTTCATGAAAGAGGGTGGACATTCCAAGGCGCAGCGCGGTTCTATGCAGAAAAGGTGGTTTGTGTCGTATCTTCTGGTATTGGCGGTGCCGCTGCTGCTTTGCCTGCTCCTGTACAGCCAGGCTTACCGCACCATCCGAGCCGAATCAGCGGAAATGTACAATTCCGCGCTGGAACAGGTTCGCATTGACATGGACGCTTATCTCAGCGAGGTAGAACAGGTTTTGAACCAAATCCTGTTAAATACCTATGTCCAAAAGTCCAACCGCATCGGGGCAGTGATGCAGCCGGAAGATCAGCTTATGACCGTTGATATTCGGAATGAAATTCAGCATACCCTGTTGGGGCACCCTAACATCTCTGATGTTTCTCTAATGATGAATATGCCGGATGGTGTGGTCTGCCCGTCAGGGTATATGTCCCAGTCAGTGTATTACAAGCTGTACTGCCAATCGGACAGCTTCAGCCAGGAGCAATTTCAGGATTATATGCGCCAGCCCCATAACCTGTGGGACATGGTTTCTCTGAAATGTAACGACGGAAAACAGTTTCTGCTGTTTTCCCGCACAACGATTGAAAATTCTTACGGAAAAAACACTGGCACGGCTGTTGTTACAATAGACCTTGCCATGCTGCGCCAGCGGCTTCAGCAGTTTAGCTGGGATGAAAGGCTGCACTTTTATATTGTAACCCCGGATCAGCCTGTCTGCAATACGGTTGACAGCGAGCCTCTTGCGTATTCTTATCACGATCTGGAGCCGGGAAATTCCCTGCGTATAGTTCAAAATAATGGAATGAATGTCGGTATGCTGGTTAAGGAATCCTCTGTTTCCGGCTGGCGGTATGTGCTGCTTGTGGAGGAAGGACTGCTCCGGCAAAGCGCGGTGCAGATTCAGATTTACACCTTCCTCGGCCTGCTGGTCTGTATGCTGGTGGGGTTATCTCTTTCCAGCTGGCTTTCCCGGCGCAACTTCCATCCAATCTTACAGATGCTCAAACGGTTTTCCTCCCAAACGGATGCCGCCCCACCCAGCGGGGAAAATGAATACGCCCAGCTTGACCGCTACATTGAGGACTTTTTCAGCAAACGCGGCAGCGAACAGCGCGCCCTCTGGAACAGCCAGCAGACTCTTCATAAATACCAGCTTTATAGCCTTTTGGAACGCCCCTGCCGCAAGGATGCTCTTGACGGGGAAAGCAGGCTGCTGCAAAGCGGCGCTTTTTTGACGGTGATTTTTTCCGCGCCGCTGCAAACTGGGAATATCGGCTCGGATTTGCTTCAATTTGCGGTCATCAATATTTTCGAGGAGGTTGCCGGAGCGCATTTTACATTGGAAATGACCTATGCCGGTGAAAATGTGGCTGCTATTATCGCTATGCCGGTGGATCAGGAGGATATGCCCGGTGCGCTGGAAGAAGACATTCGTTTTACTCAGCAGCAGATACAGGAACATTTCCATCTGGCAATTGCCGCTGCCGCCGGCGATCCGCACCCTGATATAGAAGGAATTCATTTTTCTTATCAGGAGGCATTGGAGGCTGTCAGCTACCAGCGGGCCGGGCAGGAAACAGACCTGGTGTTTTACCGTGATATTCGGGACGTCAGCAGCAGCTATACCTTCCCGCTGGATGAGGAACGCAAGTTGATTGACCTGATTGCAGCAGGAAAAAGCGACGATGCCCGAAAGGTTGTGGAACAGACCTTTACAAACCATCTCAGACAGGGAGTGCAGTCTGCCAGTGTTGCCCGGTGCCTTGCCTACGATGTAATGTCGGCGTTGGTCAAGGGAGGGAACCTGGCGGGGGTCAATGGACTTTCGGTGGTACGGTTCGTAGAAATTGAACACTGTCCGTCTGACGAGCTGCCGGAAAAACTGGGAAATTTTGTGGACCTGCTCTGTGAGAAAATCCATGAACAGGAGCAGCAAACCAAGCAGAACCCCGTCGGTCAGCTTTGCAGAGATGTTACCGCCTTTATTCGGGAAAATTACCAGAATCCCGACCTGAATATCTCCCAGACCGGGCTCCGCTTTGACCTGACCCCTGCTTATCTTTCCGCTCTGTTTAAAAAGGAAACTGGGGAAAGTCTTCTGGGGTTTATTACCCAGGTTAGATTGGACGCAGCAAAGGAATTATTGATGCAGGGGCAGCCGGTGACACATATTGCCGAACAATGTGGTTTTCGGGACAGCAGCACTTTAATACGGGCGTTCAAAAAGGCAACCGGACTAACTCCGGGGCAGTATAAAAACATACATATGGAAAATGAAAAAAGTTAGAAACCCTGGAAAATGGAAAGGAGAAAACATGGCGAATGAAGAATTATTTACCAACCGGGCCGAAAATTACAAAAAGGCCCGGCCCGGCTATGCTAATGAGGTCATAGAAATGCTCTTGGGTGAAATTTTAAAACCGGACAGCAAGATTGCCGATATTGGTTCTGGAACCGGGCTTTTCGCCAAACCCCTGGTAGAATATGGGTTTGATGTATACTGTGTGGAACCTAACGCAAAAATGCGTGAACAGGCAGTCCGGGAATTTGTGGGCAATCCTCATTTTATCCCCGTTGCGGCATCAGCAGAGGAAACTTTATTGGAGGAATACAGTATAGATGTGGTTGCCGCAGCCTCTGCGCTTCACTGGTTTGAAATGGAGAAATTTCAAGCGGAATGTAAGCGCATTTTAAAGCCGGACGGCGTTTTCTTCGCCGTTGTCAACTGCCGCGATTATTCCGATGATTTCACTGTACGCCAGCATACGCTGTGTCAAAAGCTATGTCCTGATTTTACATCTTTGAGTCATGGCATGGAAAAAACAATCCCAAGGCTGGAAATACTGCTGGGAAAAAACTACCAAAGCCGGAGGTTTGATTTCCCCCTGGCCTACACAAAAGAAAAATTTATCCAGCGCAGTCTGTCCTCCTCCTATGCGCCTGAACCGGGTTCCCCGGAAGAACGGGAATATATAGAGGGTCTCCGGCAGCTTATGGATGAATTTTTTCCTTATACTGATGAAATCGTTATTTCCAACCAATCAGCAGCCTTTTGGGGCAAGCTCATTTAAGGATGGTAAGCAGTATAAAAATGCACTCTGAACCTTTCAGGGTGCATTTTTCTATTTGGGACATCTTTGCATATTGTTGGATATTTTGCATGATAAATATAATATATAATTGTTTATTTTGTGTATTATCAAGAAGGATTTTAAAAAATGTCAATACCATCGAAGAAAAAACAACCAGATTTTTTAAATTCTGTCCATATTTTTTGTATTATTCCCATTTTCAAAAGCGGTTTGCCTGTGTTAAAATCCAAATCGCAGCCGGGAACGAAATCCGGCCCATCAGGGCAAACAGAAAATTGTTCCCTAAATTATGGTAAGGAGAAAAAGCATTATGAAAAAGACTAAGAAATCCTTGGCCTTGTTTGTAGCGGCATCTATGCTCACCGGCGTAATAGCCGGATGCAGCGGCAGTCCCTCATCCTCGGCAGTTCCCTCCGGCAGCACCGGCGGCAACGTCAACAGTACCGCCCCTTCAGGCGACAGTGAACCCCAGGAGTTTACCTATCCCATGACAGGGGAGCACGCTATTACCTATTGGGCTTCTTTAAATGAAACCGTTTCCCACGACTACACCAACCTGGGTGAAACCCCATTCGGCAAAGGATTGATGGAAAATACCGGCGTCAACATCACCTTCCAGCATCCTCCGACAGGGGGCGCTGCTGAACAATTCAACCTGTTGATTGCGGACGGCTCCCTTCCGGATGTCATGGAATACTCTTGGCAAACCTATCCCGGCGGCCCCGAAAAGGCGATCTCTGATGGAAACATCTATGCCTTAAATGATATTATTGACCAATACTGCCCGAACCTGAAGGCTTACCTGGAATCCCGTCCCGACGTTGACCGCCAGTGCAAGACCGATAACGGCAACTATTATATGTTCCCCTTTGTCCGCGGCGATCCCGGACTCCAGGTGACAATGGGTTTGATGATCCGCCAGGATTGGCTGGATGAGCTGGGACTTTCCACGCCGACCTGTATCGACGAATGGCATGATGTCCTGACTGCCTTTAAAGAGAAAAAAGGCGCATCCGCCCCCTTTGCCTATGAATTCACAATGGGTTCCCTGACCAATAATATGCCGTTTGCTTATGCTTATAACGCTCCCCGCGGCTTCTATTTGGGCGAGGACGGCCAGGTTCATTTCGGTGCGGCAGAGGAAGGCTATAAGCAATACCTGACCACCATGAACCAGTGGTACTCCGAGGGACTTCTCGATCCCGATATCGCGACAGCCAGCTTTGACCAGGTAAGCGCCAAAATGACCAGCGGCGAAGCCGGGGCATCCTTTGGCTGGGCGGGCAGCCGCATGGGGGTATGGACCAATGCAGCCATCGCCACTGATCCCAACTTTAACCTTCAGCCCGTTCCCTATCCCACTGCCAAGGCAGGCGAAACCCCAAAAATGGGCCAGATTGACAACTTAGTCCCCAACCAGGGAGGCGTTGCCATCACCACATCCTGCAAGGACGTCGAAGCGGCAGCCCGTATGCTGGATTGGGCATACAGCGATGAGGGCCATATGTACTATAACTTTGGTGTGGAAGGCGTCAGCTATACAATGGTAAACGGCGAGCCTGTTTATACAGATCTGATCCTCAACAATCCCGACGGACTTGGGATTGCCGCAGCGATGGTTGCCCACATCCGCGGCAACTACAATGGCCCATTTGTGCAGGATTTGCGCTACCTATCCCAGTATTATACCATTGATGGACAAAAGAAGTCCAACACTACCTGGACCGTCGCGACTGCGCCAAACTACGCGCTGCCCCCTGTCACCCCGACCCCGGAGGAAAGCGAAGAATTTTCCGCCATAATGAACGAGATCAACACCTACCGGGATGAAATGACCCTCAAATACATTCTCGGCACCGAAAGCCTTGATACCTTTGACAATTATGTAAAAACCCTTGAACAGCTTAATCTGTCCCGCGCCATAGAGATAGAAAACGCCGCGCTGGAACGCTTTAACGCAAGATAAAAACGATATCCAAGGTGTTTTCAAGACATAACGGGATTGCTGTATTATATACCAAATTTTGATTAAAACCGGCTGGAAAGCCTTATCATCTAGGGTTTTCCGGCTGGTTCTGTCATACCGCCATTTCTATTGCCTTGGGAGGGAACATTTTATGAAACAATCTACCATCAACACTGGGCAGGGTGTATCCGATTCTGTTAGAGCGGCAAAGCCGGTAGACCGTACCAGCTTTGCTTTCCGTGCCAAAAAGGACTGGGTGCAGAACTGGGGCCTGTATTTAATGTTTTTGCCTGTATTGGTATATTTTCTCCTGTTCAGTTATAAGCCGATGTACGGCGCACTGATCGCCTTTAAAAATTATAAACCCGCTCTTGGATTTATGGGCAGTCCCTGGGTTGGATTTGACCAGTTTACCCGCTTTTTCACCAGTCCGTTCTTTGGAAGGCTCATCAAAAACACGCTGTTTTTGAGTTTTGAACTGCTGATTTTCGGGTTTCCCGCACCTATCGTCCTTGCGCTGTTGATCAACGAAGTGCAGAACAAGCATTTTAAAAAAACTGTGCAGACCCTTACTTATCTGCCCCATTTCATTTCCCTGATTGTTGTTGTGGGTATGATCACCGACTTTTCCATGACTTCGGGGCTTTTTAACGATATTATCGTTTTATTTGGAGGCTCCCGCAGCCCGCTTTTGCAGAATCCCGCTTTGTACCGCCCCATTTATATCCTTTCAGACATCTGGCAGGGGGTCGGCTGGGGCTCTATCATCTACCTATCCGCTTTATCCGGCGTGGATGCCCAACTGTATGAGGCGGCTACCATCGACGGCGCAAACCGTTTTCAGCAGCTTCTCCATGTCACCCTGCCCGGCATCACTCCCACCATTATTACAATGCTGATCCTCCGGGTTGGCAGGCTGATGAGCATCGGCTACGAAAAAACAATCCTGCTCTACAATCCCTCTACCTATGATACCGCCGATATTATTTCTTCCTATGTGTACCGGGTAGGCATTCAGGAACAAGGGTGGAGCTATTCTACCGCCATTGGACTCTTTAACTCGCTGATCAATCTGCTATTACTGTTGATCACCAACAAGCTGAGCAAAAAGCTGGCCGGAACCAGCTTGTGGTAAGGAGGTTATACCGTGCAACAAGGAATCAAAATAAAAAAGAGCGCAGGGGAAAAGACTTTTAATTTCTTTAACCATATTCTGCTTTCCCTGATTGCTGTTATGTGCTTGTACCCTATGCTGTATGTAGCGTTTGCCTCTGTCAGCAACAGCAATCTGCTTACCCAGCATTCCGGCATTCTGCTGCGGCCCCAGGGATTCAGCCTGAACGCTTATCAGATGGTATTCACGAATCCCATGATTGCTAGGGGATATATGAATACACTGTTTGTACTGTTGGTAGGCCTGATCCTCCAAATTACCATGACTTCGCTGGGAGCGTATGTACTTTCCCGCCGAACCCTGATGTGGCGAAAAGCGCTGATGATGGTCATTACAATCACTATGTTCTTTTCTGGCGGTATGATTCCCACCTATCTGAATATGCGTGACCTGCACCTGACAAACACCCTTTGGGGGCTGATCATCCCCTTTATGGTCAGCGCCTACAATATGATTATCCTGCGCACCTCCTTTGAGTCCATCCCTGAATCCCTGATTGAGGCTGCCCGCATTGACGGCGCTACTCATCTCACGGTGTTATTCCGTGTGGTGCTGCCGCTGTCCAAGGCAATCATTGCGGTTATGGTTCTCTATTATGGGGTCAGTACCTGGAACGGTTGGTTCTGGGCATCTACCATTCTGCGGGAAAGGGAGATGTACCCTCTTCAGGTAATTCTAAGAGAAATATTGCTGCAAAACAGTACGTCCAATATGACCGTCGGAACCAGCGTAGCCGACAACGAATCGGTTGCCGCCACCGTTAAGTATGCTACCATTATGGTTGCCACTGTGCCAATTCTCTGTATCTATCCCTTCCTGCAAAAGTATTTTGCCGCCGGCGTAATGGTTGGCGCGGTAAAGGAGTAATTTCATACAATTTATTTGGAGGTATCCATCATGTCTGAACCATTCACCTGTCCCTGCGATGTGCCCTTATACAGGCTGATTAGCTTGGAAATTGAAGAAAAGCTGCGCAGGTCAGCCGCGGCATATACAGATCGGTTTCCCCATGTAAGCACCATTCCCCAGGAAGGACTGAACTATACCCCGGAGGAAAACAACCTGTGGACCAACGCATTTTTCCCCGGTATGATGCTCCTTGCCTACGACCGCACTGGGGATGAAAATTTTCTCAAATACACCGGCTGCTATCTGGACAGCTTTGAAAACCGTTTGAAGAAACGCATTCATATTTCTCATGATCTGGGGTTCCTGTACACCCTGACCGGCGTTGCCCTCTATAAGCTGACAGGAAACGTCCGAGCCAAAGCAATGGCATTGAGGGCTGCCGGTATGCTGGCCGAACGCTATAACGAAAAGGGCCGCTATATCCAGGCATGGGGTGAATTCGGCGTGGGAAATCCATATGTTAAAATCATCGTGGATACCATGCTTAACCTGCCGCTGCTCTTCTGGGCTGGGGAAACCACCGGGGAAAAACGGTATACGGAAATTGCTGTGGCCCATGCCCATACCTGTGCGGATTACTTGGTGAGGGACGATTACACCTCTTTCCACACTTATCTGATGGATCCTGCCACCGGAAAAGCGGTTGAAGGGCGCACCCACCAGGGATTTCATGACGATTCTACCTGGGCGCGGGGACAGGCGTGGGTTGTCACAGGCTTTGCCCTTGCTTACCGGTATACAAAGGAACCCCGGTTCCTGGAGGTAAGCAAAAAGGCGGCGGAGGTTTTCATCCAAAACCTGCCCGCTGACAATGTACCTTATTGGGATTTTTCCTTTAACGACAGGGTTCCTGACCTGCGGGATTCCTCGGCGGGGTCGATTTTTGCCTGCGGGATGCTGGAGCTGGCAGATCAGTGCGAGGTGGAAGAGACGGAGCGGTTCCGCGCCGTCGCCTGTGCTGTTGTTCGCGGCCTGTATGACCATTATTTTCTGCATAACCCTGACAGATCCGGTATTTTGACAGATGGAATATACCATCGGGTACATGGTCCGACCTGTACTGTCTGGGGGGATTACTTCTTCTATGAGGCTTTGATCCGTCTGCAAAAGGATTGGAAGCACTTCTGGTAATTTCGTCCTTCCCGTTTGAGGGGGGCGGCCCCCGCTGTGTGCCGCCCCGCTTTTTTATACTTTTTGGAGGTGAATTATGGAAATATTCAATTCTCTTTTGGCACAGAATCCCATCAAAACCCGACAGGATGCGGTGCAGCTTCTGCTGGATTTGATCCGCCCGCTCCGTTCCCATTATTCTGCCGACGGAACGACGCTGCATATTGGCAGCACATCCGCCCACTATGGCGAAAGGAGCGCAAGGGTTGAGGGTTGGGCTCGTGTATTGTGGGGGCTTGGTCCGCTGTTCGGCGCAGACAATTCCAATTTACCGGCAGCCATGCAAATTGAAATCAAGGACTGGGCCGCCCTTTACCGCACCGGACTGATCCACGGCACAGACCCTAATGCTCCTAGCTACTGGGGCGATATTTACGACTTTGACCAGAAGATGGTAGAAACTGCTGCCCTGGATGCCGCATTAGCCCTGGCGCCCCAAATACTTTGGGAACCGCTGACCGACTGCCAGAGGAAAAACGTTTTTAAGTGGCTTAACCAGATGAACAGCCATAAGATTCATCCTAATAACTGGCGGTTTTTCCGTATCCTCACCAATATGGTTTTTGCCCGGCTGGATCTTCCGGTAAATCATGAACAGTTGAAGGAAGATTTTGACGTCGTTGAACGCTGCTATACCGGGGATGGCTGGTATTTTGACGGGAATAACGGGCAGTTGGATTATTATATTCCCTTTGCGATGCACTTCTACTCCCTTATCTGGGCGGCGCTTTCGCCGCTGGATCAGGACGGATACCGGGAAATGCTGAAATCCCGCAGTACACGTTTTGCGGAGGATTTTGTCCACTGGTTTGCGGATGACGGAGCGGAAATTCCCTTTGGGCGCAGCCTGGCCTACCGCTTTGCCCACAGTGCGTTTTTCCCCGCAATGGCGTTGGCGGGCGTGAAGCCCGACAACATATCCTGGGGCACGGTACGGCATTCCGTCCTTCAAAATCTGCGGCATTGGATGAAATATCCCATCGTCGGTACAGACGGCATATTGACGATCGGCTATCAGTATCCCAACCTGCTGATGAGCGAGAAATACAACGCCCCCGGCTCTCCTTATTGGTCTTTTAAGGCGTTTCTGTTTTTATCGCTGCCGGAAAACCACCCTTTTTGGAAAGGTGAGGAATCAACGGTCTCCCATCCAGCACAGGTAATGCAGGCAAAGCCGAGGATGCTCATCTGCCATGAGGAACAGGATGGCAAAGACCATGTAACCGCATATCCCGTGGGACAGCACGCGATGGAACATGGGAACTGCGCCGCCAAATATGAAAAATTTGTATATTCCAATTATTTCGGGTTCAGTGTTTCCCGTGGAGACTCCCTGGATGCGGGAGCCTTTGACAATACCCTAGCAGTCAGCCCGGCGGGATGGAATTGCTATCGGATGCGCTATGGCGTAGAGGATTATACCGTCACGCCGGATTATACCTATACCCATTATACTTTACTGCCTGGGGTAACGGCAAAAAGCTGGATAATCCCCTGCGGCGGCGGATGGCATATACGGATACACCAAATTATTACCGACCGTGCCATTGACACGGCAGACGGAGGCTTTGCCATGCCGGTGGAACAGCCCTTTACCCTGCCTTCAAATGGAAAAGAAGGGAAATTAATTCCCGGAAAAGAGGAAGCCGTTTCCGGCGGAATTGGCGCATTTCTGCCCTGGGGCGCGTCGGCGGCCTGTACACTGGACAGCAAAGAAGCGTATCGCGCTGAAATGGTTCGGACTTTCCCAAATACCAATTTGATGGCGCCGCTCTGTGCGGTCCCTACGATTATTACCTCTTTGCAGCCGGGGACCCATCTGCTGGTTCATGCTTTCTATGGCAGTATCAGCAATAAAAAAGAGAGCTGTTCCAACGCCGTTCCCAAGATAAATATTGATCCATTCATCACAGTACAAAAATCTGACGGCACGATGGCACATATTGATATATCAATCAACTTATAACCGGGAGGGAGATTATGAAACTTGAAAGTATAACAACCGTATTTCCCCTTGGGGAGCGGATGACCCAAACCCAGACATTGGAATTCAAGCCGGATACCGGAATAGAAAACCATGTTGTCAACCTTTATCCCCAGTTCACCGACCAACAGTTTGAAGGCTTCGGCGGCGCATTTACCGATTCCGCCGGGTATGTCTTTTCTAAAATGCCCCCAGCCATCCAAGAGCAATTTTTGGAAAGCTATTTCAGCAGGGAAAAGATGAACTACCGGCTGGGGCGCGTTCCGTTGGATAGCTGTGATTTTTCCGTCCAGCCTTATGAGGCGTTATCTGATTCCGCTGACAGGAAGATGGAGAGCTTTTCATTAGTGCCGACAGAAAAACACATTCTGCCCCTTCTCCGTGCGGCACAAAAGCATTGGGCAGAGATTGAGCTGATGGTAAGCCCCTGGTCCCCTCCGGCTTTTATGAAAACAAACGGCCAGCGTGTTTTCGGCGGAAAGCTCAAACCGGAAATGAGGGGGTTTTGGGCGGACTACCTGTGCAGATATATTCTTTCCCTGCGGGAGAGGGGGATCCCTGTCCGGCGAATGTCTTTGCAAAACGAACCGAAAGCGGTTCAGACCTGGGATTCCTGCCTGTACGCTGCCGAGGAGGAACGGGATTTCTTAAAGGAATATTTGACTCCGGCATTGAGAAAAACGGGATTGGATGACATTGAGGTTTTCCTGTGGGATCACAACAAGGAGCGGCTGTATGAGCGGGCGTATGCCGTCTGCTCCGACCCCGAAGCCGCCCCGCTGGCGGCAGGATTTGCATTCCACTGGTACAGCGGCGATCACTTTGAAGCGGTTGATTTGGTACACCGGAGCTTTCCAGATAAAAAGCTGATTCTGTCGGAGGCCTGCATTGAGTATTCCAAGTTCAGCGCGGACAGGATGCTGGAAAACGCCCAAAAGTACGCCCATGACATCATCGGCAGCCTTAACGCGGGGATGACCGCTTTTTATGACTGGAATTTGGTACTTGATGAACATGGCGGACCAAACTATGTTAATAATTTCTGTGATGCACCCTATTTGTATGACATCGAAAAAAAGAAACTCTTACAGCGGGTATCGCTGGATTATATCTGGCATTTCAGCCATTTCATTCAGCCGGGAGCAGTGCGCATTGGGCATTCCCGATATACAGAGCAGTTAGAGGTGACAGCTTTCCGCAACCCGGATGGCAGGCTGGTTTGTATCCTGCTGAACCGGAACGGAACACAGCTTCCGGTTCACCTGCGTCTGAATGGACAGGAGGTTTCTTTAGTGTCGGCTCCAGAATCAATTTCTACCATTACGATTGAATAGGAGGGGTATTCTATGCTTACCTGGAAAAAACAGTATCAAATTCAGCCTGAGGCAGAGTCTATCGACCTAGTGATTAACAGAGCGGAGGAAGCCCTGAAACATCCAATCAGGCATATTACTGATATTCAGGCAGCTCTCAGTGAGGGAGGTTCTCACGACTATTACTCCAATGCTGATTATTTTTGGCCTGATCCGCAAAAGCCGGATGGAAAGCCCTATATCAACCGGGACGGGGAAACAAACCCGGAAAATTTCGACGAACACCGCCATATTCTCCGGCAGATGCGCGCTGACGTTTGTTCGCTGGCGTTGGGATACCAACAGACCCGGAAGGAGGAATACGCCCGAAGGGCAGTTCAGACTCTATGGGAATTCTTCCTCCAGCCAGAAACCAAGATAAACCCCAGTCTTACATATTCTCAGGCGATACCGGGAACTGCTCCTGGCAGGTGCTATGGCATTATAGACACCCTGCACCTAGCGGAAGTCCCCTTTGCCATTGAAGCCCTGAAGGATTCCCCATCAATGGAGAGCAGAATTTACCAAGGGCTGAAGGAATGGTTTACCCAATACCTGGGATGGCTGCTCACCAGCCGCAACGGAATTGAAGAGGCGTCAACCACTAATAACCATTCTGTATGCTTTTTTGTCCAGGCGGCGGCGTTTGCGGTTTTCACCGATAACCTGCCTATTGTGGAGATGTGCCGCAGCCGCTATAAAACCCATCTGTTGGCGCAGATGGCGGAGGACGGGAGCTTTCCCAGAGAGCTGAAGCGTACAAAGCCCTACGGTTACTCTATCTTTGTACTGGATAACATGATTACCCTGTGCCAGATTCTATCTTCGCCGGAGGAGGACCTTTGGTCATTTAAAAATGAACTGGGAGTTTCCGTGCAGGATGGGCTAGCATTCTTGCTTCCTTACCTAAAAAATAAAGCCGCCTGGCCTTATCCAAGGGATGTAATGTATTTCGATGATTATCCGGTTCGCGCTTCCTTTATGCTGTTTGCAGGGTGTCAGTATGGGTGGGATGATCTTCTAAAGCTGTATCATACTCTTCTGCCTCCTTTTACCCCTGATGAAGTCAGCAGGAACAATGGGATTCAGTATCCACAGCTTTTACTGTGACAAAGCAGCTGTTTTTGGGTAATTGCATAATAGACAGGCAAAAATGTTAAATATTTGATTAGCCTATAGTTTTCAATACTCCATTTTGTGAGTTAATTTAATATTAATTATAAATGGTTTAAACAAATTTAGAAATTGATGTTTGTTGTTAATCTATGGAAATTTTCATAAAACGTCTGTAGCTCAGCAATGCGTTCTTTTTCTCTGAATTGAATAAATTTTCGCTTCTTTTTCAAGAGGAAATCCCCAGAGAACAGAATATCCGTACCGCGTCTTCCGGCAGGCAGCAGAGAAGTTTGTCTGTCTTTGCGTTCTCCCAGTCTTCCTCTGGAATCCTCTTTTCATAGCTTTCTGCTCTTTCTATCAGAATTCTCCCTTCCTCTATGGTATAGCCCAGTTCTTCCTCCCGGCTCAGCCCTGCTTCTTCCAGCATCTCTGCCGGTAAGTATAGTCTTTCTTGTTTTTTTGGAATTTCTACTGGATGTATACTAAAAAAGTGGACAAGGATGGTAAAATAGTAGGCAAGAAGAAAA
>CAJUSD010000046.1:0-6596 GCA_910589145.1 uncultured Oscillospiraceae bacterium
ATCGAGGCGTAGCTCAGTTTGGTAGAGTGCTTGGTTTGGGACCAAGATGCCGCAGGTTCGAGTCCTGTCGCCTCGACCACAATATATTTTCTACTGCAAAAGGTTTTAAAAAACCCTTGACAAATTGCAGAAAGTAAGATATAATGATTACCGTTGTCTGGACGGCTGTCAGTTGGCAGATATGCTGGTGTAGCTCAGTTGGTAGAGCAGCTGATTTGTAATCAGCAGGTCGGGGGTTCAAGTCCGTCCACCAGCTTTTTAAAATTAAATATGGGAGTGTTCCCGAGTGGCCAAAGGGGGCAGACTGTAAATCTGTTGTCTTCGACTTCGGTGGTTCGAATCCACCCGCTCCCACCAATTTTAGATGTCATACGTTTTTCGTATGACATCTTTGTTTTTAAGGGCCAGTTGAATCTAAAAAATATATAGAGTATAATAAAGATAAAATTGAAGATGACAATGCTGGACAGAAGGGTATGGGATAGAATGGCAGAGAAGGATATAGCAGAAAAAGTACTGGAATCATACAACGACGTTTTCGCAGACATAGCAAATGGCCTTTTATTTCAAGGAGAAGAAATTATTTTGGAGGAAGAACTGGAAGAACGCCAACCGCGTTCTTATTATAAGGCATCTGGAAAGGTTCGGGAGATTGAGAGGGACACAGCCAAGCTTTGGAAAAATGGGAAGATAAGGATCGCCTTTATAGGCTATGAAAACCAGACAGAGGCAGACCCGGATATGCCGCTTCGTGTAATAGGATATGACGGGGCAGAATACAGAGTTCAATTAACAAAGGAAAACGATACAGAAAGCAGGTATCCGGTAATTACATTAATATTATATTTTGGCTATACAAAGCCATGGGATAAGCCGAAAAGTTTATTGGATAGGCTGGACATCCCGGAAAAGCTCAAGCCATATGTGAACGATTATAAAATAAACCTGTTTGAAATCGCATATTTAAGCAGAAAACAGGTAAATCTTTTTAAAAGTGATTTTCGGGTAGTAGCAGATTACTTTGTACAGAAGCGTGAAAAGGGCGATTATGTGCCAGAACCGCAGGAACTTAAACATGTACAGGAAACTTTGCAGCTATTAAGCGTGATGACAGGGGATCACAGATTTGAGGAAACATATAACAGTAGAAATGCAGAAGGGAGGCCGCATAATATGTGCGATGTACTGGACAGAATTGAAAACAGGGGTATGGAACAAGGCATTCAGCAAGGTATCCAGCAAGGCAGAACGGAACGGGAAGCCCAAATTATTTTAAATATGTATCAGAAAAGTTTGCCTTTGGAGCAGATAGCGGAGTTCGTGGGCATAACTTTAGACGAAGTTAAAAGTATAGTAGAAAACCCAAAATCGGTACTCTCATAGGCTAATTTAAAATTGCATAAGTTTGAAGTGCGGCGGTCGAAAGCGATCCGCCGCTTTTTTATGCCTTGCTGGCGTTCCCTAAAAACTGATATCTCTCGTATAAAATTTCTAAAATTTTACTGAAATAAACTGATCAAATTTCAATAATAAATCTCATTCTATAGTTAATGTCATTATATGTAAAAATTTTAAAACATCTATTGACAAACACATAAAAATGGTTTATCATCAAACTGCAACGACAGTAATCGACTAAAATTTTATAGTCTGAAAGGGGGAACCTTTTGAACAATGTTGTTGTATTGATGACAATACTGGGTGGTTTTACTGTTGTTTTATACTATGTACTCAAATTCTCCGTTCCAGGGCTCCTTTCTGCAAAATTTCGATACAACATGCTGAAATTGGCAATTATCCTTTTCCTTATCCCCTTCCAGGAATTCAAATACCTGCTGCCAGTCGAAAAGCCCTACAAAGTAAGCCCAATGGTAAACTTTACGTCAGAGGATTTTATCGACAACTATATTATACGCACACGTGATGCCTATACAGGCGACCATATCGCTTTGTTTGCCCGGATATGTATTGCTTTATCTGCTGCCATTATCATTTTATATGCCGGCTGGTATTTTATAAAGTATATCAAGGGCAAAAGGCTCATCCGTTTATACTCCCATGATATTGAAACCCCCAGACAGGTTATATTTTTGGAAAAAGTCAAAGCGGAGTTAGGGTTGAAACAGGAAATCCGGTTTGTATTTTCGGAATTCTGCAATACCCCTATAACAGTTGGCCTTTCTTCCCCGGTTGTTATATTCCCTCTTTTCATGAAGGACTGCACAGAACAGGAATGGGATTTTGCAGTAAGGCACGAACTGAACCACATTAAGTGCTGGGACGTTTTGACAATCTTCTTTAGTTTCGCTGTTGTTGTACTCCATTGGTTTAACCCGCTTGCCTATTTGCTGTGCTATGAGCTTTCCAATATGTGCGAAATCCAGTGTGACAGCAGAACGATCAAAAACTACAGCCAGGATACAAGGAAAAAGTATGGGGAATATCTTATTTCCCTGGCCGCCCGTCCGGCAAATAACCCTGTGTTTGGTGCTATGGGGTTGCTTGGCAGCCAATCCAGTTTCCGCAGAATACAGAGGAGGCTTTTAGAAATGAAGAACCCGCAAACAAAAAGTAAAAAAATTGTGTCCGTAATGGTTTCCCTGGTAATCGCCCTTGCAGGGAGCGTCTCCGTGTTCGCTTACGATCCTCCTATTGAGATTGAAATTTCCGATTCTTTGCACCTAGGCGGAAATTTTGTTGTAAGCGAACCTTTACGCGGATCTATAGAGATTGAAACAAATTTAGGCAACGTCTTTAAAGATAATGAAGGAAATGTATACAACGTCTCAGATGCAAATAGAGCAATTTGCTTTCATCAATATACAGATGTTAGTTTACAATACCATAACCTTCATTCTGATGGCAGTTGTACTATTACTTATTATGACGCTAAACGCTGTACAAAATGCGGTAACATGAAAGACAAAACATACAGCTATGAAATGACATGTAATAAGTGCCCCCATTAGAACCAATGAAAAATGATAGGGAGAGTTTAGATGAAAAAGAATTATGGGCTCACAAATACGGAAATGGAACTGATGAATATATTCTGGGAGTCCACGGATTCAAGATTCACCTTTAAGGAACTGACAAACTATACCCACAATGTCCTGGGAAAACAATGGAAATACCAGACATTAGGCACCTATTTGGCCAACCTGCAAAGGATGGGGCTGCTGGACGTAGACACAAGCGGCAAAAACTACGTTTATTACCCCCGCTGCTCCAAAGAGGAATATATCCATCAATGGACTAAAAAACTGGTTTGCAGCGCATTTGACAACTCAATCGGCAAGTTTGTACAAGCCTTTACCGGAGGGGGGAAGCTCTCCGAGGAAGAGGCTGAAGAACTGAAAAAATTGCTTGAAGATTAGTTTTCCTTCGTTCCTAAGCGTTTCCCGTTAAAATCAAAATGGCTTTAACGGGAAACGTAAAAATAAGACTATAGAAATTTAGTTTTTATAAAAGTCCATAAAAAATTTCAGCCTTTACAAAACTTATCAAAAATAAGACTATAATATTTTAGTTGTTACAATTTAATTTGGTGTTCTCACAGCCATATATGGATTGTGAAAACATAGAGTTCATCTTCAGAATGGATTACCAGAACGAAGATGGACAGGCCCTCTTGACTGCCCAAGGGTTCCTATTAATTATGAGGGGGTGATGTTATATGTTTTAGAAAATTTGGCACCCATTTTTAGGCACACAGGAAAAAGCTGGCTTGAACAGCCGCGCTGTATGAAAGCATGAATCATACTAAAAATTTGGAGGTTACTGTAATGAAAAACATCAAGAAAATGTTGTCTGCTGTTTTGGCGCTTTCCATGGCGGTATCTATGTCTACCTACACCGTTTTCGCTAAGGCGGAAGGCGAAGAAATCCCCCAGGAATCTATTCCCATGGGTGCGGGTTTCAGCGGGGAGAGGCTCTCCATTGAGGAACAGTTAAATATGGCTTTGGCACAGCATCCATCCGCCCTTTCGGATGATGGGGATGATTACCGGACAAAAGCTGTAGAAAAAGCTGCGGTTGCTTCTACTATGGAGGCCAATATCCAGCCATTTGGGTTCAGTGATTTCAGCCCATCCTCCATTACCCAGAAGACAATAGCTGTTCCATATTATAAACAGGCAAATGGTTATTATTGCGGCCCAGCAACCTTGAAGCAGACGCTTCAATATATTAATGGTTCCTCCTTGTCGCAAAGCACATATGCCTCTAAAAGTTACCTGGACACGGATACCCCAAAATCAAATGGGACTTACTTCACCACTGACACGAAAATGCTCAGCAATGTCAACCGCCTGCAAAGCAGACTTACTTATTATCAAAACACTATTGACAGTAAAAATAAACTGTTATATTATATTTGGGAGGATTTGACAACATATAACGCTCCCACAATTTTAATTATTAAGACCACTGACTCTAAGGGAAATAGAATAGATGAATGGTCCTATAGCACAGATGGTCACTTTTTGAGCGGTGTAGGAGTAAAAGCCAAAGGAACAGATATCAGGGTAACTGATCCTTATATTCAATATAAAGTGCCTGCTGAAACCGATGGGACTTATTGGATGGAAACAGAAAATGTTTACCAGGCGGTTATTAATCATCCCTGCGAAGCTGTCCAGTGGTAATTGCACCGGGAGCTAATGGCAGTCGGTAATAATACAGCTGTTTAATAACAACTGATTCCGGCATGAAACAAAAGAGAAGTTTTTAACATAAGAGGTTAAGCTTCTCTTTTGTTTTGCTGATAGTAATATGTTAAAAAATTATATAGGGAAGGAATAGTGGTACAATGAAAACAAACTTGATAATTGCCTTAACTGTCATATCAATCATATTGTCCGGGTGTTCCAGAGATGTTTCAAACAGTTCCAATACTTCTTTTGAATCATTATCCAGCGACCAAAGCTTTGACAAAAATTCAGAAAATGGGCCTCAAAATGATTCCTCAAAGCCATCATCTGAAAATCAAAATTCTGATGAAGTTTCAACCAAAGGCTCACAAATAGACAATTCTTCTGTACCGAACAATGCTGACATTTGGCAGATGGAAGAAGAATACCGAAAAATAGAACCAGACTTTTTAGATAAAATTACAAGTTTACATGTCCTAGGCGTTACAAACGGCCATGTCCTGCTTAGTTCAGCAGAATCTGACACACAAATTTTCCGTACTGCATGGGATTTCGATTTAAAAAATAATACCTGGCAGCAAATCGGCAATTACGACAGCTTTCAAACAATGTCAGGCGATCAGATTCAAATGGGCCTGAAAAATTATTTTGCTTACGAAGACAAAAAAATGCAATACCGTATGGCCTGCATCGACCCTGTTAATCAGGAAGTAAGTTATCCCAATACATTTGAATTTTTCCCTCCCCTTGCCGCCTATGAGTCAATGGACAGTAAAAATTTTTTCCTCTATCTTCCTAATATGGATTCTTCCGGGAACCGGCAGTATCATATCTGCCTTTATAATACAGAGGAGAACAATTATCGGGAAATCTATACTGAAAATTATGACGAAACAAACCGTATCGGAACAATTGTACAGGATATCAGCGCCCAAGATCAGCTTCTTTATCTTTGCTGTGGGGTTTACGAGGCGGATGGGCAATATACATATAAAATCATTGTCTGCAACTCCGAGGGGGAACAGCAGCAGGAAATTGTATTGGACGATTTGAAAGACCGTTTGCAGCAAAACGATGAAAATATTGAAAGGTTTGCCGTTTTAGGGGACTGCTTCTTTTTTAAGACATTGGGTTCCGGCTCCCGGTATCTCTATGCTTATGAGGATGGCTCACTCCGTTTATTAGAACTTCCATCCCAGCATTTGGTTCTGGATGAACAGAGAGGGGACAACCTCCGGGACAGGGAACAGAATCCCTACTACTATTTCTGGGATAGTCAAACGAAAACACTGTATCCCTTTAATTGCCAGACAAAGACCTTTTCCAAGCTCCCGTTCAGTCAGGAAGATGATGAGAACCTGTCCATAAGTATTCGGGATGATGCGGAAGGAAATATTCTGATGAGCCGTTACAGGCGGGATCAGGACATCCCTGACTATTACTATATTCCCCAAAGTACTATTTTAAAATATATGGAATAAAAGCAGCATACAGCCAGTACGCCGTGTTTTTATTGCAGGCGAACGGCACAGGTGCTATAATAAAAAACGCAAAGCAGAAAATTCCTATAAATATCAGGAATATAAAAGAGGTACAACCCCAATGGTAAAAAACTAGCATTAGGCTTTGCTTTGTCTGTATTTTGACGTATATCATTCTAAAGTCGGGAGGCTTTAATTATGAAAAACATTAAAAAATTTCTGTCCACTGTTTTGGCGCTGTCTATGGCGGTTTCTATGTCCGCCTACCCTGTCTTTGCCAGGGCGGAAGGCGAGGAAATCCCCCAGGAATCAATCCCTATGGGTGCAGGACGTGATGAAGATGCCCAAGAACCAATGATGGGTGCAGGACGTGATGAAGATGCCCAAGAACCAATGATGGGCGCAGGGCGTGATGAAGATGCCCAAGAACCAATGATGGGCGCAGGGCGTGATGAAGATGCCC
>CAJUSD010000046.1:6696-20061 GCA_910589145.1 uncultured Oscillospiraceae bacterium
CGTGATGAAGATGCCCAAGAACCAATGATGGGCGCAGGGCGTGATGAAGATGCCCAAGAACCAATGATGGGCGCAGGGCGTGACGAAAGCGCTGCTGCTTCCAGGGTGGAAAGCGTGGAAAAGCCCGAGAAGCCAATGATGGGCGCAGGGCGTGATGAAAGCGCCGCTGCTTCCAGGGTGGAAAGCGTGGAAAAGCCCGAGAAGCCAATGATGGGCGCAGGGCGTGATGAAAGCGCCGCTGCTTCCAGGGTGGAAAGCGTGGAAAAGCCCGAAAAGCCGATGATGGGTGCAGGGCGTGACGAGGACAGACTTTCTATTGAGGAACAAATGGAAATGGCCCTTTCCCAACATCCATCTGACGAGGGTTACAAAGCCAGAGCCATCGAAAAAGCCGCGGTTGCCGCCGCGATAGAAGGAAGCTTCCAGCCATACGGCTCCCTTGTGGACAGCTTTGTTTCAAACTGCCTTCCATTCATCAGATAACAGATTAATGAAAAAGACATTATTCCCCTGGAGTTTGAAATCGTTGACGGATATATCCCCCTTGATACAGGAATATCCCTCCAGGCAGGCAAAGAATAATATTCCGTCAGGGACGGCGATCCGTTTTGTTATACCGTTGTAAATAATACAGACCAGCCTGTAACCGTTGTAATGTCTGTTTTGACTGCCAAATACAGGGATGGGAAATGGCACCGCCTGCCTAAATCAAAGAAATATGACGAAACTTATTTTTACGCTTCCATGGTGTCGGAAAAATGTCCTGCCGGCGGCACTAAAACACAGGAATTCAGCCTGAGCCTGCCAGATATGGCAGGGGAAAAACTTACCCCTGGAAAATACCGTTTGGAAAAGGAACTCTCTTTTGACTGGTATTTTGCAGAATTTGAAGTGATAGAATAAATAAACTTTTCCGTTTATCTGTTTACAGGGGGGACAATCCACCCCAGATGATAGCTATATTCCTCAAAGCGCTATTTTGGAGTAGTCAAAAAAATTGATTTTAACAGTAAGCAGGCCTCATATAACGACAGGTTATATGAGGCCTGCTTACTTATTTCACCAAAAATTCACATATTTCCCAAGTACTATTTAAAAAAAGGTATTGTGTAATACAAAGTACTGTGGTATACTTCTGATAGAAAAGAAAAACGAAAACAGTCGAACAGACAAACGGGGGAGTGTTTTATGAACACCCAGTTCCGCAAGGGTGCCATAGAAATGTGTATCCTAGCACTGATAAGCTGCCAGGAACGGTATGGTTATGAATTAGTCCAAGCCATCGGCCAATACACAGAAATTAATGAGGGGACAGTCTATCCAATTCTGCGGCGGCTGACGCAGGAAGAATATGTATCTACTTACCTGGTAGAAAGCCCCCATGGGCCAGCAAGGAAATATTATCGGATAACAGCAAAGGGGGAAAAACATCTGGAAGCATTAAAAGGAGAGTGGATTTCCCTGTCACAGATTGTTAATTCAATACTTGGAGGCGAGCATCATGACAAAGAATGAATATTTAAAATCCCTAGCGGGGAGTTTAAACGGGCATCTGTCAAAGGATGAGATCAGTGAAATTCTTCGGGACTACCGGGAATTCTTTGAGGACGGGGCAATACAAAACGAAGATGAAGCTCAAACCGCCGAACGTCTGGGCGATCCGAAAGAGGTAGCGGTTCAAATTGTGGCAGAATCCTACATAGACCAGGCCCAGGCTGCCCCTACTGTCAAAAACCTTTTCAAAGCACGGACAGCGGTAAAGGCTTTTTCTGCTATGGCTTTTGTTTTCTCCATCCCGCTGATTATGGCGGCTGCCATTATGGTTATTTTGCTGGCGGCGGCTTTCTTAGTGCTGATTGCTGCATCGCTGGTTATATTTACCGGGCTGCTGCTGTTTGCCAGCGCACTTCCGCCTTCTGCGGCGGGGCTGGCTTCTGCCGTGGCATTGGCGGCATTGTTTGCCTCCATTACTGTCCTTTTGCTGATGGCGGCGGCGGTACGCTCCTTTGTCCGCTGGCTGGCCGGGCTTTTTTCTAAAGCTATTGTCCATCCAAACAAACGGCTTCCTTTCAAAACAGATGACCAGGACGGCACTGCTGCCGGGGAGGATACCAACCATGATTAAAAAGCTTACTGTTACTTTTGCTGTTTTAACTGCTGTCTGCGTCCTTGCTATCATTCCATTAACGCCTTTTGCAGTACGGGATTTAGCCAACACTGTCATTCCCCGTTACAACCAATTAAAATCCGTCCAGCCCATAGTAGTATTTCCCCTTGACGACAACATTACTACTTTGAGCCTGTCCAGCCGTGACATTATTGAAGCCAGCACAGTTCATCTTACCCGAAGTGAAACCAAAGAAATCATTGTGAAATCAGACCAGCTTTCCAATTTTGATCTGGCTGTGGAATCTACAGTCCATGGAGACACCATCCATATTTCTTTCCAAAAACAGCCCAATGGGATGGATTTCCTTACCACAGACTCGCCAGGCGAAATCTGGGACGGGCTAATCCGTCTGGGCGCAAATGCCACCAATGTTGAAATCTCTATCCCCGACGGGCTGATCCTGGTAGATCAGGATGGAAACGAACTTTTGGAAGCCGGGGAGCCTGATGAACACATTTACAGGTTTTACAATCTACTGGTGGACAGGAATGTAAAATATTTGCCTATTGGGGATGTTATCAGCCCGGACAAAGATTTCTCCAGCCAAACCCCGGATTCCAGCTTTGAAGCAAGGGTAAAGCTTTTACGGGATGACCTCCTTCAACTGGTTCGGACAAACGCCGAGGGTGGATATACACAGTTGGAATTTAACATGAACCTCAACGACTGCCGCATCCGTATGGAGGCTCTGCTGATGGAATATGCAGAACAGGAGGGGATGATTAACTACGATAAGTATAAAGATCAAAAGGCTTCCTCTAAAGCCCTTACCGGGATCAGCGGAAAATTGGGGCTCCAGCTCTCCCCTGTTGATAACAGCGTAGATGAATCAGAAGCAAAAGCGCTGATTCGTGAGCTTTGCAGACTGTATCTTTCCAGATTGGTGGTTCAGGCTAAATTAGACTATGAAAATGTAGACCCTGAACAAAAAGAATCCCTGGAACAGCAGATTGAAGATTATACAATCCAAATTAAAGGGTTGGAGGATAGCCATACCGAATTTGTAACAGGATTGGCAGCCACCGGATTGTTATTTTAAAGAAGACCCGTCAAAAGCAAATAAAAAAGGTTTGTAGATCTAGAAAACTTTCCTAAAAAATTCTTTGGCGGGTTCAGCAGATCTGAACCCGCCAAGTGTGCCCCCCAGCATACTAAAAACGACAGAGAAGCAAAATCAAGCAGACAGAATTAAATGAAACGTATAACAAAGGGCTGTATGCGAACAGAAGCGCATACAGCCCTTTCATTTATACACCTATCTAAACTGAAACCAGACAAAAAGCAATAAGTAAATAACCGGCTGATGGACAATGTAAACCAGAATTGTATACCTCCCCAAAGCCACCAAGGGTGGAATATGCGTCTGATAAGCAAAAGCGGGCATTTGTCCATTTTTCCAAACTCTACCCCAAAACACGCCAACCAGGAACAGGAAAAACCAGGGAAGCAATGGATAATAATCGGAAGAAAAAAAACTGGCGTTATGGAATCCCAGAAAGAATAAAATGTTGCTTTGAAATAGGAAAGAAGGCAGGTGCAATGCCAGGCTTCCAATTCCAATTTTCCCAGAATAAACAGAAGAAGTGCATATAAATAGGAAAAGGGAACCGGCTATTCCCAGCCAAAAGGGAATTTTCTCTAAAAAACTTTTCAAAAGGGCTGCCAATATCATAGACACACCAAGAAAATGAAGCACACCAAACATAATAAGCTGCTCCGGCATAACAAAGGCTGTGACAAAGGTCATTGCCGTAGCCAGTCCAAAAACAACAGCTCCCCGCTTCAAATTGCTGCGGGAATAAGAGCAGGCAATCCCGGAAATTAAAATAAAACTATACCCAATAAACCTTTGCAGCAGGATATAAAACAGGGAGGAAAACAGGGGAATTGGCACTCCAAAGATAGCATACAAATCATAACAGGCATGATAAACCAGCATACATAAAAGGGCAATACCACGCCATTCATCCAGAAAACCCGCTCTAGACGCTGCCGGCTGGCCTGGAACCATTTTCATAGGTTTTCCTCCTTCCAGAACGGCGCAGCGGCTTAATATCCTGTGGGAATAATTGGTTTAAGAATTTCCAAAACTTGGTCTGGATCTGCAATCATAATAAGAATTACATAATTTCCAATTTCTAATACTTCCGCATTTTGGGCAATCGTTAAAGCATCATAAACGTCATACTGTTCAAATTCTTCAATCCGGCGTAAACGCAGATCCTCTAACTCCCGTTTCACCTCATATATAGAATCAGAAGCAGGTTTAATTACATATAAGTCTGCCAGTCCAAAGGAGCCGCTGGAATATCGTATATAGTAATCATCTATGTTAGAAGGCGAAAGTTTTAATACTTCTTCAATTTCTTCTTCGGTGGGCGTTTCTACGCTTTCCTTCAAAAGGTCAGACACATTGGAATATATTTCATCTAAAACCTTTCCCATTGCGTCGGGATCAATATAATATTCTTCAGAAAGATCCGCTTCCTGGGATGCCATGCTGCTTTCTGACTCTCCTGTTTCTGTCCGGCTACTGCATCCAAGAAGCGGACAGAACATTAAAACCGCTGCTATTATAGCAAATATTTCCGCTTTCCTTTTTTTATAATACATAGCTTACCTCAATTTCCGTTGTTATGTGTGAAAGTTAGAGCTAAAGATTCCTACCCTTAAAATTATAGCGAAATTTCCTAAACTGTCAAGAAAGCTGTTTCACTTTCTGGGAAAAATGCAGCTGCCCTATTATAAGGGTACAGCTTCAGACCTAACTTATTAAAATTTATCAAAGGACTTGCAAGGTATTCAATATTGTAGTAAATTATTATATATGAGAATGAAATAGTGAAAAAACAGCATGCTGCTACTAATTTTTTCAGGAAGACGAATAGGAGGGGAAGGAGTATGCACCGCCAGGATGAGGACAATTATTTAATCGGACAGATTATTTACTTAATGAACTATCTTCAGGAAAATCATTTAGATATTGAACAGTTTATGGACTGCGACAATCAGGAGAATCCTCCTTCTTTTCCAGAATTGCAGGATTTTCAGTCCGCTTATAAGATTGTAAAGTTTATGGATGAAATGCCAGGGGGATTTTTAATCTATTATGCGGAAGGGACAGGGCAGATCATTTATGCAAACCGTGCGCTTCTGCGGACATTCCAATGTAAAACAATGGCGGAATTTCGCGAGTTTACCGGAAATTCTTTTTGGGGGATGGTACATCCAGAGGATTGTGAGGCGGTAAGGCAGAGTATTCGTTCTCAGATTTCTATAAGCCAGTATGATTTGGACTATGTAGAATACCGTATTATCCGAAAAGATGGTACTGTTCGTTGGATGGAAGATTATGGGCATTTTATACGCAATGGTTTATTTAAAGATATTTTTTATGTATTTATTGGAGATGCAACGGAAAAACATATTCGACAATTAGCGGAAAGAGAAAATCTGATTAAAGAGTATAACAAGGAACGGGATTCTATCAATCAGGAATACCTGCGCCGTTTAGAAGTAATTGAAGGACTGAGTGTAAACTACGAGTCGATTTTTTATGTAAATTTGGACGACGATCAAATGCTCCCTTATCGTTTAAGCCGCCGTAGCGAATCCTTTTTTAACCAAAGGTCGGAAACCGGTGGGTTTATGCAGTTTTTGACTGAATATGTAACTGATTGGGTGTTTCCAGAGGACCGGGAAATATTCCGCAAAGCGACAGAGCCGGATTATATTCGCGAAAAACTTGCAGAATACAAAACCTACTATATTAATTATCGGATATCAGATAATGAGGAGATACAATATTTACAACTTCGGGTTGTAAACGTGGGACGGCAAAACCAAGTCTCACAGATTGTTATGGGTTATCGGAGAGTGGACGAGGAACTTCAGCAGGAGATGGAACAAAAACAGCTCCTTGCAGAGGCTTTGGACAATGCTACGCAGGCCATTCGTGTAAAGGATACATTCCTCTCCAACATGTCTCATGATATGAGAACACCTCTTAATGCAATTTTTGGATTTACCACCCTTGCAAAGCAAAACTGTCAAAATCCCGAAATTGTTAGGAATTATTTGGACCGGATTGAAACTTCCAGCAAACAATTGCTGGAATTAATTAATAAGGTTTTAGAGTTGTCTCAATCAGAGTCGGGTCAAACCCATACGATAGAAGTCCAATATGACCTTTGCAGCACTATTAAGGAAGTATATGACTTTCTTCTGCCCCAAACAGTTGACAAGGGGATTCATTTTACCCTTGACTGCAGTCATGTTACTCACCGGGTTATTTATGGAGACCAGGAAAAGTTAAAACATCTGGTTCTATATTTGGCCAATAATGCCGTTACATATACGAAAACCGGCGGACGGGTCGGCATTTCTGTTGTGGAGCAGGAAGAACTCCCTAATCAATTTGCTGTTTACCAGCTTGTGGTTGAAGATACTGGTATTGGCATCAGCGAGGATTTTCTAACACGCATTTTTGAACCGTTTGCAAGGGAGAAAAATACAACGCTTAGCGGAATCCATGGCATCGGTTTAGGGTTGACCATCGCCAAAAACATTGTGAATATGATGGGCGGAACGATTGACGTGAAAAGCAAGGTCAATGAGGGAAGCACCTTTACTATTACGCTCCGTTTCCGTATTCAGCCTTCTTCTTTTTCCGTTCCTTCCGATGAGCCGGAACAAGACAATTCTCCTAAAACACAGAGGATTCTTTTAGTTGAGGATAATGAAATCAACCTGGAAATTGAGACGGAGATTCTACAGGATTTGGGCTTTGATATAGACTCGGCTGTTAATGGAAAAATTGCCGTCGATAAGCTGCGCCAGGCAACCCCCGGAGAATTTGACCTTGTTCTTATGGATATCCAAATGCCAGTTATGGATGGGTGGCAGGCTGCGGAGGAAATACGCAGGCTGGATAATCCTAAAATTTCCTGTATTCCTATTATTGCCCTGTCCGCGAATGTATTTGAAAGCGATATTAGGAAGTCTATTGAAAGCGGTATGAATGCCCATATTCCAAAGCCTCTTGATGTTGGCCTGCTGATGGAGACAATTGAGAAGATTACGAAAACCATATAGTTTGCTTTCCGTTTCAGGGGTGCCATGATGACTGCAAGCAAGTAACTGCCATGTTTGTTAGGCTCTGGCGGGCTGAGTCCAAAGAGCTGTTCAATCTTGCGGCCCGATAGGGACCTTTTTTAGGAAAGGTTCCTATCCTTAAGCACTTGCCTTAGACTGTGCCCGCAAATCAGCTTTTCCTCTAAATTCTTGTTTCAACCCTCTTGCAATTTCCAGAAAATGATGGTATGATATCATTGAGAAAGGCTATGACAGAGCAAGTATTCGTTTTGCAAACGTTACAGCGATCCGGGGACGATGGAAGCCCGGTACAAGTAGCAAACGATGAAAATCCCTCTGGAGCCGCAGGCTGAACGGAATTTTCCAAGTAAACCCTGCCGGATTCCCCCGTTAAAGGGAACGCATATATTAGTATGTTGTAAAAGGTGGTACAGCGGAGCTTCCGTCCTGTTTACAGGATTGGAGGCATTTTTTATTATTGTAATGAGGTGAAAGCTGATGTATGAAAAAGTCTCCCCAGAGCTGAACTTCAAACAGCGTGAAAAGGAAGTTCTGTCTTTCTGGCAAAAAAACGACATTTTCCAAAAGAGTATGACCCAGCGTGCAGGAGGTCCAACCTATACCTTCTATGACGGACCGCCAACTGCAAACGGGAAGCCCCATATCGGCCATGTTCTGACCCGCGCTATTAAGGATATGATCCCCCGTTACCGTGCTATGAAAGGCTGCATGGTTCCCCGTAAAGCTGGTTGGGATACTCATGGCCTTCCTGTAGAACTGGAAGTAGAAAAGCAGCTTGGTTTGGACGGAAAGGATCAAATTGAAGCCTATGGGTTGGAACCCTTCATCAAAAAGTGCCGGGAAAGCGTTTGGACCTATAAGGGGATGTGGGAGGATTTTTCCGGGACAGTAGGCTTTTGGGCAGATATGGACAAGCCTTATGTTACCTATGAAAACGATTATATTGAATCAGAATGGTGGGCGCTTAAACAGATTTGGGACAAGGGACTTTTATATAAGGGATTTAAAATCGTACCTTACTGCCCCCGCTGTGGAACCCCTCTTTCCAGCCACGAAGTCGCCCAAGGCTATAAAGATGTAAAAGAACGCTCTGCTATCGCCCGGTTTAAGGCAAAAGGCGAGGATGCGTATTATTTGGCTTGGACAACAACTCCCTGGACGCTTCCCTCTAACGTAGCTCTCTGTGTCAATCCCAAGGAAAGTTATGTTAAGGTAAAGTGTGATGAATACACCTATTATCTGGCTGAAGCACTGGCGGATACGGTACTGGGCGAGGGAAGCTATACTGTTTTGGAACGTTTTACCGGAAAAGACCTGGAGTACCGGGAATATGAGCCGCTGTTCCCCTTTGTCAGCCCAAAGGAAAAATGCTGGTATGTCACCTGTGCTTCCTATGTCACCCTGACAGATGGTACTGGTATCGTTCATATTGCACCGGCCTTTGGTGAAGACGACTCCAATGTAGGCCGGGAATATGGTCTTCCCTTTGTTCAGCTTGTAGATACCAAAGGAGAGATGACAAAGGAAACCGACTGGGCTGGAATGTTCTGCAAGGATGCAGACAAGGAAATTTTAAAGGCTCTGAAAGAAAAGCAGCTTCTTTTCTCTGCGCCAGTATTTGAACACAGTTATCCGCATTGTTGGCGGTGTGGCACCCCTTTAATTTACTATGCCCGCGATTCCTGGTTTATCCGTATGACTTCAGTTAAGGATGACCTTATCCGCAATAACAACACTGTCAACTGGATTCCTGAAAGCATAGGAAAGGGGCGCTTTGGGGACTGGCTGGAGAATATCCAGGATTGGGGTATCAGCCGCAACCGTTATTGGGGTACTCCTCTTAATATCTGGGAATGTGAATGTGGATGCCGCCATTCTATCGGCAGCATTGCAGAGCTGAAACAAATGTCCCCCAACTGTCCTGATGAAATTGAACTCCACCGCCCTTATATCGACGCTGTTACTCTTACCTGTCCCAAGTGCGGCAAACAGATGAAGCGCGTCCCTGAAGTAATTGACTGCTGGTTCGATTCCGGGGCCATGCCTTTTGCACAGCATCACTATCCCTTTGAAAATAAGGATCTTTTTGATCAGCAGTTCCCTGCTGACTTTATCTCCGAAGCTGTTGACCAAACCCGCGGATGGTTTTATTCCCTGATGGCTATTTCCACCCTGATCTTTAACAAATCCCCCTATAAAAATGTCATTGTTATGGGGCTTGTCCAGGATGAAAACGGTCAGAAAATGTCTAAATCCAAGGGGAATGCTGTTGATCCCTTTGAGGCATTGGAAACTTATGGGGCTGATGCTATCCGCTGGTACTTCTATACCAATTCCGCCCCTTGGCTGCCTAACCGTTTCCACCCCAGGGCTGTCATTGAGGGACAACGGAAGTTCATGGGTACCTTGTGGAATACCTATGCTTTCTTTGTACTTTATGCCAATATCGACCAATTTGACGCTTCTAAATACTCTCTGGATAAAAGTTCTATGACCGTTATGGATCGCTGGATAATGTCCAAGCTCAATTCCATGGTTCGTGCCGTAGACCATCATTTGGACAACTATCGTATTCCAGAGGCTGGCCGTGCCCTTCAGGAATTTGTAGATGATTTAAGCAACTGGTATCTGCGCCGCAGCCGTCAAAGATATTGGGTGAAAGATATGACCCAGGATAAGATTAACGCCTATATGACTTTGTATACTGCTCTTGTGACAACTGTTAAAGCCGCCGCCCCTATGGTGCCTTTCCTTTCTGAAAGCATTTATAGGAATTTGGTTGGCAGTCTGGATTCTTCTGCACCGGAAAGCGTCCATCTCTGTGACTTCCCCGAAGTCCAGGAACAGTGGATAGATCAAAAGCTGGAACAGGATATGGACGAAGTTCTAAAAATCGTAGTCCTTGGCCGTGCTGCCCGCAATGGCGCAAACCGTAAAAACCGCCAGCCTCTGGCTGCTATGTATATTAAAGCTAATCCTCTGGAACCGTTTTATCAGGATGTTATTCGTGATGAACTTAACTTAAAGCAGGTTGTTTTCCAGGAGGATTTATCTGAATTTACTTCATACTCCTTTAAGCCGCAGTTAAAGACATTAGGGCCCAGGTTTGGCAAAAAATTAGGTGAAATCCGTAATCTTTTAACAAACCTTAATGGCAGTGCCGCTAAAAGGGAATTGGATACTACTGGTTCTCTGAAGCTGGCCCTTGCCGATGGGGAAGAAATCTCCCTTGCACCAGAGGATTTGTTAATTGAAATGACCAAATCCGAACGGTTTTTCTCAGTTGAGGATGGAGATTTGACTGTTGCTATTGATACCCTGCTGACAGAGGACTTAATGGAAGAGGGCTATGTCCGCGAAGTTATCAGCAAGGTTCAAACCATGCGTAAAGATTCTGGTTTTGAAGTGCTGGATCATATCCAATTATGGGTATGGGGCGATAAAGAAGTTGAAAATGCTGTCCGTAAAAACGTTTTAACCATTCAGGAGGAGACCTTAGCCGACGAGGTTCATTTGGAGCCAAATGAAAAGGGCAAAAAGGACTGGGATATTAACGGCAAATCATCCTCTATCGCCGTAGAAAAGGTGTAATATAGATAACCCTATGGGAAATAGAAAGCAGGGGTTGCGCTTTTGTGCAGCCCCTGCTTCTTATATTTGGCATAATACTTCTATTTTAAAAAGAACGTTGTCTTATGTCGAATTTTGTGATATGATATATCTGAGGTTCCGCTGGAAAGCGTTTCCTCGCGGCACTGCCATAAACGGTAGGCGGTTGGCTCCCGGCAGGGAGCTGCTCCCAGAGCATTTCTTTGTGGCTCCCTTACATAATGAAAGGGGGGCTGCCCTATGACGGCAAGTGAAGTCTTTGATCTTCTCCTTGTTATCATCGGCATTTGTAATCTGTTCTTACAAGTTATTCAGATTATGAATAATAAGAAATAATCGCCGGAACCCTCGAAAAGTACGGCGATTTATTTCTCTACTTTTAGCCGGGGGCCAACCGTCTACTGGCAGCGCCCCTTTATGGTTTTATTATACCTGACCTTCTGCCCCCTGTCAATGGATTTATCATTTTTTGTTACCTTATCCCAACTGTAAAACCCCCGCTCCCTGGATTTCTCCAAAGCGCGGGGGGGGGAATTGGAACAAGTCTGTTATCTGGCGGTTATGATAGAGGAACTCTTTGTTGCAGTTTCAATGACCCTGCCGGAGCTGTTGTATACCTTTACAGTTGCCCTTATATAGTACCGTTTGCCAGACTCCAGGTCGTAGGATGTGTACACATCCCCATTTTCTTCCTCCCAGGAATCTACTAAAATACCATTGGATTCCCTTAGTTCAGCAACAACAACATACTGAAATTCACCATTTATCCACACGCTGGTTTCTATATTCCCATCTCTGTCAAAAATGACCGAAACAGAATCCACATACGACCATCTTGGCTGCACAATCCCGTCATTGGGCAACGCTAACGGCTCTGCCGCCATAACAGGGCAGGTTGTTGAAGAAATAATTGCTGAGACAGCCAATAAGTATAATAATTTCCTTTTCATAATTTTTGTACTCCTTTTTATAAGTTATTTATTCAGAAATATTTTCTGCTATTTTAGTTATTTCCTCCCCGGAAATTGGTCCATAAATACGAATAATACAATCTTCATAGTTAATAACTATGCTTGAATGCAGTTTATCGTTTTTCTCAAACAAAATTGCATCGTGATTCTTTACTTTAATTTCAGTTTTCATCATGTTTTCAGTATCAATATCAATATCTGTACCGGGTGCAATAACTATGAAGCTTAAAAACTGTTTTTTACTATTTACATAAATTAAACCTTTTATTTTTGAGCCCAATTTCGTTTCCTTATAAGTAAACCCCTCTGGAATATACCTTGGATAATATTGTTCCTGCCAGTCCTTTGGTATTTCCGCCTTTTTCTCAGAAAACAGCATATTCAAAGTAGAATACTGACCGAAATCAGTTAAAACCATTTCCCTGATTGCGGGGTTAACCGCCATAACGGTTGCCACTGAGCTACTTGCTACTATCAGGGATGATACTGCCGCGAATATCGCCTTTTGAATTTTATGCTTCCAATTCTGTTTCCTATAAATGTTTAGATGATGTTCCTGTAAATCCCTTTCCCATCGCTTCTGAATTTCCTCTTCTGAAAAAATGCGTTTGTTACTTTTTATTATACTGCCGCCCTGCTCAGACAACTGTTCATGAATCGCAATAGAAGCTAATCGAAACAGACTTTCATCATCAATACCCCTTTTTTTCTTTTTGGCGCTCATTCTTGATCCTCCTTCAGCAACTTTCTCAACAGTTTCCCTGCGCGGCTTCTATAGGAACGTACTACGTTTTCCTTCATTTCCATCCGTTCTGCTATTTGAAATGTACTCATATTTTCATAGTATTGCAAATAAATTATTTTTTGATAAATCTCAGGAAGGCGTTTTACAACTTTCACTAAATTTTTATATTCTATATGTTCCAGAACAATTTCTTCTATATCTATACTTTCATCAATTTGGATATCTTCCTCTAAACTGAACCAGAGCCTCTTATGTCTTTTCTGCCAAGTTTTGATGGTGTTTTGAAGTGACCTCATTGCATAGGCCTCTAATTCGTTATCCGCTGCCGGCAAACGGTTCGTCTGCAGCAATTTTAATATAAAAGTATGTATGATATCTTGTGAATCCTCTGAGGACATACCTCGGCTAACAGCATAATCATACCATTTTTGATAATTTGTTTTATACAAAAGGCTAATAGCTTCTTCATTCTTTTTTTGATTTATTTCTGTCCGTTTCTTCTGGATAGGATTCCATAGTTTTCTATCAGCATCCTGCATCATCTTTTTGTTATCCCTCCTATAATTAAATGTTCCGTGTGTTTTGTAAATGGAGCATTTAAGAATTTTTCAGAAAAAGTCCTGAATTACCCCTTTGTATATATAACTCCAGATAGTCTCAAAACGCAACAGGAATTTCCAAAAAAATAAAAATTTTTTCTTTCAAAAGTCAATTGGTATAGCAAGTTATACCATTTTCTACATACGGAAAATGGT
>CAJUSD010000047.1 GCA_910589145.1 uncultured Oscillospiraceae bacterium
GAGGATCCGAAAAACTATACTTTTCCGAGCGTCAGGCTGTCATTTTATGACGGCCATTCTTTTTGCTTTGTCAAAAAATGTGCTCTCCGGCAGACGGCAGAATTCCGCCGCCTGCCGGAGAGTAATCTTTTTTGCCTTCCATTGGCAGCAGATTTCTTCAAAGTTTTCTGGAACTGGTGCAGGCGGCCGGCCAAACTTAATTCCTTTCGCCTTCGCTGCTGCAATCCCTTCTGCCTGGCGCTGCTTAATATTCATTCGCTCGCTCTCCGCTACATAACTTAACAATGCCAGCACAACATCACTTAAAAAAGTTCCCATCAGGTTTTTCTCCCGTCGAGTATCGAGAATCGGCATATCAATTACTACAATATCTGCCCCCTTTTCTTTTGTGATTACCCTCCATTGTTCATTTAAATCTGCATAATTCCTTCCTAACCGGTCGATAGACTTGACAAACAGCACAGATTGGTTATCCAGCTTCTGCAAAAGCTGCTGGTATTGGGCACGCTCAAAATCTTTCCCGGACTGTTTATCCATAAATATATTTTCTTCCTGTATCCCTGCCTCTTTTAAGGCTATCCTTTGTCTGTCTTCATTCTGTTCTCTGGTAGATACCCTTATGTATCCATATTTTTTGCACTCTTTCATCCCGCTTTTACCTCCTTCTCAATTTTTACATTGAAAGGGGAACGCGGCTGAACAATACAAAGCCGCGTTCCCCTTTCTTAACGAAGCGGATGAAACAGTTTCTGTTTTATTTTCAATTCATTTAGGTCTAATTTGGTAAAATCGGTTGAGAATTTATCAGTTTTCAGCATCTGTTTGCACTTTTTGGGCAACAGTATCTTTGAAGCCGGAAAGCCGGCTATTATGTTATCCTTAGCTGCAGCAGCTCCTGCAGCTTTACTTTCTGCTAATTATTCTTATCCTCCTCAATTAAAATCCGAAATGCTTCCACAGCGCAATTGATTGCATTTGTAGAATCCTGTGTTGGCACATCCGGCAATCCGGCCTTTACCCTCCCGTCATTCCAAAGGGCAGTCAAAACCGCTCCGCACCTTGCTTTTCTCACCAGCCCCACAGAAAAGATCGCAGCACATTCCATCTCAGTGGCAAGGCAGCCGCATTTCACATATGCAGGAACCCTCTGGTTTAAGTCATAAGCAACCGGCATAGTATCCGGCTCAGTCTCCCCATAAAAGCTGTCCTTACTCTGAACCACACCAATATGAAAATCTGCCCCGCCCAATTTTTCCGCAGCCATTTTCAAGGCAGCAGCAACTTCAAAACTTGCAACAGCCGGATACCCTTGAGGTATGTATTCGTAGCTTGTCCCCTCAGCGCGAACAGCTCCCTGGGCAATCACTAAGTCCCCGCCCTTAACCTTCAAATCCATTCCTCCGCAGGTTCCCACCCGTAAAAAGGTGTGTGCTCCGCATTTTACAAGCTCCTCAACAGCAATTGCAGAGGAAGGCCCGCCAATACCGGTAGAACAAACACTGACCTTTTCCCCTGCCAATGTCCCAGTATATAAGTTATATTCCCGATTAAATCCTACATGGACAGGATTTTCAAAAGCTTCGGCAATAATAGGAGAACGCCCTGGATCGCCTACCAGAAAAACATAGCCCCCTATTTCTTCTGGTAAAGCCTTAATATGAAACTGCCTTTTACTTTGAAAAGTCCCAAATGTAAAACCATCCATTTAAAAACCTTCCTTCTTATTAAAAAATCTGAAAATATTTGCTTTTATATCTATTATAAATATACTATCTCTGAAAAACAAGTTAAATTTTATTAAAAATGCTGTATACAAAGAAATTTTTAAAAACCTCTTGACAATAGATTAGGATGTATGTATTATTGTATTAAGCTCTTAGTACACCAGTACAATAATACAACCATACAAAAAATAATAGGAGGTACGATAGAAGGATATGGGAACGGAATGGAAACTTACAAACGACCGCCCCATCTATTTACAGCTAACGGAACAGATTGTACAGCGAATTGTGTCGGGGCGGTATCCGCCGGCATCCAAGCTGCCGTCAGTCCGCGATCTGGCAGTAGAAGCAGGAGTCAATCCCAATACAATGCAGCGTGCTTTCGCAGAGTTGGAACGCGAGGGCCTGGTGACAACAAACCGTACCGCAGGACGAATTGTAACGGAGGATGTAACGATGATTGAGTCAATCCGCGGGCAGCTTGCCGCGCAAAAGATTAAAGAATTTTTAGATGGTATGGAACTGTTAGGCTTTACAGGATCCCAAGCTGCAAATCTGCTGGCACAATATGCTGCGCTTCCCTCAGCTTCTTTGGAGGGCCTTCCCTTATTAGAAAACAATGTAAATTTTTTTGAAAAGGAGGAAGATGCATTATGAATGAAAAACTGCTGGTATGCAATAGTTTGACTAAGCTGTTTGGTACAAAACAGGCGTTAACGGGGATTGACCTGACCCTGGGGAGCGGGAAAATCATTGGTCTGCTGGGCCCTAACGGTTCTGGGAAAACAACTCTTTTAAAGTTAATCAATGGCTTATTGCAGCCCTCAGGAGGAAACGTCCTCATAGATGGCCATGCTCCTGGAGTTTATACCCATGGAATAGTATCCTATCTGCCTGACCGGATGTTTTTAAATGATTGGATGAAGGTAATGGATTTAATCCGATTTTTCGACGACTTTTACAGTGATTTCGATTTTCCAAAGGCAATGGAAATGCTCCAGTCTCTTGGGCTGTCCTCTACAGATCGGCTGAAAACCCTTTCAAAAGGTACAAAGGAAAAGGTTCAGTTGATTGTCACTATGGCGCGTAAAGCAAAACTATATCTTCTGGATGAACCCATCGGAGGGGTAGACCCAGCTGCCCGCGATTATATTTTAAATACGATCCTGACTAATTACTCTGAAAATTCCACAGTTGTAATTTCCACACACCTTATTTCGGATATTGAACGGGTTCTGGATGAAGTGATTTTTCTAAAAAATGGTGAGCTGATGCTTCACGACAGTGTTGATAATATCCGCGAACAGGAAGGAAAATCTGTCGATCAGCTATTCCGGGAGGTATTTGCGTGTTAAAAAAGTTATTGAAATATGAGTTTAAGTCTGTATTTTATTTGCTTTTGCCTTTATATTTTGCCGTATTAATGGTTTCGGCAGTATGCCGCTTGTTTATTAATATAGATTTCCTTCAGGAAGTCTTTAACGGCCTTCCATTTTTCTTTATTTGTGCCGTTTATTTCGGGCTTTTCGTTGGAATGTTTGCAGTTACTCTTTTGATGATTGTACAACGGTTTTACAAGGGGCTGCTTTCTGAAGAAGGATATTTGATGTTTACCCTTCCCGTTAAACCCTGGCAGCTAATTATTTCCAAGGGAATTGTCTCTACTGTTATTGTATTGATCAGCGGTATCATTATGATAATGTCCATCTTTATCCTAACCCTGAATTTAGGGGATATCTGGTCGATATTTTTCAATCACGAAGTGATACGTTTTGACCGTTTGTTTGAAAAGTTCCGCACCTGGCCGCTGTTCGTTCTGGAATTTATCCTTTTGATGTTTATTTATCTATGGAAACATATCGCCCATACCTATTCCGCTATGGCCATTGGACAATTATCCAATAAGCACCGTGCTGTTCTATCTATTATTGCCTATAGTGTGGAATGGTTTGCAATTAGCCTATTCTGGATTTCTGTAATAGAATTTTCTAATAAATTCCATTTTCGCCTTCCTTCCAGTTGGGATTACTGGATGAATGAACATGGGGAATTCTCACTACACTTCGGTATGTGGATTCTGCTGATTTGGCAGGGACTTGAATTAGCCTTCTACTATATATCAACACACTATATCCTTTCAAAAAAATTGAATCTGGAATAATTGAAAAGGGATGACAGGGAAATGATGGTTTTGATGTATGTTATGACGATAGCTGGGATGGCGGTTGGCTTTTTTATGGGAATTATCTATTCCGAGCACAAGGCGAAAAAAGAGGCTGTCAGGAGGTAACGGATTTATGAGTAAATTGAAACGGTATATTGAAGCTGTTATTCTGCTTCTCTGCCTTTTTCTTGCAGGATGCAGCCCGGATAACCCCTCAGGCAAGTTATGCCGAATTGAGTTTTTATCCGCCGGTACAGAAGAAGTCCTGAAAACTTTAGATAAACAAACCCAGGAACAGGTATTTTCTCTTTTGCAGGTAGATGAGTGGGAAGAGACAGATAAACCTGAAGGTGAATTAACACCGGAATATAAGATATTGGTTTACCAGGAGAAGACGCCTGCCCTTCTTTCCTTTTTACCGTTTTTCAGCAGCGGTTCCGACTATATACAGATTTTAGAATTTACCATGTATAAAGATTCTCAGTATGTTCTTGAACATATAGATACCGATGAGATTATCAGCAACAGTTTCATCCCCAATATCTCTGTTTCTTCCTATTATGCCGTGTCCGGGGAAATTTTAAAGGATATCTATGGCGAGATAAGTTAATAAACCGAAAGATAGCTAATGGCTATTTGAAAATGATACACATTTTCGGGGAAAGGAGGGTGGAACCATTTCCTGCTAAAAGGTTAAGAGCCTGTATTCATAGCTGGGGAATGCAGTATGACGAGAAAAAGACTGGACAGACAGCGTTCAACGGTTGTGAATACAGGTTCTAAGTCCGACCAACAAAACCCTACAGCGTGGAAATGAAAAAGGCCAGGTAAAACCTGACCTTTTTCCGTTAATTTTATATTAAGGGAAACTCTGCTGCTATTGCCTGGTAGATGGTTCCATCAAAGCTTACATTATATTTAACGTGGATTCGACGAAAAGCCGCCTTTAAATCTATGGCTTTCGGCATAGGGGACGCCATCTCAGCAGCCGTTGGCTATTCGCTGGCTGCAAGAGAAAACCTTGAGGAAAGAATCCCGCCATATATGCTCCCAAGGAGGCAGGGTCAAACTTGCTGCCTGCCGCTCCCACTAAAGAAAATGTCGGGATTCCCATAAGACTTTAGGTATTTGTCTATTAGATAAAGTTTATGTTTTCTTTTAGCAGGCTGGGGTATTTCGCGCCTGCGGGCGCGACCAGGGAACTTTTTAGGAAAGTTTCCTGGACCTTCAAACCTTTTTCATCCGCCCTAGCTTGTACTCATCTTAGGCTGTTCCCGCAAAGCAGCTTTATTGAATCTATGTGATTTAACAGGAAAAATCAATCCAACCAGGATTCCAAACCACAGCCGTTTTCAGGGGTGCGCCTTTGGCATAAATTTTATTTTCATAGGCAGCAATGGGATCAGCAATAAACTCATCCTTATCAATCAACTGAACAATTTCATCATAACGGCTTTGGGAAAGAAGCCTGATAGCGGTTTCCATATGTTCCTGTCGAAAGTTAATGGAACCGAAAATCAAATGGTTTTCAAAGCCAAATGGCATAGTATCAAAAGAAACTTGCGGCCCAAGGGAAAAACTGTTATAAACGCCGTTACAACCCAGAACGCGATGCTCAAAGGCAACACGATGTTCCAGCGCACTGCCGCTGACACCAATAAATACAGTTGCCCTGCCACCTAACCTTTCACAAATTCCCTCTGCAAGCTTCTTTTCATCATCAAAACTATTTTGCAGATAATCTCCGGCGCACTGCTCCACGGCAAAACGTACCTTAGGTGAATCCGGGGAGCTTCTGCCTACAAACAAGATGTTGGCTTCAGGGAAATTTTGGCGGATGAGGTCTCCCATAAACATACCGGTAGTACCCAGACCGAAAATAACTGTCCGCTGGTAAAGATTTTTTGCGGCAGACTTGCGGGCCTGCTCCTCATTGCAGCCAAGCCGGGCCATTTCCACCCGGAAATTGTGGGCACTGCCAAGGTCGGTTGTCCGTTCAAGCTGAAATACCATACAAGCATACGGGTCTGGAAAAACCATCTTTTTTGCAAAGGAAAGGGGCAGTTTTCCATTCTTTACAAATTCGTCTGGAATTTTCAGAAGCATATCGGGGTGGAAATACCCTTCATCACAAAACAGACCATCAGCCTGATCACATCCATATTCAAAATAAGTTTCATCCTCTGTGTAACGGGTAGGGTCGTAACTGTCTCCTCCGCGAATTAAAACGATTGCAAAACGATTTTGCGAGGGAACCCAAACAATTCCCTCATGGCCATTAATCAACCGATTTTTTCCCTGGGGAAATTTAGGGGTAATTTTTCCTTCCCTGCCCATATTCATTAAGGTATGATCTGTACCACAGAACCCCACCATAACCGGTTGAGCAAGTATTCCCTCTTTTAAAGGCTCCCCCCGCAGCCTTCTGCGGGGAAGGTTGTCAATTTCTACATCGCCGTAAACCAGGGGATGGGATGAATCATTTTGAAAATAAGTACCCTTTACAACTTTCATTCTTTGCTGTCTCCTTTTTGTCGTTCATGCTTCCTGTAAAATCCTGTGAAACAATTCTTCCAAACGCTCCTGTCGTCCTGCCAGGAATAAATAGCCGAATAAAGCCTCTACTCCTGTTGCTCTGCGGTATTCCATTAGGTCGGCGTTTTTAGGGCACTTGACAGAGCTGTTGTTGCGTCCCCGGCGCAGCACTGCGGCTTCGGTTTCATCCAGGAGGCCAGAATCAGATAAAAAGCAGTATGCTTTCGCTTGGGCGGAACATCTCACCAGTTCCACAGCTTTTTCATGCAGGACATGGGCAGGCATGCTGCCGTTTTGACAGATCAGCTCTCGCCGTACAAACAATTCATATACTGCATCCCCCATAAAAGCCAGAGTAAGAGGACTTAAAATCTCTGGACGCTGGAGAGACTGAATTTCATCGGTCATAGTGCCGCCTCCTTATTGAACGTATTCAAATTCAATGTCAAGGATACTTACTGTATCACCTTCTTGGATTCCCGCTTCTTCCAGCTTGGCAATAATTCCGGTATCCCTTAATACTCTCTGGAAATATTGAAGCGATTCCTCGTCATCCAAATCCACCATTCCAAAAGCCTCCATCAGCCATGAACCTTCTACAATATAGACCCCCTCTTCTGCTCGGACGGTAAAATCCCGCTTTCCTTTTTTAGTAGGCGTCTCTGTAGAAACAGCAGCTTCAGGTTCATACTCACGAATAGGAGGCAGCTCTGCAAGTTTCACAGCAACACTGCGAATGAATTCGTCTATCCCCTGATGGGTGGCAGCAGAAATTGGAAAGAATGAATACCCCTGTTTTTCCACTTCCTGCCGGAAAGTTTCAATCTGTTCCGGGGAAGCCAGATCGCATTTATTTCCCGCAACAATCTGGGGTCTTTGGGAAAGCTCCTCGCTGAAGTTGTGCAGTTCCCGGTTAATAGCGGCAAAGTCTTGTATAGGGTCGCGGCCTTCGCAGCCAGATACATCCACCACATGAACCAGCAGACGGCAGCGCTCCACATGGCGAAGGAACTCATGGCCAAGGCCAACCCCTTCGCTTGCGCCTTCAATTAATCCGGGAATATCTGCCATAACAAAGGAAGTATCTGAATCCAGACGCACCACGCCAAGAACCGGCGTAAGGGTAGTAAAAGGATAGTTTGCAATTACAGGTTTTGCAGCACTGACAACAGAAATCAGAGTAGACTTACCTACATTTGGGAATCCCACCAATCCCACATCTGCTAAAAGCTTTAGTTCTAAAGTAACTTCAAAAGATTCGCCAGCGGCACCAGCCTTCGCAAAACGCGGAATTTGGCGCGTTGCAGTTGCAAAATGAGAATTTCCCCATCCGCCATTACCGCCTTGAGCCAGCACAACTGGATTGACGCTGGAGATATCTGCCATAATACGCCCGGTTTCAGCGTCTTTTACGAGGGTTCCCTTTGGTACCCGTATGACCAGATCAGGTGCACTTTTTCCAGTACAGCGTTTGCCGCTTCCGTTTTGGCCGTTTTGTGCAGCATATTTCTTTTTATATTTAAAATCAATGAGTGAGGAAAGGTTGGTATCTGCCTGAAAGACAATGTTTCCTCCCTTGCCTCCGTCGCCTCCATCTGGTCCTCCGGCTGCGATATATTTTTCACGATGGAAGGAAACAGCCCCATTACCCCCATCTCCTGCTTTGATGCGTATTTTGGCCACATCTACAAACATGGTTTCAATTCCTCTCTTTTCGTATAAGTTTATTTTACCTTTGTTTGACAAGGGCTAACACGCCCAAAAGCACTCTTGGAGCCATTTTTTACTTTGCTCTATCGGCACTCTGCTTTTCTGGCCCCAAAAACCATATTTCCCCTTGCCAAGCAAAGGCATCTTTTCAGCTTTAAAGAAGCACTGATTAAATCTGTATGCCTGGATTTAATCAGTGCTTTCTTAAAATTTAATAGAGACAGTCAGTTGGTATCCTTTTTATGATACACCCTCTCAGTTATATTATATACCTATCTTCCCGGATATTCAACTTTCATTCCCTATTGTTTCAATTCATCGCAGTAAGAAATAAAAGAGCTTTTCACTTTATATATTGTTATAAATTGGGCGTATCAAATTGTGACGGCTTCCGATATAAACCGCGTTTATTCCATGCTGCAGGTGCGATCAGCATTAGAAAAGGCACAATCTCCAGCCTTCCCAGCAGCATATCAAAACAAAGAACAACTTTTGACAAGGGATTAAAATCAGCGAAACTTCCCATTGGCCCACATACACCAAATCCCGGACCGATATTATTTAAGCAGGAAACAACAGCAGAAAAAGTCGCTTCCACTCCAAACTGATTTGTTGAAACCGCCAGCATGGAAGCCAGCGCAATAAACAGATAGTAAGACAAATACATCCATATTCCCTGCATTGTTTCATCGTTGACCATTTTTCCGTCCATACGTACAACGGTAATCTCACGGGGGTTGACGGTATGTTTCCGTTCTCTGCGGGCAGCCTTTGCCATTAAAAGGATACGGGAAACCTTCATCCCGCCCCCGGTAGAGCCTGCGGAAGCACCAATAAACATAAGCGTTAAAATAATCCATTTTGAAAATTCCGGCCATAAATCAAAATTTGTAGTTGCAAAACCGGTAGTTGTCATAATAGATGAGACCTGGAAAGCAGCCTGCTGAACTGCCTGTCCCATTGTTGGGAAAAGCGAACGGACATTAAAGGCAATCAAAGCAGTCGCCGCAGTTTGAATAAGCAGATAGAGCCATAATTCCTCATTTCGCAGGGCATTTTTTATTTTGCCCATAACGAGAAGATAATAAACGCTGAAGTTCACACCAAAAAGCGTCATAAAAACAGTTACAACAATTTGTATGTAAGTAGAATATCCGCCCATACTGTCTCCCCGGATAGCAAAGCCCCCTGTACCAGCTGTACCAAAAACAGTAGTAATATTATCAAACCAAGGCATGCCTCCTAAAGCCAGAAGGATGAATTGGAGGACAGAAAGTCCAATATACATTCCATATAAAATTTTAGCGGAAGAATGGGTTTTAGGGACTAGCTTGCTGACTTCAGGGCCAGGGCTTTCAGCCCGCAGAAGATAGACGCTTTGGCCGGAGCCTTTGGACATAGGATGGACAGCCAAAACAAACACCAAAACACCCATACCTCCCAGCCAGTGGGTAAAGCTGCGCCAATAAAGCAGTCCGTTAGGAAGGGCTTCAACATCTGTCAAGATGCTTGCACCAGTAGTTGTAAAACCAGAAATCGTTTCAAAGACACAATCCAAAAAATTAGGGATTGCACCGCTGAGGAAAAACGGGAGAGCACCAAAAATAGAAATCATAAGCCAGGTCAATGCCACCGCTACAAATCCTTCTCTGGCATAATAAGGATTTTTGCCAGGCTTTGGCTGAAGGAGAAGCACTCCCACAGCAGCAGTTAAAAGAGCACTGATAATAATTGGTCCGATCACATCCGTTTCCCCATAATATAGGGAAACCAAACACGCTGGAAAAAGAAAAACCGCCTCGATACACAAAATACGGCCAATTACATTTGCAATCATTTTGTAATTCATGGAGAATCCTTTCAAGGTTTGCCGCAATGTCCCGCCTCAAAAGGGAGAGCGGCCGTAAAGCCGGCGGGACGGAACCTACAATTACTGTTTAAAAATCTCATTCAGACTGGAATATGCTTCGTCCGATTTTGCCACAACGATAACACTGTCCCCTGCCCGGAGAGAATCGCTGCCTTTTGGAATAATAATTTTCCCCTTATGATGGATACATGCAACCAAAATCCCAGGTTTGATAGAGAGGTCTTTCAATGGTACATTTAAATATGGGGCATTATTAGGAACAGAAAATTCCAAAGCTTCTACCTTTTCATTTACAATGCGGTGCAGCGTCAGAACAGAACTGTCTGAAGTATTGTCCATAGCACGGACATATCGGACAATCTCATTACAGGAGATGCTTTTGGGACTGACAATGGTATTGACTCCCATTTTTAAGGCAAGATCATTATATTCTATACGATTGATCTTTGTAATAACCTTATAAACACCAAACCGGTTCGCATACATAGAAAGTACGATATTTACCTCGTCAATATCGGTAAGCGTTACAACCGCATCTGCTTCTGCCAACCCTTCGCTAATTAATGTTTCCGGCTGGGTTCCGTCAGCATGAACAACCCGCGCATGGGGAAGGGACGCCGCCAACTCTTTACAGCGTTCTTCATCTATTTCCAGAATTTTAACTGCACATTCCCCTTTCAGCGCCGTTGCCAGATAAAATGCAATCCGGCTTCCCCCTATTAAAATGACACTGCGGATTTTCCGGTCAATAATATTCATTTTCTGCACCAGCGCTGCCATGTTTCTGGAAGATCCGGTTACATATATATTGTCATTTGCACACAATTGAAAATTACCAGAGGGAATAATAACATTATCCCCACGTTCTACCGCGCAGATTAATACCTGTATTTTGGTTAGCTGCATCAGCTCGTAAAGCTTCCGTCCGCATAAAAAACTGTCTGGGGACAGTTTCAGCTCTATAATTTCCGCACGTCCCCTTGCAAATCGATCCCGTTTTAAAGCAGCCGGGAAACGAAGAAGGTTCAAAATTTCCATTGCAGCTGTATATTCCGGATTAATGGTCATACTTAACCCCAAGTCATCCTTGAGGAACGGAAGCTGCTCGGTATATTCCGGGCTGCGAACCCGTGCTATTGTACGCGGTACGCCAAGTTTACGGGAAAGGATGCAACACAATAGATTTACTTCATCCGCAGAGGTTGCTGCTATCATCAGATCAGACCGGCCTACATCAGCTTCCCTCTGAGCCGTCAGGGTTGCTCCATTTCCATGAATGGTTAATACGTCGTATTGATTTGCCGCTTCCTGTAGTACGCGTTTATTTTGATCAATTACAACCAGATCATGTCCTTCTTTCGATAAGCGCTCGGTTAGTGTCACGCCTACCTTGCCATCTCCTATGATGACGATTCGCATTTTTTGGTCCCTCGTTTCAAGTCTTTTTATGCTTGGCAGTTGTACAAATGCCTCTGCCAAAACAAATAGCATGCTCTTTTCCTTTGTCGAACTCGCTTTCATTATGGGTACAGCCTTAATCTTATCATGTTGGACTTAGAATTACAAGTATGTTTTTAGCAGCAGATGAAACTTTATCTTGATGTTTCCCCTTTACTATGGTACATTTAAAAGGAATGGGGATTAAGAGCCTGTCACAAAATAACCCGCACCCATCCTGCTTGCAGATTTTCCGCCAAACTGCGTTGAATTTCCTTGCCGGGCGACAGCCCGCCTGCGGAAAATCGACTTGTTTGGCAAAAAATCTGACTGCACAGTCTGGACACGTCTCATTCTGGGATAGGTTCTAAAGTTCCACTTTTTCAAAGGCTTGAATAAATCTGATAAAATATTCTGTAGTTGTTTTTAGCATTTCTCTCCCCCATTCCGGGGCAGCGGTTTTAGGATGATCCTTTCCGTACCATCCTGCCTGGGAAAATTTTTCTGTTGTTCTTATAACAGGGATTGCCACCTCTTCAAAGCCGACAGTTCCACCATGAATAAAACTCAATCCCGGCCCAAGGTCTTTGGGAGTAAATTCAATTAAATTCTCCATATGAACATCTTGAGGCCAAATAGCCATCATTGCTGCCGTTTCTTCTCCTGCTCCATGTCCGCCTTTCCAGGCAGGATTCAGTTCCCCTGCAACTGTCCACCAATTTAACTGGGCAGAAATCCCTCCTTTTTCACTGATTTCCTGCCCAACCTGACTAAGGGCAGGATTATTTCCGCCGTGGCCATTTAAAAAAATAAATTTTCTGGCACCATATTGAAACAAATCCCCACAGACTTTCGACAAAACCATATGTAATCCATCTACTCCTATGGAAAGGGTTCCGGGAAATGTCCTGTGAAGGTCTGCCGCTCCAAAAGGCATTGCAGGCGCGATTAAAATGTCAAGCGTTTTGTCAATCTCCCCTGCAATATAATCTGGTACAAGCATATCGGTTCCCAGCGCCAGATGGGAGCCATGGTTTTCAATGCTCCCAATGGGGAGCATAACAATATCACTGCATTTAAAATAATTTTGAACTTCCAGCCATGAACTATGTTCTAATCTCATGAGAATTTCCTTTCTGCTGCTTAAAATTGACAGCACACAGCAACCTGCAACGAGGTAAATTTAAATCCGTCTTAAAAGCCCACGTTAAAGTATAGCATCCAATGTTAAAAATAGCAATCCGTTCAATATGATGAAAAGGGGCGTTTCTATGAAACGAAAAAGCCTGTCCTATCAAGCCTGGAGCTGCATCACGCGCAAAAACCAGCAAATCCGTCAAATACATGTCCAGACGTTCAGTGGATATATAAGCCTCATTCAAATACAGGAAGTTTCTGAACCACAGATATGGAACTTCAAAGGGGAAGAAATTATAGTCTGCCAGGAGGGATATCAGTGGCTTTCTATTCTGCCTGCTGACGGCAGTTATTGCATTACTGCCATGTTTAATCAACACCGCCAAATCGTTTTATGGTATATCGACATGATAGCTGCTCAGGGGACAGATACAGAGGGAATTCCATGGTTTGACGATTTATACTTAGATCTGATTGTCCGGCCGGATGGAACCATTTTGGAAGACGATCGGGACGAGTTAGAGGAAGCTTTGCGCCAAGGCGATATTACCTGGCAGCAATTTGAGCTTGCAGATCGGACATGCAGAAATTTAAAAGAAGGACTGCTTTCCGATTTGGAATCTTTCCAGTCGTTTACATATCAATGCAAATCATTTATTATAGAATAGGAAGGTTTGCCGAATATGCCGCTTCTGATATCGAATTTATCCGTTCCATTTGACCAACCGGTAGAGGATGTTTATACCCTCGCCAGAGAAAAAGCCAAAATCTCCAAAGCGGTTCCAGCCAAATGCTACATTGCAAAAACCTCTTTGGATGCACGCAAACAGGCACAAAAGGGAATCCGTCGGGTTTACACAATTGGTATTGAACTTGCCTCCCCTATTTTGGAGGAAGAAGCGGCTTCCCGCTGCGGCTCTACTGTTCGATATCGTCCACCGCTGCAGCCCCTTCATCCTGTTCATGGAAAGGAAAAACGAAAAGGCCGGCCGGTCATAATTGGCTTTGGTCCTGGGGGTATGTTTGCAGCGCTTTTGCTGGCGCGGGAGGGATATCAGCCAATTGTTTTAGAGCGAGGCGAACCCCTTTCCAAACGGATTGGGGCAGTTGAACGCTATTGGAAAACAGGGATTCTGGCTCCTGAATCCAACGTCCAGTTCGGAGAAGGCGGAGCGGGCACGTTTTCTGACGGCAAACTGACTACGCGGATTGGAGATAACCGCTGTGAATACGTTTTAAGGGAATTTTACAAGTATGGAGCGCCAGAGGAAATCCTTCAGCTGGCCAAGCCCCATATTGGCACAGATCGTTTACGAAAAGTAGTAACAGCTATTCGGGAGGAAATCCTTCACCTGGGCGGTGAAATCCGCTTTCAAACCCAACTAACCGGAATTCGGGCCAATGCTGCCGGGCTGTCATGTCTTGAAACAAATTCTGGTCTGCTGGAAACAAACGCGGCAATATTGGCAATCGGACATAGTGCAAGGGATACATTCCAAATGTTAGCGGAACAGGAAATCCCAATGGAGAAAAAACCGTTTTCTGTAGGTGTTCGGGTGGAACAGCTTCAATCCGTGATTGATAAGGGATTATATGGCGAGTTTGCCGGAAGCCCCTTGCTGCCCAAAGGGGAATATCAATTTTCCTGGAGGCAGGGACAGGAGGCGGTTTATACTTTTTGTATGTGTCCAGGCGGATTTGTTGTTCCTGCCGCCTCAGAGCTGGAAAGTATTACGACAAACGGCATGAGCGAATTCGCCCGGAACCAGTTAAATGCAAACAGCGCCCTTGTTGTATCTGTAACGCCGGAACAGGTTGGAACAGGTATTTTGGACGGGGTTGCTTTTCAACGGAATTTAGAGGAAACTGCCTTTTGTTTAGGCGGCAGCAATGGAATGGCTCCTGGTCAGGATGCTGTACGTTTCCTAAATGGAAAGGCAGGGATGAACAGCAGCAATGCAGTTTTGCCTTCCTATTCCCTTGGTGTGAAGGATGCGGATTTTTCTCAGGTATTTGACAGGAGAATCTGCAAATTATTAAGGGAAGGGTTAGAGAGATTTGAAAGACAGACAGCGGGCTTTACCGGTGGAAAAAACGGAAATCCGTCAGCGGTTATGACCGGGGTGGAAACACGTACTTCCAGTCCAGTAAGGATTTTGAGAGGAGAGGATTTCCAATCAATTGGGATGAAAGGATTATATCCTTGTGGGGAAGGTGCAGGCTATGCCGGGGGAATTATGAGTGCAGCAGTTGACGGATTGCGGATTGCAGAAGCTGTAATATCCCGTTTTTCAGAAAAATAAGTTGGTACTGCCTACAGCAGATTAAAAAGGGTTGTGCAGCGGAGCTGCACTTCTGAAAAGCTCCCTGGCCGCGCCCGCAAGCGCGGAATTCCCCTGCACAACCCCCAAAAATAGAAAAGATCTCCCTAAAAAAGTATCATAAAAAGCCCGTTTGCAAAAGCAAAATCCCTTAGAGGAAGAACAAATTCAGACTTTGTAAAACATTGCAAAGGGACATGAGAGCGCTTTTTGACCTAGCGAATTAGAATTTGCGAACCATTATCATTTAGTTAAAGCGAATGGATTAGCTCTAAGTTTCCAGACCGCCCGCATAAATCCGAAGCTGGAAACTAACCTTTCCTGAACTGAGTGGCAATGTCCGCGAATTAGAATTCGCTAGATTAAAAAGCCCTTTTATTCCCCACTGCAATGTTAGATTAAAAGAAAATTTGCCTATCCAAAATCCCTAAAAAGTCTTGAATTTTACAGGAGGATTTGTTATAATAAAAAGCGGAGTTTGTTTTTGAAACAAACGTCTATTATATTTACGGAAGCGTATCGAAGTGGTCATAACGGGACTGACTCGAAATCAGTTGATCCGAAAGGATCCGTGGGTTCGAATCCCACCGCTTCCGCCAAAAGAATAATCGGCACTGCTTTCTAAGAGCAGTGCCGATTATTGAAAATTTGCTTGGGAGGGATTCGCGTGCCGGATTACAAGGCTATGTATTATCACTTGGCGGGGCGCATGGCAACAGCGGTTGATGCGCTGGAGGCGACCACCAACGCGCTGGTTGACATCACCGAAAAGCTGAAGCTGGCGCAGCAGGCCACAGAGGAAATGTTCATTTCCGCTCCTGGCGATGATGGGGATTCTCCGGATAATGAATCCGTTTCAGGGTAAAAACTGCTATCTGCGAATTCTATGGACTGTATTTATAGTGCTGCGATGTTCCATCTTTAAGGAGTGATTTTTGTCGGTATGATGAAAGTTACTCCTTCTTTTTTACCTTTTTTATGAGGCTTTTTGAGGGTTCCCTTGAAAAATATATTCTGGATTGGGTTGAATTTGGAATGTTTCAAATTTTTACATACCCTTTCTTAGCCTGTTTGAAACCCGTGGAAATTCGTTTATTATGTCATAGTAGGCGTCGTAGTCGTTTTAGCATACTATCCCCATTGCTTTTTTTAATTCTTCCGCTTCATTGTGTACATATAGTTCTGAGGCCACCTTAATGCCACGGTATCCCATGAGCTTTTGTATTGTGTAAATATCTACCCCGCACCGCCGGAATTCTGTTCCATTCGAAAAAAATAGCATTCAAAATCATAGATGCCAAAGGCGTAAAATGAGAATTTACCCAGATTCAAATCTCTGGTTTATCCCAAAATTTCAATATAACAGAGTAAAGGCCCTTTTTGAACCGGTTGGTTTGAAAAAGGGCCTTTTTTGTTTACTTCTTATTTTTGCTGAGATGATTTTTCAGATAAATCTGGTACAGACCCTTGAGCAGCAAATCTTTTTCCAAGATGATCTTCCTCCGGCAGAAGGGAATCACAAACTGCGCCATGCCACCGGTAGCTACCACGGCGGCTTCCTGTCCAAGCTCTTCCTCCACCCGGTCCAGCATCCCATCCAGCATTGCCGCTGTCCCAAAAATGATCCCGCTGCGCATACACTCCTCGGTATTTTTTCCAATGACCCGCTTCGGCTGGTTCAGACGGATGCCGGGAAGCTGCGCCGTCCTGGAAGTGAGTGCCTCCAGCGAGATACGCACACCGGGAATGATACAACCTCCCAGATAAACATTACCCTTCCCTACTACCTCAATGGTGGTGGCGGTCCCCAGATCCAACAGGATTAGCGGTGGCTCATATTCCGCCAAAGCAGCCACCGCTATCACAATGCGGTCGCTGCCCACCTGAGAAGGGGTGTCCATCTGGATATTCAGCCCGGTTTTGATGCCCGGTTCTACCACCATGGGAGCCTTGTGGATCACTTTCATGATTCCGGTATTGACCGAGTTGAACACCGGCGGCACCACCGAGGAGATGATGCAGTCCTCCACATCCTTCGGCTGCACCTCAAACAGGGATAGGATATTTTTGATCTCCACGCCGTATTGGTCAGAGGTCTTGATGTATTCAGTGGCAATGCGGGCCTCGAACAGAATCTTTCCCTTCCGTATGCCGCCTACAGTGATATTGGTATTGCCAATGTCGATGGCAAGAAGCATAATGATTCTCCTAAATCAATCTATTTATTTTTCCCCCGCCAGCCGAAGGGTTTCCCTTGGAGCCCTTGAGAAAGGGCAGATGCAGCAGCACCTTCCCGATGGCGGTGACCAGTATCAGTGCCACCAACGCCTCCAGTACGCTGGATCCGGTGATGATACCCATGATCAAGCCAAACACGGCATCCAGGCTGGCGCCCATAGCCAGGGCGTATTCCGGCTTCAGCAGAAAATAGATGCTGCCCATAACAAATACCGTATTGGTCATAGAGCCCACAAACCCCACGATGGGCAGCACGATCATATCATTCAGTTTGACCTTTTTCAGCCAGATCCAAAGCCAGCCAGCCAATACGCCGATCATGATCCGGCAGCCCACCGATATCCAAACAGCCTTCAGCGCCCCGCCTATGGTGGGTGCAATAAAAGGTGAAAAGGCAAAGGACAGCACTTTCGGCGCAATGGTATTGCTGATCAGAGAGCAAATGCCGAAGACGCCGCCCAGAATACCGCCGGCCAGCGGCCCAAATAAAACCGCGCCCAGAATCACTGGGATATGGGTGGTGGTCGCATTGATGATAGGGGTTGGGATCAGGCCCAGAGGCGTGTTGGCCAGCAGGACCACGATGGCGGCCATCATGGTGGTGCCTGCCATCCAACGGATGTTGTACTTGTTTTTCTTCATAGATGCTTACCTCCTGCTGCCGCTCCGCTTCCAGCGGATGCAGCGCAATAGTGTGAGGGCGAAGGAGCAGCCTCCGCCGCCCTCCGATATTTTATTATATAAGAAAATAACGATATTGCAAGAGCTTTTTATGATCTACCGTGTTTTTTAACAGATTTGTCAGCTTATCCAGAAATTTTTCCATTTAGGGCTTGTTTGAAAAATCAGCAGAAACAGACAATTTGTATAAAGGCAATCCTGCACAATCCCCCACTAGCCAAACCAGCGGTATGTCTTTTTGGTTATTGTGCATTTTTTAAACATAACCTAGTCAGGGATGTGTATCAAAAAGAAAAATTCCCACCAAAGACTTTACAGTGGCGGCGGAACTTTGTATAATATGGTATCGAAAACAGCCTTTTATGACAAGGAGGCCCCCTATGCTAAAAGAAAAAACCATCCTTTTGGGCATCACCGGCGGTATCGCCGCCTACAAGGCAGCCAGCCTTGCTTCCGCCTTGGTAAAGCTTCATGCCAATGTGGAAGTGGTGATGACCGAAAACGCCACCAAGTTTATCGCCCCCCTGACGTTTGAGCAGCTCACCGGCCGGAAGACAATGGTGGATACCTTTGACCGGAACTTTGTCCATCAGGTGGAACACATTGCTCTGGCCGACCGCACCGATCTGGTGCTTATCGCCCCCGCCACCGCCAATGTCTGCGCCAAGCTGGCCCACGGCCTGGCGGATGATATGCTGACTACTACCGTTCTGGCCTGCGACTGCCCCAAGCTTATCGCCCCCGCCATGAACACCCGTATGTACGATAATCCTGTGACCCAAGACAATCTGCAAACACTGTCCCGCTATGGCTGGCAGGTGATCACGCCGGCCGTCGGCCGTCTGGCCTGTGGTACGGTGGGTACAGGTAAGATGCCTGAGCCTGAAACGCTGGTTCAGCATATCCTGCGGGAGATCGCCCTGCCTCACGATCTCTCCGGGCAAAAGGTGCTGGTCACTGCTGGCCCCACACAGGAGGCATTGGACCCTGTGCGCTGCCTCACCAATCATTCTACCGGAAAAATGGGCTATGCTATTGCGCGCATGGCGATGCTCCGTGGCGCCGATGTGACCCTGATTTCCGGTCCCACCAGTCTGAAACCGCCTCCCTTTGTGGAGATGGTGCCGGTGGTTTCTGCCAGGGATATGTTTGAGGCGGTCACCTCCTGCAGTGGGCAGGCCACCATGATCTTCAAGGCGGCGGCGGTGGCTGACTACACCCCTGCCAGCTGCAGCGATGACAAGATAAAAAAACAGGAGAGCGATTTGTCCATCCCCCTGCGCCGCACCCAGGACATCTTGCAGCACCTAGGGGCCAACCGTCGACCGGAGCAGGTGATCTGCGGCTTTTCCATGGAGACACAGAATATGCTGGAGAACAGTCGAAAAAAGCTGGAAAAGAAAAGGGTGGATATGATCTGCGCCAACAATCTGAAAGTCGCCGGTGCAGGCTTTGGCGCCGACACCAACATCCTTACCCTTATCACAGCGGAGGATGTGGAGGAGCTGCCCTTGATGTCCAAAGAGGAGGCCGCTGGAACAATTCTTGACCGGGCTTTGGCCCTCCAGTCCTCGAGATAATTTGGATGACTGCCGGCGGCATCTAAAGTGTTGCGATGTTCCAAAAAGAAAAGTCTACAAGCGAGTTTGCGCCGCTTGTAGACTTTTCTTTTTTTCTGACCTTCCTCAAGAGGACAGCTTTGAATTGTAGTCCAGATGTGCATAGACGTTAGCGGTAGTCGAAAAATCGCTATGCCCCATCCATTCCTGAATTTGCTTCATCGGAACACTGTTCGCCAGCAGGAGCGAGGCACAGCTATGCCCTTACGGTATAATAAGGATAAATCGGAAAACCCATTATTACCAAGGGTTTCAAGTTATAAGGAAGTAATTTCAGACTAGGCGGTATAGCCCCGATTACAAGGGCTGTGCCGTCTTTTCGAGTTCCTATGCGCCTTGCCGCTTGGTTGCACGGCAGAGAGGAAATTGATTTCACCCACAAAGTTGAATACATTATCTACTTTCTGTACCCGCTTCCCGTCCACTTTTTCCGGCGCATGGACTATGAT
>CAJUSD010000048.1 GCA_910589145.1 uncultured Oscillospiraceae bacterium
AGAAAAGGAACTGTATGGGATTCTCCAATCTGCTATAGAACAGTTAGACGATACATACCGCTCTGTATTAGAACTAAAGCTTTTATTTTATTTGAAGGAAACAGAAATTTCAAAAATCCTTAATATATCTAAATCAGCTGTAAACGTTCGGATATATCGTGGAAAAAAGCTGCTCCAGTCCATTTTAAAACAATATCTGGATAATTAGCCGGAACGAAACCAGAACGAAAGAGGAATAACATATGCCTAGCTTTAATGAGGTTCTCACCTTGGCCTTATCAGATAAACTTGATGAGGAAATCAAGATGATAAACCAGTTAGAAAAAGATCCCCCTTCCCCAAAACTGAGGCATTCTATTTTGAAGAAGTGCCAACAGAGAAGTTCCCGCCTGGATTTTTATATCCATCCTGTTTTAAAACGCTGTGCAATCTTTGTATTAGTCTTCTTTTCGTCTGTTTCTTTGATGCTGCTGACTATGCCGGAAGTTCAGGCGGCAGTGCAGCAGGTTATTTTAAAGTGGACAGATAAAGCGTTGGAATTCAAATTTGAAGGAGAGTCTGTATTTCCTGACGCAGTTTCTGTTAATGTCTCATACTTGCCGGATGGATATAGATTGACAGATTCATTTGATTCCCTGCCTGATATTTTCGACTATTCATGGAATGATCATGCGGCATGGGAGTGGCAATGGCAGATATGTCTTTCAGGTATGAAAATATCCGAGGGCGCATCCCAAGGGATTGATAATGAACATGGCGATATTACAGATATAGCCTTTTCTGCCCAAGATGTAATTTATCTTAAATCAAACACTCCTGGATATCCCAGCTACCTGAGCTGGACAGAAAACGGATATTCAATGCTGTTAATTATTCCTGAAACCTTCTCCGATGAAGTAATTATAAAAATTGCAGAAGGAGTAGAATTAATTTATTAAAAAGGAGTTTTTACAATGAAAGCAAACTGGACGAAAAAAATTTTAGCAGGTACTATGGCAGCGATGATGGTACTAGGAACAAATGGGGTTGTTTTTGCTAAGGTTCCTGAACCCCTCTCTATAGTTCAGCCACGTTATAGTGATATACGTTCTCAAAACATTAAAGCAACATTTTCTACAAGCACATCTGTAAAATGTACTTTAACAATCAGAGCTACATCTTCTTCCACAGAAATCAGCGGTACCCTAACCCTCTCCGGTTCTGACGGTTCCGAATACTCCTGGGATATAGATGGAATCGGTTCTGTCAGCTTTTCAAAAACACAGACCAGATGCACCGCCGATGAGTATACCCTGACCTTCAGCGGATACTGCGGTTCCGACTATATAAATATTGAAAGCATTGCTTCCCGATAACTTCAATTTTGTATCCTTTATTCCTCCCACCTGTGGATTTCCAAAGTGTTTTGTTCAGTCCCCATCCGCTGTATGATTGGTGATAATATTAGTATAGCATGTATAAAAAAGGTTGGGAAGGATAATTGATACTACCAGTCTGTTTTTTCTAATATATAAATTCACTGGCTTTGAAATGCAGGCGTCATTTGTCTTTTTCTGTCTAAATAAAGTATCAGTAAATATAAAACATGGACAAGGAGCAACAATTTTTTCAGCTGATGCCATATATAATTGTGTTACTTCCCAAATCAATCTATTTTAACAAACAAGGAGGAGTACATATGCAAAAGCTGGAACAGCCAATTATAAATGGGTCTGCCTGGGAATTTTTCCTGTACATCAATAATCAAACCTCCCATACCCTCACTGTCGATCAAAAGAAGCTGGATTGGGGAGTTTGGTACTTGGACAGTACAGACAAAAAGGCCCCTATTCAGGTCAAGCCTGGCGAATCGGTGCAGGCGTTGGGAATTCGTGCGGCAAAAGGTACAGCTACCGGATATGAATGCCGGTGCAGGTGGAGCCATAAGGAAGGAAACAAAACACTCTACAGCATTGATTTAAAAATTGATGTGCCGTTTTCCTCCAGCAATACATCCTCGTTGGTAGCAGCTGGGGATATTAAAGTTGAAGGATGGAAAAATATTCCGAAATCAGGACATAATTTTACCTGTTCTATTACAGTCACAGAGGGGAACTGTATCATTGAACCCGAAGCAGCGCTGGATTCAGACGAAAAATCTTATGTAGATTTATTGATGTCAAACAATGAATTGATTCAAAACTGGGACAAACTCCAAGCAGGAGTAACGGAGAAAGAGCAGTTTAGCCCTATGCAGGAAATTCCTAAAGAGTACCTCTTCCCGCCAAAGAATATTTTCATCTGCCGTTCTGCGGCGAATATCATCCCCAAAGAGGATTGGGAACAGCTTTTTGACCCCATTTATGAGTACAGCTGGCAAAAGGAAAAACATGTTGCAGAGTATTTTTCAGTAGCGGTTCATTCTGTAAACACCAATCCGCGCAATACAGTCAGTATTCCCATAGGAATGGAAGTTGTACAGGAATCCTCCGTGGAAATCACCTCATCAATTAAAAACACGCTGACAACCACAATGTCCATCCGTACGCTGTTAAAAGGAGAATATTCAGGTGTAAGTGCAGAATTGGAAGCAAATTATTCTATATCCGATGTACTGGAGAAATCCACCAGCCGGGTAGAGCGGGAAGGGAAAACCATCACAATCGGCCAGTCTGACAAAAACCGTTTGTTTGTGCCGTGGGTCTTCTCTACAGCCGTCGCAGTTTACCGCAGGAAAAAAGACGGAACTGTAAGCCTGGCTGCTGTCTCCGAGTGGGCAAATGAAATTTTGGATAAGGTTTATGAATATTAAATCGATTCATAAATATAGATAAAAAAGAGTGCCGCAAAATTAGTAATTTGCGGCACTTCCTTTTTATGAAAATTTATCTTTTTCTCCGTTGAACTCACGTTAAGTTAGACCAAAGCTCCCAATAACCGGAAAGTGATCAGATGGATACATCCCGGAAAGATGACAGGAATTGAGCCAGATACCTGAAAACGCAATTTGTCCCTGAAAGAAAATATGGTCAATTCTCCTGAACACCCGGTCATGGTACTCCATAATCAGGGTTCGGCGTTTCAAATCAGAATATTTCTCTGCCTCAAACCGATGGTAAGTATATGGAAAATTCCCTCCCGCAGTTAGGAATCCATCTGTAAACCCCTGGGCCAACAAACATTGATAGGGTTCTGACAGTGGAGGGCTGTTGAAATCCCCGCAAAGGAGAATTGGAGCCTTTTCCCAACCGTGTATATAACTTGCGATTACCTGGGCGCTGCTGCGTCTGGCGTTTTCTCCTTTGTGGTCATAGTGGGTCGACAGGACATAAAAAGAGGTGCCAAAGGAGTTTTGCAGCTTTTTCCAGGTGACAATCCGGGGCCTTTTGGCATCCCAGCCGATACTTCCAGGGATGTCCGGTGTTTCCGAAAGCCAGAAAACGCCTTTGTCCAACTCTTTCAGGTTGGATGGTTTGTGGAATATAACAACCTGTTCCCCGCTGTCTTTTCCGTCGTTCCTTCCAACTCCAAATTCTTCATAATCCGGCAGGTTTATTTGAAGGTACTCCTTTTGATGCTGCAAAGCCTCCTGAATACAGAGAATATCCGGGTCCTCTTGCCGGATTGTGTCAAGCAGAAGCTCCCGGCGCTGGTTCCATGGATGTTCTGATTCAGGTTTATCTACAAGGATGTTATAGGTCATGATTTTATACATTGTCTTCTTTCCTTTACTTTCAGCTTATCAGAATTCAAACTTAATCTCTCAACTTTTTCATCTGGCTTTCAGTAAGATTTGTCATTTGGGCAACCATATCCACATCAAAACCCGCTGACAACATATTTTTTGCAATGTCAAAAGCTCGGTTATTACTGCCCTCTGCGCGCCCCTTCTCAATGCCACGCTCCTCCATCTCAAGCATCCCCTGGTTGTAATCCCGAAGGGCCTTCATTCTAGCGTCGTATTCTCTGCGCTTGGCATCATCCTGGCTGATGACTTGCAGACGTTGATATGCGCTTTTAATTCCTTGGTTCATTCCTGCCAACTCCTCAAATTCTTCTTTTTTCTCTGCAGCGAAGAGTTTTGCCCACAATAACAGCTCACCGCTATTTTCCTTCGGCAATTTAGGAAGCTCTATTACATGGAATTCCATCTTGTCTGTATAGATAAAATGCCGGGTATCTTCGGAAATATGAAACCGGGAATAAAAGGAGCTTTCACTTTTAAAAAGTTTAAAGTCCAAAATACTAATACTGACGCATTTCTTTAAAACACTGTATGGTTCCCCTTCTTTTATCTGGTCTACAAATTTTTTTCCAGATAAAAGGTGGATCTGTCCGGCCAGATCACCATTTCTGAGAGCTGGATTTCAATGTCTATTTCTGTATTGTCATTCATAAGGACATTTACATCCAATATCCCCTATTTATTATCTGCGTGAACTTTCCGCAGATCGGTATTCAATATGATAACGAATTTAATGTCCTTTGGATTCAGCTCCATTGTCGCTGCTATAAAACTTTTCAACGCTGTTTCATCATATATAATCTCTTTAAAGGCAAAATCCACTTTGGGCTTCATCAGGAATTTTTCCATCATACGTCCCCCTTATATCAAAGATTTTACACCTTTATTTTATCATAAGTAAAATATTCTGTCTATCTGCTTTCCGATATCTTTTCCCTCATCTTTGCGGCGGCAGTATCCAGCATCAGCTTAATACGGTTCTGCTGGTTGACCTCGCTGGCACCGGGATCATAGTCTACGGCTACGATGTTGGCATTGGGATTTTTCTCCTTAATAGCCCGGATCATCCCTTTGCCTACAATGTGGTTAGGCAGACATCCAAAGGGTTGGGTGCAGACGATATTCTCCACCCCTTCGTGAATCAGCTCCACCATTTCAGCGGTGAGCAGCCAGCCCTCCCCCATCTTGACCCCTCTGCTGATGTATCCGTCAGCCAGTTTCAGGGTTTCGGAAAAGGGCGAAGGCGCGGCAAAGCTGCCCTCCTTCTGGACAGCACGGATAACCTGTTTCTGTTTCCCCACCAGATAACGGTAAAGGACTTCTGAGCCAAAGGCGTTTTTTACCGAACCACCGTATAACTTCTGATCTTCAATCCCATTATACACACAATAAAGCAGGAACGCCATCAGCCCCGGCACAACCGGCTCGGCTCCCTCGGAGATAAGGAACTTCTCCAGATTATTGTTCCCTAAGGGAGAGTATTTTACATAAATCTCCCCTACAATGCCAACCCGGATTTTTTTCTCTTTGGAACGCTTTATCATGCCGTAATCCCGAACAATGGCGGGATAAAGCGCTTTCAATTTTCCGGCACACTGGTAATGCTTCCCGTCAAGAACCTTTTTGACCTCGCCAATCCATTTATCCGTTACCTGCTGGGTATCCCCTTTGCGCAGCTCATAGGGCAGGCATTGGTTATGCAGACACATAAGCATATCCCCCAACACGACACAGTGGGCGATATCATAAAGCATGGGAACTGTTACGCGGAAGCCTGTTCCGCCCCGCAGGGCAGAAAGGTTGATTCCTACAACGGGGATATATCCATATCCGCTTTTCACCAGGGCTTTCCTAAGCAGGTAGATATAATTGGAGGCGCGGCATCCGCCTCCGGTCTGGGTAATGAGAAAGGCAATCTTATGAGGGTCATATTTACCGCTGTGGAGGGCATCCATCATCTGTCCAATCACCAGAAGGGCAGGATAACAGGTGTCGTTGTGGACACTTTTCAGCCCTTCCTCGGCAATCTGGCTTCCCTCAGTGCGGAGCAGTTCGGTTTTGTAGCCCTCGTTTTGGAGCACCTTTTCAATCAGTTCAAAGTGGATGGGCAGCATCATGGGAATCAAAATTGTGTGAGTTTCCTTCATTTCAGGGGTAAATTCAGCAACCGGAACGCGGTGGTTCACAGGATTGGCGGCAGGTTTCAGGTTCGGCATGGGACTTCCTCCTTCAAAGCGCGGGGAGCTTGGATGCGCTGGACTTTTTGGAACTGGTTTTTTGCCTGAATGGAACGTTCTTCCGCTGCCCCCAACAGGCTGCGGATTCGGATCCGCACAGCACCCAGGTTGTTGATTTCATCAATTTTCAGTTGGGTATATAATCTGCCCTGTTCTTCCAGAATAGCCATAACTTCGTCGGTGGTAATTGCGTCGATGCCGCAGCCAAAGGAAACAAGCTGCACCAATTCCATATCAGGCTGGCCTGCCACAAAAGCGGCGGCATTATAAAGGCGGGTATGATAAGTCCACTGGTTGAGGACATCAACCCTCTGAGGGGCGATAAGGTGAGCTACACTGTCCTCGGACAGCACCGCAAGCCCCAGCTGTGCGATAAGCTTGTCAATGCCATGATTGATTTCCGGGTCAACGTGATAGGGCCGGCCAGACAGGACAATCATTTTCGTGCCCTTTTCCCGGCAGAGGGCAATAGACTTTTCCCCTTCCCGGCGGATTTCCTTTCCCCATGCGGTATAGGCAGCATAGGCGGCATCAGAGGCTTTCTGAATCACCGGCATGCGGAAACGGGCCTTTGGGAACTGTTCTTGAAGATATTTGCAGATTTTCTTTTCAAAATCCTTTTTGCGGTGTATTCCCACATACGGGAAAAGGAATCGAATGTTTTTCAGCTCTGTCATATTTGCGTGGAGCAGTTCAGGATAATAGGCAACCACAGGGCAATTATAATGATTGTCGCCCTTCCCTTCGTCAAAGTTGTAGGACATACAAGGGTAAAAGATGGTTTCTATCCCTTTTTCCAACAAATCCATAATATGTCCATGCATCAGCTTGGCGGGATAACAGGCAGTGTCGGAAGGGATGGAAGTCCGACCTTTGGAATACAGCTCCAAGGAAGAAATGGCCGAAGTCACAACCTCAAAGCCCAATTCAGAAAGAAAAGCGTGCCAGAAGGGTAGGTTTTCGTACATATTTAGGCCCAAGGGAATCCCAATCTTCCCCATAGGGGTATTGGAATTTTGTTTTTCAGCCAGTTTTTTTATGCGTTCCAGTTTAAATTCATAGAGGTTGGGAAGCTTCTGCTGTCTGCCTCTGCCAAGGGGGCGCTCGCAGCGGTTGCCGGAAATAAACCGGCTCCCATCGGAAAAGAAGTTGACAGTCAGATTGCAATGGTTGGCACAGAGACCGCAGACAGAGGGCTTTGCCTGATGGGAAAAGGTTTCCAGTTCCTCTATGGAGAGGAGGGAGGAACACTCCCGGTTCATATCCCTGCCATACAAAGCCGCACCGTAAGCGCCCATCAGTCCGGCAATAGCAGGCCGGACAACATCCCGTCCAAGTTCCTGTTCAAAGCTTCTCAAAACAGCGTCGTTGTAGAAGGTTCCCCCCTGTACGACAATATTTTCTCCCAGCTCACTGGCGGAATGGGCGCGGATAACCTTGTAAATGGCGTTTTTCACTACACTGATAGACAAGCCCGCAGAGATATCGTCTACCCCTGCGCCGTCCTTCTGGGCCTGCTTGACGGAAGAATTCATAAAGACAGTACAGCGGGATCCCAAATCAGAAGGTCGTTTGGCAAACAGCCCCACCTTTGCGAAATTCTCCGCAGTATAGCCCATAGAGCGGGCAAAGGTTTCAATAAAGGAGCCGCAGCCAGAAGAACAGGCTTCATTGAGCATAATAGAATCAATGGAATTATTGCGGACTTTAAAGCACTTGATGTCCTGACCGCCGATGTCGAGAATAAAATCCACCTTTGGATTGAAAAAACGGGCGGCGCGGTAATGGGCCATAGTCTCCACAATGCCCATATCGGCGTTAAAGGCAGCCCGCATTAAATCCTCGCCATAACCAGTGGTAACACAGGCTTTGATTTCTATTGGGGGGGCTGTTTCCCTGTCCCGCTCGCAGAGAGTACGAATTTTCAAAAGCTGTTCCCGCACAATGTCCACCGGATTCCCTTGGTTGGAGCTGTAATATTCAAATAAAATCTGTCCATCCTCCCCAATCAGGACAAGTTTGGTCGTAGTACTTCCGCAGTCAATGCCCAGATATGCTCCGCCTATGTAATCCTGGATGGACTGTTTTGGAACAGAAGCCTGAGCATGACGCTGCTGGAAAGCAGCATATTCTCTCTCATCGGCAAAGAGGGGCGGAAGGAATTTCCCGCTGACTTCCCCGGCGCTGTTTTCAATTTTCTCCAAAAGAGCCTGGAATTCCATGGGCTTCCCGGTGTTTTCTGAGCAGACAGCTGCACCCATAGCCACTGAAAACAGTCCCAGCTCCGGGAACAGGGCGTGGTCATCATCTAAGCCGAGCGTTTGCTGAAACCTCTGCTGCAAGCCCTTGAAGAAGTGGAGCGGTCCGCCTAGGAAGGCAACCTTTCCCTCAATTCTCCGGCCCTGTGCCAGCCCGGTAATGGTTTGGTTGACCACAGCCTGGAAAATGCTCATGGCAATATCGGACTTGTTCGCCCCCTGGTTTAACAGGGGTTGAATGTCTGATTTAGCGAAAACACCACAGCGGGAAGCTATGGGATACATTTTTTTATATTTCAGGCTTAATTCGTCCAAGCCCTGGGGGGTGACGGCCAGAAGGGTTGCCATCTGGTCAATAAAAGCACCCGTCCCGCCTGCACAGGTGCCGTTCATCCGTTCTTCCAGTCCGCCGGTGATAAAGATAATCTTTGCATCCTCACCCCCCAGCTCGACAACTGCATCCGTTCCGGGGAACCAGTGTTTTACTGTTTCGCTGGTGGCAAAAACCTCCTGGACAAAAGGCAGATCTGCGGCTTTGGCAACCCCCATGCCTGCGGAACCGGATATGGAAGTCTGGACAGGCGAATCCCCAACAATTTCCCGCGCCTGCCGCAGTACTTCGGCGGTTTTGGTTCGTACCTGTGAAAAATGCCGCTCATAATGCTTGAAAAGAATCGGGTTATCCGGCCCTGGGCCAAGAATAACCACCTTTACTGTTGTAGAACCTATATCAATCCCTATGCGATATCCCATTTGATACCTCCAACTCCTGACAAATGCTTACATATATAAATAGGTAGATACGGTAATTTTAGAACCTGTTCTATTATAGCATTTGTTTTTGGGTTGGTCTATCCATTTTTTTTACATAAGTGTGTATTTTTCGAGAAGGAAACATAGGGAAATAGCGGAAACAGAGAGAATAAAAAGATTTTTAACCCAGTTAAGTCAAATGAAAAAGCCATATTTCTGGTTTTAGGAACACGATGGACTGTTTTTTCCAAGGCTCCTGCCTGGAAAATTTTATATTTTGGATTATATTTATAAGCACAAACAAAAAGATATTTTGATAGCGTATAACGTAAAATCTCAATATTTTTGGAGATTGCTATAGCAAAACGGTTGGGAAATAAAACGTTAGGCAAAAAACTGGAAAGAATCCGGCTTTCCTGGAAAAACCCTTGACAAAACTGTATCTATAGCATATACTGTATATATCGTAAATATACAGTATATGCGAAAGGAGAATAGATAAAAAAATTGGATATATTTATCAGCAATACCAGCGGGAAACCCATCTATGAGCAAATTGCAGCACAGATAAAAGACAAAATCCTCACCGGCCAGTTAAAAGAGGAAGAGCTCCTGCCCAGTATCCGTCTTTTGGCGAAAGATCTGCGCATCAGCGTTATTACCACCAAACGGGCCTATGAGGAATTGGAACGGGCAGGGTTTATTGCCACAGTTGCGGGAAAAGGGAGTTATGTAGCCCCCCAAAACCCCCAGCTAATGCGCGAGGAACATCTGAGGCGGGTAGAAAAGCATCTTTCAAATGCAATCGAAGAAGCCCGAACCGGCGGCATTCCCCAGGAGGAGGTTTATAATATTTTAAATCTGCTCTACCAGGAAAACGAATAGCGCTTTGATACGGAAAGGATGTATCAGATCATGGGAAATATTTTAGCTGTCAGCGGCCTAACCAAGCAATACCCTAACTTTGCATTGCGGGACATTACTATGAACCTTCCCGGAGGAACGATTATGGGGGTTGTCGGGGAAAATGGCGCAGGCAAAACAACGCTAATGAAACTGATTCTTGGAATCCTCAACCCAGACAGCGGAGAGATTGAACTTTTTGGCAACAACAGGGCTATGAAAAGTGCAAATGTCAGGGAACAGCTGGGGTTTGTTTTTGACGAGTGCAGGTTCCATAGCTGCCTTACCGCCAAAGATGTGGGAAATATCATGAAAGGCCTTTACACAACCTGGGACAGTGAATACTTTAAAAAGCTTTGCACTCTCTTTTTCCTCTTAGACGGCAAAAAAATTAAAGATTACTCCAAGGGCATGAAAATGAAGCTTTCTATTGCAGCGGCTTTAGCCCATCACCCAAAGCTGCTTATGCTTGACGAACCTACTTCCGGCCTTGATCCTGTTGCACGGGATGAACTTTTGGAGATTTTCCAGGATTTCGTTTCAGATGAGGAACATTCTATTTTTTTCAGCAGCCATATTACAAGCGATTTGGAAAAGATAGCTGACTATGTAGCTTTTTTAAAAAATGGTAAATTGTGCTTTTCTATGGAAAAAGAAGCCCTTCGGGATACTTTTACCCTTCTCCAATGCAGTGAAAATACTGCCCATATGGATAGGCTGAAAAACATAACGGCTGGATTTCGGCAGAAAAAATTCGGCTGCGAACTTCTTCTGAAAGCATCCCCCTCTGAAATCCACCGAATCCTTATGGCTACAGGTGATGCCTCTGCTGTTGCCGAAAGCGCTTCCCTTGAAGACATTATGCTTCTCTACCAAGGAGGTCAACTATGAAAGCCCTTTTATTAAAAGATTTTTATTTGCTGCGCCAGCTGACAAAACTTTATATGATAATGCTGCTTATTTATTCTGTTATCGCTGGTTTTATTAAAAATTTCGGCTTTTTGTCCGGCGTTAATATCAGCCTCTTTACCATTATGCCGCTTACTACGCTTAATTTTGACGCTTCCTCCCATTGGAACGGTTATGCTGCTGCCTGCCCTGTTTCCAGGAAAACCATTGCTTTGGAAAAATATCTTTTGGCTTTGATTTTATGGGGTATTGGCATGGGGATAACATTTTTTATGGGAATTACTTTTCGCTTCATCAATAAGGATATTGTCACCTGGGAAGAAATTTTTTCTACACTTTGGGGGCAGACAATGATGCTCTTTTTAGACAATGCCATTGCCATCCCTGCCGTTTATAAATTCGGCCCCGAAAAGGGAAAGTACATTATGATGGCTGGGTTAATTATACCTTTGCTTCTCTTTGTTATGGCTACGGATCATCTGCAGTTTTTATTTACTGCTCCTGTGCTTATGATTTCTCTTATATGTATTCCTGTTCTTTTATTTGCTTCCTCAATTCCACTTTCTGTCCATATCTGCCAGAATATGGAGGATTAGCTGTCATTTAAGGTGAATTCGAGCCTGTAAAGATGCGGGCACAGCCTTCCATCCATACTGCCAAAGGTAAATGAAAAAGGTTTCAGATCCAAAGCGGGCAGCAGAACTGCCCTCTCCCCTGGATCCGAAACCTTTTTGTCTATGTCAACTGCCATTCTTTTAGCAAAACCCTCATTGGAACCATATGAGCGATTCCCATGAGGTTTTACCACGAGGTTTTCGTTATCGTTGAAATTACTTTTCCAACAATGCGTATCTCATTAATGGCCTCCCCAGTAAAAACCTGGGGGGCATAATCAGAATTAAATGGCTGAAGAATCACCGAATTAGAATTTTTTAAGATCTTCTTTAATGTTCCCTCACAGCCGTTTATAATTACAACCGCTAAATCCCCGTTGTCCACATCTTCCTGTTTCCGTACAAGTGCCAAATCCCCTTCATGGATGCGCGGTTCCATGCTGTCCCCTTTGACCCTTAAATAAAAACAGTCGTCTGCATTGCGCACATCTGCCGGCTCATAACCCATAAAATCTTCATAGGCAATACCGCCATATCCGGCTCGGACTGTGCCAATTACAGCGATTAACGGGAATTCTGCTGCATCCTGCCCGCCAATTGCTTCAATTAATTCGTCAAGAGTCGCCCCAGGCTGCGGCGTAGAGCTTGCCCCCAATAGATAATCTATACTGACTCCTAAATATTCAGCAATTCGTGCCAGCGTTGCAAGGTCAGGTTCCCGTTTCCCATTTTCATATTGGTTAAAAGTATTTGGAGGGATTTTTAAATCCTGCGCCATTTCTTTTTGAAGTTTGTTTTTCTGCTTACGCAGTTCCCGTATCCGCAACATAGGCTTCACTTCCTTACTCTTATTCTGTTTTTATTATATTCTCATTTTAAGAAAATTTCAAGTTAATTCTCAAATATGTTGACAAATTCTTTTTTTACTGCTATAATAGTTCTCAATTAGAGAACATATGTTTTAAAGCGTAGAAAGGAGCAAAGATACGATGTTGGAACGGGAACTTCAACAACTTCCATGTATGATTCGGGAACGCAGCTATCAAATGCAGCGTTTGCAGGAACTAAAAGAAGTATTCTATCCCAAAGGAAAAGGAAAAAAATTCTTTTTCGGAAATGAATTAAGTGTTCGTGCACAAAAAGCCCTCGCCAAAGATGAGGAACTTCAGAAGCGCGCGGAAATATTAATTCAAAACACTTTGGAACAATATCTGGCCCAGGTAGAACAGCTTTACCGCTTTATCTATCAAATAGAAGATAGCCAGATGAGGATGATTTTACTGGCGCGTTATGTTGATGGGAAGTCATGGCAGGCAGTTGCTACTGCTGTCGGTTCAGGCGACGAAAGTTATGTGCGGAAAAAGTGCCGCAATTTTTTAAAAAAATACCAGGGAAAGGAAGATTTTAATGTCGGAAACTGTAATTAAAAAAACGGTCAAGCGTAAAACAAAATCAAAAAAAACACCAGCTTCCCTGCGGCGGGAAGTAATAGATGAACTGGAACGAATGGCGATGAGTGATGAGGAAAATCCCAGAGACAAGCTGAAAGCCCTTGAACTGCTGGCGCGTTTGACAGAAACAAACGAATCCCCGTTTGAAAAACCCCTTGTAGTAAGGGTGGAGATAACTGACGATGAACCCGAAAACTAATGTCCTCTATACTGTTTCCTCTGATTCCTCGAAAAAAGAAGACGTACTGTTCTCTATTTCCAGCCGTATGATTAACCCTGTTTATCATCCTTATCTTTTCCGCGAGGAACGTTATCTGGTTTTCTATGGAGGTGCAGGTTCGGGAAAATCCTTTTTTGTCTGTCAGAGATTTCTTATAAAACTTCTGATGCAAAAAGGACGTAACCTTTTGGTGGTTCGCAAAGTCGAAAAGGCAAACCGTACCAGTACCTTTCCCCTTTTCCAGCAGTTGATACAGCAGTGGGGGCTTTCCGCTTATTTTAAAGTGGTTCAAAATGAAATGCGCATCCTCTGCCTGATAAACCAAAACGAAATTCTGTTCCGCGGCCTGGCAGATGTGGAACGGTTGAAATCCATTACCTTTTCCAGCGGAATTTTAACAGACATATGGATTGAAGAAGCATCCGAAATAACCCGCGCCCAGTTTAACCAGCTGGACATCCGTATGAGAGGCAGAGGAAAAGCCAAACAAATTGTTCTTACTTTTAATCCCATCAGTGCCAACCACTGGCTGAAAGAGCGCTTTTTTGACGTCCCTTCTAAAAATTCTGTTTCCCTGCATACTACCTACCAGCAAAACCGGTTTATTGAGGAGGAATATAAAGCAGTTCTGGAAAACTACCGTTTCAGCGATCCCTATTATTACCAGGTCTATTGCCTTGGCTGCTGGGGCGTTTATGGAAAAACTGTCTTTAACCCAGTTGATGTTTCCCGGCAGATCGCCGTTCGGAAAAACATTCCTCCTGTTATGGAAGGTTTCTTTTCCTGTCAGATGGAACATCAACAGATTGCCTCTTTTCAATGGATTGAAGAAAAAGGCGGATATATTCGTATTTTTCACCCGCCGGAAGCAGGAAGGTCTTATGTTCTGGGGGCAGATACCGCTGGAGACGGCTCTGATTTTTTTGTTGGACAAGTTCTGGATGTAGAATCAGGCAGACAGGCCGCCATTCTTCGGCATCAAATGGACGAGGAACTTTTTGCCAGACAAATTTTCTGTTTGGGTAAATTTTTTGGCAGCGCTCTTGTTGGTATTGAAACTAATTTTTCTACCTTCCCTGTGAAGGAACTCCAGCGTTTGGGTTATCCCAGGCAGCTAGTCCGAAAACGCGAAGATCACTATTCCCATAAGCCTTTGCCCGCTTATGGATTTCGTACAACCGCTGCATCCAGACCTGTTGCAATCGCCAGTTTAGCTGCTTTGATCCGGGAAGATATTTCCCTTATCAGCGATGTTTGTACTTTAGAGGAAATGCTTTCTTTTGTACGCAATGAAAAAGGGAAAGCAGAGGCTCAACAGGGTTCCCATGATGATTGTGTAATGGCATTAGCGATTGCCGCCTATATGAAAAGCGATCTGTGGGAGCCGCAGATATTGGAAGAAACAATAGAAACAGCGTCATGGTCAGAAGATATGTGGGAGGATTATCAAAATGCAGACGAACAGGAAAAAGAATATTTAAGGCAAAAGTGGAAGTGACTTCAGATGCAGCCTGTCAAACCATACTGCAAATCACGGGAATCAATTTTGTGGAGATTTTGAGGTTGATGAGGCTGATATTGAAAAACACCCCGATGGGGTGTTTTTCAGGGAAGGCGGAGAGAATGGTGGGCTTCTTCTTTCTTTTTCTATTGCAAAAAAGAAAGAAGGAGAGAAAAAATACTCTTGCCAAAAGGAGTTTCGCGCCTTGCGGGTTCAGTTCAACAGAGCTACGTTCAGCAAAGCTACGTTCAGCAAAGCTGAACCGCCGGCCGCTTTCGGGAAAGCGGCCAAAGCTTTTGATACGGGTTTGGTTTGTGACTTTCTTTGCTTTGTGTCCGCGCCAGGGTTTTCTGCTTCTTTTTTTGCAGTGATTCTGTAATTTGATTTCCCTGACTGCAAATAAAAACCGCTTGAAATCAAAGAAATTTGGTGCTATACTGTAAGAGCGGGAAAGGATCGTTTCCTATCCTTTCCCGCTCTGTTATTTTTTGATATTATGTTTTAAAGGAGGGAAGCCACAGGTGGACATATCCGCTCGAAGTAGGAGCTTGGCGTCTAAATACTGCTATGTCACAGCATGGATGGAACTGGGCCGGAAGGCTGCCTGGGGCAAGCCTCCCATATTATAATCTTTTGCGGTATTATTTGGCCGCAGGGATTTTTGTGGCCATTTTTCGTCCATGTGGGACTTCTGTTTGCAGCATATCTGCTGAAAACTTCAGAGATTCCATATGGATTTTTTATATCTATATATGGGATAGTAACGGCGCGGCGTCTGCTTCCTGCCTGAAAACAGGAGGTAAATCAACATGTATGAAAATCAAAAATGGATTGATGAGGCAAAAGAACTAGCTTTATCTGGAAACAGTACAGAACTTCGCCAGCAGCTTCGGGAGCTGGATCCGGTAGATATTGCCCAGCTGATCGAAGAACTTCCCCGCAAAACACGGGCGGCTGTGTTCCGTATGCTTGGAAAGGAACAAGCGGCCCAGGTGTTTTCCTTTTTAGAAGGCGAAAATGTTCAGCTAATTGCATCTATTGCAGGTGAAGAAGAACTAGCTGAAATGATGGAATACCTTCCTATAGACGATGCTGTAGACCTTTTGGAAGAAATGCCCGCAGGGGTGGTAAAACGTATTCTCCGCAATACCAGTAAAGCCACACGGGAACAGATTAATAAATTTTTGAATTACCCGGAGGACACAGCGGGAAGCATCATGACGGCTGAATTTGTAGAACTAAAAGCTGGGATGACCGTTGGCGAAGCCATTTCCAAGGTGCGTCAAAAATGTGAGGAGCGGGATAATTTAGACGTCTGTTATATTATCGGTTCCAGGCGCGAACTGATGGGAAGCATTTCAATGAAACAGCTTCTTTTGGCAAAAGATCATCAACTGGTGGACGATCTCATGGAAGAAGAGCCTGTTTTTGCCGAAACCGGAGAGGGACGCGAAACCACTGCTTTGCTGCTGGCACGATATGATTTGACTGCTTTGCCGGTTGTAGACGGTGAAAAACGTTTGGTAGGCGTTGTCACAGTAGACGATGCTGTGGACGTTCTCAACGAAGAAGCAACAAAGGATTTGGAACAAATGGCCGCTATGCTTCCTTCAGAAACCCCTTACCTGAAAACAGGCGTGTTTTCCCTGGCCAAAAACCGCATTTTATGGCTGCTGGTTCTGATGCTCTCCGCTATGATTACCGGGGCGATTTTGACTCAATATGAAGCTGCTTTCGCCGCTATGCCTCTGTTGGTTTCCTTTATTCCCATGATTACCGATACTGGCGGGAATGCAGGATCACAAAGCAGCACTATGGTAATCCGCGGGATGGGATTGGGAGAGATCGAAATAAGAGATGGTCTGAAAGTTCTCTGGAAAGAGACAAGGGTCAGCCTTGTAGTAGGATGTACTTTGGCTCTGGTAAATTTCCTTCGGTTGATGCTTACAAACCCGGGGAATCCGTTAGTCGCCGTTTCTGTATCAATCGCATTGCTGTTTACGGTAATTCTGGCTAAAACCATCGGCGGCCTGCTCCCCCTTCTGGCGAAAATGTGTAAAGCAGATCCCGCTGTCATGTCTGCACCATTGATTACTACCATTGTAGATGCGTGCGCATTAATCGTCTATTTTTCAGTTGCAAAATTGCTGCTCGGGCTTTGATGTTTGCTAAATCCATATTAAGAACCTATCCCAGAATGATCCGCCCCCAGACTGTGCAGTCTGGGGGCGGATCATTCTGGGATAGGCTCTAATTCGTGCTTCCAAAACCGCCATTTCGCTTTTGGGTGGTGCAGTCATCTATTGTGATGCCAAAAGGCAGAAAAATCCCCTGCATAAATCCCGTTCCAGCTTCTAAAATAAGCTCCTTGCCTTCCCTGGAGTCATTTGTCAGCTTACAAAAGATATGTCCTTCATTGTCGGATTGGGAATAATCGCTGTCAATAATCCCCACAGTATTATCCATTTGAAGGCGGTATTGAAACCCCAAACTGCTTCTTGGGAAGCAGGCAAGAACCCAGCCATCTTCAATAATCGCTCGAATTCCTGTAGGAATTTTCAAGGTTTTTCCTGGAGCAAGGATAAACCTATCCGGGGCCCAAAAATCATATCCTGCCGAGCCGGTTGTCGCTCTTCGCGGCAGGGTAATTTTTTCATATAGTTGTTCCGCATCCAGGTCAGAGCCTCCAAAAACCTTTTTCCAGTCCTGCATAAAACGTTTTAGGCTAACCTTTTCAAACTTTCCAATACGAAGCATTTCATTGTTTTCCTTTCCTGACACCGCCAAAGAGACGGAAAATTTTTATCTGATCGGAGTCCAGTTCCAGTCAATCCCAGCCCGTGCCGCCTGTTTATGTTGTTCCCTTCGCGGGATATGGTAAAGTTTTCCGTCTTTTTCAAACCTGGCTCCAGTCTGCTTAAAATGGAATGGAACGCCTGCGCTTAAACATTGTTCCCGTAAGGACAAAATCCACGAAAACCGGCAAATTCGAGCATTTTCGCCGGATTCGCCCCCGGCCGTCAGCCCTTCAATCCATCCGCCTAAATATCTTGAAAGATCAATTTCCTCTAACAAAGGTTCACAAATAATATGTTTATGGCGGATTGGAGCATTTAAATAGATTGGCAAACGATAATCTGCCCGATTTTGATTTTCCGTTGTACAGCAAATTGTAACGTTTTCGTATCCATCCCCCCAATCGGAGGGAATTACATCGTAAAAACGATGTATCCTCTTTGTGATAAAGAAAAAATGAAGGTCTTTCCTTTGTCGTATCATTTCCCATGCCTCTGGCCTCCAAGGGTCTGCATCCTCTAAAAAGAAGTCAGAGGTAAAACAGGTATACACGGTTTCACCAGAGGGGACTTTATAAATATTTTGACGGTTTTTTCTTAAAGGAAGGTCAAAGTCAGCGGTTTTATAGACCTGTGTACTGTCTCTTTGGTAGCGGGCATCCATACGATATACATAGCAGTTTTGACAGCCAGGGCTTATTTTGTGGCAGCCGTGCCATAGGTTCCATTCCATTTTGAGCCCCCTCTATAATAAAAATCCCTCTTGTCAAAGGGCAAAATATTCTTTGCAAAACTATGTTTTCTTTTGTCAAGCAAAGGTAATGACAGCATCACATTTTTATATTAACATAGTTCACAATATTTGACAATATGGTTAGGCTTTTCTTACAAAAAGTTCGGTTTTGAAAAATATATCCGAAACAAGGGACAGGAATGGAAAGCATCCCACTCCTGCCCTTTTTATGTCTATTTTTACTTTGCAGGGTTAATTATTTTATGTTTACAACATAAAATATCTTACAAAAAGTATACTTTCTTGTAAAATATGTTTTTACAAGGAATCCTTAAAAAGTTTTAGAAAAGGTATTTCAAAAAGTGTTGTTTTATGATATTCTTTTAAGTGATACTTTGGACTCTTTTAGAATGTAACAAAGTATACTTTTTGTAGGTTAATCAACAGATTGCACACATTATTAAAACAAAAAATTAGGAGGGTAAGTAATTGAAAGTTGTAATACTTGCGGGAGGATTAGGGACACGAATCAGCGAAGAAAGCTATCTTCGCCCAAAGCCAATGATAGAAATTGGGGGATATCCTATTTTATGGCATATTATGAAAATCTATTCCCATTATGGGTATCATGATTTTGTCATCTGTCTAGGATATAAGGGAAACATGATAAAAGAATTTTTCTCAGATTATTTTCTCTATATGTCTGATGTTACCTTTGATTTCAGGGAAAATAACCGCATGGTAATTCATCAGAATGTCGCTGAACCTTGGCGCGTTACATTAGTGGATACTGGTTTGGAAACGCAGACCGGGGGCCGTCTGGCAAGAATTCAATCCTATATTGGGGATGAAACATTCATGCTTACATATGGGGACGGTGTAACCGATTTGCCTATTGACCAGCTTGTGGAGCATCACAAAAAATCGAAAAACAAACTGACTGTTACTGCAATACAGCCAGGAGGGCGTTATGGTGTTATGAATATTGTAGAAGATACAGGAATGGTTCAGGGCTTTGCAGAAAAAGCCAAGGAAGACGGCGGTTGGATCAATGGCGGTTTTATGGTTGCAGAGCCGGAAGTATTCCGGTATTTAGGAGGGGATGACTGTATCTTTGAGCGTTCCCCCATGGAACGGATGAGTACGGACGGACTTATGGGAGCTTACCGGTATAACGGTTTTTGGCAGTGTATGGACACACAAAGAGATAAATTTAAATTGGAACAGTTGTGGGAAAGTAAAAACGCTCCCTGGAAAGTGTGGTGATTGGTTTGAAGGAAACTTCAAAAGGAACGCTTCCTCTATCGGAAAAGGATTTGGAAAACGAAAAAAATAGGATCCTTCCCCAGGTATTGGACTTATTAGATACAGCAGCCCAGGGAAGTTTGGAAGTTCTTCGCTTGTATGCAGAGGAGAAGCCGTTGGAAGCTTCCAACATGCTGAATAACCTGTCTTCTGTTGTAGCGGCGGTACGTACAGCTTTAAAGCCAATCGAAAAGGCTTTGGAACATTCTTATATGGAGGAAATGCTGGACAATCTGGACGATACCATTCAGGAGATTCAAAATAATGTCCAAGCAGGCCAGATGGACAGGACATTTATATTGTTGGAATTTCAGCTTTTTCCATTTTTTACACATATTAGGGAGCAAATCTATTTTTGGGGATTAGTCTACCCGGATAAACAAAAAATGGATGATTATTATGCTAATGAGTTTGCAGAGCATTACCGTAATCCTTATATTTCAGAGGAGGAACCTGCTAAATTTCAG
>CAJUSD010000049.1 GCA_910589145.1 uncultured Oscillospiraceae bacterium
TACTTTTGTATTTGTTATTTAGCGCCTAACCTTTTCAGTTAGGAACGTGTCGCACTCCACTCTAATTGTCCATGTTTCCGGTAGTCCATGTAAAGCCCTCCAATTTTTACAAACAGCAGAATCGCCAGGATCATATCCAGTGCTGGAAAGACAACATTGTTCACCACGGTTTTAATCTGCGCTGCTGCGCTTGACCAGGTCTGTTCAATTACCCCGGACACATTCCCTGTCGGTGCAGCCAGTACGGGGACGGTGGATATTGCCGCAATAGATAATGCACAAACCAATGAAACCAGTTTCTTGTTTTTCATTCTCATTCAAATTTCCGCCTTTCTCATCTCTGCTTCAACCTTTACAAAACCTTCCGTATCCAGATACCAGAATTGGCTGCCATTTTTGTCGTACAGCTCAACAATATCTGAAACCGAAAGCCTGTGTCCTGCGTATCCCTTGGGAAGCTGCGAAGCGTTAAACTGTTCATACAGCCGGTTGGGATCATCGGTATCCAACTGCCCGTCAAATACAACAGCATAATCGTCAGGATTTATTCCGCCGTATCTCTGGTATAATTGGGCGTACTGGATGAACTTTTTCGCCGGGTCAATCTCTGGTTTTAGCTGATAAACCCGTACTTTTCGGATTTTCTCTTGGGGGTTGTCCCTGTCCAGACCTTTGGCAATCCCCGGCACCCAGCGCACTGACAGACCTCTGCGAACCAGCTTTTTCCCTATCCCGCAGCCGAGAAACTCACTGTCCAGAAAGACCGTTTCCCCGTCGTAATACCCTATGGGAATCTCCCCCTGCCGGATTAGATTTTTATTAGCCACTCTCAACACCTCCATATTCATAGTTTCCGCTGCCGGGGTTAAACGCCAGCCCGTAATCAGCGGCCCTGGCTCCCAGAATGTCCAGGGATTTCTCTATCGCCGCCCTGGTTCCGGGAGTCGGGATAAACTCAATCAGGGCTTTCCCGTCCTGGTACTGCACCGCTCCCACATTGCTCCCGATATCCTCGCTGGCCCACAAATAATCCAGGTACATTTCTTTAAAAATCAAGGACAATTTACGAATTAATTCACGGACATCCCTATCCTCTGTTTCAAAGCGGATTGCAGAACCGCCATCATATTTCTTAACCGCTTTTTCAGGATGGAGGACATTCTGGGGCGTTCCCCAGTGGTGCAGGCACCAGCCCCTGGAACAGTTTTCCTCCCCATACTTTTCCAGTAGGGCAAGGTTGGTGGGCTGGCGGTAGACCCAGGGTGGCATGGGGGTGATTCTGTTAAAATCAACGCTCCCCCTGCCATATCTCCGGTCTGCTATAAAGTCGAACAGGGCGGCGGATTTTGCCCCGCCGCCCTGCACATTCAGAATGCTGTATACAATCGGCATTGGTTTCCTCCCTTCAAAGATATATGGACGGAAATTTCCTTCCGTCCATATATAAACTGCTATCTTCCAGTGTTGGGAAGCTTTCCCTTGTTCCTTCCCCAGACAACTGTCACCCAGGTATCTTTTGCTGTAATCCATTCATCTCCAATCTTCCCGCCTACATCAGTGCGGTTAATAATGCGGTATCCGTCTTCCAAATCCGCCAGGGTGCTTACATAGAACACCGGCTTGGTTTCCTCATGGAATCCAGGCTCTACGGTTCCAAACTCAAAGCGGATTTCTGTCACATATTCGTTTGCTGCCAGATTCAGGGCTTCCCGGCTGCAATCCAAGGTATGGCTGGTCTTGCTGGACAGGTTCTCCGCCAGTGTCCGGTAGCGGCTCCGCTGGTTGGTTCGGTAGGTAATGGAATAGGTCAATCTCTCCGACCAGGTTCCTGTGACAATCTGTCCTAGGCGGACAGCATCTGTCGGGAGCTGCTCATGCCAATAAAATTCATTCAGCGAAACATTCGAGGCATTACGGATTTCTGAGAAGTCGTAAGACATAATGTCTCCCGCCATAACCTCCACATTGCCCCGCTTTTCAATGGTGACGTCCACATCGACACTCTGGTTCAGCACCTCAAACTTCACAAGGTCGCCGTCCACCTTGAGGGCGGCGTAGAACACCTTGCCGTCCGTTAAATAATACTGCGGCGCGGCGATTTCCTGTATTCCATAGGTTCCCATCGGCAGCTCTTTGGTGGTCGCCATGCCCTTAGAATCTGTGGTCAGGGTATCTACAACTTCCAGTTTTTCGTTGTAGATTTCAAACTTGGCTCCTTCCAGCGGCGTTCCCGCTTTTTCCCTGGTTATAGAGTTGTCATCTGCGGATTTCTTTGTAATCTGGATTTTCCCCCGCATGGGCTTGTTGGGGATTTCAAGCTCCAGTGTCCCGCCGGGTTTCAGCTCGATTTCCTGGGGTTCCTCCAGCAGTACATACCCGTCTGGAGCTTGTATCTCCTTCAAGGTGTATTTTCCTGCCGTCAGTTTGCGGAAAAGTTCAATTTTCCCATCCTTATCGGTGGTAAACTCGCCCAACAGGTTTTTCTTTGCATCGTACAGCAGGAATCCTGCATCTTTCAAAGGCGCCCCGGTTTCACTGTCAATTTTGAGGATTTTCAGCGTGCTCAAGGGAATATTGGGTATTTCAACCCTTGTTGTTTCCCCGTCCTTGATTTCAACCGCCTTGGGTGTGGAATTCAAGGTATACCCTGCTGGAGCCTTGGTTTCCTTAATCCAATACTTTCCAGCAGTCAGCTTCCTGGAAATCTCTATCACCCCTGAATTGTTGGCGGTGTAGCTTCCCAAAGGATTCCCCTTCTCGTCATAAAGCTGGAATACCACGCCACTAAGCGGCTTTTTCGTCTCCTGGTCTACCTTCTGGATTCTCAGTGTCCCCAAAGGCGTGTTCGGGATTTCAATTTCCAGAATATCCCCTTCGGGAACCTCAATTTCCAACGGTTTTGCTAGCAGCGCATAACCTTCCGGGGCGGTCAATTCCCTCAGCAGGTATTTTCCCGCGAGAAGCTGCTTGGAAATCTCAATGATTCCAAACTCATTGGTGGTGTAGTCGCCGATTGCCTTATTTTTGCTGTCAAACAGCCTGAAAACCGCATTACTAAGGGGTTCTCTTGTCTCACTGTCGATCTTCTTAATCTTCAGGCTGCTCAAAGGAATGTTGGGAATTTCAAGCTCCACGGTTTTGCCGGGTTCCAATGCAATGGTTCTCGGCGTGCTGTCCAGCACATAGTTTTTCGGGGCCTGGATTTCCTTGAGAATGTACTTCCCGGAGGTGAGCTGCTTGGGAAGCTCTATCATCCCTCTGTCGTCGGTGGTGTACTCTCCGACCAATTTCTTGTTCTGGTCAAACAGGCGGAACGTCGCGCCCATCAGCGGCTGCTGGGTCTTGCTGTCTGTCTTGCGGATGCGCAGCGTGTTCAGCGGGATGTTGGGGACCTCCAGTTCCAGCGTTTCCCCTGGTTTCAGCTCGATTTTCTGGGGATGGTCATTTAAAACATATCCGTCTGGAGCCTTGATTTCTTTCAGGAAATACATTCCCGCCAGCAGCTTCCGGGAAAGCTCAAACTCCCCTTTGTCATCTGTGGCATACTCCCCAAGCAGGACGCCGTTTTCATTGTACAGGTGGAACAATGCCCCATATAACGGTTCCTTTGTTTCACTGTCAATTTTGCGGATTTTCAAGGTGCATAACGGGATATTGGAAAGTTTAACGATTGTGGTTTCGCCGTCCCGGATTTCAATCTCTTTGGGTTCTGTGTCCAGCACATAGCCTGCGGGTGCCTTGGTTTCCCTCAGCCAATAGTTACCGGCTGTCAGTTTTTGAGAAATCTCAATGATACCTTCTTTGTCGGTGGTATAGCTTCCCAGAAGATTCTTTTTGCTGTCAAACAGCCGGAACTCTGCGCCGAAAAGGGGTTCTCCGCTCTCGCTGCAAACCTTCTGAATCCGCAGCGTTCCAAGCGGCGTGTTTGGAATTTCAACCTCTGCCATTTCGCCCTCTGGAATTTCAATTTCCAAAGGCTTAGAGAGCAGGGCATACCCTTCGGGGGCTGAAATCTCTTTCAGCAGATATTTTCCAGCGGTCAGCTTCTGGGGAATCTCAATCATACCAAGCTCGTTTGTGGCATACTCCCCTATGGCCTTGTTCCTGCTGTCAGACAGACGGAAAACCACGCCAGCAAGGGGTTCCTTGGTTTTACTGTCCACCTTTCTGATTCGCAGGGAACTCAATGGAATATTGGGAATTTCAAGCTCCAAGGTCTTTCCAGGTTTCAGCTCTATGGTCTTCGGCTCAGAATCCAGAACATACCCTTCGGGAGCCTGGATTTCCTGCAAAATATATTTTCCTGCGCTCAGCTCTTTGGACAGTTCTGCAATGCCTTGATTGTTGGTGGTGTACTCGCCCAGCAGCTTCCCGTTCAAATCAAACAGCCGGAATGTCGCTCCAATCAGCGGTTTTTGCGTTTGGCTGTCTATTTTGCGGATACGCAGCGTACTCAGCGGAACATTGGGGATTTCTACATTTAAGGTTTCCCCTTCCTTGATTTCAATGGTCTTGACAATCTCATCCCGGACATACCCTTCCGGGGTTTTTGTCTCTTTCAGCAGGTACTTTCCCGCCGTCAGTTTTCGGGATAATTCGATAAGCCCATTGTTGTCTGTCGTGTATTCGCCAAGTAAATTTCCTTTGGAATCATATAGATGGAATTCCGCGCCATACAACGGTTCTTTGGTTTCGCTGTCGATTTTCTGAATCCTCAATGTCCCCAAGGGCGTGTTGGGTATCTCAAGTTCAAGGGTTTCGTCCGCCTTGATTTCAATATTTCTCGGAGTGCTATCCAAAACATATCCGGCTGGGGCAGTTACTTCTTTAAGGGTGTACCTGCCTTCTTCCAGCTCTTTGGGAAGGTGGATGATCCCCAGCATATCGGTGGTATACTCATCCAGAAAATCGCCTTTGGAATTAAACAAATGGAACACCGCGCCGGATAGGGGCTGCTTCGTCTCGCTGTCAACCTTCCTGATCCGCAGTCTGCCCAGGGGTGTATTGGGGATTTCCAGACTGGTGGTTTTCCCCCAGAGGAGGTTGATTTGGTGGACGCTTTTGTCCAGCACATACCCGTCCAGGGTTTCCGTTTCCTGGACAAAATAGGTTCCCTGCTCCATGCCAGTCAAATGTATATGTCCCTGCTTGTTGGTGGCATAGCTTCCAAGCTCCCGCCCAAGCTGGTCAGATACCTTAAACCGTACCCCTTCCAGGGGCTGGCGGGTTTCCGCGTCAATTTTTTCTATCTGCAAGTGAGGGTAGGGCTGGTTTTGGTATTCCACAATGTTCAGCTTGTCGGAAACGACCTCCACATTGCGGGGTGAACTGTCCGGTTTGTACCCATCCAAGGTTTTGGTTTCGGTGACAACATACCAGCCCTCTTTCAAGTCAGGCACAAAGATAAGCCCTGCACCGTCGGTGACATAGTTCCCAACCGGCTCATTGTTCAGCTTTGTGATGCGGAATTCCACACCCTTCATGGGCTGTCCGGTGACAGCGTCCACCTTTTTAATCTGCAAGCCTGCCAGCGGCTTATCTGCAAATTCCAGGGTGGTTGTCCCATTTGGCTTGAGGACTGCGGTTTGCGGGGACTTATCCAGAATGTACCCTGCTGGGGCCTCGGTTTCGTAAACGGTATAAGTCCCTGCTTCCAGGTCAGAGAGGACAAAAAAGCCCGCCGAATTGGTGACAAAATCCCCTACCTGCTGGCCGTCTGCCTTTTCTACTCTGAACTTCGCTCCCCCAAGGGGAGCTTTGTTCGCTGCGTCAATTTTCCTTACCTGTAAGCCGGGCAAGCGCTGATTGGTGAACTCCACCATTGTGGGGACATTTTCCTTAACCTCAATGGTCTGCGGGGTCTGATCCAGCTGGTAGCCTGCTGGAGCCTTGGTTTCCGACACAATGTAAAATCCCGGCTGCAATTCCGGGACATTCAAAAATCCGTCTGTGCTGGTGGAATAATCCCCCACATACTCCCCGTTTGCCTTGGTAATGCGGAATCCCGCACCGCTTAACGGAGCGCCGGTTTCTGCGTCCACCTTCCTAATCTGGATGGGGGAGAGCCTGCGGTTGGATACTTCCAGGATGGCCGGTTTGTTGGCCTCCAGCTTTACCGTATAGGGGGTATTGTTGAGAAGGTATCCGTCTGGTTCCTTGATTTCCCGGACAACCACATAATCCACATTCAGGCCGTCCACGGTGAAAAACCCGGTTCGATCTGTGGAATATTCCCCTAAAAACTCGCCGCTCACGGTCTCCAAGCGGAACTTTGCCCCCGCAAGAGGTTCTCCTGTGTCCGCGTCCACCTTTTTCACCTGAAGCTGGGCTTTGCGGTCATTGGTGAACTCCACCGTGATGAGCTGTCCCCAGAGGAACTCCACATCCCGCGGAACCTCGTCCAAAATGTACCCGTCCAGTGTATCTGTTTCTCTAACTGTGTACCACCCCGGCTGGAGATTCTCAATAAGAATAGAGCCCTGGGCATCTGTTTTATATGTCCCTATGGTTCTGCCATCCTTCTCGGATACCCGGAAAGACACCCCTTCCATCGGCTGCTTGGTCAGGCTGTCGATTTTCTTGATGTGCAGCCCTGACATGGCTTTGTCTTCAAACTGTACGATTGCGGGAGAGTCATATTTCAGTTCTACTGTTTTCGGGGTTTCATCCAAAATGTAATTGACCGGCGGTTTGACCTCTTTCACCAGATAAAACCCCGGTTCAATGCCGGTGACGGTGGCATAGCCGTTTCTGCCGGTGATATACTCGCCAACTCGCTCGCCATTCACTTTTTCTACCAGGAAGGTTGCTCCCGCCAGGGGTTCCCCGGTGTGGAAATCTACCTTATAAATAAGGAGGGGATTCTTTGGCGTGTTGGTGAAGCTGGCCTCCGAGGTTTTACCCCATTCCACCAAAACTTCCTTTTCTTCTGTATCAATAAGGTAGCCTGATAAGGTTTTTGTTTCCTTTACAACGTACATTCCAGGCTCCAGATTGGGAAGGAAAATCTCACCGCTGGCATCTGTCCTGTATTCTCCCAGGGTTTTTCCCTGCTTGATGCTGACCTCAAAGGTTACATTCTGCATGGGCTGCTTGGTGGATGAATCTGTTTTCAGGATTCTCAGGGATGGCTTCGCCTGATTTTTAATCACAATCTCCGTATCCTGATCCGCTTTTACCTCAATATAGTGGGGCGTTTGATCCAGGATGTGGCTTTCCGGGACCCGCTGTTCCGTTATGATGTACCATCCCGGCTCTATATGTTCCAGCACAAACACGCCGTCCGCGCCGGTGACAACATCCTGAAATTCCTTTGCTCCCTCTTTGGTGATCCGCAGGGTGACGCCGGAAATCCCTTTTCCGCTCTGCTGGTCTACTTTGCGGATAGTAAGGTTCGGCATCCTGTGGTTATTTATGGACAGCACCGTGGTTTCGCCTGCCCTGGTCTGGATATTACGAATACTGCTGTCTAAAATGTAATTGGTCGGGCTTCTCACTTCCTGCACGGTGTACCAATCCTCTTCCAGGTTTTCAATGAGGATGGTTCCGTCCGCGCCGGTAGTGTATTCCTTGTAATCCGCGCTGTCCTTTAAGGAAACGCGGAACACCGCCCCTGCCAGCTTTTTGCCGGTTACTTCGTCGATTTTTTCAATGAGCAGTTTTGGCTTCGGCTTGTTGCGGAAAATGACGGTCACGTTATTTTGAACAGCGTCAGGGCGAACCATGACGGTCTGGACGTGATGCTCGTCATCCAACAAATATCCATATGGAGGCTGGGATTCCACTATGGTATAATACTGCCCAGATTCCAGCTTTGGAACCACAACCACGCCGTTTTCGTTGGTTTCAAAATCTCCGAGGAAGGCGAGGGGGTCTTCGTGGCTGCCCTTGTACAATTTGAAGATTGCCCCAGCCAATCCCTTATCGTTGGTGGAGTCTACCTTCTTAATGGTAAGTCCTGACCAGGGCTGGTTCTCAAACACAACCTCCACCGCTTCGGTATTGCCCTCAAAGATGCTGACATTGTGAACCACATCGGTGGACAGATAATACTGGGGCGGGGACTGTTCCTCCACCCGATATTCTCCTGGAATTAAGCCGGTAAACACTGTTTTTCCGTCTGCACCTGTGGTCTGGGTGTAGGAGATGTTTTGCTCATAGGGCGGGGTATGGGCGCGAAGCAGAGTAATTTTAATGATTGCTCCCGCCAGGGTCTGTCCTGTCTGTGCGTCCTTTTTTACCACGATAAGCTGCGCCCGCTTGTCATTGGGAACATCCAGCACTTTTTGCTCTCCCCGCATAACAGTGACGTCATAGGTGTTCTTGGCGTTCATAGAGTAGCCTGCCGGGGCTGACAGTTCTTCCACAATCAACGCCCCTGCCGCTGGCAGGTCAATGTGGATTTTCCCGCTGCCGTCTGTGCTTTCCGTCCATGTCTGTGCGCTGACATTGGGGTCTGCGTAGCGGATGCGGAAGCTGGCCCCTTCCAGGGCGATACTTTTGTTCCCGGTTTCGTGTTTGTAGATTTCCAACGAGCAGGCTTCCGGGTAATTGACAAAGCCCACCTCTGCGATATTCACCACATCGCCAGATGTTACGGTAACTGTTTTCGGCACGCTGTCTTTGACATACCCGGACGGTGCGGTCACTTCGGTGACGGTGACGTCTACGGACGTTTGTCCCTCTGGGATGGGAATGACTATGGTTTTGCCTCCATAGGGGATTTCCACCGCCTCGTTGATGTAGCCGTCGCATTCCACCTTGAAAATGGCTCCGCCTAGGGGCAGATTGGTGTCCCCATCGTACTTGACGATGGTAAGATACCCCAAAGAAGGTTCCGGGGTTTCGGGGGTGGGGTCTTCGGCAGAGGGGATGAAATCCTGGGTAAAGGCCATATACCCGTCTGCCGGGATGCCCTGGGTTTCGTCATATGTCGCCTTTTCCTGCTGGGAGGACGCCCAGAAGATGAGCCCGCAGCCTTCCCCGCCTTTGTGCCACTCCACATAGGAGTCTTCGTCGGGTTCCGTGGCGGATTCTACGGTCAGGGTGTTCCCGCTGACGCTGAAATGCAATGGAGCGCGGGACTGAAAATCCGAAGCATCCAAAGTCACAGCGGAATTGGTATTTTCCAGGTCAATGCTCCAGCTCCCGCCGTTGTCGGTCATCTGGTGGATGGTGGGGTTTTTCGGGTCTTTGCTCATAAAGCTGGGGATATCCCCAAGGGATTCCATTTCAGAGCGGATTTGCTCGTAATACCCGCTTAACCTTGCCGAATTCGGCGCAATAATCGCCTGGTACACGCTGCCAGACCGGGGGCTTTGACCGTAACAGATTTCCCAGATGACTGCCTGGGCCGCGTAGTATTTATCCGCGTTTCCCACGCCGGTACAGCAGGCCGCTGCCTTGGCGATCTCCTTTTTCTGGCTGTCGTTCAGCCCGTTATAGGTCAAACTCCCCGTGGATACGCTGCCGTTGGTGGTATTGAACCGTGCGGGTTCCACACAGTACACCGCTTTGCCATCTGAGGTAAACATGGTGTACGCATTGTAGGGGCTGCCCCCACTGAACGGGTAGGAATGGCTTAACCCTGCGATTTTCTGGATGTACACTGTGATGGTTCCGGGGCTGGAACGACGCATCCCTAGGCGGGAGCTTCCGATGGATTTGCTCATTTGAAAGCTCCACCCATCCGGTGGGTCTAAACCGGTGGTTCCTGTAACCGGCTCGGTTGGCAGGGACGGTTCTGCCTTGTCAGCAATTGTCTCTCCTTCTGTTTCCACAGGAGGATTTTCTGGAATTTCCTCCGGCTGCTGGACATCGTTTTCAGAGACATTTTCCTGTGTTTGATCGCTGTTTTCCTCATGGTAAGCGTCTTCCCAGGTCAGGGAATCTTCCTCGTTATCCCACAGGGGAGGGGCTTCCTCTGTGTCAAACAGGCCGCTTTCCTCAAACCCCGTCAGGGCGTCGTCAAAGGCGTATGCTGGTACCACCGAGCTGACCAGCATTACCGCTGACAGGAGCAGCGAGAGTATCCTTGCGCATTTTTTCATTTCACAACCTCTTTCTCTGATTCAAATGTAGATTTCTCTGGCTGGCTGACTTGGAACGGGCACATAATCACTGTCCCCATCAATCCTCCAACCAATAATCCCGCCATGAATAGTAACATTGAGCATCTTTCCTTTCTCATTTATGTTTTATATGCAAAAAGGGCAGCTACATTTTCATGTAACTGCCCTTGAATTGGTTGTATGGACTTTATTTTGCCAATTGGCTATTTGGCGAATAACTCTAATACTGCGATTCCCTTCCCAGCCGGGGTTTCTCCCCAGGATACGCCGATCCCTGCATACTTGTGGTCGGGATTCAGCATATTTTTCTTGTGCGCCGGGCTTGACAGGAACCCGTTGACCACTGCTTCCGGGCTGCTGCAGGTGCTGATGATGATCTCACCGGTGCAGATCAGGCTGGTGTCGTACTCTTTGAAGATGGTGTCTGCTGTGGTTCCGTCCGGGCGGGTGTGGGTCATCTTCTTGTTGTTCTCATCCTTCCGAGCCTGGGCCATCTCGCTGAGGACTGAGTCGGTTTCCAGAGGCGGCGCTCCAGCTTCTGCCCTTGCCTCGTTGGTCAGGCGCAGAACTTCCTCCGCGAAGCTCTCCAGCGTGTAGGGGAAATCTTCCTGTTCTGACAGGATTTTTTCAGACTCCGCTTCCTCTGATAAAGCTGGCTTTGCGCCGTTCTCTTTCTTTGGAATTACGACTTTTACCTTTTTGGGTCTTAAAACCACCTCCACCGTCACTGCCTTTGTCGGCTCTGCTGTAGGGGTTGGCTGAAATTTTTGCTGATTGGGCACTTCTGAATTGCTGGATTGGGAACCATGATTCTGGGAATCTCCCACATACACCGCTTCTATGCTGAAGATTTCTTCCGCATAGACCGGGGCCGTTGAACCTGCCGCCAGCAGCGCTGCTAATATCACTGCCATTCCTTTTCGTTTCATGGAATCGCCTCCTTCATCTATACAATACCAGCAATTTAGAATGAAAGCTATTCACGAACTCCAACAAAATTTTCCTGCTCTGCTTGTACCATAAGCCGTTTGTTGGGCTTTCCGGTAACGCAGGTGATGAGGGTAATTTTGTTTTCGCCGTCTGTGCTGGGGGCCAGGAAGCTCCAATCGTCGTCTGCTATTTCCTGGACTTTTGTTACTTTGTACTGCCGTTCTCCCAATGTGGTTTTATAGGTAACGGAGTCCCCCTGTTTCAAAAGATGTATATCCCGGAAGTACGCCACAGCTCCCGCCGGAGCTTCGTTGTGGGAGGCCAGACCAATGTTGCCCTCCCAGGCGGAGGTAACAGCAAAATGGGCGATCCCCTTGGTCATGGATTCTATCTCCCCGCCTGCTTCTGGTTCATAGACCGGGGCGGTAAGGTTTAGCTTGGGAATCACCAAAGTCCCTATGGAGCCGTTCTCGATTGTGATTTCTTCCGGCAGGGTGTAGCTCTCTGTCGATAGGGGAGAGGGTTCATTCCAAATCTGGGCTGGGTCAGTTACAACAGATGGAACGGTTTGGGTCTTTTCCGTTTTGACCTGTTCCTGCCCTGATGCCGGAATCACGACAATTCCATCTTCGCTGGAGTAGACTGGGTTGGTTTCAAGGTCAAATGTCACCTCATCTTCCACAGGCAATTCCGCCAATGTTATGACAGGTTCTTCGGACTGAGTTCTCCATGCCACAAAAATAATGGCTGCTGTGATGGGAACCAAGCACAGCAGCCTCCAGCTTTTCCATGTTTCTCTCATTCAGCATCCCCCAATCCCCGGTCCATTTCATCCAGAAGGTCGGGACGGTTCATTTTGGGGCGGTTGGCGTATGGATTGTTTTCTCCATTCCGGCTTTTCCTTTTCAGCAGCCTTACCAGGAAGAAGCCTCCCACCGATGCGCTGCCTATTAACCCAATTGCAAGAATCGTTATGAAGATCGGTTTCCAGTCAAATTCCAGAGATTCCGGGAGAATGGCGGGGGTCTGGATTTCCTCATAAACGATGGAATAAACTGCCTCTCCCGGCGTTGTTCTGCTGACCTGTCCCGTATAGGACGCTGTCACCAAATATCCATCTTCTTTGCTCCCCCAGGCTGTCCCGCTGTATTCAGCAGTCGCCTTGAATAGAGAGGGGACGCTGCTGTTGTCTGCCGAGCTCGCCATTGGAACCCAGTTTACATGGGACAGTTTCAATGTCACACCGTTTTTCTCCGCTGTTTTCGGGACATAGTAGGGGTCGTTGCGCTCCAGGCCCATGTATTCCCTGGTGTCCTTCAGGGTGTATGAATAACGGGATGTATCTGTCACCTCTGTTTGGATAGAATCCAAATTAAGTGATAATATACCGGAAAAGCCATTTTCCTGATACTCCAAACTCGGCTCCAACAAAGAGAGAATCTCATTCCGCTTGTTTGTATCTGCTTCCAGCGTCACAGTTTGTGAAACGGTTTTCTGCTCCTGCTTCCCCTCCAGCTCCCGGCGGAGGATGTCCGATACCTCATACTGGGCACCTCGCCGGGTCAGCCCCTTCTCAATGAGAACCTGGGGGTTTGTATTCTCCGGCACAACGAACGTCTTGACCAGCAGCTTGACGCCGTCTTCTTCTGCTGTTTGTATTTCAACCGGATAGAAGCTTCCTGTGGTATACTGCACTTTCGCTTCATCTGTGTCTTCCTCCCTTGGCGTAATGTCGGTGATGGAAATGCTTGTCCCAACGCCGGTTTCATCTATAACCGTCTGGGGCGTTTCAGCGGCGTATACCACCGTCGATGCCGTCACCGCTATGATGCTGGCCAACGCTGCTGTTATTTTTTTCACCATATCTATTCCACCCTTCTGGATTTTTCCAACAGCATAGCTGCAAGCTCCACCTGTTTTTCCCTAGGCATTGCTGCCGCTGCTGCATGGACGTATGTTTCTACCGCTTCCGGCGACTGGTCGCCTATTTCAATGAGATGCACCTTCTGGATGCAAAGTTTGCTGTCCTGCTCTGTTAGCTTCACAAAGTCTCCACAGTCCACTTCCAACGCATCCCTCAATTCCTTGGGCAGATATACCCGCCCTTTGCTGTCGATAAGCTTATACATTCCCTTCAATGTCGATGGCCCCTTTCTCGATTGCTCCGCGGATGGTTTCAGGGGTAATCCCCAGCGAACAGAATATCCGAACCGCGTCTTCCGGCAGGCAACAGAGCATTTTGTCTGCTTTTGCGTCCTCCCAGTCCTCCTCCAAAAACCTCCTTTCACAGCTTTCTGCTGTTTCTATCTGGATTCGCCCTTCCTCTATGGTATAGCTGAGTCCGTCCCCCTGGGACAAACCCGCTTCTTCCAGCATCTCTGCCGGGAGATATAAACCTTCCTCTTTTTCTGGAATTTCAAGAATCACTCTCATATTCTTTTCCTCCTTCGCTGATCAGCGTGTACTGGTATTCCGGCGGTTTTTGGCTTTGGAACAGGTTCAGCTGTTCGTTTTTGGGATGCGCCCTGGGGTTGTAGTTCAAAATAATCAGCTCCTCATACTCGCTTCCACTGTCATATCTCTGGGCCATGTTGTTGAGCCTCTTTGCTGAAAACTGCCAGAACCCCCTGTACAGGTCACGCACAAACGGCTGGTCGTTATACGACAATGCTGTGTAACCCCTGCATTTTCCAATAAGGTCCCGCAGTTTGTAGTGGTCTTCCAGCGAAAATTCTACATCGTAGCACTCTGCCTGGTAGTACGGCGGGTCTAAATACAGCAGCGTCCCCGGCGCGTCGTACTTGGGGATCGCTTCTTCAAAACTCAGGTTTTCAATTACCACATCCGCCAAACGTCTCGAACACGCCCAGATAAGATGCAGGCTCCGGCGGATATCTATGGATTTGCCCCCATAGGAGCTTCCGCTCCCGCCGTAGCTGTATCGGATCATCTTGTAAAACGCCGCTGCCCGCTTCACATCCCCGGCATCCGCCTGCTCCAATAGCAGTCCCTTCATTTCAATGCTCTCCGGCGGCTCCATGTACCTTTCGCACAGCTCCATTTCTTCCGCTAAGTAATCGTCTGTAAATTCCTCTTTCCTCACAAACTTTCTGATAACTTTGAATTCCTGCCGCGAGTTAAAGGGCAGAAACCCCAGTTCCCTTACCAGGGACAGGGGGCGGTTTTTCACACACATGAACAGGTTATACAAATCCCCGTTCAAATCATTGTAGATTTCTGCCCTGTGGTCTGGCTCTTTGCCGAACAATACCGACGCCCCGCCCCCGAATACCTCCACCAGACGGTCGTAGTTGTTGGGGAACAGCTGGTACAGGATCGGCCTTAACGCTGTTTTTCCTCCCACCCACGGGATAAACGGTTTCAGAATAACATCCCTCCCGTTTCCTTATTTTATGGGTCGTGCAGGTTTACTTTCCGGCACATATACATCCCCCCTTTCGCTGAAACAAAAAAGCGACGTTCCTTTTCAGAAACGACGCTAAAACTGCGGCCCTATTTCTGTTTCCGGCCCCTCCTCCAATGGCTGGATAGGTTCCAGGTCATACCTTTGCAGGTACCCATACTCTGTTTTTACTGTTGGGTATTTCTCCATATATCGGCTTCCTATACAGTACAGCTCGTTTTCACTGAATAGCTCTGTATCTTCCCCAAGCTGTTCTTCCAGCCAGTTTTCGGCTATTTCTACTGGGTTTCCTTTTTCCTGAAACAGCACATATTTTTCCTCTAAATTGCCTCCCAGTTCCTCCGCCTGTTCGATACTGCGGCAGTTTGACGCCTGCAATACTGCCTTAAACACCCGCATTTGTCCCTGCTTTTCCACTTCCTCCAGCATCCCCGCAAACCGGTTGATTTCCTCTATTTCTATGCCAGAGTCATTGATTACACCAATCAGTGATGGAACCGCGCAGTCTATACACCGATATTCTCTGTCCCAATCCTTCATATATGTCTCTTTGAGGGCTTCCTCCTCCATTGGAAGTTCTAACTGTTCCCCTCCCATTTCCAACAAAACCTGGTATTTTGGCTTTTGGAAGGTGAAATCCCTCCCTGCACTTACTTCCCGTATCCCTGTTTCCTGCTCTACATAGCCCCTTGCTGTAAATACTCCGTTTTCCTCTATTCGATGTTCTCTCCCTATCTTTTCATAATCCAGGTACTCCATTACCTCATTTGGCAGGGTTTCTAAATCGAATTTGTATCCGCCCTGTACGCAGAACTCCCCCAGTTCCTTTTCTGTTTTCACTTCCGGCAGCACGTGGCAGCTCCCTGTACTGTATGACAGATCGATCAGGCGGTCCAGCTTGATTTCCTCCCTCTGATACATCTCCATCCTTACCATCCCCTCAAAGGATATCTTCTGCCATCTATCCAATTCCCCAAGCCTCTTGGCAAGGAAATTCAGTCTTTGCAGCTCTTCTCCTTCTGCTGTCGGGGAGATATATTGTCCCAGATATTGGTATCCCTGGTATTCTGTAATCTCGAAGTTCAGATGTTCCAAATCGCTGCAGTTTAGACGCTCCATCCCGTCCTGGATTTCGTATGGCGTGGCTGGCAGCGTAAATTTGATGTATTTTCCGCTCCTCCTGTCTTCCAGCGTACCCTTAAAAACTGGGTTCAATTTCTATCCCCTCCTCCGGCTCCGGTTCTCCAAACCGTTCTTCCTCGGTTTTTATGTCCCAGTTATCACTGTTCCATAAATGCACATTCAAAATCCCCTCCATAATGTCTATATCCTGCTGCTCAAACCCTTCCCCAAATCCATCTGATGCCTGGCCTTTAATATACGCTTTTAGAGTTTTTAATTCTTCATCCTCTAATTTTCCGCTTATTTCGCATCTTGCCACTCCCCACAGCTGGCCCTCACGGTACTCCGCGTCGAATTCCACCGACCTGACCTTCTCGTTGACAGTGTCCTGTTCATGGTACCAGTTCATGAGCCCGCGCTCTGCTTCCTCCGGCAGACGGTTTTTCTTCAGCGCTGACGAGATCACGCTTTCATACCCTACCAGGTCGCTTCCCTCTATTGTATACGGCTCCGCGTCCCAGTCCCCATATTCATCCGGCTCTGTGATTTTTCCCGTCAGCGGCATATACAGCTTCAGTGTGGTCTGCTCCCGCGGCAGTATTTTAAAGCTGTCTTCTCCCGGTATGACTCCCAGGCTTCTACCATTGTCCCATTTTACCTGGAAGGTTCCTGCAGCGTCTATATATTCCAGCGTTCCCTTCGTTCCTGACGCCACCGGGCTGTATGGGTCGTTCATCTCCTCCAGTTCGATTCTCGTTCCCACTGGGTACTGCTTTCTCAGAAATTCCAACATTCTTTTGTTTATTCTATTCTCCCTTCCTCTGCCTCGCTTGGTTTTTCCGCTTCCGGCTCCGCTCGTTTATTTCCTCTACCTCTGTCCTCATACACCTCCCGTCCCTGCTCCGGCAGATAAAGCCGGGGCTGGGATACGGGCAGTCACGGCAACGGTACGGGATTTCTACTGTCCGCCAGCCACCTTCTGCTTCCATCCATTTTCTTGACTTCATCTTTTTCCCCCTTATACTTATATTTATTTTCAAATGGCTCCTGGACGCAAAAAAGGGCAGTTCCTTCGCGCTTTTGCGCTTAGAAACTGCCCTGCTTTTCTCTTTTTCGTTCCTTTGTTCTTTTCCTTTCTTCCTTCGGATATCCGTTCTCTGACTTCTTTTTCTTATACAAGAGGCTCGTACAATCTTTCGACTGTACGAGCCTCTTTCTGGTGGAGACGAAGGGGATCGAACCCTCTACCTCTTGAATGCCATTCAAGCGCTCTCCCAGACAAACTACGTAACCAAATATAATTTTTTAAAATATATAAGCATTTTGCACAAAGATAAATGGGAAAATATTAAGAATTTATTTTTAGCCAACGGATTTGTTGACATCAGCCCATGTCCTTCCATCAGCAAACCTGTTGTCCTTCTTCTGGAAATCCTTTTCGTCTTCAACCTCATCGATTTATTCACTATTGTGCTGTCCTATTCCTGTTAGCTGGAATATAGGCTTTTCTTCTCTTGTTATGCTGTCTGCTCCAATTCTAATTTCAACTGGAACAGAAAACGTATTATTATAAAGCGGCAGTGCAATTGAACCTTTAATTTTTTCATTGTCAACTGAAATAAATTCAAATGTGTAATGAAAAAACGCAGTTTTTTCACGCTTTCACACTTAAAAATTTGTATTGATTCATTTGGAGTTCCCTCAAAGTTCTATTCCAAAAAACTGCTTTGGCTGTTGTTCCATCACTATTTCTTCAAGTAGATCTATCCTGCTCCGCAATGCATAGCCCAATGTGTGAATTCGTTGTTCTTCTATATATGGGCTTTCCCTTAACAATTCTATATATTCTTCCTCTATTCCTTTTAGTTTTTCAAATTCCATCCATTCAAATGTGCTTACCAACTCTATTTGTTCTGTATGCTTTGATCGAAACGGTTTGCTGGATACTTCGCCCTTTGGTTGGATTAAATGTGTTGCCTGGTCATGCCACATTGACGTCCCGCTGTCATAGATTGGAGCTGCCCCTCTCCATTGCAGCGTTTGTGCATTTCTTACTGCTCCAAAATTATTATAATGACGGTCCGTATTTGCTATGAGATAATCCACCGTCAGCATCTGATCCAAACTCTCCTGTACTCCCGGAATTCCTAGCATTTTGCAGCAGTTTAAGTAATGTTGATATCCCGATACATGGTTTTCCTTCTTTTGTGTCCTTGTCAAATTCCAGGCGCTTACTAACTCTGTTTCAGAGGTTATGAAATCTTCGCATACGCTGTATGGATATCCGTCCTCCCATATTAGGTCATACGTAATATGAGGTATCCCGATCCGTTCCATAAGCCGGCTCGCCATCACCTCATTAAAGGGTTCCTGGTATCCTGGTCCACTTCCACCTTTTACCAGATAACGCCTCCCTTCAGATATCACCCATTTTTTTCTCAACCAACCGTCTGACGTATTATCTGGAGACACAAAATCTATTTTCTTCCCTTCCGGCTTTCTTCCAAACAATAGGTTGCCCATATCTGCTGAGAATTCATTCTCAAAAAAGTTTATCTCCCTCCATTGAACTGGTTTTTCCTGGGGATTAATCCAATATTGATCCGATAAGCTCAATCCCAAGCTCTTTGTTTCTAGTACTTTTGTATCTTCTATCCCTGCTTCTTCCAGTGCTTCCCTCAAACCTGAACGGCTGGCTGGGATTGCTCGTCCGCTCCACCATTGGTTCAGCGCGCCTCGATCTACTTTTCCCTTTTTACTCCCTATTCCCACCGGCAAATGCTCTGGTTCATATATTTTTCCTATCTCTGTGATTCCTCCAGTAATTTCATCTATTGTTATTTCCATTACTGCTTTCGAGCCATGCATTAATAAATATTTCATTTTTCCTTTTTCACTTCCTTGGATATCCGTTCTCTCTTTTTTCTTCTTTTTGATATACAGAAGGTCCGTACAACTTTTCGTCTGTACGAGCCTTCTTTCTGTCATATGTTGATGAAAAAGATGCCAACTTAAAACCTTGCACCGCAACGATTTATGATTTTTGCCGTTTGCTCTTAGAAAAATATATATGTGATTCGTACATCTAATATTAGCCAAGACAGTCATTACGCTAATGGGATATTAGGTTTTAGGCTTTGAAAAAGGATTAAACTTCCTTACAAATATCATATTCATCAATGTTGCCCTGGCGCTCAACTGCAAAATCTACATATTTTTGATAATCAGTTATGAAGATTGACCATTTTACAGCTTCAATATAGCTGCATATTCCGGTCCAAACCGTATTATCACTGTCACAAGTACGTTTAGAAGCATTTTTAATCCTGTTGAATTTATTTTTCTTGATAATTGTAAACAATTTGTCCGTGTAATGTGTAGTACATCCACCATCGCAACAGCTTTTTTGCTCAAGATAATAAGCATATGAACCATTTTTATCAGGTAGGACAACTGCTAACATTGCATTGCTATGGCTTGTAACTGAATCACCTTTTTTGTTTTTCCTAGAAGTTTCTTTTAGAGAATATGATACTTCCCATGGGATCCATTGGTCTCTGTCTTTCTTACCAGTCTCCTTCATACCAGGCGAGATAAATACAATCGTTACAGAACTATCATAAATTCTATCCTTTAGCTTCTCCCATATTCTATCGTCAGAAAGGTTGCTCAAATCCTCACCATCACTCTCCCCTTTAAAAATATCATGAGAAGAGTCTACTATTTCTTCAAATTTATCAATATAGTCTCGAACTGTCGAATTTTTTCCTGATGTCAAGCTTTCAACTTGGTTATCCGCATATTTATACGAAACAAAAATTTTCTTCCCCATTTTATCCACCTCTTTCCATCTCTTAGGGCGTATTAAAAAATGTATAAAACTGTTAAAATGTATGAATAAGACTATAACAGGAGGAAAAGGAAATGCAGAGACACGATTTACCAGTTATCCAGAGAGGGGATCTGATAGAGGAACAATG
>CAJUSD010000050.1 GCA_910589145.1 uncultured Oscillospiraceae bacterium
TGAGTCATCCTTTTTTGCACTTACATTGTATATTCACCTCGCAAAAAGAAAGAAGAAGCCCACCATTCTCTCCACCTTCCCTGAAAAACACCCCGGTGGGGTGTTTTTCAATATCAACCTCAAAATCTCCACAAAATTGATTTCCCTGTACTTTCCCTTAAAATAATTGACAACACCCAAAATTGTGTATCATAAATAAAAATATATCAGCTTAAACGACAATCTTCTCCTAAAAACAGGCAGCTAAAAGGAAAAATTTCTATATACGTCTGCCGGTAAAAATGATATAATGAGGCGGGAAACAGCAGGAGGAAAATAACTGGAAAACCTTAGAACCTGTATTCATAGCCGGGGGATGCTGGAAGGGCGAGGATTTTTCCCGCCAGACAAGGAGATTTCCCGCAGCAATCCTGACGGATTGCAAAAGGAAACCAACACAGTATGACGAGAAAAAGACCGGACAGACAGCGTTTAACGGTTGTGAATAAGGTTTTAATTATCATCCTTCTGCAATGCCGGCAGTTTCCTCAATAGTATAGAAAGAGACAAAACGGATTGATACGAGAGAGAATGTTGATTAATAACGGAAAAAATCCGCCTTGCCTTTATTTTCATGATTTTCCGGAGGATTTTTCTGTATTTGAAAGCAAATACTTCGTATCAGGAAAATACTTTGGAGGAGTTATATGGATTTTTTTGACGTGGTAAACCTGTTAGGCGGATTGGCGCTTTTCCTATATGGAATGTCCACCCTTGGCTCAGGCTTGGAAAAGCTTTCCGGGGGACGTTTGGAAAGCGTGCTTGAAAAAATGACCGATACTGTTTTAAAAGGCGTCCTGTTAGGGGCTGCCGTTACAGCCGCAGTACAAAGTTCCTCTGCAACAACTGTTATTGTAGTTGGTTTGGTTAATGCTGGGCTGCTTAAGCTGCGGCAGGCTATCGGAGTAATTATGGGCGCTAATATCGGTACAACAATTACCGCCCACATTCTGCGCCTGACAGATATCCAGTCTGATAATTTCCTTCTCAACCTGTTGAAGCCCTCAAATTTTTCTCCCATTATCGCGCTGGTAGGCATCCTTTTGTTTATGGCTTCTAAAAAGAGAATCCATAAGGAAATTGGACAGATCCTTTTGGGATTCAGCGTTCTATTTACTGGGATGTTTGCTATGGAAGGCGCTGTGCATGGACTTCGGGAAATGCCGCAGATTGCTACGGTGTTTGCTCAGCTTTCTAATCCATTTCTGGGTGTCTTGGTCGGCGCAATTGTGACCGCTGTAATACAAAGTTCCTCTGCATCTGTGGGAATTCTACAGGCCCTCAGTTCCGCTGGGCTGATTACCTGTGGAACCGCCTTCCCTATTATTATGGGTCAGAATATCGGCACTACCGTTACCCCTATTATGGCCTCTATTGGCGCTGGAAAAAGTGCAAAACGCACTGCATTGATTCACTTGATTTTTAATATCCTGGGAACGATGATCTTTTTAATTGTAACTTATGCAGTACATTATACCGTAGATTTTTCGTTCTGGGATGAACCTATTAGTAAAGGCGGTATTGCTGATTTCCATACTCTCTTTAACGTAGTCGTTACGTTGATATTTCTCCCCTTGGCCGGGGTTTTGGAGAAAATTGTTACCGTTTTGGTCAAACCCTCGGAACAGGAGATTCGCCGTCAGCAGAAAACCAATACTTTGATTCTTGATGACCGCTTTATGGTTTCAACCGGCCTAGCCATTGAGCAGGCCCGCCATGCCGTTGAACAGATGGCGGAACTGGCTGAGGAAAATTGTGGTCTTTCCTTTGATCTTTTCCGTAGCTTTGATAACAAAAAGGCGGATTTGCTGCGGGAAAATGAAATTGCCATTGACCGCTTGGAAGATCGTCTTCGGGTATATCTGCTGACCCTTTCAGGAAAAAATCTGGCTGATTCCGACAGCAAAAATATTTCCAGCCTTCTGAACATGATGACCGAATTTGAAAGAATTGGGGATTATGCTGTTAATATCAGCGAATGTGCCCAGCAGCTCGCTGAAAAAGACCTTTCCCTATCCAGTGGGGCTATGGCGGAATACAATGTGATTACTGAAGCAGTTTCCGAGATTGTCCAGTTTGCCTGTAAAACTTTTTCTGCCAATGATATTAAAACGGCAGAATCGATTGAACCGTTAGAGGAAACGGTTGATTTGATGCAAGATATGCTAAAGGAAAGGCATATTGAACGGCTCAAGGAGGGGGAATGTTCCGTTGACGTTGCCCTGCCCTTTATTGACATGCTCAGCCATCTGGAACGTATTTCGGATCACTGTTCCAATATTGGTGTATATGTAATTGGATATTCCCGCGAAGATGTAGCCGGATTTGACCGTCATGAGTACATCAGGGCAATCCATCAGGGAAACACTGCCTTTTATAAAGAAAAATACGCTTTCTTTGAAAGTAAATATTTAAGCAGGCTGAATAAATGATATTTACAAAAATGCGCCTTTCCCGTTTTGTATCTGTACAAAACGGGAAAGGCGTTTTTAAATGTGAGTTCGATGGTTTAGGGTTCAGGGGACGCCATCTCAGCAGCCGTTGGCTGTTCGCTGGCTGCAAGTGATAACCTTCAGCAGAAAATCCCGCCATATATTCTTCTGGAAGCTGTTCCAGTCTCTTTGCCTACTGCTCCCACAAAAGAAAATGGCGGGATTTTCTATATTTTTAAGTATCTGCCTCTTTCGATTTGCTTGTGCTGTCTTAAGCAAGTTGGGGTATTTCGCGCTTGCGAGCGCGACCAGGGAACTTTTCAGGAGTGCAGCTCTGCTGCACAACCCTGGGACCTTCAAACCTTTTTTATCCGCTTTAGCTTATGCTCGTCTGAGGTTTTTTCGCAAATTTGCTTTATCAAAATGGTTACATTTCTATCAGCAATCCACTGTCAGCTGACTTTTGTGCCGTCAAACAAACCCGTGTAAAATAAAGCGACTGCTCCGCTGTAATTGTACAGGCTTTTTCTCCATTCAGGCTTTCTACAAAATCCTGGAATATTTTAGGCGGCTGCTGTAAAGGAAGCGTCTGTTCTCCCTGAGCGCCTCCGTTAATCAAATAAACCTGTCCGCCGCGTACTTCAATTACGCCCTTTGTCCCTGCAATGCGGATGCGGTCATCCCCATGTGTACTGGCTGTCTGGGGGCGAAGATAGTCGATATTAATATGTGCAACCACTTCATCTTCCAATTGGAACAGGCAAATTGCGGTAGCTTCCATTGAACCGTTATTATTATTGGCGATTGCAGATTGTACAGCGGAAACGGTCTTAACCCGTTTGCCGGAGAACCACAGCACCCAATCCAGCGCATGAATTCCAACCCACGGAATTGTACCTCCATAGGTATCCCGTTGATGGTACAGCACTCCCCGCTTCCCTGCTTTATAGGATTTCTGCCCGTTCAACATACGGATTTCACCGACTGCCCCCTGCTGTACCGCCTGATACGCTGTATAAAACCAGGGGTCGTAACGGGTAGTGAGCATATAGGCAAAATGAACACCCTTTTCCTTTGCCTTTCGGTACGCTGCTTCCAATTGGTCTAAATCCTCTAAGGTAGTTGCAGCAGGTTTTTCACAATAAACATGAATCCCCCGTTCCAAAGCGGCTATGGACATTTTTGCATGGTCGCAAAAATATGCGTCTACAACAAGGATATCCGGCTTTTCCTGATCCAGCATCTCCTGATAATCCAAATACTCTTTAGGGGCTGGGAAACCCTTTGCAGTAAGATTTTTAACAACTTTCTCCATACTAACCCCTGCTGCTCCGGCACAAACGGCTGGAACTTCAAACTTGGCCGGGTTATCACAAATTACAGATACCGCAGAGCCTGAATGTCCGCACGAGCCTATAAAACAAACTTTTTTCAACTTCTTTTCATCTCCCTCTTATGTTAGCTGTTTACAGAACAATTCCCCTCTGGCTTAAGATATCGCTTATTTGAATGGGCTTTCCTGTTTCCATGGAGCGTTCCATAGCTTCCATGACTGCCAAGGTATGGACAGCCTCTTTTAAATCCGGTTTCGGAGTGCGCCCAGCTAACATATCCTCCGCCATTTGTTCAATGTAGTTTTGATATTCCCCGGCATGGTGTGTTTCCCCCTCAAACCGGAAATAATAATTGTGCAGATCGTCAAAGGTTTCCACGTGATGCCCATTCCCGTCAAAATGATGCTCATACTTTAATTTCGGATATCCGGCGCGGGAGGCTCCCTTATCTCCGCGGAGCGTACAACTGATAGATTGTTCTATCCCGCTCCCAAGGGACGGGGAGGCATATGCTCCGCCGACAGTAGCAAACCGTCCGGTAGACTCCTCCTTAAAGATAAATCTCAATGTGTCTGGAACCGAAAGGCTGTATGCTTTTGTATTGGCGCTGACTGCCCCAACACCATACACCTCGGAAATCTTGGGGAGATACCATGCAGCTAAATCCACTGCGTGTATCATAAAATTATACATCCAGGAAAATCCGGGGCGGCGGCTCCAATCCCTTTCCAGGAACCATCTGGAATCGCTGATATAATGCGCTTCCATTGCAATCAGATTTCCCAGGCGTCCTTTTTCATAATCCATTCTCTGCCGTCTTGCAGGTTCAAAATATCGGGAGCTTTGTCCTACAAACACAATGCCCCCTGTCCGTTTCTGGCAGGCCAGTAACGTTTGGGCTTCATCCAGGTTAATCATCAGCGGTTTAGTACACAGGACATTTTTTCCAGCCTCTAAAGCCATTTTGATGTGTTGGGCATGAAGCTGATCTGGTGTATATATGCCAATTACATCTATGGATGGATCGGAAAGCATGTCTTCATATTTGGTGGTATACTGTGTTAAGCCGAATTCTTCTTTGCGCTCTTTGCAAAGGGATTCGTTGAGATCGCAGATATTGCCAATACTCCAATATGGACTGTTCAATACTGCTGACAGGATGCTCCTGCCCTCCCCAAGCCCCAGAACACCCATAGTAAATTTTTTGTCAGCCATAATAAGTTTCCTCCTGATTGCGAACATAAAACTAAAATGAATTCTGCCAAAGACTGCTTTTCAAAGGGAGCGGAAATAAACCCGCTCCCCTCAAAACCGTCTCGTCAATGTTCATAAGTATCATACAGGCTGCGGATACGAAGATGTTTCTTCACTTCATCTAAAGAAATGTCTTCAATCCCGCGCATCAAAGCGCCAGTTTTCAATGTGCCAAGAGACGAGGTTATATCCTGTAAGCGAAGCGTAACCACATAAGGAACACGTTCATACACATCAAAACCGTTATCGCTGAAAACCGCATCCATTCCTTCAAGGGAAAGCTCAACACATCTGGCAAACGCCTGGGCGGACACGGAAATCATAAAGCAGCCATCTTTCTTTTCGAGCGAACAGCTTAGTTTGGGGTTCATTAGGGAAAAATGTTTATCTGGCACCAACAAGGTACAGCCGTCACCAATCAGAGAATCATCCTCTAAAAGCTGGAACCCGAAGAAAAGTTCTTCTTTCGGCTTGCCGCATCCGGCAATCAGAGCGCCAAAATCCCGTTCAAACACCTTGGCAGAGGACATCGGCTCCATGTGAACCGGCACAGCAGTCTGAAAAACCATATTCAGACGGCAGTCCCGCAGGAAAACCCGCAGCACGCCTTTCCGATGCTGGCGGCACTCGTTGACAGCCCAGATTTCCATTTGTTCCCCATCTTCCACAATGTAGGCGGTAAATGGGGCATAAAACCGTTTTGCCCAGTAATGCAAGACCTTCCATCTGCCAAACCAGTCAATACTTGACCAGGAAGCTACAGGCCAGCAGTCATTAAGCTGCCAGTATACTGCCCCCATACAGCGCCCCCGATTTCTTCGCCAGTGTTCAACGCCGTATTTCATGGCTCTTGCCTGTAAAAGCTGTGAGACATAGGAAAGGCTGTCATAATCTTTGGGATAGCGGTAATGGAGGGAAATAGATTGGAGGATTTTCCCGTTGGCAGCAGGATTTTTCTGGTGGTTTTCCATGACTTTGGAAAAGACGTTGCGGTCTTCCGGCAAGGTAAACGTTTCCACTGTTTTCCGGCAGGGAAGGGATTGGAACCCAAATTCAGAGCAGAAACGAAAATAATGCCGGCGATAAAATTCAAAGGGCTTTGACCCATGCCAGACTTCCCAGTAGTGTACATCTCCCCGGTCAAAACTGTTAGGCTCTTGAAATCCCCCTTTGGAAGATGGAGAAGAAGGCCAGTAGAAAGTAACTGGATCCTCTTTGGCAAGGACCTCCGGGATAATCCCTTCAAACAGCCGCAGATAATCGGCCCGCAAATGTTCTGGATGGTCTTTCACATCCCCCCAGCTAACCCAAGCTTCCTCCATCTCGTTGTTCCCGCACCAAAGCCCCAGACAGGCGTGGTGGCGTATCCGGCGGACATTTTCTGAAATTTCCTCCCGAATGGTCGTCTCAAGTTCTGGTTCCAAAGCGTAAATATTGCAGGCAAACATAAAGTCCTGCCATACAACAAGCCCTAGTTTATCGCAGCAATCAAAAAAGCAGTCTTCAGGATAATATCCCCCACCCCAAACCCGGATACAGTTGAAATGGGCAGCAGCGCAGTCTGATAACAACTGGCGGTTTTTTTCCGGGGTAACACGGGAGAGGAAATTGTCCTGCGGAATATAGTCCGCACCCATTGCAAAAAATTTAACCCCGTTGACTGTAAAGGCAAACTCCTCCCCAAATTCGTCCTGCTCCCGGCTGACTGTCATTGTCCTCAGACCAATTTGGCGTTCCCATGCATCTAAAAAAAGTTTTCCGTCTTTTTCCAGACTGACTGAGACAGTATAAAGAGGCTGTTCGCCAAGGCCGTTGGGCCACCAAAGTTCTGGGTTTGGGATAGTCAGGAAAAGAAGGTTTTCCCCTTCTACAGCAGTACTGGAAACCGTTATCGCTTCCCCCTTTGGAGAAATCACCTTTAAATGAAGGGAAGCATTTTCCTCACGATTCAGGCATACGGAAATGCGCGCTGACAGTTTCACTGTATCTGTTTCATGAATCTGCCGGAGGAATACATCGTTGAGCATACAGGAAGAAGGAATTTCCAGGTATATGTTTCCATGGATTCCCATATCAGGAAGCTGAGGGCCCCAATCCCATCCATACATATAATGGGCTTTTCGAAGGTAATTGCTTCCCGGCATTGTGCCAGTATTGATATATTGGATATCCCCTTTCCGAAAGCGCTGTTCCCCATATGCCGCCGCAGAAGAAATAGAGACCGCCAGCAAATTTTCCTCCTGCAAAAACTGTTTGATTGGAAATTTCCATCTGCGGTGCATATTGTCCGCTCTCCCGACCACCTGCCCATTGAGGGAAATTTCCGCCAGGGTGTCCAAACCTTCCAGGCAGAGAAAAACCTGTTCCGCCTGCGCTGCCTCTTTCGGGATGGAAAAGGCTTTGGTAAAACGGCATGGGTTTCGGAGGATTTCTGTCAGTTCAGCGGAATGTTCTTCATCCCGCCAAAAAGGGTTTGAAATCTTTCCCTCCTCCAGGAGATTATTTAACAGGGAGCCAGGGACATTGGCGGGAAAAATTTCCCCCTTTGTTCCAAAGCTTAAACTCCATGTCCCGTTTAGGGAGTACTGATACATGGCACAGCCCTCCTTTTAAAGTTGGCCTTAAATATCTGCTGAAATATCAATATTTTTCCCGGTCAAACCAACATATGCCCCGTTTTTGGATTCATTTGCATCTGGATGAGCCAACAGCCATTTATTCCGGGCAAACAGCATTTTATCTTCCAAGTTGGCTGGAGTGACAGCGGGTTTATCGGTATTGGTTCCTCTGGGCAGCACAATGACAACCCGGAAGCCTTCTCCCTTTTTGGCGCTGCAGGGGGCATAATGAAGGGTAGTCGCATAAACTTCAACTGCTGTGCCCTTGGGAACTTTGAACGCCTTGACACAGGAAGTGTCCAATTTGCCGTCCTTTATATCATCCTCGCGGGCCACTAAAAGGATGGCATCGTCTGCCATAATATTGACTTCACTGTCACGATGATATTCCAGACAGTTCAACATGGTATTGGTTCCATTACAATATCCAAACTGGATTGGCATACCTCCGTAAATCTGATCCTGCACCTTTGTAAAAACAGGAAGGGCTTCCAGGGCAGCAACGCTGGGAACATACTCTACATGGTCGGCTGGTTTTTCGCTGACTTCTTCCAGTTTGTTCAGCAGTTCGGCAAAGTTGTAGCCTTCAATTACCTTTCCATACGCTGCAAAGCTTTCATCCATAACTGATATAACTTTCATTTTGTCAAACCTCCATTTTTTCTTAAAAAACTTTTAATCTTCATACATTCCTTTGGCAAGGAGTTTCTTTTCTTCCATCAGGATTTTTCCCTTTGCAACCACCCATTCGATTTCCAGGTTTTCTCCGAGAATTAAAAGATCTGCGTCGCTTTCTGGCTTCAGGCACCCCTTTTTGGGGTAAACCTCCAGTGCCTTGGCAATATTTTCCGTTCCCAGGCACAACGCTTTTTCAAACGGAACCCCCTGTTCCTGATGTAATGCCAATACGGTTTCATAAAGCGTTGACATTTTCGCTGCGGCGATGCCTTCCAATTCCCAGTTCGGTCCCCATTTCGGCATACTGCCGTTGGAATCGGAACTTAGTGTAATCCGGTCAAAAGGCGATTGGTCAATCGCTTCTTTTATCCTTTCCGCCGACTGGCTGGGATTTTCCCCGCTGGTGAAATCAATATACCCTCCCAGCTTTGCAAACTCAACTGCCGCTTCCACATTTCTTCCAAGATGGGTTGGGCGGAAGTGTTTTGGAGGGATAGGGGTCGTTTTAATGATATCAACCACCATATCCAGTTTTGCCTTGTCAGCTCCAGTATGTAGGTGGACATAGCCCGGTTTGCCGGAAACAAGCCCTGCAATCCTCGCCTCTGATGCTAAACGGATTAATTCCTCTTTGGTTACATTGGAGGAACGGTGATCCGATATGGCAAGTTTTACGCCAATACATTCATTTACAAAAATAATATCGTTGCCGACGCTTCCGGTCAGGGTGGGAGACGGGTATTCATATGCCCCCGTCAAACAGTAGGCTGTAATGCCTTCTTCATTTAGAGCTTTGGTTTTTGCAAAAAGGTTCTCTACACTGCGGGTTCTGGAATCTGTTCCAAGCAATCCAACTAATGTTGTAACCCCAGCCTTGATTACAGTGGAAAGCATTAGTTCAGGGACACGGGATGCAAACCCACTTTCGCCGCCGCCCCCTGTGACATGGACATGCTGGTCAATGAGTCCAGGGATTACTTTCCGCCCCTTTACATCTATGACTTTTGTACCGGGATAGGCAAAGTCAATTTTAGGCTGTATGTCTGCAATCTGGCTGCCGCTGAACAGTATGTCCTGTAAACCAAGGGGATTTGGTGCGTACAGGTCAGCATTTTTTATTAGGGTAAATATGATGGCATCCTCCTTTCTTTACTGCCCCGAAATGTCAGGGAAAGCTTTATGGGTATTATATCATATTTTTGGGAATTCGGGGAATGATTTGATAAATTTTCATAAAATTTGTATTTGAACAATTGAAATTGCTCATTCCAGGTTTTGTTCCCATACCTGCTTTTACATCAAACGTACATTTAAGATATTGCATTTTTTATACATATCAATTATAATAATAGTCAGACTTCAAGGATAGGAACGGATAAACTATGGAAAAAGAAAAACGTTTGTCTGACAGTGTAGCGGACGAGATATTAAATATGATAACCATTGAAAAGAGGTTTAAGCCCGGCGATAAGCTCCCCAATGAAAACGAATTGTCCACCACCCTGCAAATCAGCCGGACAACGCTTCGGGAAGCCATCCGGATACTGGCGACAAACGGGATACTGGAAATCCAAAGGGGCAGAGGAACTTTTGTCGCATCCCAGCTGGATGTTGCGGATAATGTCATCCTGGAACCTCTTGCTGCCGCCAGAGATAAAATGACCGCTAAAGATTTATATGAAATGCGGCTTATTTTTGAACCGGAAGCCGCATATTTAGCCGCTTTACGTGCCAATGAGCGCGAACGCCGGCGTATTGCCGATCTGGGCAGGCAGGTAGAAGCTAAACTTTTAACTGGTGAAAACCGCGCCAACGAAGAACAGGCGTTTCACAAGTCTATTGCTAAGGCAACCCATAACGAATTTATGCGCCAGCTTATGCCGGTAATATACAAGGCGATTGATAAAGGCATACTGCTTTCGGAAAACAACAGCCAGGTTGCCCAAGATACCCTTTCAGATCACAGGATGATTGTAAATTTCCTGAAGGCCGGCAATGCGGAAGGCGCCAAATGTGCCATGAAAATCCATATTCTTCATGCTATGCAGAATTTAGGTCTGGAAACAGATTTGAAATAATTTGAATTGCAAAGTGGAAAACGGCTGTTGCAGCAGATTGCAGCAGCCGTTTTCTTTTGTTCAGCGGTATGCTATTTCTGTTTATCCTTGTCCATGACACTCGAAAACCTATGCATCAATCGTACATTAATCTATATACGAAGCTTTTTCATCACATAATACCAAAACAGCGTCATTATGCCCCTGTGCTCTTTTTGCAGGCGCAAAAGTATGTATCCCATGATTTTCAAAAACTCCGGCAAAACTAAAGCTTCCATTTGCCGGGTCCATCCACCAGGCTTTTATTTTCTCCCCATCAATCATCCCAAGCTTAACGTCAAAAGACCTGCCAGAATAATCATAAAAAATAGCGAAATCCTTGCCAGCAAAAGCGGAAATCCTTAAATATTTTTCCCCTTCAAATCCCTCAAGCATTTGCTGGCAAGGACCCCCTGTCCAATAAGGGAATTTCTCCATCAAATGTTTCAAAAGGACAACCTGCCCCGAACCTGGATGATGAATTGCCTCGTCCCAATTACAGCCTGCGCCATAATTCGCCTTATAGCAGGGTTTTAAAAACTGCATAACCGCATTGCTCCCATAAGTAAATCCACATGCTCCCGCCAAGACAGACCACCAGGCATACCGCCTTACATCGTAATCCTGCCAAAAGCCTTCTTTGGGGTCATGAAGCCCCTGGGGGATTTGCTCATAAGATGGTTCCGCATCCAAAGTAGGGCGGAGATTCTCTTGTCTGTGGTCTCTAAGCACATACCTCCAGTTATCTTCCCCAAACCATTCATCAGCTTTAGAAAGGTCGTCCCAGCTTTTTAAATCCCGCTGGTCGTATCTCCTATGGCCGGACTGGAACATATGGATATCCAGCCAGTCCCTGTCGCTGAACCATTGTGAAGACGATGTTCTTCCAAAGGGATGATAGCACATTAATCTTTCCGGGTTATACTTTTTCAGAATAGACGCCATTGCATCCCAAACTTCCGGGTGAACATCCCCGCGTATATCCCCGCCCATAATCCAAATGATGTTGGGCGAATTTTGATACCTCTGTCCTAAAAACTCCGCATATGCCGTTACATTATTCATATTCAAGGCTTCAGATTTTACCATACTCCCCCATACGGGAAGAATCCCCATATACAGCCCCAGTTCTTCCGCAGTATGGATAATGTAATCTGCATGATCCCAAAAGGAATACTCCCCCGCTGTCTCCGGCTTTGTAAAATCCCTGTCGCCTTCCAGAGCATGATTTCCATAATGGTCAACCAAAGGGATAGTATGAACAAAATCAGTTTGAATCACATTAAACCCTTTATCTGCGCGGTTTTTCAGATAGACATAAGCATCCTCCCGGCTGGAACGCTGAATCAGCAGCCACGCTGTATCACCCATCCAGTAAAAGGGGGCATCCCCCGCCTTTAGGTACTTTCTGTTTTCCGATAGATGCAAAGGGCCATTCTGCCAATACTTATGTGTCATTTCTGAAACCTCCTAAAAAATTTAATTATATTTAGCAAAGTGGATTTTTTATAGAAAATTGAACTTCCTTTTTTATTATATCAAACCAATGGGCAAAGTCAACAAGCAGGGCTGTTTTCATTTAAAATATTAATAGAATATGGAGAAAAACCTTGACGCTAGCCGCATTTTTATGTTACTATATGGTAAGTAAGATTTAAAATATTTAGCCGTTTTTAGCGGCACAATTTTGAACGTTGGAGGGGCTTCTATGAATAATGAATCTGTCCGCTTTCTGGAAGAACAGGCTGCCAGAAGGCGTATTGACATTTTAAACCTGATTTATAAGGCAAAAACCGGTCATATCGGAGGCAGCTTGTCCAGCATTGACATACTTACTGCCCTCTACTACCATATCATGGATGTGGACAAGATAAAAGCGGGAGATCCTGAGCGGGATCGTTTTGTTTTAAGCAAGGGCCACAGCGTGGAAGGTTTCTATTCCATCTTGGCAGACAAAGGTTTTTTCCCAAAGGAAGAACTAAGTACATATGCACAGTTCCATACCCGCCTTGCCTGCCATCCAACCAGTAAAATTCCCGGTGTGGAAATCAGCACCGGTTCTTTAGGGCATGGACTCCCTGTGGCTGTTGGTATGGCAATCGCTTTGAAACGGGATAACCGGAAATCCCATGTTTATGTTGTTATGGGTGACGGCGAACAGGGTGAAGGTTCCGTTTGGGAAGCGGCTATGGCGGGCCCTGCCTATCAATTGGATAATCTTACCGCTGTTGTAGACAGGAACCATTTGCAGATCAGCGGAAATACTGAAAGTGTTATGTGCCTGGAGCCTCTTGCGGACAGATACCGCTCCTTTGGATGGAACGTGGTTTGCATAAATGGAAACGATTTTGAGGAAATTATTCCCGCACTTTTGACGAGGGTTCCCGGGAAACCAACTGCTGTTATTTCCGATACAGTAAAGGGAAAAGGTATTTCGTTTATGGAAAATCAGGCTGCATGGCATCATAAGGTTCCAACAGAGGAACAGTATCAACAGGCTATGGAAGAATTGCTGCAAAAGGCGTACCTAAAACAGAAAGCCATATAAAAGCTTAGGAGGGGTCTATTTTATGAAAACAGAAACAAAAGGTTCCTGCCGAAAAGCGTTTACCAGTACATTAAACGCTCTGGCTTATCAATATCCTGACATTAACGCAGTCACTACTGATGCAAGAGGTTCTGTAACCTTAGAGCAGTTTGCCCAGCAGCATCCAGAACAGTTTGTAGAAATGGGCATTGCCGAACAGGACGCGGTTTCTGTCTCCGCAGGCATGGCGCTGACAGGAAAAAATGTATTTGTCTGCGGCCCTGCCTGTTTTCTAACAACACGCAGCCTGGAACAGGTCAAAGTCGATGTAGCTTATAATAAAACCAATGTAAAAGTGGTAGGAGTCAGCGGCGGATTAAGCTATGGGCCCCTTGGCGCAACCCATACTACTGTTACCGATATTGCACAAATCAGATGTATTTTTAATATGACAGTTCTTCTTCCGGCGGATGCTGTTCAAACAGAAGCAATCACCCAACAGCTTGCCCAGTTCCAAGGCCCTGTTTATATGCGTATGGGACGCGGGGATGTATACGATGTGTACCCCAAAGGGGAAGAATTTACCATTGGAAAAGCGAAACAGCTTCGGGACGGTTCTGATTTGACGATCATTTCCTGCGGTGAAATGGTCTGGTATGCTGTCCATGCTGCAGAAAAGTTAGAACAGGACGGAATCCATGCAAGGGTGCTGGATATGTTTACAATAAAGCCCATTGACCGGGAGGCTGTCCTGAAGGCAGCCCGTGAAACCGGACATATCCTGACTGTCGAGGAACACAGTGTTTACGGCGGCCTTGGCGGTGCAGTGGCTGAAATTCTCAGCCAGGAATTCCCCACCCCTATGAAAATAATGGGACTGCCTGACGAGGATATTATACTGGGGAATTCCGGCGAATTATTTACTTATTATGGCATTGATGGGGACGGGATTTATAAGGGTGCACGGGAACTTCTGAAAAAGTAAAAACGTTTTCCTATCAAAAACAGGAGGGGATTTTTTGAAATATATACTGTCGATTGACCAAAGCACCTCTGGAACAAAGGCGCTTATCTTTGACGAAACTTCCCGGCTTGTGGGGCGCGCCGACCTTCCTCATCGCCAGATTATTCATGATAACGGCTATGTGGAACATGACGGCATGGAAATTTACCAAAATGTCATTGGGAGCGCAAAAAAAGTTTTGGAACAAACTGGGGTTTCACTGTCAAAAGTTGCAGCAGTGGGAATCAGCAACCAAAGGGAAACCGCCGTTATGTGGGATAAAACCAGCGGCCAGCCGGTCTATAACGCCATTGTTTGGCAGTGCGCCAGAGGAGAAGGAATCTGCCGCCAGCTGGAGGACCAGAACCCCAATTTTTCTAAAATGGTTCGGGAACATACGGGGCTGCACCTTTCCCCCTACTTTTCTGCTGCGAAATTAAGCTGGATTGTTCAAAATGTGGATGGCGTAAAGGAAAAAATGCAGGATGGAAAAATCTGTTCCTCCACCATTGACGGATGGCTTGTATGGAAGCTTACAAATGGAAAATCTTTTCGGACGGATTATTCCAATGCTTCGCGCACACAGCTTTTTAATATCCATACTCTGGAATGGGATGCTGATATCTGCCGCGCTTTTGATATAAATCCTTCGGCACTGCCTGAAGTATGTTTTTCAGACAGCCTTTTCGGTGAAACGGACTTTGAAGGGCTTTTTGACCGGAAAATCCCTATTTTCTCTGTCTTAGGGGATTCCCACGCTGCCCTTTTTGGACAGGACTGCACCGAGGCGGGTTCCGGCAAGGCTACATATGGTACGGGATCCTCTGTTATGATCCATGTGGGAGACAAACCTGTTTTTTCCCAAAAGGGCTTGGTCAGTTCCATTGCCTGGGGTATGAACAAAAAGGTAAACTATGTCCTGGAAGGGAATATTAATTATACTGGTGCAATTATAAAGTGGCTTGCAGAAGATATTGAATTAATTTCTTCTTCCAAAGAATCCGGTAAAATTGCCGCTTCTATCCCTTCTACAGACGGCGTTTACCTTGTGCCTGCATTTTCCGGCCTGGGAGCGCCTTATTGGAATTCCGACTGCCGCGCTGTTTTATGCGGCATGAACCGCACTACCAAAAAAGCACATATTGTCCGCGCCGCTGAAGAAGCGATTGCTTATCAGATTGCCGATATTCTCTCCATTGTCACAAACGATGACAAAGTTCCTCTAAAAAAACTTAACTGTGACGGCGGGCCTACCAGAGATTCCTTTTTGATGCAGTTCCAGGCAGATATGATTCGGATTCCTCTGGCTGTCCCGGAAATTGAAGAACTTTCCGGTGCAGGGGCTGCTTATGCGGCTGGGATTTCCGCCGGATTATTCGATTGGGAGGAAATACGCAGGCACAGGACTATTACAGAATTCCATCCAAAAATGGCGCTGGAACAGCGGAACCGGCTTTATAACGGCTGGAAACAGGCCGTTGCCTCTATCTTAAAGTGATTATAATATAAGGAGTGCATTATAAATGAACAAGAAACAGACTTTTGGACTGATTATGACAACCCGCAGCTTTTTCCCATCCCATCTTGTGGCTACAGCCAGAGAAAAAATTGTTAAGAAACTTCATGGGATGGGGTATGAAGTTATCACACTGACTGAACAGGATACACAATATGGAGCTGTTGTCACCTATGAAGAAGCCTGTAAATGTGCAGAACTGTTCAAAGCCCATCGTGAAGAAATCAGCGGTATTATTGTAGTGCTGCCGAACTTTGGCGAAGAAACCGGCGTTGCAGACGCTGTTTCCCTTTCAGATCTAAACGTCCCTATTTTAATCCATGCCTGCGATGACGATTTTGACAAACTGGGTCTGGACAACCGCCGTGATGCTTTCTGTGGGAAAATTTCTTTGTGCAACAACTTGTACCAGCGGGATATCAAATACACGACTACAACTTTACATACCTGTCCTATAGACTCCGGCGAACTGACAAAGGATATTGAAAAGTTTGCCGGTGTATGCCGTGTAGTGAATGGGCTTCGCGGAATGCGGATTGCAGCAATCGGTGCAAGGCCCAACGCATTCCATACAGTGCGTTTTTCGGAAAAACTTCTGCAAAAGAATGGCATTACCGTATGTACTGTTGACCTTTCAGAAATCATATTCGCCGCATCTAATATGGAAACAGACCAGAAGGTATTGGATAAGGTAAAGGAAATCCGTTCTTATGGAAAGGTAGCTGACAGTATCAGCGAGGAAAAAGTCCTGAAACAGGCTAAACTGTGCATAGCGTTAGAGGATTGGGTAGTCATGAACCACTGCAATGCCAGCGCAATACAATGCTGGGATTCTGTGCAGAACAACTATGGCTGTGCGACCTGTTTGGCTATGAGTATGATGGGCGAAAAAGGAATGCCAAGCGCCTGCGAAATGGATATTACCGGAGCTTTGACCATGTACGCATTATATCTGGCTTCCGGCACTCCTTCCGCATATATGGATTGGAACAACAACGTTCGGGATAACCGCAATCAGTGCATTTGCCTGCATTGCTCTAATTTCCCAGCCAGTTTCTTTGGAAACGAGTTTGAAATTGAAAACCTGGATGTTCTTGCCACAACGATTGGGGCGGAGAAATGCTTTGGCGCATGCAAGGGACAGGTTTCCGCCAGCCCAATGACCTTTGCAAAGATTACCACCGACGACAAAAACGGGAAGATGAAATGTTATGTCGGGGAAGGGGAATTCCTGCCTGACCATATCCCGACAAAAGGCGGCGTGGCTTACTGCGAGGTGGAAAACCTTCAGGGAATGATGCAGCATATCTGCAAAAACGGATATGAACATCATGTAGCGTTTAACAAATCCAATGTAGCGGACATTTTGGAAGAAGCCCTTGGGAATTATATGGGCTTTGAGGTATACCATCATAACCGCTGATTGCTGTTGATAAGATAAAGAATAAGAAAACTGGTTCTGTAATGTATTTTGCAGAACCAGTTTTATTTATACAGGGAGTAAAAAAGGAGGATATGCCTTTAAGCATATCCTCCCGGTAATGTCCGCCGGTAACGTTACCCGGCGGGCATGGAAATTAAGTTTTTGCCATGGCAGAAAAAAGGTTTTAGAATTATTGCAGGAGCTGGAGGACGCTCTGGGGCTGCTGGTTCGCCTGTGCAAGCATTGCCTGGGCGGACTGCACCAGTACGTTCATCTTGGTGTAGTTCATCATTTCTTTCGCCATGTCGGTGTCGCGGATACGGCTGTTGGCTGCGCTCAGGTTTTCAACAGCTACATCCAGGTTGTTGATGGTGTGCTCTAAACGGTTCTGCAATGCGCCCATATCTGCGCGGGCAGTGGAAACGGTATTGATAGCGGTTTTAATCTTGTCAATAGCTTCGCTGGACAGACTTGCAGTCGTAATTTTTAGACCATCCAATCCTAACCCTTTAGCGCTCATATCGGCAACAGCAACGTTCATCTTGTTGAAGCTGTCAGCGGTATCGCCAATCTGGAGGGTCAGTCCACCGCCGATGATGGCGGGGGCATCTTGACCGGCTGCGGCAGAGATAACCAATTTGTTAGGATTATTTGCATCAGGAGTAACGGTGTATCCATCTGCCTTGAGAGCGTTGGTTAGATTTGTAACAGCATCAGCACCATCAGTACCTAAAGCTATCTGTCCATTGCCATCGCCAAAGGTGTAAGCTTTGCCGCCAATGCGGATTGAATCACCGGAAACAATCTTGTCAGGGGTAAGAGTCAGCTCGGTTCCAGCAGCAGTGTCAGCTTCTTTAGCAGAAACAACAGCCTTCAGTTTGTCTTCACTATCGAATACCTGGTCATTGCCAACCTTTTGGTCAATGTGGATAGTATTACCATTCTTAACTTCAATACGGAAGTTATCGGTTTCTTTGTGGGAAAGCTGATCAACTGCACTGTGGATCGCCTTTATCTGATCAGCGTTCTTGGTAAGGTCAAGACTTTTATCAATGCCAATCTCATTTTCACCAAGCGTGGACTTGCCATCCCATTCCACAAAGGTAAAGTCTTTGCCATCGATTGTGAGGACATTTCCAGGTTTGACAACATCAACACTCAGACCAATATCCATACCAGCACGAGTACCATCAGCCTTAGCAACGGCCTGTACAACATTCATGGTATCGTGCATAACGTCACCTTTATGGCTACCACCCGTAGAATCGGTAATAGTAGCGGCAACAGTACTGCCTAGCGTAGCATTGAGGGTATCTGCTTCTGTCTGAGTAAATGTATCTGTAGCTGCAGGGGTTGTATTGGCGTTCATGCCAGCATACTCGAACTTGAGTCCAGTAGTACCATCAGCACTTACTTTGAATTCAAAACCGTCAATTTTTACTGTAGTAGCACCTTTGCCCTTATCGCCCCAGTTTGTAGCATTAGCTATAATCGCGTCACGAATCTCGGTAGCAGTTTTAGCAGTAGAGCCTAAATTACCGCTGGTAAGTGCAGTAGCACCTATAGCAATACTAACAGTCGCATCTCCAGCAGTACCAGCGCCAATTGCCAAATCAGCTAAATCAATACTAAAGGAAGGATTCGCCTGTGTAACACTAGCAGTTCCCAAGTGAAAAGCTGCATTTGTCGTGGTAGCACTACCATCTGCTGGCAGTGTTAATTCGTCAGTCAGGTCAGCACCTTCTACAGCATCCACTGCGCCAGTGTCGCCGACAGTAAAGGCAGTCTTGTTTAAGCCCATAGTACCATCCAGAAGCTTTATGCCGTTAAAGTTTGCAGACTTGGAAATCC
>CAJUSD010000051.1 GCA_910589145.1 uncultured Oscillospiraceae bacterium
TCGAATTTTATCGGCAAAACCGGGCTTGACCATGTATAGAAGGGGGGCGGCCAATACTTTATAACCAGATAAATCATCCTCAACAGATATAAAATCTATCGGGATATGCCGTTTATAAAAACCAGTGTAATATTTTTCCACTTGTTCCAGGTAGCGTAAATCTTTGCTGGGGCCGTTAGAACCTTCAACTGCCCACCAGTTGTCCCAGTCAAAAAGGAAAGCAGCTTCGCTTTTTGTGACAGCACCCACAGTCTGCCCGCCTATAGCGGAAAGCTCGCGCCCAATCTGTGCCATTTCCTGAAATACACGGGTGTTTTCGTGGCCAGCATGGGAAATCAGCGCGCTGTGAAGTTTTTCAACCCCTGCGGTTGACTGCCGCATTTGGAAATACATAACAGAATCTGCACCATGCGCCATGGCTTGATAGGAAATCCGCCTAAGCTCCCCGGGGCGTTTTTGGACGTTATAGGGCTGCCAGTTCTGCTGGCTGGGAGCCTGTTCAACCATCAGATAAGGCTTACCGTGTTTAAGGCCCCTCATCAGATCATGTTTCATAGCAACGCGGGCAGGCGGATCAGTGGGCCAGGGATAGTTGTCCCATCCTGCAATATCTACATATTTACAGAATTTCATCTGGTCAAGCTGTTGAATAAACCCCGATATATTGGTTGTAATGGGAATTTCCGGGCTGTACTGTTTTAATATATCGTACTCGGCGCAAAAACATTTTAGATTGGAATCAGTCATAAACCGGCGGTAATCCAGATAAATCGGCTGGTAAAAACGGTAATCATCATTGCGTTCACTGGGGATAACGATTTCTTCCCAATCATAAACGGTATGCCCCCAAAAAGCCAGATTCCAGCGGGCATTTAATTCCTCTATGGTTTTATACCGCTGTTTCAGCCATTGGCGGAATTCCTTTTCACATTGCGGACAGTAACAGTAGGTTCCATATTCGTTTGCTACATGCCAAAGAGCTATGGCTGGATGTTTCCCATAACGTTTTCCCATTTCCTCCGCAATTTTGGTGGAAAAACGACGGTATGTTTTGCTGTTAGGGCAAAAATTGACCCTCTTGCCATGGGTACGGCGCAGACCGGAAATATCTACTGGAAGCATGTCAGGATATTTCCGGCTCATCCATGCAGGCTGTGCAGCGGTAGGCGTGGACAGGCAGATTGAAATTCCTGCCTCCCATAAACGATCTATTATCCGATCCAACCACTCAAAACAATACATATCTTCTGACGGCTGGAGTTTTGCCCAGGAAAATACCGGAAGCGTCACCAGATTGACTCCGGCTTTTTGAAACAGGGGAATATCCTGCTCCAAAATTTCTTCCGGCCATTGATCCGGGTTATAATCTCCGCCATAATAAATCCTATTTTGCTTCATCCTGTCATCCCTTCTGAAAACCTGCCCATTAATGGACGATCTGGAAACCCGCTTCCATTAATGCCTTCCGAATTTCTGCAACATGGTTGTGATCCCTTGTTTCCATGGAAACCTCTAGTTCGCAGGCAGTAATTGCAGTCCCCAAAGCGCTGCGGTTGTGGTTTACACCTAAAATATTTGCCCCTGTGGCAGCGATGATGCTGGATACTTTCAGCAGTTCACCGGGTTTGTCTGTTAAAGAAAGGGTCAAGCTTGCAGAACGGCCCCTCTTTACCAGTCCCCTAGTAATCACCCTGGATAAAATGTTTACATCAATATTGCCGCCGGATATCAGACAAACCACTTTTTTCCCTTTAAGATCCACTTTATTAAACATAGCCGCAGCAACAGCAACAGCCCCTGCACCTTCCGCTATCAGTTTCTGCCGTTCAATTAGGGTTAAAATAGCGGTAGCTATCTCGTCCTCAGAGACAGTTACAACATCGTCCACATAATCGTGAACCATCTGGAAGGTCAAATCTCCAGGCTTTTTGACTGCTATCCCATCAGCGACGGTAGAAACACCGGACAATTCTGTAGGTTCGCCGGATTTCAGGGAACGGACCATAGAGGGAGCGCCTTCTGCCTGAACACCGTACACTTTGCATTTGGGATACAGAGATTTAACAGCAAAGCTCACGCCGGAAATCAGTCCGCCGCCGCCGATAGGAACCAATACTACATCTACATCTGGAATTTGTGTGACGATTTCCAGACCAATGGTTCCCTGTCCTGCAATCACATCTTCATCGTTAAAGGGATGAATAAAAATCCTGCCGGATTCTTTCTGTATCTCACAGGCGCGGCGGTAAGCGTCATCATATACACCCTCCACCAGTTCAACGTTCGCTCCATATTTACGGGTCGCTTCTACCTTTGAAAGCGGAGCACCGGAGGGAATGCAGATAACAGCATCTATGCTGCCCTTGGCTGCTGCCAGTGCTACCCCTTGGGCATGGTTTCCGGCAGAACAGGCAATCACTCCATGGGAGCGTTCTTCTTCGGTTAGGTTGTGGATTTTATAATAAGCACCCCGAACCTTAAAAGAACCTGTTACCTGAAGATTTTCTGTTTTTAAATAAATGTCGCAGTCTGGATTAATATTGGCCGCATGAATGATCTCAGTTTGGAGTGCAACCTCTTTGAGTACCTTGCTTGCATCATACACCTTATCAATTGTAAGCATTTTTCACAACTCCTGTTATGTTGGGCAGGACGTCCTTTTTTGACGCTTTGCCCGAATTATGGTATACTGTTGATTACGAAATGAGGAGAAAAAACTTTGCCGTCTCTTACAAGTATACGGCGAAAAGTGAATTCGTCAAGAGTTGATTACATAAAAATATGAAAAAATGTATTTACATGGCGCACAAAGAGAAAAAACAGCCTTTGAGATAGGAGAAACGGGGGAAAGCAGAATGGTACAATGCAAAATCTGCCCCAGAGAGTGTGGGGCAGACCGCAAAGGCAGGATGGGTGTATGCGGTACAGGGACACTTCCCAAAATTGCCCGCGCTGGCGTTCACATGTGGGAAGAACCCTGTATCAGCGGGGAAAAAGGTTCTGGAACCGTTTTTTTCAGCGGGTGCAGTCTGAGATGTGTTTACTGCCAAAATTACCCGATCAGCATAGGGGGATATGGGAAAGAAATTACAGTCCAGAGGCTAAGGGAGATTTTTTTGGAACTATGCGGGAGAGGGGTTCATAATATAAATTTGGTAAATCCTACACATTTTGTTCCCGCCATCGCAGAAGCTTTAGAACAGTCTTTACCTGTCCCGGTAGTTTATAATTCCAGTGGATACGAGAAATTAGAAACGCTTAAAATACTGGAGGGAAAAATACAAATTTATCTGCCGGACATGAAATACTCGGATGAAGCAGCGGCAAAACGATATTCTAAAGCTGAAGATTATGCCGCCGCTGCAAAACAGGCAATAGGGGAGATGTTCCGTCAAACAGGGCCATATCAAATGGGGGAGGATGGGATGCTGCAAAGCGGGGTTGTTGTAAGGCATTTAATCCTGCCAGGGAACCTTAAAAATACCTATGGGGTTATTGATTGGTTTGCGGAAACATTCCAGCCTGGACAGGTGCTTTTCAGCCTGATGAGCCAATACATTCCAAGCGGAAGGGCAGAGGATTTCCCGGAAATTAACCGGAAAATTACAGCGAGGGAGTATCGGAAGGCCCAGGATTATCTTTTTGAAAGCGGCATTGAGGATGGATTTGTCCAAAGCAGAAAGTCTGCAGAAGAAATATTTGTTCCAACATGGGATTTCTAACCTGCTATTCACTGCATCCCGGCAAAAATATATTTCTGATAAGCGTTTTAATAGGTTTTATGTGCAGTATACCAAAAACGATATACGCCCCTGCACTGTTAAGAATTACATCATCAATATCACAGGTTCCAGAAAGGGTTATAAATTGCAGCAGCTCTATACTGATAACTATCATCAGTATAGCTGCTGCAAAATTTTTAAAATTCTCCTGTTTTTTAAACAGCATTGGCAGAAAGAAAGCAAAAGGGGTTAAAGCAGCCAAATTCCCAACAATATTGAACCAAAATATAGGATACGAAATACTGCCGCCGGCAAAATTTATAATATAGTAGCTGATGGTAGAAAAGGGAACCAAATTTAGAGAATGGGTGGTATAATTTTTGAAAATTTCGCTGCTCCAGTTGAAAAAGTTCAGGATGTTCCTGTGGAAATAACTATCAAACAGCGTCAAAGTGGAAAGCAGAATGATATACAGGATGAACCATATGAAAAGGTTTATCCTGTATATTTTTTCCTTATTTCCAACTGCATATTTTGACAGCATCCTGCCGCCAAAATACATAAATAAACAAATAAATAATAAAACGCCTACCCTGTTTCCTGGCAGCATAGTAAAATTTTTATTAAATTCCAGGGCAAAGTAATACCCCATTAAGAGTATTGCAAGCGAATACATGGCGATTGAAGCCGCCAAATGGATTTTTTTCTTCATCTGCCGCCAGCCTTCCTGAAATTTTCTAAGATTTCGGGCATAATCAGGCGGCTTTCTGCCCAATCAGCACCAAATCGACAACATTATCCCGAAAGGCAAGATACCATTCTTCATAAGCAAAGTCGTCAGTCATAGCCTCACGAACCTGTTCCCCGGATTCTGCTTGGAAGGAACCCAAAAATTCCTGCTGAACATTTATCCCGCCGGAAAGTAAAAGTTCATCCATTGTATCAATAACCCTGCTTCCACCGTCAAAAACAGCCAAAGGAAGCTGTATATGGGAATAGAGCTGGTCTTTAGCCAGATTTAAAATTTTCTGTTCCAAATCAGATAATCCCAAACGCTGGAAAGAGGCTTGAAGATTTTTACTGTTTATATACCTTTTCTGAGCGGGAAGGCGGCCGGAAGCAACAGCAAGGTCAGTTGATTTATCGCCCATCAGCCATTGGAGAAAAATCTGTGCAGCGGCCTGCTTTTCCTTGCTGCCTTTTGTTAAAACGAGACCCAGGGTTTCCTGCAAAGTAACAGGATTCCCGCCGGAAAAGACTGGAGCGGGGCGGATGGAAACCTGAACCCAGTCGGCGGAGGCGTTTTCCTCTAAAACGACGCGGTTTGAGATACTCCTGGCCTGAGTAGTGGATGTAAGGCAGGCAACTGCCTTGCCGGAGGCGAAAGCGTCTTTGCAGGACTCCTGCGTAAAGACGCCGTTCATCCAGCCATGATTCCAGAAATTCCAAAAGGGGCGGACACGGCTTCGCTCAAAGCTGAAGCGGATAGAATCCGAACCGGAAATAAACATATGCTTTCCAAGGCTTTCATATCCTGCAACCATCAATCTGCCCCAAGAGTCAGTGCAGAAAAAGGAGACGGAACCCGCACCAGGGATGGGGAAGGCTTCTGCCAATTCTTCCTCATCCTCGGCGTCTGTGTCTTCCAAATCATCAGGAGGCAGCATCTCCTGTCCAGCTGCCATCCATTCCTGATATGCTTTCGCAGCGTTTCCGATCCCCTCCCAGGTCGTCAAATCTGCATCGGTAAATTGTAGTTCTCCATCCAGAGCAGTTTCGCGGCAGAATTCTTTCCATCGGCTTTCGTTAACCAACAGAACATCTGTATCAATGCCGATGGGGAACAATACCATGGAGCCGTTTTCTCCTGGACAGGCTTCCGCCTGTATGGAATCTAAAAACATCTCCCGCTGTTCTTTGGAAAGAAACTCCTCCATATGGACTGCCCAGCCCATATGATCCAATACATAGGCAGTATCATCAAAAGCAAAGAACAGGTCAGGCAGACGGGGGAGGTCGTCGGTTTTGTCATTTTCCTCCTGGGCAGCCTGGAAAACTGCATCGGCCAGCTCTGAAAGGCTTTCATATCCAGTCAAAATAAGCTGGATGCGGTTTTCCACACCTGCGGAAGCATTAAATTCTTCCGCAAGCGTCTCAATTGCCTCCTGCTCGCGGCCGGTAAACCCGTGCCAGAGCTGGAGGGTAATTGGCGCCTGGTTCTGTACAGCGGCAGAGGAAAGCTTTACATAGGCATCCTCTATTTGGCTGCATCCTGTCAGCGCTACGCTGACGCTGCATAACGCCGATATGAGCCATCGTTTGAGACGCTTGAAAACAGACAGCAAACCAACCGGTTTTTGCGCTGTCCCCCATCTTTGGATGTTTTTATGCAAGTTCATCACTCCACATGGAAATATTCAAAATCACAGAAGCCTTCCCCTTGGACGTTCTCCGTATTAAGGCACGCAACTGCCAGTTTAGCTCCTGTCCAGGCTCCCCATTTTGCCTTGAGGGTTATGCCCATATCAATAAATTCATCCCCGTCAAAGCTGAAGCCAAGAGTATATTCCCCATTTTCGTCCATACAAATTTTCAGCCATACTGCTTCCGATGAAGGAACCATAATCCGGCGGAGAACAGTTTCATTTGCTTCCCCGGCGTGTTCTTTATTGGTAACTTTGCCCTGAATACACTCTACCGTAAAATATCCGGGAGTTCCTTCATACTGGACAGAAATAAATCCATAGTCCAATCCTGTTATTGCCAAAAGTGCTTTATCTCCGGCTTGTTCAAAGTGGGGAATAATTTTCGCAGTTGCTTCAAAGCAGCGCGTTTGGATTAGCTGTGTTAAAAGATTGGGTGCATACCAGAGCAGATTTTCCCGTTCCGCATCATTAGGCATGGAATACAGCCGCAGGAAGCCGGGATTTTCTGTAAGCGAATACCATTCTTTACGGGGGTTAGCCTGCCAGGACCACTGCAAGCCCAATTCAGGTTTATCAAATTCGTCGCTGGTGGCAGGACAGCAAACAGGATATTTACGCCCGACATTGGGCTTTTTCCATACTGCTACTGGTTCGCCAATACCGTCGCCGTTTTGCTCCTGACCCATAAACGGCCAGTCCTGTTTCCAGATTACCGGCTGTAAATGGACAATCCTTCCATATTCATACACATCCTGGAAGTGGACAAACCATCCTTCTCCGTTTTCCAATTCTACATAGCCGCCCTGGTGAGGTCCATTGATTTCCGTATTTCCCTGATGAAGCACAATTCGATCCTCATAGGGCCCAAGAATATTCCGGGAACGAAAAGCCACCTGCCAACCAGGCTTTACACCGCCTGCAGGGGCAAGGATGTAATAAAAACCATTGCGCTTATAAAGCTTTGGACCTTCCAAAGTAGGATGATCCTGAAGTCCGTCATATACCATAACGCCTTCATCCAAAAGAGATTTTCCGTCTGGTGTCATCTCGCAGATATCAAGCCGGTTCTTAATTCCACAGCGGCTGTTGGCAAACGCATGTACCAAATACGCTTTTCCGTCATCATCCCAAAACGGACAGGTATCAATCCAGCCTTTGCCAGCGCGAACGCAATGCAGGGGGGACCATTCACCATAAGGATCCTTGGTGCAGCTCATGAACACGCCTTCATCCGGCAAACCTACATATACGTAGAACATTCCGTCGTGGTATCGGATTGCCGGAGCCCATGTCCCGCTGCCATGATTTGGCTGGTTATATTCTGGAAAGGGGATTTCACGGACTACATAGTTAATTAATTCCCAGTTTACCAGATCTTTGGAATGTAGAACCGGTATGCCGGGTATAAATGTGAAGCTGGACGATATCATATAAAAATCATCCCCAACACGGATAGCATCTGGATCGCTATAATCACCATATAAAATTGGGTTTTTATAGCGGCCGTCTCCCAAGTCTGCCATCCAAAGATGGTTTTTGCAGTCCTTCATTTCGTTTGCCTCCTTAGTTGTTGTGTTTGTTCGTCTAGGGCGTGCCCCTAAAGTCGGGGTGCCTGGATTTTTCGCAAGCACTCCCTCCTTGTAGAAAAAGACAAGTGCCAAGACTTTAGGGGCACGCCCTAGGGATTAATTGCCTTCATTATACCATATTGTAGTAAAAAAGAAAAGGGTTTGGGATATATGGACACAATCTAAGACAAGCAGGACCTAAAGCGGATCATTTTGGGATAGGCTCTTTAACTATGCGGATGTTTCCGTTCAATAAAACAGCCTTTTTTCAGGACAGACGAAAATTTTCTATATTTATCCCCTCGTGTGTAAGAAGCCGGATTTTTTTATCTATTCCGCCAGCATAACCAGTTAATTTTCCATTGGCTCCGATTACCCGGTGACATGGAATAATGATGGAAATAGGATTGTGTCCCACAGCACCGCCTACCGCTTGACAGGACATAGATTGTTTTCCCATTTTCGCAGCCAGCTTTTTAGCAATCACCCCATAAGTTGTTACCTCGCCATAGGGAATTTCACAAAGGATTTTCCAGACTTCCCGCCGGAAATCCCCGCCAATAGGGGACAAAGACAGCTCGCAAATGCTGGGGCGCTCTCCTGAAAAATAACGTGCAAGCCAGTTTTTAGTTTGCAGGAACACAGGAAGGTCATTTTGAGGGGACATTTGTCCCTGAATGGGTTCTCCAAAATATTTTTGCTCTTTTATCCATAGACCAATCAGGCTTTTTCCGTCGCTTCCCAGGGTAAGCTCTCCTAGGGGGGAATTACATATGGTAGAATAGTACATTGCTTTTCTCCTCTTAACGATAATGTAAATTTGATGGGAATTTTTCTTAATTGGATGGTTTTCTGCTTTAGGTACGCCATCATGGCAAACTTTCAGTTTGCTGGATGGCTGCAAGAGGGGGCTTTTAGGTTTGTCCAACGCTGCGGCGTTGGACAAAGCGGAAGAAGCCCGCCTATATGGGGCGCTCCCTCGAAGCTGGTTACATTCACAGTCTTACCCCTCCCATGAAGCAGTGTTAGCGGGCTTTTTTAATAATGGCGAAATGATAGGGGGGGTGACTTCTTTGTTTTGTTTTTGCTGTTTTGGAGCAGGCAGGGGGTATTTCGCGTCTGCGGACGCGACCAAAGGAACTTTTCAGGAAAGTTCCTCTGGACTCTTCAAACCTTTTTGAGCTGCTTTAGTTTGTGCTTGTTTTAGGCTGTGCCCGCAAATTTGCTTTTTCCACCAAAAAGAGCCGCGCAATTTAGAGACTGCGCGGCCCTTTCATTAAACTTTACGTTATTTAGATAAATCAAACCAGAAAGGCCGTATATTCTCAGCTTCAACCGTCCAACTCCCATTATCCGGGAACCCTGGAGAAGCTTTCTGACAACCTTCAAAACCAGCGGCCATCATTGCAGCAGCCAACAGTAAACTTCCGTTGCCAGGCAAATAAAGCGGTAAATCTTTTCTGGTATCCTGCCTGTTATTCCCGCTGACAACATAGCAGTTCTTTTCCGTCTCTTTCAATAAAATATCAACAGCAACTTCCGGCCTGCCCAAAACAGTAGCTGTCATAGCCATCACACCGAAATCCCATCCCCACATGGAAGGGAAGTCCCATTCATTTAAAACCCGGCTTAAAGTATTATCCATAACAGCAGAATCAATTCTGCCGCTGTTAATCAAACCATAAGCACATAGCATAGACGGATGGTCAGTATTAACCTTTTCAAATGTTTCAGGGCAGTTCTCCTGTGCCATATAGGTATTGTTCACAATCAACGGACGCGCCATTTTGTCCATAACATCCACCCATTTGGGATCAGGAGTTTCACCCATGCGTTCTTTCCAGCGGCAGGCAATTTTCAGGCCAAATACCCAATATTCAACTTCATAGGTCGGGTTCAAACAGGTAGCGGCATCATGGCGTTCCTGGGCAGGAATGCAGGGCGGGCCGAGAACATAACGTCCATTTTGTTCATCCCAAACAGCAAAATCAGCCATAAATTCCGCTGTCTCAAACATAACCTCAGCATAATGTTTCAAAGTTTCTCTGTCAGGGTGATCTTGGTAACAGCTTTCCAGATACCAGATAATGTGCGGCTGCTGCCATATTAATAGTGGAGCAATAGGAGAGGGGCTGTCTACCCCGTTGATACCAACCATTTTCATCCAGCGTGCGCCTTTGTAGCCCTGACTTGCCGCCAAAGCCTTTGCATCGGAAAGATGGTCAATATACCACTGCATGCTTCGTTCCAGCAGCGCAGTTCGGTTCCAAAAATGGAAATGAGCCGCATGCCAGAAATGCATTTCCAGATGCGCCTTGCCATACCAGCTATTGCAGGTAAGGCCGGTCTCCTGGGGAGGAACGGATCCGCAGCATTGGCAGGCTGTCAAATATTGGGAAAGGATAATTCGCCGTTCCAGTTCACGCCCTCTGGGATCGTTGCTGTTGGAAAGCCGAAGAATCCCGCCTTCTTCCCAATACTGATTCCAGTAGTTTTCGCATTCCCGGAATACCCGCGATGAGGGAATGTTAGAGCGCTTGTCCGTTTGTGAAAATTCAATGCAGGTTTTAATAGTATTGCCGGTTTTGGAATTGACTGCCACCACATGCCGCCCGCGTTTTTCAGTAATATTGTCTGAAGTTTCACGGATGGAAACATAGTATTCATCTTGGTCTAATGTGCGTTTCAGTTGTACAATGCCGTCATCCTCAAAAATAACCTCTGTAGAATGGTCGTCAATGTTAAGCCAGTCAGAGGCGCTCTTGTCCGGGGACGCATAAGGGAAACGCAGTTCAATCCATAGTTGGCGCATGGGAATTAGTTCTGAATGGACTTCAACCGCAAGAATGTCCAGAGTGGGATGAATACAGGTGCGGACTGCAACCGGAACCCCTTCCACCTTGAAACGGCTGTACAATGCGCCGTCATATAAGTCCAGTTCCTGGTATATGCTGGTAATTTCCTCTGGTTTTACCTGGCTGCCGTCACGTTTGCGGATAGCAAACCCAATACGGGCTAAGTTTAAACGGTGGGGATTTTTACGGAGCCAATCATATACTTCTTCATTTCCAAATTCCTTTTTCTTGGCGTATCCTACCTGCCGCCCATAGGTATCGAACATAGTTAATTTCAAATCATCGCGGGAATAACTGTATTTTTCTTCTGATACAGGGGTAGTATGCCAGCCCCATTGGGACTGGGTACACAATGGAAGGTTGTCTTCATATAAATCATAAAAAGTTTGAAGTCCGGTAACATCTGCGTTAAAGGCGAATTCTCCGTTTCCAAGGGTCATGGGAGAATTATAATCAAACCCAAAAAGTCCCGGATTATGCCCTTGGACCAATTCTTTTCGTTCAATGGCCATTTTGGATGCCTCCTTATAATATTTGATTCTCTGAATATGATAATGTGAATAAAACCATTATGCCTTCCCGTTCTGCTATAGAAATGGATATTTGCATTACGGTTCGGGCACATAGAATCCGGCGGAAATAGAATATTTTCCGCCGGGGCCTATATGTCCGCTTTTAAGAGATAACGTTTATTTGGAAAAGGGGCTGGAATCATAAGCTTCCTGTATCATGGACAGGTAATCTGACAAACCAATGGATTCTATCTGGCGAAGATATTTGTCCCATTCCAATTCAATGCTTTTGGTTCCAGTAATAAATGCCTCTGCCGATTCCTTTGCATAATCCAGAACAGTGGTTTTCAAAATAGAAAACGCTTCAATCTGTTCTTCTGAATAATATAAATCCGGCAGAACAGATTCAAAGGACTGAGCAGCCGCCTGATGTTCTAAGGAAGCATGATACAGGATAACATTCCTTCCCTGAAGGGGAGGGACATCCTTGCTGTAAGGGTCTTGCGGGGCAGCATATCCAGCAGCCAGCTCTGGAGTACGGACAAGGCCGCACAGCTGGCCCCAGCCGGAGTTTTCCGGTTTTGTTTCAGGTAGCTGGACAATCAAAGCCTGTTCACCATTTATGCCAAGTTCGCCTTCCTCTGCATACCGCCATCCAATATTTTCAGGGCCCTCTGCACTGCGGAGGGTTCCCTCTTCTGTGGCAAGCCAGTCTGCCAGGCGAAAAGCAGCTTCGGGATATTGGCAGGCGCTTGTAATTGCCCAAACGCCGGTTTGATACATGGCGTAGGGATTCCATGCAGATTTTGCAGTTCCGCTTGGCCCAATCAGAGGCGGGACAGATTGATATTCTTCCCATCTACGGCTATTATCCGGGTAAATGGTTAAATCGCAGGCGTATCCAGGACGCTGGGCCAGGAATGAGCCAATTACAGGAGCGTCCCCGCTTTCATTTATTTTGATTTGGGTTTCCTTGCTTTGAGTGAAAGAATCCAGGAAAATCAATCCCTCATCGTACAGATTTCGGATATAAGCTAGTCCCTCTTTGTACCCATTTGTAACAGGAGGGAATACCACCTTTCCATTTTCAAGGTACAGTTTACTTTCCGGTGTGAGCTGAAACGGATTCATCAAAAATCCGTCTATCTCTACACCCGTTCCTGTCATACAGGTGGAAAGGGGAATTTCATCTTCGTTGTTGCCGTTGCCATTTGCGTCCTGTTCCTGGAATGCTTTCAGCACATGATACAAGTCCTCCGTAGTGGCGGGCATATCCAACCCCAGGCGTTCCAGCCATTTGGTATTAATCCAAAGTTTATTGTTAAACTGGATGTGCAGGGAGCCGTCCACATTGGGCAAAGTATAAATATGGCCTTCTGGAGTTGTAATATATTCCCGGAGTCCGGGAAGTTTATCAAAAGCATCCTGATATCCTTGGGAGATGGAGTCAATCATTTTTTCCAGAGGAATAATGAAACCTTGTGCGCCCAGGTGTATTTCTTCGGCTTTGGAAATACGGTCCTCTGATCTTGGCCCAGTGGCGACAACATCTGCCATTTCACCAGACGCAAACATAAGATTCATTTTTTCGTTAAATGCTCCACTGGAGGCAATCCGCCATATAATATCAATATTTGTTGCTTCCTCCAGCTCTTTTGTAAGGCCATTTTGATCCCTGGAAAATTGCCCGTCTGCAGGAGCAAATATAATTAGGCGGATTGGTTCCTTTACAATGGGAAATTCTCCGGCAGGAGTGTACAAATCAGAATGGGCGGGAGATTGATTTGCTGCTTCGTCAGAATCCCCCGAAACGGTGGATATGAAATCTGTTTTGGCATTTGCTGCGCTGTTTGGCAAAGCGCCGCCGGGAATACATCCTGTAAAACCCAGCGCCGTCAGGGCTGCACAGACTGCCGCTGTAACCTGTATTTTTCGTTTCATAATGAAATTCCTCTCGAATGGCTGGCAGCCAATTTGAAAAATATTCCTTGCTCTACTCTTATATTATAGCTAATGCCGTTTAATCTGCAACAAATAATTTTAAGATATTTACAGATTGAGAGAAATCTGATGCCAAATATAAACCTGTATTCATAGCTGGGGGGATGCTGGAAGGGCGAAAAAAGACTGGACAGACAGCGTTCAGCGGTTGTGAATACAGGTTCTATAATCCACCATTATTAAACAGCTCAGCCAAACGATAAAACATGCTTTCAGGCAGATAACGCTGTGTGGGAATATGGATGAAAACCGCTTTACCACAGGTTTTTTGCAGGATTTGATAGTAAGCCTCATTACATAAAAACCGTGTGGGATGTTCCGAAATCTCACTTTTGATATGATAATCTTCCATTTTCTGCTTAATTGGGAATAAGTCGATATAGGATCTGGCTGTCTGTATATTTTGTTTCGCACAAGCCTCAATCCTTACAGAGCCATACAGATTTTTGTCCAATCCAAACATATATACAATACGGTACACGCCAATATCTGCTATCCCCTCAATATCCTTTTTTAATCCCTGAAAAGAGTTGGTCAGGAAAATTTTTTCTCCATTTAATTTTTGAACAAGCTGATAAGAGGAATTATTTTTTCCTTTAAACCCTGTATATAAAATTTCTCCCATCTTAATGATACCCCAAAATGTCTTTTTTGTCCAATACAATTTAACATGAGTTCAGTAAAATCGAGGCTTATTCTTACCAGCCTTAGAGTTCATTGAGATGGCAGAGTTCCTAAACCTGATCTTTCTGCTGTACTCACTTAGAACCTGTGTTCATAACCGAGGGACGCCGGATGGACGAGGATTTTTCTCGTCAGACAAGGAGATTTTCCGCAGCCATACTGACGTATGGCAAGGGAAACCGACGCAGTATGGCGGGAAAAAGACCTGCCATACTGCGTGCAGCGGTTGTGAATACGGGTTCTTATATTAAAGTAGGCTCCTGTTTTCCACAAGAGCCTACTCCTAAATTTCGCTTATTTTACATGGGCGTCAAACCACTCTGTAATTTCCTTTAACCGGCGAATTCGATGTTTGGGCTTACCGGACCGGGACAATTCATGGTTTTCCCCTTTAAAATAACAGAGCCTGGCTTCACACCCATGATATTTCAAAGCAGTAAACATTTGAATCCCTTCAGCCTGCCAGCAGCGATAATCCTCCCCGGAATGGATAAATAAAGTAGGTGTAGTACATTTATCCGCATATTTTAGGGGAGAGAAACCCCACATTTTATCCATATCGGTCCAGGGGGTAGACTGCATAGCATCCATATTGTGGTAGTAACCAATGTCGGTTGTCAAGCATTTACTGATCCAGTTAGAAATAGATCTCTGGGAAACTGCCGCCGCAAACCGATTGGTATGGCCGATAATCCAGTTGGTCATAAATCCGCCATAACTGCCGCCTGTCTCACAAACCTTAGACTTGTCAATCTGGGGATATTTTTCCAAAACCTTGTCTGCAAAATCCATTAAATCGCTGTAATCGACCGTTCCATATTTCCCGCGCAGATCAGCGAATTCGTTTCCGCGCCCATCAGAACCGCGGGGGTTGCAGAAAAATACAAAGTATCCTTCGCTTGCCCAGTATTCCATTTCGTGGTTAAATACAGCGCCATAAACGCCTTTTGGTCCGCCATGAATATCAAAAACAGCGGGATAGGTTTTACCTTCATCATATCCGTAAGGCTTCATAACCCAGCCGTCAATCCTCACGCCATCTTTATTGGTAAAGGAAAGAGGCTCCGGCATAGAAACATAGTAATTATTAGTAATATCATCATTAAAGCTGCTGATACGTTCTTCCTTATGGGAAGAAAGGTCAAAGGAATACAGTTCCTGTAACCGCATATCCCGCATCCCGATAAACATAGATTTCCCGTTTTGAATATCGAAGCAGTCAACAGCGCCGTTGTCTGCTGTAAGGGGATGAACAGAACCATCCTTGTCCATGCGGCAGAGATAGGAAGTATTGTCCAGCGTAAAGAGGGAATAAATCGTTCCATCAACAATCTTAAAGCCCCTTCCTGCACCTAAACGGCAGTCGGAGCCAACGGAGTTGCCTGCAGCGCGGTCAGGATCGGCAAAAACTTTAATTTCCTTGGTGGACAGGTCAACCGTATAAAACTTGGCGTTTTCGCTGGTGCCAAAACGTTTCCTGTCAGAACCAATGAACAGAACCCCGTCCCCATAAAACGCCGCCCGCATAATTGTATAAACGCCGCCTTCCACCAGGGTTTCTGTTTTGCCGGAGGAAATATCGTAAAGCTTTACCTCAGCAAACTGCGGATTGACAGAATCATAATCGGGGCCGGCATATACAACTTTAGAATGATCGTCACTGATAGAAACCGACCCTACGTTGCAGGAGGGGGAGGAAACAGGCGTAATTTCGCCGGACATGGAATCAAACAAATACAAACGGTTGCGCTGTTTATTGGTAACACCTTTTCCGTTTACCCAGAAAGGAAGCTCGTCAAAAACATAATAGTCCTTTTCTTCTTTCAATTGCTTCAAGGCTTTAGACTGCTCCTCACCGGACATATTCTCCACATCGGGACGGCCAATTTCATACAGGGCTTCCAGAAGGTATCTGCTTCCGTCCAGCTTATAAATGGCGCTTGCCTTTAGAGGGACGGTAAAAGCTTCCTCAGCCTCGCCGCCGCTGATGGAAATTCTCTGGTAAACAGTCAGGTATTTCCCAGACTCAATTTCTTTTTTATGTTTTTCCTTGCGGACAGCAGGGAACAGGATAGTGTCGCTGTTCTCCCAGATGAAGCTGCGTTCATTGTCCATACCGGTTAAACGGGTCATTTTTTTGTCGGACAGGCGGTATAACCAGATATTATGGTGATAGCCGTTTTTCTCCATATCGGCCTGGCCAACTGTAAAAGCAGCATGGGCAGCATCTGGGGAAAGGGCAAGGCTGCTTAAAAATTTGTATTTTGTGAAAAGATCCAGGGTTATTTTTTCCATGGCAGCGCACTCCTTTTGGTTTTAATATTTATCAGGGGATGAGATTATTCCACATGGAAACGCAAAACGTTCCAGGAGGTTTTCGGCAAATTTATAGTGCATTCTTCAAAAATTCCTTTTTCGCAAGGAAGTGAAAAGGGAGCTGTCTGTTCCGGGGCTTCAAAGGTATTCTCTAAATTCAATTCAGAATGAGACATGCAAAGCCGTTCCATCATAGATACCTTGCCAAAAGAACGCATAGATAAATCCACCTTCATATCCTCGTTTTGAAGGTTAAGAAGGAAGACCGTGATTGTTTTATCTTCCTCATTATAAACCACAGAAGAATGAAGCAGAGGGGTTTCTCCATAACAGGTTTCCGTTTCAGGGGCAATGGTTACAGGCTTAAGCACGGTTCCGCAGCTCCCATACCGAGACAAAAGCTGGAAGGGATAATAAATAGACTGACGAATTACCCTGCCGCCCTTTTCCGTAAAAATGGGGGCGATTACATTGACTAACTGTGCAAAACAGGCGATTTTAACCCGGTCGGAGTGGTTAAGGAGCGTCATTCCCATTCCGGCAAACACAAGAGCATCCAAAACAGAATAATGATCTTCCAGAATAGGGGGAGCCTCCATCCAGCCATGCGGAGCTTGTTTCTGCTGATACCAGACGTTCCACTCGTCAAAAGAAAGCATCATTGTTTTTTTGCTGCGTTTAACAGCTTTCACATAGTCGCAGGTGCTGACAATGGTATGGATAAAATGCTCCATATCCATAAAGGAAGCAAGAAAATCAAGATCGCTTCCCTTGTTTTCATAATAAGTGTGAAGGGAAAGATAGTCTGCTTTTTCGTAGGTGTGTTCCAGGACAATTCGATCCCATTCCGGGAAAGTAGGCTGTTTGGTATTAGAACTGCCGCTTACAACAAGCTCGACTTCCGGGTCTACCCATTTCATAATTTTGGCGGTTTCCAGAGCCTTTTTCCCATAATCCACTGCATCCAAATGACAGATTTGCCAGCTTCCGTCCATTTCATTGCCGACACACCATAATTTGATGTTGTGAGGGGATTGATGGCCGTTTTTAATCCTCAAATCGGAAAGATATGTCCCGCCGGGATAGTTGCAGTATTCTAAAAGTTCCCCGGCCTCTTTTGGTGTGCCGGTTCCCATATTTACCGCACCCATAACTGATGTACCGGCTTTTTTGCTCCAGTCACAAAACTCATCTATTCCAAATTGGTTTGTTTCAATGGTATTCCATGCCAGGTCCAGACGGGTAGGGCGTTCTGACTTAGGACCGATTCCGTCCCGCCAGTTATAACCTGACAGAAAATTCCCGCCAGGATACCGGACGTGGGAAATTCCCAGGTCTTGAATCAGCTTAATTACATCGGTTCGGAAGCCGTTTTCATCCGCCAGGGGATGGCCGGGTTCGTAAATTCCGGTGTAAATGGCGCGTCCCAGATGTTCCAGAAAGGAACTAAAGAGACGCTTGTCCGCCTGCGCAATTACAAATTCCTTTTCAATATACAGCTTTGCTTGTTTTTCCGCCATTTTTTTCACGCTTTCTTTCCTTTGTTTGGGATTTCCGGATCAATAAATGCAAGTTTGCCGAAGCTGGTTAGGCTTTGCAGTACAATACCATCTTGAGCACAGCCTTTATTCCGGCAAATTTACACCATATTATATCGTTTTTCCAGCAGCGCTTCAAGGGAATAAATAGATTCCCTTGTCAATTTGTAAGGATTCCAAATCAAAACAGCAGATATCAAAAAGAGAGGAGCCTTTCTAGCGGTTCATCTGACCCTGACCGAGTTTCACTCTGTTTTCAATTAATTCAGCGGCTTCCAGCGCACTGATATAGGTAACGTCAATTTTTTCGGTGTCCATATCCCAGTAATTTTGGAGGCGCGGAACGCTGCGCTCAATTACGTCTTCCCTACGGGTTCCAACTGCCACATCCCCGAACAGCCGCAGAACAAGGGCTTGTTCAGAACATACCAGAGAAAAGCAGAAAACTTGGAAATCCCCTTTTAAACGGGATAAAACATTTCGCAAGACTTCCTCTTTATGCATTACCCAGCAAAAGATGATGTGCTCATAAGCAGAACAAGACAGAAAATTATTCAGCAAATAGGTAATATTGTCCATTACCATAGTTTTGGTTTCTTCATTGGGATTAAAGGGATAAGAGTTCCAGCACCAGTCCCCATCAAGAAAAACACTGTTGGGAAGGAGTTTCATTAACTCCTGGCTGGTGGAGGATTTGCCCACCCCCATCGTTCCATTAATGATAATAAGTTTTTTCAAGGATGTACCCTCCTTTTCCTCTATTGTACACATTTTTTTCCATTCTGTCTATCTTTTATTGAGCTTCTGTGGGGAAAACCTTCTGAATGGTTCAGATTATAGCAGAATTTAAGGAGAATATTTTAAAAAGGGGGATTTTTGTAAAAAACTCCAAAAAAGCGTTTTACATGTCTTTTTATGGCACCAGGGGGATATAAACGAAACGAATCCGTTTATATCCCCCTGGTGCCATATCCGGTTTTCCGCATTATTAAGCCAATCGTTTGTTGTCAAAAAATAAAACAGCTTACAAAAAAGTATACTTTTTTGTAAGCTGCTTTTTCCTGT
>CAJUSD010000052.1 GCA_910589145.1 uncultured Oscillospiraceae bacterium
ACCCCTGCCACTTTCGAGAAAGCGGCCAAAGCTTTTCATACGGGTTTGGTTTGTGACTTTTTTGGCTTTGTGCTCGCGCCGAAGGTTTTCTGCTTCTTTTTTGCAATGTTTCTGAAAATTGATTTCCGTGTTCCTTTTCTTAGCTGTTCTTGTTATTTCTTGTTCCTCTCTGCACATTTGGGGCAGATCCCATAAAATTCCAGATGGTGCCCTGTTATCTGATAACCTGTTGTTTGGGAAAGAGATTCTTCCAGGACGTGAAGGGGGCAGCCATCCACTGGTATCAACTGCCCGCAGGCTGTACAGGCCAAATAATGACAGTGACGGTTGTCATTTAATTGGTAATGGGTGATTCCGTCTGCTCCAACGCTCTTACGCAAAATGCCCTTTTCAGCCAATGTTGCTGCCGTCCGATAGATGGTTGAAAGGCTTATATGGGCGTTTCCCGTTTTGCTTAACGCCTGATATATCCCTTCTGCTGTAATTGGCGCCTGGTTTGTTTCCAGAAAGGTTAATACTGCTATACGGCTTTTTGTCCGCTTTAAATCTTTGTCTTTTAACAGATCGCCCATAATAGCATCCTCGCTTCCCGTTTGTTTCCTGGATTATTATTATACTACCAGGATTTCGTGCTGTCAAATAACTTAGCGGTTCATCATCAGGCTGAACGCTTTTTAGAGCCAGAGTTTAATTTGAAGGGAGGTTATTTTATAGAGAATATCCATAAAGCGCATCGCTTGAGACTTCGGAAGCGCTTCTGTGAGGAGGGCCTACGTTCCTTTGAGCCCCATCAGGTGTTGGAACTGCTTTTAACTTATGCAATCCCGCAAAAGGATGTAAATCCGCTTGCCCACGATTTGCTCAATGCTTTTGGCACAATTGATAAAGTGTTTGAGGCGCCGCAGGAAAAATTAATCAAAATAAAGGGAATGGGGGAGTATTCTGCGACCCTTATCAGATTGGCTGGAGCGATTTCCGTCTACTATAAAGATTCTAAAAATCGGGATATGCAGATTCTGGATTCTACAGAAAAGCTTGGGGAATTTCTGATACCTAAATTTTTGGATAAAACCGTAGAGTGTACCTATCTTTTATCTATGGATAACCGTTTAAACCTGCTTAACTGTACAATGATTTCAGAGGGTTCTGTTACGCAAACGCCTTTCCCTCTGCGAAAAGTTATGGACACACTGTTGAATTTTCGGGCTACAGCAGCCGTAATCGCACATAACCATCCAAATGGGTTTGCCCTTCCTTCCAGCACAGACCGGCTTATGACGCAGGAACTACAGGAATGTTTAAAGAAAATAGAAGTTGAATTGTTAGACCATATTATTGTTTCCGGGTCTGACTTTGTTTCGCTAAGAAATTCCGGGATGCTGAACCAATATTGACAGACTAAAAAATTTATTTGTATAGGAGTCCGTTATATGATAATTGAACCTAAAGTAAGAGGATTTATCTGCACAACTGCCCATCCGGCGGGCTGTGCGCAGAATGTTAAAAATCAGATTGCGTATGTAAAAGGGAAAGGAACCTTTCAGGGGCCAAAAAAGGTTTTGGTGTTGGGAGCATCCACAGGATATGGCCTTTCTTCCCGTATTGCGGCAGCCTTTGGAAGCAGGGCGGCAACGATTGGAGTAGGCTTTGAAAAACCAGCATCCGGGAACCGCACTGCCTCTGCTGGCTGGTATAATACGGCTGCTTTTGAACAGGAAGCTGCAAAGGAAGGGCTGTATGCTAAAACGATTATTGGGGATGCTTTTTCTCAAGAAATCAAGGAACAAGTCATTGAACTGATTCGGAAGGATTTGGGGAAGGTGGATTTTGTGGTATACAGTATTGCCGCGCCACGCCGCACCGCGCCCGACGGCAAAACCTATACATCTGTTCTCAAACCCATCGGTAAGCCATACAGCGATAAAACCATTGATTTGAAAAACCGTGCCGTTGTCCCTGTAACAGCCCAGCCTGCTGAACAACAGGAAATAGAGGATACGGTCAAGGTAATGGGTGGCGAGGATTGGATGCTTTGGATGGATGCTCTTGCTCAAGCGGATGTATTAGAGGAAAATGTAAAAACAGTTGCTTACTCTTATATTGGGCCGGAAGCAACATATCCTTTATACCGCCTTGGCACGATTGGAAAGGCGAAAGAGGATTTGGAAGCTTCTGCGAAAAAGATTACGGAGGCTCTGGCTTCTAAACACGGCAGCGCCTTTGTGTCAGTGAATAAAGCCCTTGTTACCCAGGCCAGTGCCGCCATCCCTGTTGTACCCCTTTATATTACTTTGCTTTTTAAGTTGATGAAGGAATTGGGCCTGCATGAGGACTGTATTGCCCAGATGGATCGTTTATTCCGTGAAAAGTTATTTATTGCTTCTCCCATTCTTGATGAAGAAGGCCGTCTTCGGGTGGACGACTGGGAGCTGAATCCAGAGGTCCAAAATGAAATCAAAAAACGATGGCCGGCTGTCTGCAGCGAAAATTTGGAAGAACTGGCCGATATTCAAGGTTATTGGAAAGATTTTTATAATCTGTTCGGCTTTGAAGTGGATAGCGTGGATTATTCCCAGGACATTTCTCCGTTGGTCCCAATCTCCAGCGTTTCATAAAAACCTGTATTCACAACCGTTAATGGGCATTTTGGAGGCGTTATGAAAGATTTCAGCTCTCTGTTTTCCCGCATCCTTACTATTGATCTTCCTGAAGCTTTGCTGAAAGGGGAGATTGTACAGATTCAGGTGGACAAAACAAAACGTATTCTTGATATTCAAATATCCATGCAGGAACTTGTAGCCCGCTCTATCCTCTCCCAGGCAGAACAGCATCTTTCTGAAAAGCTGGGTGTGGATTTTACAGTTTTACATCCCCGTTATCCTTCTGCACTGTTTACCAGCGGGTATCTCCCTGAACTGATTCTGGCAGTCAAACGGCAGGGGGCATTAGTAAATGGATTTTTCGACGACTGCCGTTCAGACTTTATAGACGGCACTTTGCGCATTTATCTATCCCACGGCGGATTTGACATCCTGAAAAAAATTGGATGTGACCGGATGCTCCGGCAGGTGATTCAAGAGGAGTTTTCCCTTGATGTTCCAGTAGAGTTTGACGGTGTGCTGGAGCTTTCCAAGGAGGAAAAGGAAAGCATCGCTGTCATAGAACTTCCACCAGAAGGGTTCCAGACAAGCGCAGAGGGAGGTTCCATTCCAAAACCCTCTGCATCTGCTGCACCGCCGTCATCTTTTCGTTCGGCAGATGGAAAACAGCGCAGCACGCGGCGTAAAGGAGGCCCAATTACAGGGGAACGTCAAACAATGCGCGTTACCTTTGATATTTCAAATACTCCCATTGAACCAGATACTATGACAGTCTTTATGGGAAAGGCTATCCGGGAAACTCCCATCCCCCTGAAGAATGTGCAGCAGGACAGTGGGCGTGTTACCATTTGGGGGGAAATTTTTTCAGTAGATAAGAGGTTTTCCCGCGATGGAGCAAGGTGTATTTATGCAATTCACATAACCGATTATACCAATTCCAATACTTTGAAATTTATTGTGGATAAAGATCAGGAAAGCGCTATGGATGAGCTAAAGTCCGGCGTTATTCTGGCGGTACAAGGGGAAGTCGATTATGATAAATATGACCGTGAAATCGCCATACGGCCTTATGATGTGTGTATTGTCAAAAAGAAAGAGAAAAAAGACCTGGCGGAGAAAAAAAGGGTAGAGCTTCATTGCCATACCAATATGTCCGCTATGGATGCAGTTTCCAGTACCGAAGCCCTGGTAAAACAGGCATACAAATGGGGGCATAAAGCGCTGGCCATTACTGACCATGGAGTAGCGCAAGCCTTCCCTGATGCGATGAATGCAGCAGCAAAACTGGATGGATTTAAAATTCTTTATGGGATGGAAGCTTATTTCGTCAATGATTTGGTTCAGGTAGTGGACGGGAGTGCTGACCAGACTTTTGCAGAGGGGACATTTATCTCATTTGATATTGAAACGACGGGTCTTTCTGCTTCTACTGAACGGATGACTGAGATTGGAGCTGTTAAGATTGTAAAAGGGGAAATCGTTGAAACCTTCAACACCTTTGTAAATCCTGAAATGCCAATACCCTCCAAGATATCGCAGCTCACCAGTATTACAGACAGTATGGTTGCTGATGCACCCCTGGAAGGGGAAGCTTATCGGAAATTTCTGGAATTTTGCGGGAACCCGGAAGAATGTGTTTTGGTTGCCCATAATGCGTCCTTTGATACTGGATTTATGAAAGCCACAGCTGCCCGTCTGGGTGAGAGATTCCCCTATACCTTTTTAGATACAGTACAGTTAAGCCGGAGCCTTTTCCCGGACTTGAAAAGCCATAAGCTGGACAAAGTTGCCCAGTTTTTAAAACTCCCAGCTTTCCAGCATCATCGTGCCTGTGATGACGCTGCCATTTTGGGGAAAATTTTGCTGGAAATGTTTAAGTACCTTCAAGGGAGAAATATTCTTACAGTTGCACAGATTAACAACGGTTTGACTGGCGGCGATCCGAAAAAATTACCGAGCTACCATCAAATACTGCTGGTACGGAACTTAACGGGTCTGAAAAATCTTTATCGGTTAATTTCCATGGGGCATCTCAATTATTTTTATAAGCGCCCCCGTGTCCCAAAAAGCGAGCTGATTAAATATCGGGATGGCCTTCTGGTTGGTTCTGCCTGCGAGTCCGGGGAGCTTTTCCGGGCTGTTGCAGAAGGAAAACCAGAAAGGGAGCTTTTGGAAATCGCCTCCTTCTATGATTATCTGGAAATCCAGTCTATTGACAATAACCGTTTTATGATCCTGGAAGGGATTGCAAAAGACGAGGAACAGCTGAGAGAGTTTAACCGTATCATTGTCCGGCTAGGCGAAAAACTCAATAAGCCCGTTGTAGCAACCTGTGATGTACACTTCCTGAAAAAAGAGGATGCTATTTACCGGGAAATCCTTATGTCAGTTCAGGGATTCCAGAATGCTGCAAACCAGCCGCCTCTTTACCTTAAAACGACAGATGAAATGCTGGAGGAGTTTTCCGCATACCTTGGGAAAGAGAAAGCCTACGAGGTTGTTGTGGAAAATACCAACAAAATAGCCGACATGGTGGAAAAAATCAAACCTATCCCCGATGGCACTTATCCGCCCTCTATCGACGGCGCGGAAGAAGATTTGCAACGCATCACTTTGGGAAAAGCTAAGGAGATGTTTGGCGATCCCCTGCCAGAACTGGTTAAGGACAGACTGGACAGGGAATTGACTTCCATTATTAAAAATGGTTTTGCAGTGTTGTACATCATCGCCCAAAAGCTGGTCAGCAAGTCAATGAGCGATGGCTATTATGTTGGTTCGCGTGGTTCGGTTGGCTCATCCTTTGTGGCAATCATGGCCGGCATTTCCGAGGTAAACCCGCTGCCGCCCCATTATGTTTGCCCCAAGTGCAAACACAGCGAATTCATTACTGACGGTTCTTATGGTTCCGGCTTTGATATGCCGGAAAAGGATTGCCCAAATTGTGGAACACATATGAACCAGGATGGACACAATATTCCCTTTGAAACATTCCTTGGTTTTAAAGGTGACAAATCGCCGGATATTGACCTGAATTTCTCTGGGGAATACCAGGCCCGCGCCCATCGGTATACAGAAGAATTGTTTGGTCCGTCTCATGTATTTAAAGCAGGCACGATTTCAACAGTAGCAGAAAAAACCGCTTATGGATATGTAAAAAGATATTTGGAAGAAAAGGGGAAGATTGTTCATCGGGCAGAGGAACTGCGCCTTGCGGCAGGCTGTACCGGCGTAAAGCGCACTACCGGACAGCATCCCGGAGGGATGGTTGTTGTACCTAATGCATATGATGTTTATGATTTTTCACCGGTTCAGCATCCTGCAGATTCCGCAGACTCCGGTATAGTCACAACACATTTTGATTTCCATTCCCTTCATGACACTATCCTGAAGCTGGATAATCTGGGGCATGATGTTCCGACCCTTTACAAATATCTGGAGGACTTAACAGGAACCAGTATTATGGACGTTCCTATGAATGACCGTAAGGTTTATTCCTTATTTACCTCCCCGGAAGCTTTGGGATTAACCAAAGAGGATATTGACTGCAATACAGGAAGCCTTTCCCTGCCAGAAATGGGAACGCCTTTTGTTCGCCAGATGCTGGAAGAATGTCAGCCAAAAAACTTTTCCGATTTGCTGCAAATTTCCGGTTTGTCCCACGGAACTGACGTTTGGCTTGGCAATGCTCAGGAACTTATTCACAACAAGACCTGTACTATTTCAGAGGTTATCGGTACTCGTGACAGCATTATGACTTATCTGATCCAAATGGGTTTGGAACCTAGTATGGCATTTAAAATTATGGAGATTACTCGTAAGGGGCTGGCTACAAAATTACTGACCCAGGAACATATTGATGCTATGAAAGAGCATAATGTACCGCAGTGGTATATTGATAGCTGCTATAAGATTAAGTATATGTTCCCAAAGTCCCATGCAAGTGCATATATTATTGCCGCCGTACGGCTTGGGTGGTATAAGGTTTACAAACCTTTGGAGTATTATGCAGCTTTCTTTACTGTACGCGGGGGAGATATCGACGCAGACGCCGCTATTCAGGGAAGGGATGCCGTTAAACTGAAAATGGAGGAAATGAAAAACAAGGGGAATGAAAGGACAACAAAAGAAGAAGATCAATATACCATTTTACAGATTCTCAATGAAATGATGGCAAGAGGACTGTCCTTTTTGCCGGTGGATTTGTATAAGTCTGCTGCATCAAGATATTTGCCGGAAGACGGAAAGTTAAGGCTTCCTTTTGCTGCGTTGAAGGGTTTGGGTGAAAATGCCGCCAAAGCTTTGGAGGAAGCAGGAAAACAAGGGGAATACCTTTCAGCGGATGAAATTTCTGCCAGGTCAGGGACTTCCAAGACAGTTGTTGACCTGCTTCGGGGAGCGGGTGCGCTTCAAGGACTGCCGGAAACAAGCCAGATGACTTTCTTTTAAGATATGCGATTTCGATAAAACAAATTTGCGGGTACTTGCCGAAGGCTGTACCCGCAAATTTATTCTATTGGACTTATATTCCATAAAGATGGACAAACTCTGGGAAATGTTCCATAACAAATTCAATCGTCCCTATTGTCAATGCAAACCCAGCCATAACAAACACCAGAAAAATAGCAGCTCCATCATAACGAAGTTTTTCCTCCCCAGCGGTAAAGTGGCAAAAGAGCAGTTCCAACCCTAAAAGGATTAAAATCACCGGCCAGCAGGAAAGGATAACCTGATAATTCAAAGTCTCAACAAATGGGCGGAGCAGGAGCATTACGCCAAACGCAACTAAAACAACGCCGGCAGTCAGGGAACCAACCCGACGTTTTTTATTCATGATATTCCACCTCCTCAAGTTCCTGAAAATCCTCTCCCCCCCCCATAGTGGGTTCTATCAGAGCTTTTAATTCTTTTAGTTCCTTCCGTTTCCCGAAAATGAGACGCAGGCCAATTAAAATAATGGCCATAGCAGTAAGAAACTGCGGGATACTGTTCAAAGTGCTACGCAGGAACCAATAAACGGGGCTGTCCCGATCCAGCAGTCCGCAGTCCTCAAGCAGCCCGAGAAAATTTCGGAACAGGAAAATCCCGCCGCTTACAACTAAGATCCAGCCGATAAACAGGCGGACATATTTCCCAAGGCGGAAATCAAAACGAAATTTGGGAATCTCTAATTCTGAAAAAAGAAAGTGGTCTTTCATATTCCAAAATTCTTCGTCAGAGGCATAGCACCGGTTTAAACAGTCAAAAAAGGCGTAACACCAGACAATGGGAATCAGGAAGCCCAAAGCGCTGAATAAATAGAATAGTTGGTCAAGAAATAGAATGACAGAGATCCCGCCAAAAAATATAAGCATGTAAGAAACGCCCATCTGCATGAAGCCCATGAACATGTGTCCCGCTCCAGGTAAAAGTCCAAAAAGCATGGTCAGCCATTTATTTTTTCGTGTCAGCATAACGTTGAAACACCTCCGTATAAAGATCGGTAAAGGATTTGTTGTTATAGTTGGAATTCCAGGATTCCTGCCAGGAAATTGATCGGGCCTCCACCATGTCCCGAAAGTCCATAGCCTTTCCGCCTCCTGCAAAAATCAGCATAATAGCTGCACAAGTGGAAAGCACAACTTGGATAGTATACACCCGAAATTCCTGGCGGCGTTTCAGGTACAGTTCCCGCGTAATCCGTTCGGTGATTCCCCTGGGCGGGTTTGGCTGGGGCGGGAGGGGGGAGAGCAGCGGATTTCCCGCATTTTCATATGCCCCAGCCATCGCTGCACAGCAGCGGGGACAGCCTGCTAAATGATCTGCAAATGCAATTCGTTCGTCAACAGTCATGTTTCCTAATAAAAATCTCTCAAGTTCGCTGCATTGCACAGGTATTTTCCTCCTTCCATGCTTCCCGAAGCAGCTTTTTTGCCCGGTATAACCGTGTTTCCAGCGTCCGCAGCGGCGCTTTTGTTTCTGCTGCTACTTCCGACAGTTTTTTGTTTTTGCAAAAGTATGCAACAGCTACCTCCCGGTATGGTTCTTTCAGACTGTTGCAAAGTTCGTACAGACGCCTTTTCTGATCCGTATGTATTACCAGTTCTTCTGGAGTAGGTTCAGGAGCTTCCAATTCTCCTAATGTCTCTTCGGAAACCATCTGCATCCTTCTGCGGGGATCCGCCAGAAAATTCCGGCATTTATTTGCCGCTATGGTTGTAATCCATGCCTTGAAATTCTGCCCGTCAAAACTCTCTAACTTGCTGTATGCAGATAAAAAGGTTTCCTGTGTCAAATCTTCCGCGTCAAAATAATTGTGTACAAAGGAGTTGCAGACCTGGAATACCAGCGATTTATACTGTTCTATTTGCGCGGTAAATGTTCGGATATCAATGGTTTCCACCTCCTCTTTGCCGTTTTCTGTCCGAACAGATTTTTTCCAAAGGCCTAGGCTCCTTTTTATCCGTTCAGATATTATAACAGCTTTTAGATGGGAAACACGTCAGCTTTTTGGAAAAAAATTTTTCCCTTTTCCTAATTTTGTGCTTAATCAACAAAAACAGGCGCAGAAAACAGTGCTTTTTCCCTGTGTTCTGCGCCCTCTCCCTGTTATGCAAACGATCTAGCCTAAATGGATACTCATAGCTTCCTTGACTTCCTGAACCGTTTCCGCTCCAATCTTATTTGCTTTTTCGCTTCCTGCATGAATCAGGTCTCGCACCAGATCTTTATGTTCTTCATAGTAAGCCCGCTTTTCACGGAAGGGGTCTAAAAGGTTATTTAACGCTTCAGCCAGCTTCTTTTTGCACGCTACACACCCAATTGCTGAACCTCTGCACATTTCGCAGATATTTTCATATTCGCTGTTGTTGAAAACCTGATGGTATTTGCTGACAACGCAGATATCCGGGTGGCCGGGGTCTTTGACTGAAATTCGGCTTTTATCTGTCACCGCTGCACGTACTTTCTGGTTTACAGTGTCGGCAGTATCAGACAGGTAGATAGCATTGCCAAGGCTTTTCCCCATTTTGGCGTTGCCGTCCAGCCCCATCAGCCTGGGGGTGGAACTGAGCATTGCTTCTGGTTCTACCAGGTTCCCGTGGTACAGGTCGTTAAACCGCCGGACAATTTTTCGGGCAACTTCAATATGGGGGAGCTGGTCGTCGCCTACTGGTACGAGGTTCGCTTTACAGAAGGTAATGTCTGCGGCCTGGCTTACGGGATAGCCTAAAAAGCCGTATGTCATATCATCATAGCCATAGTTTTTAGCTTCCGTTTTGATAGTGGGGTTATGCCGAAGGAAATTGACTGATACCAACATTGAATAGAAAACAGTCAGTTCTGCAATAGACGGAATTTGGGACTGCTGAATAATATTTACCTTCTCCGGGTCAAGGCCAATGGACAGGTTGTCGATTGCCACGTCATAGATACTTCCATTGATTAGTTCAGGGTTTTCAAAATGGGTCGTCAATGCCTGTATGTCTGCCAGCAGGATAAAGGTTTCATACTCATCCTGGAGCTTGACGCGGTTTTGAAGGCTTCCGACATAATGTCCTAAATGCAGCTTGCCTGTGGTGCGGTCTCCTGTCAGTATACGTTTTTTTTCCATGTCTGTTTATCCTTTCCTGTTTGGTAATACTGCCGGTTTTCGTGCGCGAAATACTGAAAAAACAGCTTCCGCCCCGTTCACCGGGACGGAAGCTGTTAAATTCTTCCGTTTGCCACCCTGAGAGTGCTTTTCACATACCAGCATATGCTCTCATCTTAACGGTTAGAGGTTCCGTCGGCTCCTACTTCTTTTATTGGTTCGGGCCGCCCTCATAAGGCCATTCCGCATAAAATTCCATACCGTTTCCCACCAATGACGGCTCTCTGTGATTTCCGTTTATGCGTACTATTCTTACTCATCGGTTTCTTTTATTATAGGAGTTCTGGCTTTGTTTGTCAACTGCGTTTCAGCGAAAGCATGGAAATCAATTTTCAGAAACATTATAAAAAAGAAACAGAAAACCTCCGGCGCGGGCACGAAGCCAGGACAGTCACAAACCAAACCCGTATCAAAAGCTTTGGCCGCTTTCTCGAAAGTGGCGGGGGTTCAGGGTTGAGCAGCGGAGCTGCTCAGAGCCGCCGGCCGCCAGTTCAGCTTTGCTGAACGTAGCTCTGCTGAACTAAACCCGCAAGGCACGATCCCTTTTGGAAAGAGCATTTTTCTCTACCTTCCCTGAAAAACACCCCACCGGGGTGTTTTTCAATATCAACCTCAAAATCTCCACAGGATTGATTACCCTGAGCGAAAGACTTTGGATAAATTTACCATACACCTCTTTAATACAGTTTAAGTTTTAAGGGACGCCATCTCAGTAGCCGTTGGCTGTTCGCTGGCTGCAAGCGATAACCTTTAACAGGAAATCCCGCCATATATGCCCCTGGAAGCTGTTCCAAATGCTTTGCCTGCTGCTCCCATAAAAGAAAATGGCGGGATTTTCTATACTTTTAAGTATCTTCCTTTTTCATTTTGTTAGTGTCGTTTTTAAGCAAGTTGGGGTATTTCGCGCTTGCGAGCGCGACCAGGGAACTTTTGAGGAAAGTTCCCTGGACCTTCAAACCTTTTTAATCCGCTTTAGGTTGTACTCGACTGAGGGCTGCCTTATGTAAAAGCTGCTATTCAAAAAGGGAGCTCGTAAAAATACAGCTCCCTTTCCAAAATGATTTTAGATTGTATGCAGAAGTTTGTCAATTTCCGCCAGTTCTGTAAAGATTTCAATATGCTGCGGACATTTTGATACGCACGCGCCGCAGGAAATACACTTGTCAGCCTGATGTTCTTCTGGGATTTCCTTATAAGTCCGGCGGAATTTGCCAACGTTGAGGGATTGGGTATAGTCATTGTATGCCCTGAAAATATCAGGAATTTTTATCCCATTTGGACATTCGGACATACAGTATTCACAGGCTGTACAGGGCACATTTTTCTGAGAACGGATCATATCCCGAACCGTTTCGATCGCCTTGTTTTCTTCATCAGAAAGGGGCTTGGCCTGGGAAAGTACATTTAAGTTATCCTGTACCTGCTCCATTGTGGACATACCGCTGAGGATAACCTTTACCTGGGGATGATCGGCTACCCACCGCAGCGCCCAGGAAGCATTGGAAGCGTCAGGATTAATTGTCTTGAAAACAGATGCAATTTTTTCCGGCAGGCGGTGGAGGAATCCTCCACGTACTGGCTCCATAACGATAATGGGAATATTTTTGCTTTCCAGAATCTTATAAGAACGTTCCGCGTCCTGCTGTACCCAGTCCAGATAATTAAACTGGATTTGTGCAAAGTCAAATTTGTATGTATCGGTAATTGCGTCGATTACGTCAGGAGTATCATGGAAGGAGAAACCAATCCGGCGGATTTTTCCTTCTGCTTTGAATTGTAAAAGGCGCTCATATATGTGGAATTTTTTAACAGTTTCAAATTTATCCTTGTCCAGAGCGTGGAGCAGGTAAAAGTCAAAATATTCTGTTTTGCAGCGGGTTAGCTGTTCGTTGAAAATCCGGTCAATATCTTCTTCTTTTTCACACCAGCCAACCGGGAATTTAGTAGCTAAATAATAGCTGTCCCTTGGATATTTTGTAAGGGTGTCCCCATAAAAACCTTCAGATTTTCCGCCGTGGTACATATAAGCTGTATCATAATAGTTGACCCCGTTTTCATAGGCAAGCTGTACCATTGCCTGGGCTTTGGGGTAATCAATGTTTCCTTCGCTGTCAGTTGGCAGCCGCATAGCACCGAATCCTAACAGGGAAACAGTTGCGTCGGTGTTGGGCATATAACGGGTTTGCATCATTAGTTTGTGCCTCCTTAGTGGTATTTTGTCCTTCTTGTTTTTGGTGTCTACAGTATTCTGCTATTTATTTTATCAAATTTTCAGGTAATTACAAGAGGAAATCCATCGAATTAATTATAGTTTGTTTTTAATTGATGTTTTTTCCTTTTTTTTATTGGGGATAAATTCAGCTATATCGTCAAGAGTAAAACCTTCACCTAAAATATTTAAAACCATATCTAATGTATGTGTAGTGACAGATTGATTTTCTTTCAGCCGTTGGATTTTTGACCGGCTGATACCAGATGAAAATACTTAAAGAAATAGGAAGAAAGGATAAGGTTATGAAGAAAACAACATATATCACAACAGAAGAAAAAGAGAAATGCCGTCGTGTGGCAGAGGCTTTTACAGAATTATACGAACTGACAGATACCGTTGTTATGGATGCAGGGGAGTATGGTTTAGTAAAGATTTAATATTAATAAATATCCAAATGTTTTTGACAACATAATGACTTACACAGACAGTCAATCTATGTTTATTGATTTATGGTATGATTGCTTCTGCTGCCAATTGCTGACACCTGTCCTTGGCACGCCGAATGCAGAGCTGGGATATGAGGAAATATGGAAACAGCTTCCCAAACACAGGCAGGAGGAAATTTTGGCAAAAAAGATTTATTTAAAGGAAAAGGCATCCCTGTCATTTATTTAGCAATTTTTAACCAGGGCATAAAAAAGGGCTGAAATCTGATTATCAGATTCCAGCCCTCAAAATTGATATAGAAGTTTACGAGCCTAGTTCGGTTTGAAGCTTTTCAATCTCCCCCAGGGAAAGCTCAGTTATATCTGCAATTTCTTCCAACGAGTATTTTCCTGCTGCCAACATGCGATAAACAACTGTCTTTACTCGTTCCAGTGCAGCTTCCAGTGCAGCTTGATTTCTCATATCTTCCATAGCTTTACACATAATTGCAACCCCTTCTTTACTTTCCTTGAAAAATCTAGCCTCCAAAACACTTTGTCAGAAAGTCATCATCCAGCAGGCGAAAGCCCCTAAGCCGTTGTAAATCTTCTTGGTGCTGTTTGTCTATTTGTTCTGTCGTTGTCAAATCTAACGCCTGCTTTCATTTCAATTATCTGGCTCATTTTCATCTTAGCACAAATCCGGCTCCTTTTCAAGGCAGCATTGCAGGCTGGGAAGTTTCAGAATCCTCTGTAAAAATATTCGCTAAATTTTTGTTTAACGAAATAAAATAAATAAACAATCATATTTAAAAGTATAGACAGATGAAAGGCAAAGGGTTAAAATAATATAGGTTATATATGAAAAATATCAACAGCCGCTATAGAGCTGACTTTAAAAACGAAGAAGGTATAAAAATGTATGAGCTGATACAGGCTGGGGAACGAACTTATTATATACAATGTCCAGCGAAAATTGGAATTTATCGGATAAACGATCAAGATGTTTATTTGATTGACAGCGGCGGCGACAAGGACGCAGGCCGCCGAGTCAAGAAAATTCTCGATCAAAACGGCTGGATGCTGAAGGGAATCCTCAACACCCACTCCAACGCTGACCATATCGGCGGAAACCGTTATTTACAGCAGCAATATCATTGTAAGGTATTTGCAGATGGAATTGAGGCAGCGTTTACCAAGCATCCAGTTTTAGAACCGCCTTTTTTATATGGAGGATATCCGTTTCAGGATTTGAGACATAAATTTTTGATGGCCGCAGAGAGTGATGTGAGTCGTTTTGATGATGTGGATTTTCCAAAGGGGATTGAGGTAATCGCACTGCCGGGGCATTTTTTTGATATGGTGGGATTTCGCACACTGGACAATGTTGTATTTTTGGCTGATTGCCTCAGCAGCCCCATAACCCTGGAAAAGTATCAGCTTTCCTTTATTTATGATGTAGCCGCTTACCTGAAAACCCTGGATATGGTGAAGGGGATAGAGGCAAGGCTTTTTATTCCTTCCCATGCAGAGGTTGTAGAAGATATCGGGCCTCTGGCGGAAATAAACCAGAAAAAGGTTTATGAAATTGCAAAACAGATAAAAATTGTTTGTAACGAACCGCTTTCGTTTGAAGCGATTCTTCAAAAGTTATTTGGCATTTATAAGTTGACGATGACCTATGAACAGTATGTTTTAATTGGAAGCACCCTTCGGTCTTATCTGGCTTGGATGAAGGATTCAGGAGAGCTGGAAAGTTTTTTTGAGGATAATTTGCTATTGTGGAAAAACAGGATTTTTTGATGCGAAAATGGCAGAAAATAGGCATCACCGTTTGGCTCTGCGTCATACTTGCGGCTACAATCGGCATTGAAATCAGGGAAAGATGGTTCAGCGATTCTTTTAGATATAAAATATCCTGGTAAATCTATTATGATCAACGATGAACGAGATTATATTTGTCACAATAGAGATCTGGCGGCTCAAATTTATGATATATGCGAATCCTATGTTGAATGAATCCATACCGCTAACAAAACCGCGTCAGGTGTATATCTGTCCAGGAAATGTATGTTGTCAGGATGTGATGGTGATAGTCCTGAGTTCCGGGATATTGAGAAAATGTATGAAGCATATGGTAAAATAGTCGAATCAAACCGGGCAATGAAAAACTAGGGTGTGTCCCTAAAGTCAAAAAGATGGTATAATAGGGAATATGAAAAGACGACATAGTATAACAAACGAAGAATGGGCACGAATAGAGCCGCTATTACCAAAGCAGGGAAAAATGGGCCGACCGAGGAAAGATGCTCGGGAACTGGTAGATGCGATGCTGTGGGTCTTCAAAACAGGAGCACCATGGCGGGATCTTCCAGAATACTATGGCCCGTGGAAAACTGTTTACAACAACTTTCTGCGCTGGCGGGATGCTGGGGTATGGGAAAATATTCTCAGAAATCTGAATCCTGATCCAGAACCATCATGGCAAATCATGGTGGATTCAACCAGCGTAAAAGCGCATCAGCACAGTGCTGGTGCCAAAAAGGGGCAGATAACGATCAGGCTATTGGTCGATCCAGGGGAGGATTGACAACAAAAGTGCACATTGCGGTAGATGAAGAAGGGCGGACACTCAAGCTGTTATTGTCAAAAGGCAATTTGAACGATATTACTTTGGCTCCGCAGCTTGTGGATGGACTTACCTTGGCAAATTGCTTTATTTTGGCCGACAAAGGCTATGACAGCAGTGACTTTGTGCAGTTGATTGAAGATTCTGGAGGAAGCGCTGTAATACCTCCCCGTTCTAATGCCCATGACCCTCGTGGCTATGACAAGGAAATGTACAAGTGCAGGAATTTAGTGGAGCACTTTTTCCATGTGGAAAATAGATGAAAGTGGAAATGATTCTACATAAATAGACAACATTTGTTTATGTAAAAACCTCTCTAAATTACTTATAATTGGAACGGTTTTCCAAACTTGAAAGGAGAATAATTATGAAAAGGAAGCTGGCAAGCCTTATGTTATCTTTGGCTATGGTGGTTCAGGCAACAGGTGCCACGGCTTTGGCCGCAGATTCTGCGCAAGAAGCTATTCTCTCTAATGCAGAGCAGGATTCGATTGTTTCCGTCCTTCAGTTTGTTGAACATTCAAAAGGAAATTTTAAGTTAGAAGATGTGGAATTCAGTGGCCTTTATGTTGGAACCAGAATCCAGGCTTATGAGTATGTAGAGAGCGGTTTTGAGGAGATATACTCAGCTTTTCCGCTTCTTTACAATAATGAGCTGGTTGCGCTTGCAATCGAAGTAGAAAATGGAAACTACCAAATTTCTTCAGGATTGGCTGCTAAAATTGATGACACAGGTATTTCCAACTTCTCTTTGGTTTATGATTCTCATGCGGTTTATTTATATGATGGAGAAGACTTTACTTTTTTAAGTGAGAGTTCAATTGAAATTCCATCCCGTTTGGAGATTGAGGATAATGTTGCAAAGAATAGCAGAATTTCTTTGGATTTGTGCAATTTAAATCAATCCGTCTCTCTTAGGTATTTTCCCGAACCAGAGAGTAGGATTGCCAATTATTATGAATGCCCAGTAGAGTATGTACCACAAGGTTATAAAACAAAGCTATGCTGGGCTGCTACAATTGCGTGTATCAGTAACTACGTAAAAGGAACAGAATTAACTGCTGACGAAATAGCAATTGCTGAAAACGGAGAGGTTGATTATCAAAATTATACTATGGCACCTAGAGCTACTGCTTCTTTAATGAGGAGTGTCTATAAATTAAACTATACATATAAAGCGCAAGCCCCCTCTGATAATGTTATACTTCGAAATATTAAAACTGACTATCCTTTATATAGTATTTTTCAGGTAGATTCGGTTACTAATACTCATGCAGCAACCATCTATGGAGTCAATGTAATTTCCGGTTTTATCATGGTGATGGATCCAGAGTTTGGTTCCGTTACTGCAAATACAAATGGATATACTTATACGTATATAAGTGAGATTTCAGGCGCTAAATTGATACTTGATGAAGGAATATGTTATACATGGTAATGTATATGTACAAAAAACAGAAAATAATGTTTATCGGATTGGAGATAATTTGTTTTATTTTTGTTATTGTAGGAGTAGGCATATATAATAAGAGCTGGTTTTTATTCCCGGATATTCAACAAGAAGATGTTCTTTCTGTTGAAGTAATGTTTGGCGCGTATCCCAACTATCCCTTAACCAAAAGGGATCAAATAAAATTAGTCGATTATATGCGCCAGATTGAGGTTTCTAGGACAAAGGAGGACTACAGAGAGTATACTGGACTGATTTCTAAAATGTTTATACTGCATATGAAAGAAGATTCAGATATTACGATAAGCGCCTCTCCACCTTTTTTTATCCTCGACGAAAAAGGATACATGTGTAGCTGTGATGCTCTATTTGCTATTTGCGGGATATATGATAATTATCCAAGGATTATGCGAGCCGTCAGCAGGCCGATACCAAAAAACAATAATAACATATTTCATACTCGCCTTTACATAAAAACCTAAGATTGGATTGGTGGATGCGTATAATCAAGATAGGCATAACTATCGTTATACCTATGTAGATCAAAATACTGTTGTTATATAAATGTTAACCAAAAGAATATGTCATACGTGGTAATTTGTCTGTATAAAAAGGATAGGGTGATTGTGAAAGAGTCAAGGTGTATATCTGTCCGAGAAATGTATGTTGTCAGGATGTGATAGAATGGAAAAACGGGATAAGATCGGCATCATCATTTGGCTCTGCGTCATGCTTACGGCT
>CAJUSD010000053.1 GCA_910589145.1 uncultured Oscillospiraceae bacterium
GGTGTGGAGTGGGGGAAAATCCTGCGATTACATCAAGGGATTACCTATCACTATCGCCCGCCGCGATTTTGTTTGCAGGGCTGATATTTTCCCTGACAGCTCCGTCCTTTATCTGGACAATATTGGGAATATAAAGCGATTTTCTGAGGGGATATCGTCTTTTTTACGTGTCCCCTCAGAAGGGAGGGATTATCATTTTCATATGGGATTTTATTGCAGACTTGGTGCTGGGACAGATACTGGACTGGATTTATGGAAAGGCAGTGGAATTCCTCAGCGAGTTCCTGTCCCTCATGGACGGCATGGGGGTCGAGTTGTTTGAGTTCGTTTGGGTGGAAGCGGTGGTGGAGTTTTTCCGGTACTTTGGCTGGGCTTTGTATGGAGTTGGACTAATTGTTTCTGTATTTGAAGCCGCAATGGAATACCAGGCGGGACGGCCCAACGCGATCCGCGACATGGCCATCGGGAGTATAAAGGGGTTCTTTGCCGTGAGCTTGTTTTCCATACTGCCGGTGGAGCTGTACAAGCTGTGTATAGATTTGCAGGGGACACTGTCCCAGGGGATCGCGGGAGCATCCAATACAGAAGGAATCAGCAGTATGGCCAGGGCAGCTATGGGCGGGTTAAACGGGTACGGCGCGATAGTGGCCCTGTTTTTACTGATTCTCATGGGGTACAGCATTTTCAAAATATTCTTTGCGAACTTGAAACGCGGGGGAATCCTGCTGATTCAAATCGCGGTGGGGAGCCTGTACCTGTTCAGCGTCCCCAGGGGGTACACAGACGGGTTCTACGGCTGGTGCCGCCAAGTGGCGGGGCTGTGCCTGACCGCTTTTTTACAGACAACCATGCTTATTGCCGGGCTTATGGTGTGCAATAGCAATATGCTTTTGGGGTGCGGGCTGATGCTTTCTTCGACGGAAGTTCCAAGGATTGCCCAGCAGTTTGGGCTGGATACCTCCGCAAAAGCGAACATTATGTCTGCGGTTTACACCACCCAGACAGCGGTGAATCTGACCCGCAGCCTGGCGGCGGCGATTAAGTGATGAGACAAATTTCTATCTATAAATGGAGGAAAAAGGAATGGCAAAGAGATATTACTGGTTGAAACTCAGCGAGGACTTTTTCAGCGAAACGTGTATCAAGGCATTGAGGAGGCTTCCATCTGGTGACAGCCTGGTGATAGTGTACCTGAAAATGCAGCTGAAAAGCCTGAAAACAGAAGGGCTCCTGAAATACTGCGGGCTGCTGCCGGACAGCACAGCGGAACTGGCGATGGCGCTGGATGAGGACGAGAATGTTGTCCGCCTTACCATTGAGGCATTGATCCGCTTTAAGCTGGTGGAGAGATGGGAAGACGAGACGTTGTATATTTCCGCGGTGCAGGAGCTTATCGGCTCAGAGGGCAGTTCAGCGGAGCGAGTGAGGAAGCACCGCCAGCTGCAATCAGGGGAATCCAATATCCATGTATCTGCACCCTGCGCACAATGTAACACAGAAAATTCTGAAAACCTGTTACATTGTAACGGAGAGATAGATATAGAGTTAGAGAAAGATAAAGAGATAGAACCAGAGTTAGAATTAGAGCAAGAGAAAGAAACACCCCCTAAATCCCCCGCAGGGGAAATTGCGGATGTAACAGCCCAAACACCTCAGACAAAACAGAGGGAAAAAATGCTCCAGGAAAGATTTAATGCTTTCTGGCAGTCATATCCGAAAAAGCAGGGCAAGGGAGCGGCGGAAGCAGCATGGAAGAAGCTGAAGCCATCTGAGAAATTGACACAACGGATGCTGGAGTCCCTGGAACAAGCGAAAAAATGCGCCCAATGGCAAAAAGAGGGCGGGCAGTACATACCCAACCCGGCAACCTGGCTGAACCGTACGCAGTGGGACGACGAATACCCTGCTGGGGATTGGAAAAGCTGGGACGGCCTGGGGAAGCCGTCTTACGACCTGGAGGAAGTCAACCGCCTTATTCTGGATTCTGCCATACAGGGGGCCAGGATGCGGGAAGGGGCGGCGCAGAACCAGAAATAAAAATGCAAAAGGAGAAGGCCGGAAATGCTGACAATGGGAAGTTTGTTCGATGGAATTGGCGGGTTCCCGCTGGCAGCCGGAAAAAACGGGATAGAAACGCTGTGGGCGAGCGAGATAGAGCGGTTCCCCATACAGGTGACAAAAAAGCGTTTTCCCGGCATGGTACATATGGGGGATATCACCAAGCTGGACGGCGGCCTGCTCCCGCCGGTGGACATTATCTGCGGGGGAAGCCCGTGCCAGGATTTGAGTGTGGCATCAGGCAAGCGTCTGGGTCTTGCCGGGGAGCGTTCCGGCCTGTTTATGGAGCAGCTGAGGATCGTAAGGGAGATGAGAAATGCGGAGAAATCAAGAGGACGGCCAGCTGAGTCTGTTCGCCCAAGATTCTTATTATGGGAAAATGTGCCGGGAGTTTTTTCCAGCGGAAGCCCCAAAGGTGAGGACTTCCGTGTCGTGCTTGAGGAAATATGCAGGATTGCAGACAGGGCCGTATCAATACCTGGACCTGACAGGGGAAAATGGGAACCTGCTGGGGCCGTTATGGGAGAAAAATTCTCCGTCGCTTGGCGCGTCCTGGATGCTCAATACTGGCCCGGCACCCCGCAGCGGAGGCGGAGGGTGTACCTTGCGGCAGATTTTGGAGGACAAATCGCCCCAAAAATACTATTTGAACAGGAAAGCCTGTTTGGGGATACTGAGGAGGTCAAAGGAACGGGGGAAGCCGCTGCCGCAGCAGCTGGAAGCGGAGCTCAGGGTGCAGGCGGGGCTCATGGCTCCCCCGCCTCCTGTCCCAGTACAGGAGGCTGAAACGATATGTGTAAACGACCAAGGCGGGAAACGGATAGATTTCAGCATAGGAATATCAGGGACACTGTGCACCAGAGGCCACAGGCCAGTGGTATCGGTTTATGAGAATCATGGGATAGACGCAAGGTATACAGGCCCCCATGCCGCCGCCCCGACCGTGACTGCCAGGTATGGGACAGGCGGGAACAACATTCCGCTGGTGGGGCAGGAGGTATTCTGCATTGCGGGGAACGTCATAGGCCGCCAGCCGCAGAATGGAGGGAACGGGCTGGGGTGCCAGGCAGATATTGCGTACACGCTGACCGGGATGGACAGGCACGCGGTATTTTCCCGCCAGGCAAACGATACCTCCCAGCCGCGGCTGATCCGGCGTCTGACAGAACTGGAATGTGAGCGCCTGCAGGGATTCCCGGACGGGTGGACGGATATCCCTGGAGCGTCCGGTTCGGCCCGATACCGCGCCCTAGGGAACAGTATAGCGGTGCCCTGTGCGGAATATGCCCTGCGGGGGATTGCGGCTGTTTTGAGGGGCAGTGTCCATTATGCTTGATAATCTTCAAAAAGTTTATTACATCTCGTGAATAGCTTTGAAGAAGGCAGTATAGTATACTTATACTAACAAAACGGGACAAAAGGAGGGCCCAAGATGAGCGACAAAATCAACCTGTGCGCCATGCTCCCCAGGGAACTGTATGAAAAAGTGACTGAAGAACGGGGGCGCAGGGAGCAGACACTAAGCCAGTATGTGGAGCAGATACTGACCGAACATTTTGAAGGAAAGGTTGAAAAAAACATGAGCACGAATACAAGAACCCTGGCATTCCAGGTAACAGAGGAATTATTTCAGAGGATTAAGGAGTACCTGAAACAGAACGGCTTAACCCAGAGGGAATTCGTAGTCGGTCTGATTGAGCAGGCCCTGGATGAATGGGAAAACGCGGATGAAACCAACGCTCAGGAAGACGAAAACGGCTAAATCAACACAAAAAATGCTGGAAAACTGCTGGAGCTGACAAAGCTGCCAGCAGTTTTTTGTGGAGGTGGAAATCTTGTACATCTACCCGGACAACCTGAAATCTGCGCCGACGCTGTGGCTGTGGAGATTAAAGGATATGACAATTGGGGGACTGCTGGCGGTGTTTGGAGTGGCGATGCTGGCGCAGTTCAGGACGCTGCTGTTTGCAGCCATAGCAGCTATGTACCTGTTCCTGACCATCTGTTTTGACGAAGCCTGCATCCTGGATTTTCTCAGGAAAGCAGGTGTTTATTTTATTGGCAAGTCCCAGCTTTACCGTTGGGGAAAATGGGAGGTGGGCCGCCATAAAGCGGATAAAAAGCAGAAGAAATAAAACCACACGGAACCTTATGAACATAAAATCTATAACGGAGCGGAGCATTATCCCCCTGCATGGGGATGAAATCATCTTCTTTCTCATCCAGCCGACCAATGTGTCAGTATTGTCCAGGGAGAGCCTGAAAGCCAGGGTCAACGCCCTCATGAATGTGCTGAAGGGGTTTGCGGAGGTAGAACTGCTCTGCCTCAACTCGCGGGAGAGCTTCGAGCACAACAAGCGGTATCTTGCCGCCCGTCTGGAACAGGAGGAATCAGAGCCAATCCGCTGTTTGCTGCGGGAAGATATGCGGCATCTGGACGAAATCCAGAGCCGGACAGCAACCGCCAGGGAATTCATGCTGGTGATCCGTCCCCGGAATATTGGGGAAAGGGAGATTTACCCCTACCTCTCCCGTCTGGAAAAGCTGATTCGGGAACAGCGGTTTACTGTCCAGCGTGCCGGATACGACGACCTGAAACGAATTCTGGCGGTATATTTTTCGGGAGATGTAATCAGCGAAAGCTACGACAATTTCGACGGCCAGAGATGGCTCCTCAGAAACGGGCAGAGCGATTACAAAGCCGCCAGCGTGATGGAAGAAGCCCAGGTGCTGCAGACCTTCCTGGATTTAATCGCCCCAGCGGTCATAAAGTTTGAGATAGACCGGTATTACGTGGGGGACACCTGGAGATGTGTCTGGGCAGTCAGGGGGTATCCGACCTCGACCGAAGAACAGGCAATCCTGCAAAGGCTTGGGGAACGGGCCGGGGTGACGCTGCGCATCTACACCCGGCTGGTCACGCCAGGCGAGGAGCGGAAAATCCTCCAGGCAGCAGACAAGGCCAACCGGTTCCGTGGAGGCAGTACCGATATCCGGGAAGCGGTAGAAGCGCAGAGCAACTTGGAAGATGTGTCCTCCATGATAAGGACGGCCCACCGGCAGAGAGAGCCGTTTTTCCATACGGCGGTGTACATTGAGCTAATCGCTAAGACGGAGCAGGAATTTACAGAGCTGAGGGACAGCATAGAGACAGAGCTGGGCAGGGCCAAAATCAGCGTGGACAAGCTGCACCTCTGCCAACAGGAAGGGTTCCTTTCAGTGATGCCCAGCGGGTGGAACGCCTTTGGGGAACAGTTTGAGCGGATGATGCCAGCGTCCAGCGTGGCGAACCTGTTCCCCTTTGCCTACACCGGCAAGACCGATCCCCAGGGATTTTATATTGGGTATGATAAATACGGTTCCTCCATTATTACCGACTTAGACCGGAGGGCGTCAGATAAATCCAACGCCAACACCCTAATCCTGGGCAGCTCCGGCAAGGGAAAGAGTTATCTGCTCAAATTATTGCTCTGTAACATACTGGAAAGCGGTAAGAAAATGGTCTGTTTAGATCCAGAGGCCGAGTATAACGACATAACTCGACAACTGGGCGGAGCATACCTTGACCTGACCAGCGGTGAACATCTGATCAATGTGCTGGAGCCGAGAATGTGGACCTCCAGCGAGGAACCGCCGGACTTGGACGCACCTGCTGCTTTCCGGGAAACATCCCTTCTGTCCCAGCACATCTCGTTCCTGCGGGATTTCTTCCGCAGCTATAAACCCTTTGATGAGGCGCAAATCGACACCATCGAAATCATGCTGGGGAGGCTGTACCAAAAGTGGAAGATTGGGGATGATACAGATTTCAGCAGGCTGAAACCTTCCGATTACCCTACCCTGTCTGATCTGTACCAGCTCATGGAGCAGGAATACCAGCGGATTCTTACAGAGGACGGAAATGAGCTGTACACGCCGGAACTTCTGCGATCAGCCTGCCTTGGCCTGCACTCCATGTGCATAGGGGCAGACGCTAAATTTTTCAGCGGCCATACCAATGTGGATGCCAGCAGGTTTGTGACCTTCGGGGTAAAAGATATGATGGAAAGCGGGAAAAACTTCAAGGACGCCATGCTGTTCAATATCCTGTCGTATATCAGCCATGCGCTGATTTCAGGCGGGAACACGGCGGGAATCTTTGAGGAACTTCATGTTTTTCTGTCCAATCCAATGGCAGTGTCCTACATCCGCAATGCCATGAAGCGTGTCCGCAAGCGCAACAGCCTGATTGTGCTGGCCAGCCAGAATATCTCTGACTTTCTGCTGCCGGAGGTGGCGGAGATGACCAAACCGCTGTTTTCGATTCCGACCCACCACTTTCTGTTCCACCCTGGGACAATAGACAAACGGGATTATATGGATGCCCTCCAGCTGGAAGAAACAGAATACCAGTTAATCCTGGCCTGTCAAACCGGCTCCTGCCTCTACAAGTGCGGGGCGGAACGATACAATCTCGTGGTGAAAACGCCGGAGCATAAGCTGGCCCTGTATGGGAAAGGCGGCGGAAGATGACAGTAACAACAGTCAAAGCAGTAATTGCCTTGGCGTCAGATAAACGAACCTGGAAAGGGGTCGGGATAATCCTGGCCGCGATAGTTACACCATTTCTGTTGACCGCGGCAGTGATCTGCTCCATGCTCTACGGGACTGCCAAACACAACAACGCGGCAGTAGACCTCACATTCAACGGCGGTGTGATTCCTGTCAGTATGCCATCTGAGTACCGGGAGTACATCACAGAAATGCGCTCCTGCTTTTCCTCTCTGGACAGGGCCATCTCGGAGGTGGAGTCGAAAATGGAAGACGGGGACAGCCTTGATTCGGTAAGGGTCAAGGCTGTCTTTTATGCCCTCTATTTTGGCTCTGACCATCTGCGGCTGCGCAATGCGGCAGCAAAGGAGTTTGTGGAGTGCTTTGTAGAATACGAGCAGCGGACACGGCTTGTCATAGAAACTGACGAAGACGGTGAAGAACATGAAATAGAGGAAATCTACACTGCTGCAGTTCCGATTACAGACTTGCCGACCATCTATGAAAATGTGGGCGAGTACGCGGGGCGGGAGGTGACAGGTGATGACAAAGCCAATATAACGGAAATTTATCTGCGAGTCGTGTATGACAATTTTGATGTCAGCGCGGATATGTCCTTGGAGGGAGGCAACGGAACCCATGACCTGATCAAAGAAATGACAAAGGATTCGGATGTAGTCCCGTCGGCGGGAGGATTTGTCAGCCCGCTGGAAAACGGCTGGCGGGACAAGGTAACTTCGGAATTCGGATACCGCCAAAATCCAACAGGCGCAGGCAGCGAAGGACATACCGGTCTGGACATGGGAGTACCGCTGGGAACCAACGTCCGGGCAGTCAAAGATGGCAGGGTGCTGTTCGTGCGGTACAAGCAGACCGGCTATGGATACCATGTGGCAATTGACCACGGCGTCGGATTAGTGACAATGTACGCCCATTGCTCTGAAATTCTGGTGGCAGAAGGGCAGACGGTGAGCGCGGGAGAGGTGATTGCCCGAAGCGGCAGCACTGGGCGGAGTACTGGTCCGCACCTACATTTGGAGGTGATTCGGGACGGCATACCACAGAATCCCAGAAACTATTTGTGAAAAGGAATGGAGAACAGAGAATGAAAAAAGTGGAAATCGTCCTCTCGTTCGGAGAGGAAAAGCTGGAAGCCCTGGAATATTCGCTGCGCAAGGAAAGAAGCAGCGTGCAGAAAAAGATGAATGAAGCTCTTCAAAATCTGTACGCACAGGCAGTACCGGAAGCGGTGCGGGAGTATTTGGACAGGAAGGATGCGCCTGCAAGGGAGCGTCCCCGGCGTCCACCCAGGCAGCGCGGTACAGAAAAACCTGCTTGTGCTGGCAGTAATGGAAGTGACGGCCCATGAGGACCCAGCGGTTTGGAATAGAGATAGAGATGACCGGGATCACCAGGGCGGAAGCCGCAAAGGTAATTGCCGGTTATTTTCATGGCCAGGCAGTATATGTTGGAGGGGCATATGATGCTTTTTCAGTCCGGGATGGCCAAAACCGCCAGTGGAAGGTGGTCAGGGATTCCTCCATCCGTGTGGAATCCCCGGCAAGGCGGGTAAACCAACGGTATGCGGTGGAGCTGGTATCGCCCATCTGCCAGTACCAGGACATAGAGACTGTCCAGGAAATTGTGCGGAAACTGAGGATGGCGGGGGCAGTGGTCAACAGCTCCTGCGGAATCCATGTCCACGTGGACGCATCCCCGCATACGGCGGTGACGATGCGGAATATTGTGAACATCATGGCCGCAAAGGAAGACCTGCTGTATAAGGCCCTTGATGTGCAGGTGTCCCGCGAAAGGTACTGTCAAAAGGCGGACACCAGTTTTCTGGATCAGCTGAACACCCGGCGTCCCAAATCTATGGAGGAACTGGAACGGATATGGTATGCGGGAAAAGGGAGCAGGTATGACCACTATGATGAATCGCGCTACAAAGCCCTTAATCTGCACAGTGTATTTTCCAAGGGGACGATAGAATTTCGCTTATTTAACGCCACCCTTCACGCAGGGAAGGTCAAGGCATATATCCAGCTGTGCCTGGCGGTGAGCCACCAAGCATTGGTGCAGAAAAGGGCTTTGCGTATGAAAACCACATCCACAAACGAAAAGTATACCTTCCGAACCTGGCTCCTGCGTCTGGGGCTGATAGGGAATGAGTTCAAAACAGCCCGCCAGCACCTGCTGTCAAACTTGGAAGGGAATATAGCGTGGAAAGACCCGGCGCAGGCGGAACAGCAGAAAAAGCGCTTGGCAGAAAAGGAGCTGCGGGAAAGGGCGGATGCCGGGCTGGCGGAAATGCTCCGGGAATTTGAACCGGAGGAATCTGAAGAAAATGAAGTTGGATTTACCATCTCCATGTAAAAAAGAAAAGAGGGCTGAAAATGAAAAATAGGCTGTACGCAGCGTATGGGAGCAACCTGAACCTTCGGCAGATGGAGCATCGCTGCCCGGACGCCAAGCTGCGCGCCACAGGCTGGATAGAAAACTATGAGCTGCAGTTTAAGGGCAGGCCAGCCAGCGCGTTTGCGACCATAGCGCCCAAGGAGGGTTCCAGCGTGCCGGTTGCGCTGTGGGAAATAAGCTCAAGGGATGAACGCCTTTTGGATAGATATGAAGGATATCCAACCCACTATTTCAAGCAGGACATCCCAGTACAGGTTGAGGACAAAACAGTGGAGGCAATGGTATATGTCATGGATATGAACATGGATTTTAATCTCCCATCCAAGGGGTATTACCAAACGGTGCTGGAAGGATATATGGACTGCGGTTTTGATGAAGAAACTCTTAACAGCGCGGTTATGAAAAGCGTCCGGCAGTATTTTGAGATGGACATTTGTGAACCGCAGGAAGAATATGAAATGGATTTGTTCGGGGCTGTGGACGGCCCGACGCTGTGAAGGGCGGGAGAAAAATGAAAAGAGAAACGCTGAAAAAACGCCTGGGAAACAGATACCGGTTTGAGGAAAAGTTAAGTTTGGAGGAAGTGAAAGAAATCCAGCGTCAGAATGTGAAGGGTTTTTGTGAATGTAATGTGTCGGTGCTGACAGCGGGATGCGTCAGGATAAGCGCGGTGCTGTATCGGTCTGGCGGCAGCCTGCGGCTGGGATACGACATTCTGGTAAGGGAAAGTCTGGATGCGTTGGAGTGGATTTGCTATGACAACCCGAATGACGAAGTGAGCTTGGAGGAAGACAGGATGCTGGCCGTTCTTGACCGGGTGGTAAGGGAAAACGGCCTCTCCTATACGGAGAGCAGTTTCCGGCGGCTGAAGGGAAAAAGCCGCAAGCCCGTATGAGCAGGCTGTTGGGCCGTGTTGGAGTTTTCCAGGCAGGATGCGCAGAACAACCCAGGCAATGGAAAGCGCCCCCGTTTGAGGGCGTTTTGGGGGAACGTTGAGGTTCCCGCTTTTAGGAGGGCTGGGTGGAAACCGGGAGGTTATTCCGAAGCAGGATAAAGTGCGGGGGTCACACGGCCCCCTCGCACAGCTCACACCGCCCCGCAATGCGGGTCGGGGGACGTTCTTCGCGGGGGTCACTTTCCCCTGCCTGGGATCAGGCTGGGGATGACAAGGAGAGATTTTCCCCATAACAATGGGGATTTTCAGGGGATCAGGATGGGGGTCAAGGCCCATTTCAGACGATTGGAGGAATATTTCAATGCCAAGAGAAAAAGTAAAGTTTGCGCTGCGGATTTCGCCGGAAACCCAGCAGCTTGTGAAAGATTTATATCCGCGTGACAACTGCCAGAGCCAAAATGAATTTATTGAAAAGGCAATCCGTTTTTATGCTGGACACGTTTCTGCCAAAGACAGCGCAGATTTTCTGCCGCCGGTTTTTGCGGCTACGCTGAAAGGAATTGTGCAGGATTCCGAAAACCGTACTGCCCGCCTGCTGTTCAAGCTGGCGGTGGAGGTGTCGATTATGATGAATGTCCTGGCCTCGGAGCTGGAGATCAACGAATCCGATCTGGAAAAGCTGAGAAACAGATGTGTCCGGGAAGTTAAGAGGACCAACGGAAACATCACGTTCCGGGAAGCGATGAGATACCAGAAGGGAGTGGACTAACGGATGCCGCGTCTGATTTTTAAGTGTCCCTACATCAAGGGTGGCGCAAAGCGTGCCGCTCATCTGAAAAACTATGTTGGATACATTGCTACAAGAGAAGGTGTGGAGCTGATAAAGGATTCTGAAAACGTCCAACTGAAAGGAAAATATGTCAGCTACATGGCGAACCGCCCTCACTCTCATGGGCTGTTTTCCGGTTCGGATAAACCACTGGTGCTTTCTCAAATTGTGAAAGAAGTGTCGGAGCATCCAGGAAATGTGTGGATGCCGATCATCTCCCTGAAACGGGAAGATGCGGCCCGTCTCGGTTATGATAGCGCGGAAAGCTGGAAAGCCCTACTCAACTCCTACACGATGGAGATGGCGCGGCACATGAAAATCCCCTGGGAACAGTTCCGATGGTACGCCGCTTTTCACGACGAAAAGGATCACCCACACGTCCATATGGTTTGTTACAGCAAAGACCCGTCCAAAGGGTTCCTTAGCAAACAAGGGATAGCAAAAATAAAGTCAGACCTTGCAGGCCGAATTTTCCGCCAGGAACTGACTGAAATTTATTCCCGGCAGACCCAGCGGAGGGATGGGGTGGCAATGGCTGCCAAGGAGAAATTAGAGAAACTGATTCGCCAGATGCAGATGGGAGCGTTTCAAAATGACAGAATCGCTCCATTGATGGAGCAGCTCTCCCGGCAGCTCAAAGAAACAACCGGTAAAAAGCAGTATGGCTATTTCAAAGCCCCGCTGAAAAAACTGGTGGATGAAATTGTTGACGAGTTGGAAAAGGAGCCTTGTGTGTCACAGGCATACAGTTTATGGTACGACCTACGGGAAGAAGTGCTGAAAACGTATAAAGATGATATGCCGCCGCGTCTTCCCCTGTCTCAGCAAAAGGAGTTCAGGAGAATCAAAAATATTGTGGTTCATCAGGCAGTGAAATTGGGAGAGCCACATTTTGAAAATACAGATGTAGATATGCTAAAACTGGCATCTGGAGTAACCCACCTGCTGCGGCAGGTGGGGAATCTCTTTCAGGAGCAGATGCCTCCCCTTCCTCCTGAGATGGCGCAGACGCTGGTTGACCACAAGCTGCGAAGGAAGATTCAGGAGAAGAAGGAAGCATTGGGACACAAAATGGAATAGGGAAGGAGTTTTTATGGGCGGATTTTTCTACGGAAAATACAGCAAAGAACAAGTGGAACAGGCCAACCAGGTTGACTTGGAACAACTGCTCTGCCGCAATGGTGAGCAGCTTATTCGCTCTGGCAGAGATAAAAGGTTAGCATCTGACCACAGCGTCACCATTCGGGGAAACAGATGGTACGATCACGCCACCGGGGAAGGCGGTTTTTCTTTGAGATTTGTTCGTAGACACTATGGGCTTTCTTTCGGAGATGCTATGCAGATGCTGACCGAAGAAAATGGGCAGTCTCCCCTTCCATACATACACGATAAGCCAAAAGAACCGGCAAAAGAATTTGTTTTGCCACCCGCCAATGATTCCATGCGGCGGATGTATGGATATTTGGTGGGGTATAGGAAAATCGATCCAGATGTGCTTTCAGCGTTTGTAAAGAAGAAACTGATCTACGAAGATAAACCTTATCACAATGCTGTTTTTGTTGGATTGGATGAGAACGGCGTTCCCCGTCACGCCCACAAACGAAGTACCGTCAGCATGGGGAAACAATTCCGTTTGAATGTCGAGGGGAGTAATCCGGCATACAGTTTTCACTGGGATGGAATCAACAGGAGTCTCTATGTTTTTGAGGCTCCTGTTGATCTTTTATCGTATATTTCGCTGAACCTGGAAGGTTGGCAGCAAAACAGTTATGTTTCCCTCTGCGGGGTTGGCAGTCAGGCGATGCTCAAACAACTGGAGCTGCACCCGGAGTTGCAGGAGGTTTTTCTCTGCTTGGACAATGACCAGGCGGGACAGACGGCTTCGGAACGGTTAGCTGCGCAATTGGAGAAGATGAGAAAGACGATTTATAGGTTGGTGCCACAAATGAAAGATTGGAGCGACGATCTCAGAGAAGAAATTTCAGTGCAACAGGAAGGAGGTTTATCTCTTGGATTTTAATGTTGAACAGATATGGCCGCTGCTTTTAGCAGCGATTTTAGTAGTAATCGTATTTGGAGCTATCGCCATCTTTTCTGACAGCGCCAATCTCAACGGGATAAAAAGCAAGCAGGTTGGAGATGGGCAGCATGGGACAGCGAGATGGGCGACGGATAAAGAGATACAGGAAGCGTTTCTGCATATTCCTTTCACACCGAATTTATGGCGGCAGGGAAAACATCTGCCGGAAAAACAGGGGTTAGTGGTCGGCTCCATCCCCCGAAAGAAAAGAACGACAGCTTTAATTGATACTGGGGATGTCCATTGTTTGATGATAGGGGCTTCCGGCGTCGGAAAGACAGCATTCTATCTATATCCAAATCTCGAATATGCCTTTGCGTCTGGGGTTAGTCTCCTTGCTACTGATACCAAGGGGGACGTGGTACGAAATTATGGAACCAAAAAGTATGGCTATCAAGTGGCGGTAATTGACCTGCGCAATCCAACGAGAAGCAATGGTTTTAATATGCTTTCTCTCATTTCCAAGTATGCAGATCTGTACCAGAAAGACCCAACTGATCTTCGCTCAAAAGCAAAAATGGAAAAGTATGCGAAAATCTGTGCCAAGACAATCATCCAGGCTGGGGGAAGCGGGGACTATGGACAAAATTCCTATTTTTATGATTCTGCTGAGGGATTATTGGCAGCTACAATTATGTTAGTAGCTGAGTTTTGTTCATCTGAGGAACGGCATATTGTGTCAGTATACAAACTGATACAGGAGCTCCTAGCCCCCAGCAGGACAAAGGGAAAGAACCAGTTCCAACTGCTTATGCAGAAACTGCCGCCTGAACACAAGGCCCGCTGGATGGCGGGAGCGGCTCTGAATACAGGGGAACAGGCAATGATGAGTGTTCTCTCAACAGCTATGAGCAGGCTCAATGCCTTTTTGGACACCGAATTGGAGCAGCTCATTTGTTTTGACAGTGCCGTTGATGCAGAACAATTTGTTGCACAGAAAACCGCTCTGTTTATTACCATGCCGGAGGAGGACCCAACTGCTTATTTTTTAGTCAGTCTCATAATCCAGCAGCTGTACAGGGAGCTGATGACTGTGGCGGATGAGCATGGAGGAAAATTGCCAAGAAGATGCGTTTTTTACTGTGATGAACTCGGAACGATCCCTAAAATTGAGGGAATAGAGATGATGTTTTCTGCCGCGAGATCAAGAGGGTTAATGATAGTTGCAATTGTGCAGGGACTGATACAGTTGGAGCGAAACTACGGCAAAGAAGGAGCGCAGATTATACGGGACAACTGTCAACTGACCATCTTTGGAGGATTCGCGCCGGGAAGTGAAAAGGCCAATGCCCTCTCCGCTGACATGGGAGAGCAAACAGTTCTCTCTAGTTCGGTGAGCAGGGGTAAGGACAGCAATTCCCGCAGCCTCCAGATGATGGGCCGCAGGCTGATGACACCAGATGAGTTAAAGGCCATGCCCAGAGGCAGCTTCATTACGATGAAAACCGGGATGCACCCAATGAAGACCAGGTTCCAGTTATTCCTGAAATGGGGTATCACTTTTGGAGAAGCATATCAACTGGAAGAACACACAGCCCGAAAGGTAGAATATGCTATTAAGGAAGATTTGATTGCGGCTATTTTTGAGAAATATCCTCCTCAAAAGCCGGAAATCGAACAGGAGCCTCCCTCGTCTAGCAGGGAGGCTGTATCAAAACGATTGGATGGACATGGAAATCCTCATAGCCCGCGGACAGACTGAACAAACAGCATAAATCAGAAAATACTATGTTTTAATTCAGATATGAACTGCATTCTCCGTAAATTGCAGTCGCCATCATCGGCAAGAGGATCATTATATAAACAATAAGCGGATGCCATACACCCTTTTTGGCAATTATCGCGGAGGATGCAGCTATGGCATCTGTAATCGGCATGTGTACGTTTTTGGGCAAGAAATAAAATTTCATTCAGCTTTTTCTCAAAATCATCTGGATGTAAATGAAAAACATTCCCTACTGTAAATATATCTGAGTACAGCATTTGGCAGGGCTGAATATTTCCATTTGTTTTGATGCAAAAGGAGAAGGAGGGATCATTTAAAACAAATGGACAGATACTGTCATAAACTTGAAGATATGTTTGAAGATTGAATTCATCATCAAGTTTTCTAATCAGATTCAGGATATTTGATTTTTGGATGCTGGACAGCCCTTTATTATCCCAGGTGTCTGAGCCATTTCCCTGCTTGGAAATAAATGCAAATTCAGGGGTACAGTTCATTGACATGGCAAGTTTGTAGAATTTTTCAATATCTTCAAAGTTGTTTTGGGAAATAACCATTTTTAATCGTATATTTACCTGCTGTGTATCTAACTTTTGTATAAATCTTATTGTAGAATCAAATCGGCCTTTTCCCCGTATCTTCGCATTTTGTTCTTCGCAGGAACCATCTAAGCTGACCTGGACAGCAATATTTTTATGTGTGTTTATAAAGGAGATTAGTCCTTGATGGTGGACAGTCCCATTCGTAACGATTCCAAATGACAGGTTTGGGTATTTTTCAATAAGTTCTAAAATAGAATCAATTTCAGTATGAACAGCCGGTTCCCCGCCAGAAAGTAAAACCCTTTTTAACCCATACGACTGAAATAAGTTAATTATTTTATCCAGTTGTATTGCGGATATTTCCTCACAAACTTGGTTTAAACCGGAACGATTATAACAGGTTTGGCAGTTTAAATTGCATTGGTTGGTGATTTCCAGATAAATTGTGTTAATGTTCATTCTGCTAAGACAACCTTTTTAGATACGGTTTCTGAAAGAAACTCTTCAACATCTTCCTGGATTTCTTCTGGTTTAACCGCATAAATACTGCATAATTCACCAATCAGAGACTCTAATGTATGGGGAGTTGCTAAAATATTAAGAATGTCAATGCCGGTTTCATCAAAGAAATGGGCGTCGCCGCTTTCAGAATCAAATACGGCCAGAGAAGAAGTGTCGGCCTGTATGAACTCCATTGATTCATTTTTTCTGTAAGTCATATGTACAGCTCCTTCATTTTTTAAAATAATCTCGTTATATAGTTTATAAATTTGGGTTTGCCTTGTTTGGGATATGACGTTTTGGCAGTTGATGAATTCGCAGTGAACAGCATAAGAAAGATTTACTTTCCATAATGGCCAGGGGAGAATATCTAAGCCATTTACCATAATAATTTTCCCGTAAACCTGGTTAGGGGATACTTCTTCCAGCCGAAAAGCATTGTCGCCCTTACAATAAAGAATGTTTTCTGTTTTCCGAATCAAACGATGCACTAATAATTCTTCTGTTGGATAAGCAAAAACTAAAATGTCACCCAATCCATAATTCTGACTTTTAGAAATCATAATAGTATCGTCTTCCTGCAAAGTCGGCAGCATACTGATGCCCTCTACTGTAATAACCGCAGAATCGTTTAAACGGAGCATAGCTGCAAGAAGATCCTGCATCATTCTATTTTTGATGTTGGATCACCTCCATAACATAGGCCATATCACTGTAAATCAGATAGGAACATTCGATTTTTGCTAAACGCATTAGAAATTGCAGATACTCAGATGTAATGGGATAGACAGTGATTGGTGCTTTCATAAGGGAAGTGATGCGGGTGTTTGTATTCATCGGCATAGCCTGGTTTTCAGTATCAGAGCGCTGGATAAAAAAGATGCCGCCTAGGGGGAGGGGGTTGGTAATAGAGCAGGGCGGAGTATAAATATAACGTTGGACGTCATGATTTTTTATGAGTTCCTTTTCGGGCAGAGCATGATATTTTTGAAGAATTTCCATTCCCCCATCCCGAAGCTGGATAGGAGTAGTATAAGGATATACCTGGAATGTCTCTCGATCCAGAAGGATACAATCATCAGTCATATATCCGCATCCGCT
>CAJUSD010000054.1 GCA_910589145.1 uncultured Oscillospiraceae bacterium
ATTTCCGCTTCCAGTTCAGATGCAGAGTCTGGCACAGCTAAACCAATTAGTATCCCTGTTATTGATAAAGTAGAAATGGGCTAATTTGCAGGCACAGCCTGAGACAGAAAAGCATACAATTAACAAAGTTTTTCATCGAATTCATGTTAATTTAAATAAAAACCTGAACGGCTGCTATAACCGTTCAGGTTTTTATTACTATTTTTGACCTTTTTGCCAAATGGAACCCTATTCAGATACTTCCAACGTCTGAAATGAAAAGCCTTCTGAAAGTAGGATACACTCCCGATAAAATTCTTTATATTCCCTGTCAGCCAGTTCAGATAATTCCTGGTCATCCCTTCTGCCACAGAGAGAAGCAAAAATTTCTCCATAGGTCTCTGTTGGTTCTACCCTTTTATCCCTAAGTATGTAAAGCGAAAAAGGAATTGGATCTCTTACTGATTGATATAGTTCATTACTTTCCTGATTTACCATATTATAAAAGGTACTTAAAACCGTCTGTGCAATCAGAGAGTTTGGTAAACATTGAATTGCCCGATTAACTGCATAGGAATACAAAATGGCTAACTGGCTCAAAACAGGTTCTGGATTTTGTATCTGTCGGATATGGCCACAGTACAAACGCGCCAAACATTTCCCTAATTGAAGGGCAGTTTGAATGTTTCCAATATTTTGCTGGTTATAAAAATCTGCTGCAGAACTTTCTCCAGGATCTGCCTTTTTAGTGGGTTTGCCAGCAATGCGGATGTCTTCTTCCGCTATCAAAAAACGAAGGAAGCATTTATTTTGTATTTTCATTTTTATATAGGACTTTCGGCTTGCAGGTGCCGTGGGTGCTGCAAAATCAAGCATCCCTTTATCCTCTCCCTTCTTTTTTGGCAAACCTGACAACTATTATGCAGTGTTATGCTTTTGTGGACGCCAATGCTTCTTCAATGCAAATTGCAAGCTGATCTGGACAAGAAGTCCCACGGCTGCCGCATTGAATGCCTTTTAAAGTTTCTGCAATTTCGGTGGCCTTTTTTCCTTTCACTAATGCCATAATTCCAGCTAAATTTCCCTTACATCCACCCGTTACAATTAAATTGGTGATAATTCCTTCATCATCAATTTCGATGTCCATCCGCTGGGAGCAAGTTCCTTTTGTTTTGTACTGATATTTCATTTATAACATTCCTTTCTGAACTACATTCTCTGAAATTCATTCCGTTCGTCTTATTATACACGAAACATTAAAAATCTGCAAGCCTATCTCTTACAGGTTTTAGAGCAAACTATTATGTTTCCAGACTCTTTAAAGCAGCTTCATAAACTTGGGGGAAAACTTTTTTCAAATTGACAGGACGAAGCTCTCGATTAGTCCAGGCGTGAAGCGTTTCCCCTATTGTCATAAGGTGGTTTTCAAGCAGAACCCGATAAGAGAACACAATTCTAGCCGGGGTAAGCCGAACTGCTTTTGTTTCGATTATTACTGTATCACCATATTTGACAGGTTCCAGATATTTTATGGAAAGTTCTCGAACTGGAAGAAATAGTCCCATCTTTTCCATCTTTTTATAAGGGAAACCCATTTCCTGGGAAAATTGTGTACGGGCAACCTCAAACCAGATTGGATAAACAGAATGGTGTACTACTCCCATTTGATCTGTTTCAGCATATCGTACTTCAATTTTTGTAAGTGACTGCAACTTTCAGAGTCCTCCCCAAATATAAGATTTTAATAATTCAGCAGTTTTGTGGCCGCCTTTTTTACTCTCCCATTTGATATAAATGCCTTGTCTGAATCTTTCTAAAAATTACATTATCACAATTAGAATTTATTTATATTATATCAAACTTTCCAGGTATTTCAATCTTTTCATAGGAATTTTAAGAATCTTTTTATTGAAAGAAGTTCTCAAAAAAAGCTTTTTTAGGTGGCTTCGGCTCCCTGTTTGGACGACAGAAACGAACTAATATAGCATCTTCTCCAATAATCACAATATCTTTCCATATAATAATGTATTCCTCACACTTTCCAAATAAGCCTAAAAATTTCTGTTTCCCTACAATTACAAGCGCCAGTACTCTTGCAGAACAGGTATCAATTTCTACATCCGCTACATAACCTAGACGGCATCCGTCTTCTACGCTGATTACATCTTTATAACGAAGGTCTGTTACACGGCAGCGGATTTCCCGCACAGCTTCTTCCCCCATTGTCTGCACCATCCTTTCCAAACAAATTAAAAAAGGATTTGTAAAATCAGTCTCGTTTAACCATATGCAGGGTATGCCCTATTTATTCTCTCAGCTGAAAAATGATTATACTGGATTTTTCTCATTCCTGCTGGTATAATAATAGGAAATCACATAGCAGAATTACTAAGGAGGTTTTGTATAGAATGGTACAAGGCGAACTTTGGCGGGATCGAAAACGACACTTGGGACTTCCCCTCAGTTTTACAAAATATGCTCTTACCGAGGATAGAATCTTTGTTGAAATTGGACTGCTAAATACAGAATTAGAAGAAGTACTTTTATATCGTGTGCGGGACATTGGCATGAAAATTTCTCTGGGACAGAGAATTTTCGGTGTAGGGACAGTCATTTTAGTTTCCTCCGATAAAACTGCGCCTAAGCTGGAATTGAAAAATATCCGCAATCCCCGTATTGTAAAAGAGCAAATACATCAACAGGTAGAAAAGATGAAATTAGAACGCCGTATACGTGTCGGCGAAGTTCTGGAAGACGGAACTGATGAAGAGGCTGATGAGGACGATGATGATTTCACATCGCACAAATAATAAGGAGACGGCTTCATGAATGAACTTTACATTACAAGCCCTGCTTTTGGATATGGTGAAAAGATACCTATGGAGTACTCCGGTTTTGGTGAGGACATTTCTCCCATGCTTCAGCTGAAAAACCTGTCCCCGGAAGCTGCTTCCCTTGCAGTTATTATGGACGATCTGGATGTCCCATTCTGCAAAACATATACACATTGGCTTATCTGGAATATTCCCAGGATGGAGACAATTCCTTCAGCAATTTCCCATGGAAAGACAGTCCCTTCTTTGGGAAATGCGGTTCAAGGCATAGGATACGGGGTGAACCGTTACCGTGGGCCGAAACCTCCTGCCTTTCTGCCGCCTTTGGTACACAACTATATTTACCGGGTCTATGCTTTGGATTGTTTTTTAGAGCTGTCTTGTAATTCCAGGAAAAAAGATTTATTGCGGGCAATGGAAGGACATATTCTCCAGTATGCCGCATTGTTGGGGCAGTTCAGGCATCCTTAAAGTTCAAGGATTTGCTGAAAAGGTTGATGCGAGTAAACACATTTCGGGTTTACTCATATCAGCCTTTATTTAACTCACTTCTAAAAATGAAGAATTGACATTTAGCCTACATTATGTTATGCTTTTATTAAGCCTACAACATGTAGTCAAATGGAGGGAGAAGAATGAAAATTTCAAATGTATCTGATTCTGAATTAGAAATTATGAAAATCATTTGGAATTTGGGTGGAACCGCCTGGTATAGTCAGGTTATGGAAGCTTTGGAACAGCGTCAATCTGCCTGGCAGAAAAATACTGTCATTACATTGTTAGCACGGCTAACAGAGAAAGGACTGCTAAAACCTATTAAGGTAGGCCGTCGAAACAAATACATTGCATCCTATTCTGAAGCAGATTACCAAGCTTCCCAAACCAGAAGCTTGCTTGACAAGCTCTACCAGGGAAGTGCAAAAGGTCTGGTTTCCACATTAATTCAGAGAGATATGCTTACTCCACAGGATTATGAGGAATTGAGGGGATTTTGGGAGGAGGCAAAGAAAAAGGAATGAACACAATGGAGAAGTTATTTTCTGTTGTCCTTGGTCTTTCGGTATCTGGCGGGTTATCCATACTTGTCCTGCTGGGATGCGGAAAGTTTCTAAAGGGACGGCTAGGATGGGGCTGGCTCTATTATCTGTGGTTAATAGCAGTTTTTCGGCTTCTTCTCCCCTTCTCACTGAAAATCCCAGTTTTCGTTTTGCCCGAAATGGGGGTTAACCAAGTACAGCAGGAACAGCAAACGGAATTAGAACCAGAGAAAATACCTCTACCACCTTCACCGATGAATTTATCATACCAGGAAAAAGCATCTTCTATTGTCATATTGCCTCTTTGGAGCATCTGGGCGGCAGGGGTTGGGATTTCCTTGGGAAAACGCTGCTTGGACTATCGACGCTTTTTCAGATGTCTGCGGAAAGGGTGGACGCCTATTTCTGCTCCAAATTTTCTGCAACATTTCCAAAATCTAATGGCCCAAGCGGGAATACGAAGTAAAGTTGAATTTTATATCCATCCTAACCTTTCCACCCCTATGCTTATTGGATTGTTTCATCCTTGTGTAATTCTACCCTGCTTGGAGCTTCCAAAATCCGAACTGGATTTCACCATTCTCCACGAATTGTCCCACTGTCGCCGGAGGGATATTATATATAAACTGCTTGTTCAGCTTTGTCTCTGCATACACTGGTTTAATCCCCTAGTTTATTGGATGGAATGGGAACTTAACCGCTTGTGCGAGTTAACCTGTGATGAGGCAATTTTAAAAGAATTAACTCCCCAGGAACGGGCTGCTTATGGGGACACCCTAATAAATTCACTTCTATACTTTGGCGAAACGATTATGCCAAGGTCATCCACTGCCTTAAATCGGAAAAATAGCCTATTTTTGCTAAAGGAAAGGCTCGGTGAAATTATGAAAGCCAAAAGAAAAACCAGAACTGCTAAACTTCTTTCTATTGTAATTGCATGCATGGTGATATGTGGTACAGTTGCCACAGGGGTTCAGGCCGGGGAAAACCTGTCAGATTCTGTCAGCAGTCCCTTTTTGGACCTCAAATTAAAGGAATACCAAAACTTTTTTGCTATGTTAAATCCTAGATCCATTGCTGATCTGGAAAAAAACTCTGCTTTGGCAGCACAGAGCAAATATATCTGTCCTGTGGAGGAAGACAAAGGAAAGATATCCATTAGCGCGGAATATATCCCTGACTCACACAATGGCATAGATATTGCTGCAGAAAAAGGAACTTCCATTTATGCTATCGCTGACGGGACAGTTGAAACAGCGGATACAGACGCTAAGTATGGTAAGTACATTGTTCTTCTCCACAACAATAATATAGAATCGCGGTATTATCATTGTGATGCACTTTTCGTCACGGCTGGACAGAAAGTGTATCAAGGAGACAAAATAGCGGAGATTGGGCAGACAGGAATGGCAACTGGCCCTCATCTGCATATAGAAATTTTAAAAGAGAAACAGCTGCAAAATCCTGCCGATTATATAGAGATTTTCCAAGGCCAGGAAAAGTAAATTCAGATTTTCTCGGATGAAAACAGCTCTGGAGTATGCCCAGAGCTGTTTTTCTTTATATCTGTTTCTTGATACGTTCCAAGGCGCTTTTTTCCAGCCTGCTTACTTGTGCTTGGGAAATCCCAATTTCCTGTGCTACTTCCATCTGCGTTTTTCCAGCCATATAACGCAGAGACAGGATTTTTTTCTCACGCTCTCCCAGCTTTTCAATCGATTCCTTTAAAGCGATTTCTTCCAGCCAGGTTTTGTCGTCCGTAGAATCGCCAATCTGATCCATAACATAAATGGTATCCCCTCCATCAGAATATACCGGTTCATAAAGCGAAACAGGTTCCACGATTGCTTCCAATGCAAACACGACGTCTTCTTTGCTGCGTCCCATTGCTTCCGCAATCTGGTCAATCGTTGGCTCCCTTTGATTTTCATTGGTCAACTGTTCTTTTACCTGCATGGCTTTATAGGCAGTATCCCGCATGGAACGGGAAACCCGTATGGAATTATTATCCCGTAGAAAACGACGGATTTCTCCAATAATCATAGGCACGCCATAAGTTGAGAATCTCACGTTTAAAGTTGGATCAAAGTGATCGATAGCTTTGATAAGCCCAATACACCCCACTTGAAAAAGATCATCCAGGTTTTCTCCCCGGTTGATAAATTTACGTACTACACTTAAAACCAATCGAAGATTTCCGTTTATCATTTTTTGTCGGGCTTCCATATCCCCTTTTTGAACCCGTTCCAGAAGTTTCTTTTTCTCATCTTCGCTAAGGACTGGGAGCTGAGATGTATTTACTCCGCAGATTTCCACTTTGTTTAAATACATTGGATAAACCGCCCCTTTCTGTGAATCTATCCACAGTATGTCCAAAGGGGCGGAAGGAAATACATGGAGTTTGTTTCCAGCTTTTCCCGATAAGCAAAAACTTTCCCTCAAAAAATTAGATAATCTTTACAATTTTTTAAGGTTTAGCAGCTTTTAATGTTTACGATTCTTCTTTGTATTGACCCCTGCCACACCGCCGACAACAGCTGCAAGAAGAATGGTTATCAGCCTTAAGGCAACTTGAAAGCCAAGACAAAAGCTTCCAGCAATAAAACTAGACAACAAAATTAAAATAAAAATCATCCCGCCTGCGGCAGCCCCTGCCAGTAAGCCCTTTTCCCCTAAAAGTTTAGAAGAAAGATAGCCTGCAAGCAGACTCCCTACCGCCGTAGCTGTAACCGCCATAGGTCCAACAGCAACATGCGGAATATCTCTTGCTGTCATCACAAGGGATAGCAAAAGAAAAATAAAAATTGTCAACAGAATTCCCATTCCCGCTCCAATTCCAGTCAGTTTTAAAAACCGAACCGGAGTCAAGGGGATCGCTTTTGATGGTTTTGCAGTCAATCCTATCACCCCAAATAAACATATATATAGAAAACGACATTAATCATATAGGTTTATGCCAATTTTCAGACGATTTTAAATGCCGTTTGCTATAAAAATAGAATATGTACATTACAGCTGGCAAATGCGTTTGTCCACTGTTTGGTATTATTTATATGCAGCTTAAACCATCAAAAGAACGAAAAAGAAGCGGGAGGCATGGCCAGCGCCAAACTCCCGCTTCCTGAAAATTATGCGTCATGAACTGTATTGTTTTGCTGGATCGCCCACCGCGCAATACGGATTTTGCTTCGGTCGCTTCCTGTTTCAATTACAATGGTATCTTCACGGATGCTTACAACCCGTCCAATAATACCGCCGCTGGTGACAATTTCGTCCCCCACTTCGATAGAGGAACGCATCTTTTCCACTTCTTTTTCCCGCTTTTTCTGTGGGCGGATCATAAAGAAATAGAACACCACAAACAGCAGCAGCAACGGAAGCATTTGGATCAGCATTACAAGGAATGTACCGCCCCCATCAAGGGCTTCTTCCGCACCAGGCGCAGTAGCGGCGTCTAGGAGAACCGGCATAATGGATAACATTTAAGGTGACACCTCCAAAAAAAATTACAAATCTTATTATAACTTGTTTTATATCCAGTTGCAACCGAAAAGCAAGAATTTTCCTTAAAATATAATACATTTCAGGAAATTTACATTATATCCGTGATAATTTTCTAAATCCTTGTCCCCACCCGCTCACAATTTTCGGTGCGGAACGTCTCAAAGGAATGATTGTCCAAGGCTTCCCGGATACGCTCCATCAGGGTGTTGTAGAACCACAGATTGTGGGCCACAAGCAGTCTTCCGGCTAAAATTTCACCAGCTTTCAGCAAATGACGGATATATGCTCTGGAATAATTTTGACAGACTGGACACCCACATTCTTCATCCAAAGGGAGCATGTCCCGCTCATATTTTGCATTGTTCAGGTTGCGGATTCCCTGCCAGGTAAAGGCGTGCCCATGTCTGGCGTTGCGGGATGGCATCACGCAGTCGAATAAATCAATTCCCCGCGCAACCCCTTCAATAATATTGGAAGGGGTGCCCACCCCCATAAGGTAGCGTGGTTTATTGACGGGCATATACGGCTCTACTGCATCTAAAATGTGATACATAACCTCGGTAGGCTCCCCTACCGCCAAACCACCTACCGCATAGCCGTCTAAATCCATTTCTGCGATCTGCTGCATATGCTGGATACGCAGGTCGTCATAGGTCGCCCCCTGGTTGATTCCGAACAAAAGCTGATGGGGGTTGATAGTCCCCAGTTGGGCGTTGAGACGGTTCATCTCCGCCTTACAGCGTGCCAGCCAGCGTGCAGTCCGGGCAATGGATTTAGCGGTATAATCGTATGGAGCGGGATTTTCAATACACTCATCAAAGGCCATGGCGATGGTGGAACCCAGGTGGGACTGTATCTGCATACTTTCCTCCGGCCCCATGAAAATCTTTTTCCCATCCACATGGGAAGAAAAATGAACCCCTTCCTCGGTGATTTTCCGCAGGGAGGCCAAGGAAAAGACCTGAAAGCCACCGCTGTCGGTAAGGATGGGGCGCTTCCAGGTGGTGAATTTGTGTAAGCCGCCCAGATCCGCAATGAGGCCGTCGCCGGGGCGGATGTGCAGGTGGTAGGTGTTGCAGAGCATCACCTGACATTTCAGGGTTTCCAGGTCCCTGGCGGAGATGCCCCCCTTGATGGCGGCGGAGGTTGCGACGTTCATAAAGGCCGGGGTTTGGACCGTCCCATGGACTGTCTCGAAAACGCCCCGGCGGGCGTGTCCTTCCTTGAAAAGCAGTTGGTACATAATTTTCTCCTTGTTTTTTCGTATTCGGGATTTACTTACTTCGTAAAATCTCCTATCCTGCCAAGCAGTTTCCCAATGCTATGATACATACCCGAATAAATGACAGGATCAAGCTTTGTGAGGTCGATATCAAAGGTATCGCTACATTCAATCCGCTCGTCTATCTGGACGTTTAAAGCCCGGCAGAAAAAAGTAAGTAGTAGACTCCCCTGTTTCAACAGATCGAACCACTTCACATTCATATACCCACCGGCTTGCATCCAAGACGGGAACATCTATTGCTTCGCCTTTGCCGACTTTGTATGGAATTGCGTCCTTTCTTCCGTCCTTTGCATGACGTGTGCCAAAATAGTCCATCAGTTCAAGCATATCCGTACTGACAAGATTAACGCTTAATATTCCTGTCCTAAGTACGTTCTGTTTTGTCTTTTTCGTGCCGAACATACTGATAACCAGCAGATAATCGTCGTCCTTCTCGTTTGTAATGCTGACCCAGGTAATAGGGGCAAAGTTGTGCGTCCCATCTTCGTTATTTGTACCGATGATGAAAGCCGGCTGAACGCACATTGAAAAATGAGTTCCTGCTGATTTTCTCTTTACAGACTTCATATTTTTCCTCTCTTTTCTGCGCTTAATAGATTCCCAAAGCTCCCGTCAAAAACTGAACCAGCCGTTTCCGGTATTCCCCCAGCATGATGTTTTCCTCGGAGGTATCATATTTGTTGTCCCCCTTGTCCACAAAATAGGTCAGGGTGTTTCGGTTCAGCGAAAGGGAATCCAGGGGCCAGCCGATATGCCTTTTTTCTGAAGGTTTATCAACCATATAAAAGGCGCTCCCCTTTGTGGTCTCGCTATTTTCCATAAAAGTGAAAACGCGCCCGCGGTTGTACACCGCGATTCCGTCCAGGTAATAGGATAGTACCTTCCCGCCCAGGGAGTGGATCAGCTGGGAATAATATGTAATCATTTCCTCATCATCCATCCGTTTGCCGCCCTGGGGTGTCCTGATATTCAACCCAGGCTGCCTGCTGTCCTCCAAGGGCATAGAATCAAAATACAGTCCCGAATCGTTGCAGATGACTTTATCAAAGAACTGGCCGTAGAACCTCGCCTTGATGGCGGCGTTTACTTCGGGATTGCCGCCGGGTTCGCCGGGTTCACGGTCGATTCCCAGATCCTTGAGGGTGAGGAATTCTATCTCATGACCCGTTAAGAGTTCTTCAAAGCGTTTTACCTTTGAGGGGTTGGTGGTGCCGATTAGGACTTTCATGGGTTGTATGCTCCTTTTTCTTTCAATGATAGAGACGCTGGTTCAGTCTTAATCAACGTCGTGAAGTTTCAAGTATTTTCAGCTTTCTGCTGCATTTAATGTTGATTTTGCAAACTCCTCAATAAACTGGAATTTATCTATTTCTTTTGAATTCATCCATATTCTTTTTACAAGCATATGCTTCCATTAGTTTTTCATCTTCCCAAGTCCATTGCTTTTCAACTTCTATCTTTTGAATAGTTTCTTCTTGTGTTGGCTCTGCTGGAAAAATACTACACGGATATTGCTCACAGTATCCACAATGTATAATCCCTTTTTCTATTACACATTTTCGGGTTTCACACAACGGACTAAATAAAACTGCCTCTTCTTTTTCACAACAACAACCATCACATATAGTTATGTTTGGGTCAGGTTCAAAGCCTTTGAATATTTTTTTCCATACATCACAAATTTCAGTACGTCTATCTTCTTTTCCGACATTAGGACGATATATCAAACATAAATCACATCGCATACCACATTTAGAAAATATCTTCTCCATTGTATACCTCCTCAAATCCCGATTTGTCGAGCTGTGCGCAAAAAAGCATAGCGCTACAAAGCAAACAAATCTTGTGCATTTTTTGTGCCAATTACCGTTTGAACCCCCAAAGCCGCTGCAGCGCAAGATTCGGGAGGTTAATATCTTTTATACAAACCCATTTTATCAGATTTGGCGAGATGATACAATCTATTTCCCAGTATTTTCAAAATTCTCCCGATGGTGTATAATAAATATGAGGCCTGTCTTATGGCCGATAGATAGCTTTTACTTTTTGTATACTTCCCTCTGCGCCGCACTGCTGGACATAAGGGAGGATGTCTGCATACGCTTTTTTCTCTGATCCCCCGTCGGATTCAAAATAAACCCATTGAGATAAAAAACTGTGTGCATAGTTACAATGTATATTTGATGTATATATCTGAACAACCGGATCGGTGATCCAATTATCTGTTTGAACCGCACAGTCCTTCCGATAAGTAAAATACTGCTGTCCATCCTTCACATATATGATGTGGATTGACAGCTCCTCCGGTGAAATATCCACTGATTTGTCTATTCCCGCTAGCTTGTTATAGTCATCCTCCGCAACTATTTTTTCAAAGAAGAAGTTCGCGTGGTAGGATTCCAGAATTTCCTCCTCCATATCCCGGTATTTTTCTGGGACAAGGACATTCAATGTAGTATCATCGTATAGGATTTGTTCAATCAAATTGCTTCCATCCACTGTTTCAATGGGATTATAAAGGAAATAGTTTCGGCTGACCCGTATGCTGTGCCCATTAGGGGCGATTTCCATAGGATAGCTTTCTTTATTTTGTGTGTAAAGGGGTGTCCCATTGTCGTCAATGGACTGATAGTTATACGCATCCATGACAAAAGCCCCTGTGTTTTCTTCCAGCAGAGGAAAAAGCTCCGCGCTTCGCTGTGCGATTTCCAGATATTTTTCTGTACTTTCGTTTTCTCCGCTGTAATGGACCACCGTTGTATAGACAGACCGGCAGCTTTCCCATTTCTCCTTATCTCCTACGGTTGGATGCTGACTGCATCCTGCCAAAAGTACAAAAGCTGCCAACACTGCCTCTACACTATGTTTCTTTTGCATTTTTACACTCCCATTTGCTGTTTTTATGGTATTATACAGCTTTTTCGTCTTTGGTGCAAGACAATAAAAATCAGGAGGTGCTTTATGTACGAATTAAAGATCCCTAAAATGTTGAAAAGGGGCGATACAATCGCCCTGATATCTATTTCCGGCGGCAGGGCCGGCGACGAGGACATGCTTTACAGATATGAAATAGGCAGGAAACGCTTGGAAGAAATATGGGGCGTTCACGTTGTGACAGCTCCCCACGCATTGGCGGGCAGTAAATTTTTATATGAACACCCGGAAGCGCGGGCCGGAGATTTGATGTGGGCATTGCAGAACCCGGAGATAAACGGAATTATCTGCATGATGGGCGGCGACGATTCCTATCGGGTATTTCCCTTTATTGATATGGAAGTTATAAAAGAGAATCCAAAAGTATTTATGGGTTTTTCAGATATTACCTCCTGGATGGCGGTTTTTGCAAAAGCGGGCGTAAGGGCTTATTATGGCCCCAATTTATTGACCCCTATCGCCCAGCCTGGGGCATTGGATTCTTATACAAAAGACGCGATAACCAAATGCCTGTTCTCCGCCGAAATCATCGGCGAAATCCCGGCTTGTACGGAATATACAAATATTGAATGGAAGAATCTCGATAAAAGTGAAATTGTATGGACCCCCAATCCCGGTTATAAATTAGTACAAGGCAAAGGAACTGTAAAGGGGAGAATTTTCGGCGGGTGCGCGGGACCGCTGCGGCAGATTATGGGAACAGAATTTTTCCCGGACAGGGACTTTTTCCGAAATTGCATCATCATATTGGAGAACGGTTCGCCATATGGAAGCCCCCTTGCCGGATTACACAATCTTCGTGCTCTGGATGCAGCCGGGATGTTCCAGAACGCGGCGGGAATTCTGACCGACCCGTTAAACGCAGAAGAAGAAAAGATTCTCGTTAAGTTTTTAAAATACGAAGCCCACCGAGAAGATATCCCGGTGCTCTCCAATGTTGATTTTGTCCACAGAACCCCTATGACTGTTATTCCTATGGGGGCAATGGCGGAAATTGACTGTGAACATGTTTCGTTCAGGATATTGGAACCAGGGGTTACGGCATAAGAGAGGATGGAATACCAGCATGGCATTAAGCAGGGTTGAACAGCTGCGAACGGTTTCAATATCAAATCTCATCCAAGATATATTTCATAAAGAAATCCCCTATTCCGATATAAGTCATCACGAGGATCCGCGAAATTACGTTGTCATTGTTGACGGAAAGTATGTGCTGAAAGTATACGGTGATAAGGACCGCTGGAAAAGCGAAGTGGAAAACCTGGCACGAATTCACCCGGCGGGTTTCCATATCCCCCATTTGATTGATTATGGTATGGTAAACCCTTATAATGGATGGGTAATGACAAACCTATTGCCAGGGACAATTATGGAAAAGGAAAACCAATATCTGGATTCCAAGGAGAAAGAAGCTGTCTGGTACAAGCTGGGAGAATGTTTTTTCCAATTCCACAATGCTAACATAGCCAATTACAAGGATACGGTTGTGTATAGCCGGAAACCGCCGTTTCCAGATTTGACATATTGGGATTCCATCACAATACAATATACAGAACAAAAGGAACGTATCATAAAAAATGATTTTTACGGCAGCGAAAATGAATACTCAAAGGCATTCATCCAAATTGAAAATTGGCTTGCGCAACAAAAGAAAAAGGATACTATTCCCCTTGTGCTGTGCCACAATGATTTTTCCACAAGAAATATACTATATCAGCCGGCTTCTTTTGGCCTGATTGATTTTGAAATGGGCTGTTATGCGCCCAGGGAATCTGATTTTGCCCGGTTAGCAATGGAACTTCAAAAAGGCGGCTTGTTTGAAGCATTTCTGGATGGGTATTATTCAGGTCAGGCACCTGTTTTAAAGAGAAATCCTGAAACAATCAGAATGTTCATCCTGATTAAAACAGTAGAAATATGCAGTTGGGCATATTCCAGGGCAAATGATTATTATCATTTGGCATTTGATATGTTAAAATCCATAAGCAAATAAAACTCTAACCATCAGAAAGGAGCGTCCCTCATGTCAGAAACAACAAAATCAGCCCCTACTCCAACCCCTCACAATCAAGCAGTTCTCGGAGAAATCGCCCAGACTGTCCTCATGCCCGGCGATCCTCTGCGGGCAAAATTCATCGCGGAAAACTTCCTCACCGATCCAGTTTGCTACAACACCGTCCGCGGGATGCTTGGCTATACCGGAACCTATCAGGGCCGCCGCCTTTCTGTCCAGGGAAGCGGTATGGGATGTCCTTCTATTGGAATCTACTCTTATGAGCTGTTCCATTTTTATGGAGTAGAAAATATTATCCGCATCGGCTCTGCCGGAGGGGTAGCCGATAAAGTACAGCTTCGGGATATTGTCATCGGCATGGGAAGCTGTACCGATTCCAACTATGCCCGCCAATACCAGCTCCCCGGAACCTTTGCCCCTGTTGCCAGCTATCCCCTTTTGGCAGCAGCGGTTAAGGCGGCGGATGGGAAGAAAGCCTCCTATCATGTGGGAAATCTTTTCTGTTCCGACTGCTTCTATGATGAAAGCGGCACCCTCGCCAAGTGGAAGGACATGGGGATTCTCGCGGTGGAAATGGAATCCGCCGCCCTCTACTGCAACGCCGCCCAGAGCGGGAAAAACGCCCTCTGCATTGCCACCATCTCAGACCTGCCCTTTAAAGGCGTATCCACCAGCGCAGAGGAACGGCAGAACAGCTTTACCCAGATGATGGAAATCGCCCTGGAAGCTGCCCTTTTTGTTACAACGGAATGATGAACAGTTTATTATGGGAGGGGTACAGGTGGGATACCTCTGTATGGGACAGGCTGAAAACCTGCGGCAAACCCATCGTCCTGTATGGAATGGGACTTGGTGCGGAGAAAATCCTTCAAGCCTTTGATGCTTATGGGATTCACCCCTCCGCCGTTTTTGCCAGTGACGGTTTTGTGAGAGGACATTCCTTTCACGGCTTTTCTGTTCTGGATTATGAAACCCTTTGTAAAAAATTTTCTGACTGTATTGTGGTGATTTCCTTTGCCAGCCAGCGGCCGGAGGTGTTGGAACAGATGAAACGGGTATCGGAACAGTTTGAAACTGTTGCCCCCGATGTTCCCGTTGCCGGAGAGCTGCTTTTCACACCTGCCCTTTTGGAAAGCCGCCGCCCAAAATGGGAGGCGGCCTATTCCCTTTTGGCAGACGATCAGTCACGGTTTGTCTTTCGGGAAGTACTTCAATTTAAACTGACAGGCAGGATCGAGCATCTTTTCCGATGTGCTACACCGCGCCAGAAGATTTGGGATCTGTTCCCGCTCCGGGCAGATGAATTTCTGGTGGACATGGGGGCCTATACCGGCGATACAATAAAAGAGTTTCTGGAACAGAACAATTTTCAATGTCGGAAAATCCTGGCTTTGGAGCCGGACAGCCGCAGTTTTCGGAAGCTGTCTCTTTATGCCCAAGTTCTCCGGGATAAATATGGTCTTGATATCCAGTGTGAAAATCTCGGCGCGTGGAATCAAAGGGAACAGCTTATGTTCCAACGCCAGGCTGGGCGAAATTCTGCCCTCTCTCAGTTTACTGCGTCGGGGCTGGAGCATCGGAAGGTAAAGGAAATTCCAGTGGAAATGGATTCTCTGGATCATATTCTGGAACAGGAGCCACTTTCCCCTACCCTGTTAAAGCTGGATGTGGAGGGGGCAGAGGAAATAGCTCTCCAAGGATGCCGGGAGACGATTCTCCACTGCCGTCCTCAGCTGATGGTCAGCGGCTACCACCGCAGCGACGATTTATTCCGGCTGCCGCTGTATCTGCACAGTTTAAACCCGAATTACCGGTTTTATCTGAGACATCATCCCTATATCCCGGCGTGGGAGACAAATTTTTATGTTGTTTGAAATTATGGTCTGTAAATTTTTTTTATTTAGCATTATTCGAAAAATATGATTGTGTATAGGATATATATCTAATTCTACTATTAGGGGTTGTTGAAAGGAATTTAAAATGAGTAGTAAAGAAAAAGGAACAATAACACAGGAAGATATTATGAAGATTCTCAATTCCTGCTATGAAAAGTGCATAAATGGTATTCCCAAAATCAGCCCAAGTATTGAGAATATGGCTAATAATTATTTACAAAAACATAGAACAAAAGAAGATGCGTGTAATGCGATGTTACGAAATCAAATAAGTACAGTTTACAAGGAACTACACGCAGACCGTGAAACGGGCTGCTGACAACAACAGGCGCTATGCTCCCGGCTGGGTGCATAGCGCCTGTTTGTTGCGGGGGTTTCCAAAGGGGGCAGCGCCCCATTTGGCACACGACTTTGCGGAGCAAAGTGTAGTGTGTTATACGCTCTGTCGGCGTTGCCGTGAAAATGCCGTTGCCGCCGGGGAGGGCAAGGGCATTTGAAGCGGCAGGAAAGCAGGGCTTTGTTTGGGGCTGGCAAGCCGGAAACAAAGGGCTGATTTCAGCAGCAGACAGGGCGTATATGAAAGCCCCCGTCCCTCGTCCTCTGTCCCCGGCCTATGGGACAAAAAGTCCCAAAGCTCTGGACACCGTGACCAGATGTGCGGCCACACTCCGGGAAAAGTAGCAGGACAGCGGGAAACCGTCAAGGCTGAAATGAACGGGCTGACGCCCGGCCTTGACCGTTCCCCGCCGCCCCGCTGGATGGGTGGACAAG
>CAJUSD010000055.1 GCA_910589145.1 uncultured Oscillospiraceae bacterium
GTATTTCTTTGGCTAGCTAGGTAATGTTCCAGCTTACCAGGGCCGCGCGGGTGATCAGGCTCGCCGCCAAGATCCGGTATATTAGCATAATTCCTACGAATGTTGTTACCGCCAGGAATATGTATTTGAATTCTTTGCTTGGTTTCATTGGTTTTTCAATACTTTCTCCTATTTAAAGGCTGTTGTGAGACATTATGTAGCACTGCCATTTTTCGGGCTAGTGTGGCTTTGCTGATGTAGTCGCCCTTATGTATTCCCAGACTACGGGTTACAGTTGCAGAAGATACTCCCCACCATTTCGAGATATCTGTTAATGTTAAAACTTCTTTTTCTGGAAATGCTTCCATTATCCTTGATAGGTTATCCCGGTAATACTCGGTTTCTCTGGGCATGGCTTTTTATCCTCCGTTTTTTATCTTTTAAAATTATATTTGAGTTAATGACTGCCTTTTTCTGTATAAGGAGTTCCGTTTAATTTACCTTCATTGCAAATCATTCTGTGTGTTTTCCTGTGTAGAATAACTTGTTTTTTTATGGGTGGTGTGGTAGGATTAAGGGGAAAAATCGTTGTTGGGGGGAAAGGAGCACTTCCTTCGGGTTATTTTTTGAGGAGTGGTTTATAATGCCTAATATTAGTGTTGATCCAGGTATAGTAAATGGCACTATTTTCATAGTTTTAAGAACAATATTTTATGATTAAAAATAAATAAGAGAGAAGCTTGGGTAGAAAATAAATCAATGGAAATTGAAGACAAAAAATAACAGGTATTGTCCAAGGTCTACCAGGAAAGTTTCTTGCTAGTTTAAAGCTAAATATAAACAAATTACACAATAAAGCAATTAGCCCAAAAGTAAAGCCAAATCTTATAGCTTCTGAAAACATTTCCATCATAAAAAATTAAACCTTTCTGTGTATTTTCGTTTGTTTTAGGTTGTCCCTAGTTAAGAAGAGAATAAGGAGATGATAGACAGACCAGTTTTTATTGAGGCTATATTATTTTTGAGGAGTGGTTTGTTATGTCTAGTACAGTTGCCGAAATTTTTATAGCGCTTGTTGCTGCTTTAATTACCGCCTTAGCTACATACCACACATTCTATTTAGAAAAATCTATACAAATGAAGGAAAATAGACTAACCCAATTTTATTATCCAGCTTTAAAAATATTAAAGAAATATATTGGACGAAACATTAGTACACCAGAAGCTCAAAAAGATTTGCAAGAGCTAATAAACCTCGCAGAAAATCAAGAAATAATGTTGGATAACGAAACTAAATGTGCAATTTGTAATTTTCAATCCGCATATAAAAGGAATAGATCTAACGCAAAAAAAACTTGGTGTTTATGTTACGAGTGTAAATCAGTAAATGATTTTGACAAACAAAAGGCTTTTGATAAATTATATAGAATCATAAGAATAAATTGTTTCTATTTGGGAGAATCCATTAACTGGTCAACGAAGAATATAAGGCCAAATAATGCAATAGATAAATCCTGGATGAAAAAGAAAAAAAGGGAAAAAGCCCGAACTGGATGTTTACTATATGTAGCGATAGCCGGGCTTTTTGTTTCATTGTGGTTTTTAGCAAAATATATATAAACTAATAACCTTATCCGAAAAATTTTTCTAAAACTTTAACTAGGGGAAGTTAGCATAATCACCTACGCTTCTTAGAATTCATCATATTAGCATACCCTCCAAATTTCATATGCACTGGATAAACAGTACATAAATAAATGAATTGAAATAGAAGAAACAACAATAGAAAGAACAACAAGCAGAAAACACACATACCGAAATCCCAGTATCTTTAAACAACTGTCCGATTCGAGAGAAGTGAAAAAACAAATCATTTTCGAGATTGCAGCCAAAGTGACAAAAGAAGAAGGCAGATAAACCAGGATCTCCAAAAGAATCGAAGCGATCAAGGCTTCATGATATAATAAAAACGCAATTAAAGCACTCAGAAAAACATAAAATATCAGAATACCGAAAAAATATAAAGCATTCATGGTATAAGCACCTCTTTCCTTTATTTTAGGCTGTCCCTAGTTAAGAAGAGAATAAGGAGATGATAGACAGACCAGTTTTTATTGAGGCTATATTATTTTTGAGGAGTGTATTATTATGTCATTTGAACTCACCCCGTATTTTTGGAAAACCATAGTTCCTACAATTTTAAAGATTATCGCCCCCATATTCATTTTGGTAATCATTTTTCTGATTATCAAGGTTATTATTTCTCATGTGGTTCAAAAGCGAACGCCGAGAATACTTCTAGAAACTTTATTAACAATCATTTTTCTTGTAGCACTTGTACTTATCGGCGGTCCAGCAACACAAGCTGTACTGAAAACAATAAAATATGTTCCGCCGGATTATGACATTACATCTTCTTCCAGTTCCAGCCTCAGTTCCAAAAGTGGATACAAGGAAGAAGACAAAGAAAGCCAGCGCGATAAGGAATCTCAAAATTCTTCTAGCAATAGCCAGGAGCAAGATGAGGAGCCATTCCAAAATCCCAATGATGTACCATATACTATGTTTAAGAATTGGGCAGATAGTGTCTGGCTTGAAAAACACCCTGAAAGCACATTGAAAGAAGAAGAATATAAAGAGTATTTCCAAGCAGCACTAGAATTTTGGAACAAACTATATGGTAACTGACAATAATTCCTACTTAGCAGTAGAGGGGCTTTCCTCCCCTCTGTGCTTTTCCATTTATTTCCCAGTTGCTGGGATGATTTTATTATAGTCCATAGGTCAATATAAAGTCAAGAGTATATTGACAAAATATATCAACCTATGGATAATAGAAAGGAGAAACAAACATGCCAACTCAAAAACCACAATACACTATTATCCTTGATGACGAACTACTCAAAAAAGTTGATGATTTCCAATTTAACAACCGGTACAGAAGCCGTTCATCCGCAACAGTGGAACTAATTAAAATCGCTATGCAGACCCTTGAAGGAAAGGAACCCGAAGAACCACAAAAAAATAAGCCCGCACTAAGCGAGCAGGAGGAAAACTTGCTTGCACTCTATCGCCAACTGGACGAAAAGAGGCAGGAAGAAGTAATGGAATTTGCTGATTTTAAGAGAGCTAAAAATAAAAATACCCCCCCCCAAGAGATTTAGCTCTACAAAAGCAAAAATAAATTATTATTTATCAATTTTTCCGTTGTTTTCCATCTGTGCGCTTAACTTTCAAAGGAGTAGTGACAATGGAAAACATTATAGTATCATGTAAAAAATGCAAGAAAGAAGTCCCAGCAGAAAGCTACTATTGTATGTGGTGCGGTGCGCCTGTCAGGAAAAATCCAAAGAAAAAGATGTACCAGCGGCCGGATGGACTGTATGAGAAAATTCTAACTATTAACCATAAACGAATTGCGTTCAGGGGAAAGACGGAAGCAGAGGTAAACCGGAAGATTTTGAATTACCACGAAGCCGAGGAAAAAGGGCCGCTGCTTTCAGATGTAGCTTGGGAGTGGAGAGAAGAACATTTTAAAAACATAACATACGGTACAAGGCAAAGTTATACAAAGCCATTTAAAAGAATACTGGAATATTTCGACGGACAATATATAAAAGACATTGCTCCATCCGAAATTGATAAATTTATAAAGTATCTTTCACTGGATCAGCACTTAGCGTACGGTACAGTATGTATCCCTCTTTCTGTTTTACGAATGATTTTTAATTATGCGGTTCTGAACGATATCCTTCCATATAATCCTACCGAAAGCGTTACAATACCAAAGGGATTAAAAAAGACAAAAAGAAGGGCTCCAACAGAGCAGGAGATTAAGGTCGTTAAAGAAAGCATAGGAAAACCTTTCGGATTGTTTTATTTTTTTGTACTTTATACGGGTTGTCGAAGGGGAGAAGTCCTCGCACTCCAATTTAAAGATATTGATTACACAAATAAAGTAATACATATCACAAAATCTTTATACTTTACATCAAGAACGTCAGAACTAAAAGGAACCAAAACAGAATCAGGAAAACGGGATGTACCACTTTTGGATGTGTTACGTGATAAACTTCCAAAAGGAAAACCAAATGAATTTTTGTTTGGAGGAAAACAACCATTAAGCAGAGCGCGCTATGTAATGGCCTTCAAAAAATATCAGAAAGAAACAGGTTTAGAGATTACTCCCCATAATCTCCGGCACGGATACGCCACAATTTTATATGATGCCGGGATAGACATTAAAACCGCTCAAAGGCTCCTGGGACATGCAAACTATCAAATTACAATGGACACCTATACACATATATCTATTTCCAGAGCTCAAAAGGATGCAGAAAAGCTAAACGAATTCACGCAAACTGCACAAAATAATAAATAAATGGCTTAAATATGCGAAATATACAAAATAGACAAATTTGACAATAGGGATAAGTCAATTTTTCCTGATTTTTTGTTATCTGGGAAAAAACATATACCATTTTTATTGATTTTATGGTACAATAAAGTTCAATCCGAAAGATGATAATTTGGGAAATAATGGGTTTCGGTTTGGAGATCTGGAAGTAATTTGGTTTAACCGATAGGAGGGGTGTTTTATCGGAGATGTCAAGGAGGATGACGCATAAGGTTTTAATTGCTTCCGGGAAGGGGGGCGTTGGAAAGTCCAGCTGTGCTGTCTTTTTGGGACATGCCTTAGCCCGTCATGGTTTCCATGTCCTTATTGTTGAGCTGGATGCAGGGCTGCGCGGCCTTGATTTGATGCTAGGCTTGGAAAGTAAGTCTGTTTATGATATGGGAGATGTGCTAAAGGGGATTTGTGATCCCTATGATGCAGTTATCCCTTGTGAGCTTCAGCCAAATCTTTCTCTGCTCTCTGCACCCTCAGGCAATTGGAGTGAATTTCATCAGGCAGACCTTGTTTGGCTTTGCAATCAGATTTCCTCTTATTATGACTGGATTTTACTGGATGCTCCTGCTGGAATAGGAAATGGATTTCGGCTGGGATTAGAGGCTGCTGAGCGTGGGCTTCTTGTTGCAACGCCTGATCCGATTTGTGTGAGGGAGGCGGCAATTGCCTCGCGGCTTTTGGAACAAAAAAAGGGATCCAATTTTTCTCAGAGATTGATTATTAACCGTGTTCGGAAATCCCCTGTTGGGGAGTCTTTACCTGATTTAGATGCAGTTATCGATCAAGTGGCTGTCCAGTTAATTGGAGTTATACCGGAGGAACCTTCCATTCCTCAATCCGCTGCCAATGGGCTGCCATTGCCAATGAATTCTAAAGCCTTTCAACCCTTTGACAATATTGCGTGGAGGTTAGATGGGATTTACCGCCCTCTGGCCATTCAGTAAACAGCGGCTTATACGCTGAAGGCAGCCTTCAGCGTTTTCAGTGTTTCTATATATAAATATATTAATGACTTCATACTCATCAGTTAAGGAGGGACTTTTGTGAACATTGCACTGATTGCACATGAAGCGAAAAAAGAGCTTATGGTACAGTTCTGTATTGCTTATTGCGGCATTTTAAGCCGACATAACCTCTGTGCCACTGGTAGAACCGGAAAACAAGTAGCCGATGCTACAGGACTTGAAATTTTTCAATTTCTCAGCGGGTTTCAGGGCGGCGACCAGCAGATTGCCGCACGTATTGCCTGTAATGAAATAGACCTCCTGCTGTTTTTCCGTGACCCAATTACCGCCAAGCCCGGAGAACCGGACGAGGCAGGGCTGCTGCGTCTCTGCGACGTACACAGTATTCCTGTAGCAACTAATATAGCGACTGCAGAAGCGCTTATTCATGCGTTGGAACATGGAGATTTGGATTGGAGAAATATTGTAAACCCTAAGATGTAGCTGCGGACAGACCAAAGGTATGGGTAAAGAGATTTTACAGCCGTACTTTCGGTCTATGTTTGCAGGGGCACTGTAAATGCGGTGCGATTTAGATTTGAGAGGATGGTAGAAGTATGGGAAACTTGACAGGCGCCCCGCGCGGCACACAGGATATACTTCCCGCAAACAGTTATAAGTGGAGGTATGTAGAAAGGGTTGTTGCGGAGGAAGCGAAAGCCTTTGGTTATCGTGAAATTCGCACGCCTGCATTTGAACATACCGAACTTTTTTCCCGTTCCGTAGGGGAAGGGACAGATGTCGTACAAAAGGAAATGTATACTTTTTCTGACCGGGGAGGACGTTCCATTACCCTGAAGCCAGAGGGAACAGCGGGAGTTGTACGCGCCCTTTTAGAGCATGGTTCCTTTAACGAACCTCTTCCTATTAAATCTTTCTATATTACCCCCTGCTTCCGTTATGAAAAACCTCAGGCGGGCCGGATGAGGGAATTCCATCAATTTGGCGTGGAAGCTTTCGGATCTTCTTCTCCGCTGATAGATGCAGAGACCATTTTCCTGGGGCAGTCTATTCTTTCACGTCTGGGTATAACAGATGTAAGCTTACAAATTAATTCGATTGGCTGTCCAGCCTGCCGTGCTAAATACAGGGAGGTACTTCAGGAATTTTTAACCAGCCGGAAAGAAATGCTTTGTGATACCTGCCTGGGGCGGCTGGATAAAAACCCTATGAGAATTTTGGACTGCAAGAATCCTGACTGTGCTGAGGTTGCAAAAGATGCTCCGCATATCCTTGATTACCTTTGCAAAGAATGCCAGGAACACTTTGAAGGGGTAAAAGGTGCATTGGATACTTTGGGAGTTTCATATACAATTAACCCAAAGATTGTCAGAGGGCTTGATTATTATACCAGGACAGTATTTGAATTTACTACTGCCAGTATTGGTTCCCAAGGAGCAGTTTGCGGCGGGGGACGTTATGACAGACTGGTAGAAGAACTGGGAGGGCCGTCTATTCCGGCGCTGGGCTTTGGAATGGGACTGGAAAGGCTGATTCTTCTGATGGAATGTAATAACTGCGCCTTTGAGGAAGAAGCGCCCTGCGATATTTATATTGGAAGTATGGGGGAAGCTCCTGCACAGATTGCTGCAAAGATGGCCGCCAGCCTGCGCTCAGAATTTGGAGTATATGCAGAATGTGACCTTATGGGGCGCAGTGTAAAGGCTCAGATGAAATATGCTAATAAAATAGGGGCAAGGTTTTCTGCTGTTGTAGGGGAAACTGAATTAGAGCAGAAGAAAATAACCATTAAAAATATGGTCAGCGGTGAAACCAGAGAAATGACGCTGGACAAGGACTTTATAGAACATCTTGCAGATTTTATGGCGTATGAACAGCTCTATAATTCCTGCGAAGATATGGAAAAGAGATTCCAAACCACATTTCAGGATAAAGAGCCAAAACCGTAAAATTCAGCTTTGTACCATTACTTTATAAGGATGTATAACCGTAGAAGGGAATGAAATATTGTGGCGGATACAATGAAGGGACTGAAGCGCTCCTGTTATGCTGGGGAACTTACAGCAAAAGATATAGGGACAACCGTGACAGTCGCCGGGTGGGTTCAGAAAATACGTGACCTGGGAAACCTCGTTTTTATTGACCTGCGGGACAGGAGCGGGATTGTACAACTTTCCTTTGACGATTCCACTGACAGGGGCGTTTTTGAAAAGGCTTCCTCCGTCAGAAGTGAATATGTTGTTATTGCCCAGGGAATTGTTCGCAAACGTGAGTCTGTTAATAAGGACATCCCTACCGGAGAAATTGAAATTTATGCGGGGGATTTCCGTATTCTCTCAAAATCTCTGACCCCGCCTTTTGAGATTACCGATCAAACGAATGTAAAAGAGGAACTGAGGCTGAAATACCGCTACCTGGATTTACGTCGGTCAGAAATGCAGAGATATATTTTAACACGGCATAAAATTGCCAAAGTAGCGCGGGATTACTTTTCCGAAAATGGTTTTATGGAAATTGAAACCCCAGTTTTGATTAAATCTACTCCTGAGGGGGCAAGAGACTATTTGGTGCCCTCCCGCATTCATGAGGGGAAATTCTATGCTCTGCCTCAGTCCCCGCAAACTTATAAGCAGTTATTAATGCTCTCTGGTGTGGATCGGTATATGCAGATTGCAAAGTGCTTCCGGGACGAGGATCTTCGCGCTGACCGTCAGCCGGAGTTTACGCAGATTGACTTGGAAATGTCCTTCGTGGATCAGGATGATGTGATTGCTGTCAACGAGGGATATTTAAAGCGGCTTTTTAAAGAGGTTTTAGATATGGATATTACGACTCCGTTTCGTCGGATTCCTTACTCTGAAGCCATGAACCGTTTTGGTTCCGATAAACCGGATACACGTTTTGGAATGGAACTCATAGACCTATCCAATGTTTTACAAAATACTTCCTTTAAAGTATTTTCTGGGGCTTTGGAGGCAGGCGGAAGCGTTCGTGCAATTGTTGCAAAGGGGGCGGCAGATAAACTCAGCCGGAAGGAGATCGACAAGCTGGTTGATTTTGTGAAAACCTATCAGGCCAAGGGGCTGGCTTTTACCCGTGTTACAGCGGATGCGCATAGTTCCTCTTTTGAGAAGTTCCTTTCCCCGGATGAAGTCCAAGCTGTTCATAATGCTGTTGGCCTGGAAAAGGGAGATGTACTTTTGATTGTTGCTGATAAGAATCCAGTGGTTTTCGCCTCTTTGGGTGCATTGCGCAAACATTTGGCTGAGAAGCTGGAACTGCTGGATAAATCCAAGTTTGACCTTCTTTGGGTTACAGATTTCCCCCTCTTTGAATACAGCGAAGAAGAAAAGCGGTATGTTTCTGTTCATCATCCGTTTACCCATCCTGCCGAGGAGGACATTCCCCTGTTAGAATCTCACCCGGAACAGGTTCGCTCAATTGCGTATGATATTGTTATCAATGGGTATGAGGCCGGGGGTGGCTCTATCCGTATTCACGACCAAGAACTTCAAAAGAAAATGTTCCGAGTTCTGGGATTCACCGATGAACAGGCCCAGGAAAAGTTTGGATTCTTAATGGGGGCGTTTCAGTATGGGGCTCCGCCTCATGGAGGATTAGCTTTTGGTATGGACCGCTTGACTATGATTTTAACTGGAACAGAAAATATTAAGGATGTTATTGCCTTCCCCAAGGTGCAAAATGCAAGTGAACTGATGACGGAATGTCCTGCCGAGGTGGAAGAACAGGCTCTGAAAGATCTGCATATTGCGGTTAGACCAAAGGATTTAAAATAATGGGTATCTAATCCGCGGGCATAAAACTGAGATGAGTATGGCCTAGGCTGTACTCATCTCAGTTTTATGCCCGCGGATTTACTTTTACATTGGGCTCATATTATTTACATATTTTCAATATTTTTTTGCTATTATAATACAGGTACGCACTTTTTAAGCCGTTTTCACACAATATTCAGAATAAAAAGCGTAAAATCTGAAGGTTTTTAATTGCCATTTTGCCATATTTGTATTATGATAGGAGTTAGTTTTCTGCCAACCATCGAAAATCGTATAGTGCAGCGGAGCATTTCTCTGCTGATTACTTATAAAAATTGCAGCCGATAGGCTGTCAGGAGGGAACAAAATGATAGAGGTCAAAAACCTTGTAAAGCTGTATGGTGACAAGCGGGCGGTTGACGATGTTACGTTTACAGTGCAAAAAGGGGAGGTCCTCGGCTTTCTTGGCCAAAATGGGGCAGGAAAGTCTACGACAATGAATATAATCACAGGATACCTTTCATCCACATCCGGTACAGTAACAATTGATGGGCATGAAATCCTGGAAGATCCTATTGAAGTAAAGAAACGAATAGGATATTTGCCAGAGCATCCGCCGTTATATCTTGATATGACGGTTAAAGATTATCTTGGGTTTATGTTTGACCTAAAAAAAGTGAAACTCCCAAAAAAGCAGCATATTGAGGAAATTTGTAATGTTGTCAAAATAGCGGATGTGTACAACAGAGTAATTAAAAACCTTTCTAAAGGTTATCGCCAAAGGGTAGGGTTGGCACAGGCGCTTTTGGGAAATCCAGATGTGTTAATTATGGACGAGCCCACAGTTGGGCTTGACCCAAAACAGATGATTGAAATCCGCAATCTGATTAAAAGCCTTGGACAGCGGCACACGGTTATTCTTTCATCCCATATATTGTCGGAAGTGCAGATGATATGCGACCGTGTTATTGTAATTAATAAAGGGAAACTGGTTGCAGACGGCACACCGGACAGCCTTTCTCAGTCTATGTCTACCGATCATAAACTTTTGGTTCGTGTAGCTGGCCCTCAAGAGGAAGTAAAAAAGTTGTTGGCAAAGATTCCCGGTATGCAGGAGGTCAATCTGATGGGGCAGAGGGAAACCGGGGAAGTCTATGATTTTTCTTTGGAAGCGGAAAAAGGTATGGATATCCGCCGTGAGGTATTTAAGCGCCTTGCAGAGAGAAGCTGGCCCCTTTTGGGTATGAGAAGCTCTGAATTGTCCCTGGAGGATATTTTCTTACAGCTTACCGCGGAGGATTCTACTACGGAGGCTGTATCTGGAAATGGAGGAAACGCCTAATGTTTGCTGTCTTGAAGCGGGAACTTTCCGCCTATTTTTCATCGCCCATCGGCTATATTTATTTGGCTGTCTTTTATGTTTTTTCTGGTTATTTTTTCTTTGGAGTGCTTTACAGCAATACAACCAGCTTAAGCAATGTTTTTAATGGAATGTTTACCATTATTATGCTGCTTATCCCTATCCTTACCATGCGCCTGATGAGTGAAGACCTTAAAAATAAAACCGATCAAGCGCTTTTAACTGCACCTATCAGCTTGGTTTCCCTGGTATTGGGTAAATTTTTATCAGCGCTGATAGTGTATTGCTTGGGAGTAGCGATTACATTGGTTTATGGTGTAGTGATTGCTGCCTTTGCCCCGCCAGATTGGACGGTCGTCTTTGGAAATGTTTTGGGGATGCTGCTCCTTGGTTCTGCTTTGATTGCCATTGGAATGTTTATATCTGCTTTGACAGAAAACCAGGTAATCGCCGCCGTTGGAGGTTTTGCCGTGGGATTCTCTTTAATTCTAGTCAATTCCCTTTCTTCTTTGATTTCCATCGATTGGATGAAAAAATTTGTCAGCGGTCTTTCCTTTATGGAGCGCTATGACGAATTTACAAACGGTATCCTTGATATCTCCAATATCTTCTTTTTTATAAGCGTATGCGCTGTTTTTGTTTTCTTTACAGTGCGCGTGATTGAAAAAAGAAGATGGGCTTGATGATGGGAGGTTTTGCAGATGGACTTTAAAAAAATATTATCCAACCGCAAGCTGAGATTTGGCAGCTTTGCAACTGCCCTTTCGATTGCTTTTCTGGTGGTAATTATTCTGCTCAACGTTATCTTTTCTGTATTAGCAGAACGTTACCCCATTAACATTGACCTGACCAAAGACAGCATCTTTATGCTTACTGATGAGTCTATCGACTATTTGAAAGGGCTCGAAAAGGATGTGGATGTTTTTGTTTTGGCAGATGAGGCAACTTTTACCACCTATGGCGGCTATTATACCCAGGCGGTCGAAGTAATCAATAAATATTCTCAGTATTCCAAGCATGTAAACGTATCTTATGTGGATATCGTAAAAAACCCGACGTTTACTGCCAATTATCCAGATTTGGATCTGAACGTATACGATATCCTTGTCCAATGTAATGGAAAAAGCCGTATAGTAGAAGTGAACGATTTGTTTAATATTCGTTCCTCTAATAGCTATTATGGTTCTTCTTATATTGCATCGTCCAAGGCAGAACAGACTATGACCTCCGCGATTATGGCTGTTGCCAGTGACAGAGTGGTTAAAATTGCTGTTACTACCGGACATGAGGAATTCACAAATACCGATTTAGAGGAGCTTTTGAAGCAGAATAACTTTGAATTGGTTACAGTTGATCTGAATACAGAGGATATTCCCCAGGACGCAGACGCAGCCCTAATGGTTTCCCCCAGCCGTGATATGGATGAGTCTGTTTTGAAAAAGCTGGATGCCTTCCTGTATAACAACGATAACTATGGAAAATCCCTCATTTATTTTGCCGATGTTACCCAACCTGCTATGCCTAATATGGAAGCGTTCTTGGAGGAATGGGGAATTTCCGTGGGGGATGGTGTGGTGTTCCAGACCGATAACAGTAAGGTTTTGAATTATTCCCCTTACTTCTCCCTGGTGGATTATGCAGATGAAAAGTATGGCGAAGCCTTTACTTCTAAAGGAACCTATGTGACGCTGCCCTTCAGCCGTCCTCTTTCCCAGACGTTTACAGAGCGTAATGGCTTTGCAACTTCTGTCCTTCTCCAATTTGGAGAGGCTGCCGGCATTCGTCCAGGCGATGCAGCGGATTCCTTCATCCCTTCTGCCGCCGATGCTTCCGGGCCGATTCCTGGTATGATCCTTTCGACAAAAGCCCGGTATGTAAATATGGATCCTTACGAGTCCCATGTTGTGGTTTGTGGAACAGTTTCCGCAGTGGAAAGCAGTATTTTGCAAAGTACATCTGTTACCAATGGGGAGTATTTTACAAACCTCTTTAATACCCTGACCCAGCGTGACGATGTGATTACCATAGCGCCCAAAGTTTTGGGTAATACCCAACTGAATATTACTGCACAGCAGGCATACACCCTTTTGATGATATTTATGGTGGTACTTCCTGTTGTAGTAATGGCAGCCGGCCTGATTATTTGGTTTAGACGGCGTAATAAGTAATTTCAAATCTGAAAGTATGGACGGGAAGGGCAACTTATATAACAGTTTGTCCTTCCCTGTGAGAATCTCAGCCTTTTTTGAAAGGATTATTACTTTTTATGAAGAAACAAATTAGAAGCCTTATTATTGGTTTAGCGGTTGTGGCGGCACTGGTAGTTGTCCTGATTCTGCTGCTCCGCGCGCCAGAGGAGGAACCCTCCTCAACGTCAATCTCAAGCAGCAGTTCATCTTCATCTGACAATTCAAAGAGTCTGCTTTCTTTAAAACTCGACGATATTCAATCCTTGGAAGTCCGCAACACCGAGGAATACACCATTGTCCGGGACACTGCTGCCGGGGGTGAAAATGAATGGGTTATTGAGGAACTGGCAGGACTCCCCAAAGTTAAAAACAGTTACGGTATGTTGGCAATTGCTATGTGCTCCCTTTCCGCTAAGGATATTGTTGGGGAGAATATTACAGACCTTGCCCAATATGGGCTTGATCCTGCCGCAAGTACTATTACAGTAGTAATGAAGGATGGAGCCCGGCATACTATTGAGGTAGGCAATGACGCCCCTGGCGGCAGCAGTTATACCTATGTCAAACTGCCAGGGAGCAATACGGTTTACCTGTGTTCTTCCGGTGATATCAGGCGTACACGCCAGATTAAGACAGACTATATCAGTATGGATCTGTTTACTTTGCAGGATACTACTAATATGCCTGTTATCATGAACTGCGTTTTTGGAGGAACCAGCCGCAAAGAGCCTATGGTGATTGAACGAGTGGTTAGTGAAACTTCTTCTGCTTCAAATGATGGACAGACAGGGTTTTCCGATTACCTAATTATGTCACCCAGAAAGCGTGATGTTAGTACTCAGGTCTTTTCCGATGTCATGGAGACGGTTTTTAACACGGGCGCCACGGAAATCATTGCTTATAATGTTACCGATGAGCAGCTTGCTCAATATGGGTTAGATGAACCATATAGCACTTTAGACTTGAAGTACAAGGAAAATGAGCAGGTTTATGAACTTCATTACCGTGCTGGCGAGCCGGATTCCTCTGGGGTGTTTTATATGATGCTGGAAGGTGTTCCAGTAATATACCGGGCAAATATTAATTTGGATTATTCGACAAATTGGATGAATATTCAATATCAAACAATGGCATCTAGATTGTTTATTCTGCCATTTATTAATGACGTTAAGGCGCTTACAGTGGAAACGCCAGATGGTTCTTATCGTTTTGATTTGACCGTGGTTGGTGAGGGAACCGATGACGAGAAGCTGAATGTCCACTATAATGGAAAAGCGTTGACTGATAAGTACTTTAAAAAGTTCTATCAGGTTGTTATTGGGCCAACTACTGAAAGCCTTGTAGAATCTGAGGAAGGGCTTAATTTAACCCAGCCGCTTTTGACGTATACCTATGAATATGTGGATTCGTCAAAAAAACCAGATGTTGTTTCCTTCTATAAAGGTCCAACCAGGCAAGTTTATGTTGCCATTAATGGGGAATGTGAGTTTACTACAAGGGATATTTATATTGATAAGGTTTATAGCGATGTTGTTAAGATGATTAACGATGAGGAAGTTATCACTGATTGGTAATAACTTTGGCCTGTATAAGCAAAGGCTTATGCAGGCCCCTTTTTGCGCGAAATGTTATTGCCAATCTGGCATTAGATTATGTGAGTTCGATAAGGCTGGGTTGCGGGGAAAACCTCAGATGAGTACAGCCTAAAGCGGATTAAAAAGGTTTGAAGGTCCAGGGAACTTTCCTGAAAAGTTCCTTGGTCGCGTCCGCAGACGCGAAATACCCCAGCTTGCTAAAGGCAGCATAAGCAAAACGATAAAGACGGATACCTGAAATATAGGGAATCCCGCCATTTTCTTTTGTGGGAGCAGCGAGCGAAAAGTTTGTAATAGCTTCCAGGGGGAATATATAGCGGGATTTTTTGCTGAAGGTTATCGCTTGCAGCCAGCGAACAGCCAACGGCTGCTGAGATGGCGTCCCCCAAACCGTAAACCTTAAAATTAATTGAAGGATTTTTATAGCCTGAAGGTCGGCTTTTTCTGTCCCCTTTTCATCGAACTCATGTTAATTTAGCAGATTTTATATAAAAAGGCTGTGAAGAAAAATCAAAATTCTTCACAGCCTTTAAATGGTTTTGGGATCGTCCGGCACATATTCCATAATATCTTCTACCCGGCAATCAAGGATGCGACATAAGGTGTCAATGGTAATGGTTTTTATTACCATGTTTTTTCTTAATCGATGAAGCTGTGCGTTGTCAATGCCATAATCTTTAATGAGTCGGTATTGGCTGATATTTTTAGCCTTTAGCGTCATCCATAGAGGGTCATATTTAATCATAGATTTGGTTCCTGCTTCCAATATTCATTTTTATAAAAGGGGAATACGAAAATTATTTGAAAACCTCACCTTATTCTCTTGTATTTTAAATGTTTATACATTATAATAATATAGTGCGTTTGCGCACAGTCTATAAGCTGCCGAAAACCAAGTCCCGCTTTAAATCGCTTTGTAAAGGAGTAAATAAAATGCGGTTAAGCTACTTTAAGGATTTATTGTTTGAGATGTTGAATGAAAGTGAGGAAATGAATGTTTCCGAAATTAAGACGGGTGATGAAAACAACTTATTCCAGGTTTTAATAGTGGACGGGAGCGAGTTTGAAATAAAGTGTCGGAAATTGGAATAGAATAATCTCTTGGAAAACCCCATAATAAAGAGGTCTATAAGGAAAGTTTTCGGCGACTTTTCTGAAAAGATAAAAAATTTGGAAAAAGGTGTTGACAAAGGGGGGATGATATGATATTATAGTCAAGCACTCGGGAGACGGGGCGGAAAGCTCCTGAAACGAGTGAGGCACAGACGGCATGGCAAAGCCAAAAAGAAGGAAAGCCATGAAAAAAACTTTTAGAAAG
>CAJUSD010000056.1 GCA_910589145.1 uncultured Oscillospiraceae bacterium
GGCAGCCCGAACCTTAACGCTGCTTGATGAACAGGTTTGGGTTGTGTCTAAAAAGGATAACGTAAATTCATGGTACCAGCCAACAGCAGAAGAACTTGGAAATGAAGATTTTTTGAAAGATGTACATTATAGTGCAGCTTTACGTTTATATGACACCGGGTATACAGATGATCAAAAACCATATTATGCAGTAGAAGCAACCGTACAAACTGCAAATGAAAAAGTCCAGCCTATTATACGCCATCTTCTTAGCATCCAGCCGGAAGGGAATACAGAGCGTCTGCCATATAATGAGGGTTATACCCAATCTCATGATAAAGTGGATTTTTTCCAGGATATCCGTTATTTCAGCTATCCTGAAGGAAAGCCTGAGAACGTGAATGTAAATATAACGCTTAACCTGTTTTGTTATACTGGTTTCCCATGGGATTTAAGGGATGGATATGAAAAAGCAAACGGCTATATTTTAAATGATATAACTTTAGGATAAATTGGCTTTCACAAAGGAAAGGCATTATTGAAAGAGGAATGAATCCATGAAATATTTTGTACTGACAGTAATTTCCTTACTTCTCTGTTCCTATGGAAATCCGGTGAAAGATTCCCCGCTCCCCGATCCAAGCCCTATATCTCAGACTGCCAGCTTATCCACCCCTTCCTCGAACGTCGAGCCTGAACCATGGGTTTCTATGGATGAACCGGAACTTTCCCCTATATATAACCTTTTCTGGAACGAAAAGGGAATCCAAACCTCTTTCCTATACGCAACCGATTCAGAGGGAAACCCCATTCCTAATTTAATGTGCTATTTTCTGGATGCTGATATCGGCAGCATTACCTATTCTATGCCCTGCGGCTTGATTCCACAGATTTGGCTGAGATCCTTTGGCAGTGGGCAGGAAACCCTTTCAACCCAAATACTTCTCATCAATCCCAATACAGATGGTAAAGAACAGCACCAGCAATATGATATTGAATTGGATTTGACCGGCAGGAAGGCTTATCATATTATCTGGGATATGGAAAAGCCGGATTCCTACGCCCAAAATTCTGAAAAAGGCGTTACCATTTCTCTGAAATATGAAGACGGAACACCTGCCGCCGGAGTATTTGCCTATATCAGACCAATGTATCCCCTTGATTCTAATATAGATCGGAATCTTGGCATCGGCTCTACCATTATGCCAGGTGAAATTCCAAATGGCATGGTTGGCAATAGTTCGGCTTCCTTTGAAATGGGACGGTATTCTGACGCGCAGGGGAATGTGTATTTCCAACTAGACCCTTTTTGCAGTACAAAGGGCATTTACTACAGTTTGGATATATATGAAGCTTCCTTTTTTACTTATAGGAAAAACCTTCACCCCTGGAGAATAGAGGTTTCCGGCATGGATGAAAACGGCAGCTTCCAAAGAAATATTGAAACAGTTTTAACTTCTGGTTCCTGAAATACTCCTTCCCAACATAGACAGGGGGGAAAGTCCAATGGGTTCTTCTAAAAAGCATATCTATATAATTCTGTCTTTCTGTATCTGTATATCAATACCAGCCTTAATAGTATTGTACAACTGGGATAAACTTGGGGAACCTGTTTCTATTGTGATTCAAGACCATCCAGACGATGTTTCCTCATCAAGATTCTGCTGTAACTGCCTGTGAAGAAAACTGGCTGATGATACATAATACTTATAAAACAAAATTTTCCTTTTTCCCAATCGAAAAGCTGTCTGAAGATTACATATTCATTCAAAGGAACTCCCCTTCTCCTGGTTCAATCGAAGTAAAAATATATAAAACTCCAGAGAGAAAAACGATTCCGCTTCCAATATCCATTATCCGAATTATCTGGCTGTGGGGTACGCAGGTACTAATATGTGTTTTCGTTATTTGGACAGCCGCCAAAATCGTTTATATGCATACACATAAACGTTAAGGAGGAAGAACAGATGAATGTTCACCTTTTGAAAAAACAGCCAGTTTCATAATGCTGCTTACAGGCATTATCAATTCCTTTCTTGGTACAGTTGCAACGGCGTTTCCAAATTTCTATGTCAAAACATTAGGTTTTTGTATAGAATTTATGCGTTTCTCCAACACCAAGTTATTTACATTAGGTATCCTTGAAATCATTTATGGGCTGCTTTTTTTCAACTATAAGATAGATCATTGGGGTGTGTATCTTCTGTTCCTCATCTTAAACGGAAAGGCAATTTTCAAAATGATATCCGTCCTGTCCTATCTTACAAGCCTTGGTTACTTTATATTTTTTCTGATTCAGCTTATTGTTATAGCTGCTTTTCATATAGCAGATATAACATATAACAAAAAAAGCAGAACAGCCATCTAAATTTCATATTTTTAATCCGGTTCCAGTAAATACTCTACTGGAACCGGATTTTTTATTCATTAACGTTTAATATCAAATTTTCCATGAAGCATCCAACCCCCGGCAAACAGAAGGGACATGAGAAACAAAACAATCTGTACCCCCAATTGGAAAGAATCATCAACAGGACAGGAAGCAATAACCGCCTGCCCCAAAAAGAGGATTCCCAAAAACACCCCGCCCCATAAAGATTTCCCCAAAGGCATCCATTTCCGGGAGCCAAATGCCCTAAAGATAACCATAATAATATTGGAAACAATGCCTGCAATTAACACGCCCCAAACACGGAAAACAGGTACAAATGCAAACCCCGCCGCCAAAAAAGCCCCCAAACAAATGGCGGCAGAGCGAAAAAGCCCGCCTGTTTTCCGTTCCGCCAGATAAAACGCACTGAAATAAACGCTGTACCCCTGAAAAACCGCCGCGGCAGCAACAAGGGGAAGGTACTTCCCCGCCTCCTGAAACGCCCCCTTTAGGAGAAATCTTTGAACCAAAGGAAGGCAGAAAATCAGAATCCCTCCACCTAGAAAAAGCCCTCCTGAATAAAGTCGAAAAACCGCTGGGAAATAGCTGTTTTTATTATTTTCCTTCCATCCTAGAGATACTATATACTGCCAAGCCTGTTGAAAAATTCCAACCGCCATCCGTACAGCGGCGCCGATTTTAGCCGCCGATGTATAAAATCCGGCCTGTTCTTCCCCGCAGAACCACAAAACAAGGTATCTGCCGGAAAGGTTCGTCAACTGCAAAAGGAAAGCCGCCGGTATGACAGGAAGGGCATAGAAGAGCATTTGGCAGGATAATTCTTTTGACAGAGAATCCTTCCAGACCAGACCCGGTTTCCAATCATTCCAAAGTTTTCCCAAACCGACAGCGGCACACGCCCCCGCTAACTGGGAAAGGAAAAGCGCTGTCAAATACCCCTGTCCTCCAAATCTGGGAAGCAGCACAAACTGAAACACAGCCAGCGAAACCGCCTGGCATACACCCGCTGCGGTAAAACGTCCTGCCCATCCCATTCCGCGCATGAACTGGGACACAGACACTCTAATCCCCGTAAAAACAACAAGCGCCACAAACAGGAAAAAATAATTTCCTGGGCGGTACACCTTCCAAAACAGGAGCATACAAACGAGCCATACCGATTCCCCAAAAAGCCCAACGCTTATCCCTACGGTAAAAGTTTTTTGAGGTTCTTCCCGCTGGACGGCAAAACGGAACAAAGCCTCATGGATTCCTAAAATGGCAATAGGGCTGAATAGTTCCGCAGTGCCAGCCCATATTTCAACAGCGCCATACACCTGCGGCGTAAGCTGGGAGGTATACAGTGGGAGCAATAGAAACTGTATTCCCTTTGTAATTAAATTTCCAACAGAGAAAATGAAAAGGCTTGAAAGCAGGCTTTTTGTCAGATGCTTCATAAGTAAAAACCGTCGTTTCTTAAAAATATTGCGCAGCATGTGAAAGGCTGGTTTAACTGACCTCCTATTTCTAAAAAAACGGTACAGCCGAGGCCATACCGTTTTTAAATAGTGCGGGTTCGATGAAATTTTCAGCTTTTCGGTATTAGGGACGCCATCCAGCAAACCAATGGTTTGCTGGATGGCTGCAAGAGGAAACTTAAAGCTTCGTCAAACTCTGCGGAGTTTGACACAGTGGAAGAAGCCCGCCATAAGCTGGTTCCATTCCCAATCTTATCCCACCTCCGAGCAATTCCAGCGGGCTTTTGAGGAGTGCAGCTCTGCTGCACAACCCCCTGGACCCGAAACCTTTTTAATCCGCCCCAGCTTGTACTCGTCTTAGCTTATCCCCGCGTCTACGCTTTATCTAACTCAAAAGACCTAATTTTGATTTTGAATTGCGTTCATAGCATCTTTTCTTGAAAGGTTAATCCGTCCTTGGGGGTCAATCTCCGTTATTTTAACGAAAATCTCATCTCCAACGTTTACCACATCTTCCACCCGATTAACACGGTGGTTTTCCAATTTAGAAATATGCACCAAGCCTTCCTTACCGGGGGCAATTTCAACGAAAGCACCGAAATTCATCAACCGGGTAACCCGGCCCTTATAGATAGCGCCCACTTCCGGTTCCATGACAATTGTTTTAATAATCTGCAAGGCGCGGCTGCAGTTATCCATATTAATACCGGAAACAAAGACAGCCCCATCTTCCTCGATATCAATTTTAACATCGCACTCAGCACAGATTTTCTGAATGACTTTGCCGCCGGAACCAATGACCTCACGGATTTTATCAGTAGGAATTTTTATAGAAAGCATTTTAGGTGCAAACTCAGAAAGCTGAGGCCGAACCTCAGGAATTGCTTTTTTCATCACACCATCAAGAATGGCAATTCTGCCTTCTCTGGTTGATTCAAGCGCCTGTTTAATGATATCAAGGGAAAGGCCCTCGATTTTCATATCTACCTGGATAGCAGTAATACCCTTATAGGTTCCGCCAACCTTAAAGTCCATATCTCCAAAGAAGTCTTCCAACCCTTGAATATCAAGCATAGTATCCCAACGCTCACCCTCAGTAATCAAACCACAGGAAATACCGGCGACAGGGGTTTTAATGGGAACGCCTGCATCCATCAAAGCAAGGGTAGAGCCGCAAATAGAAGCCTGGGAAGTAGAACCGTTAGAAGAAAGGACTTCTGAAACAAGGCGCATGGCATAGGGAAATTCTTCCACAGAGGGAAGGACAGGTTCCAAAGCCCGTTCTGCCAGGGCGCCATGGCCAATCTCACGTCTGCCAGGGCCGCGGCTGGGACGGGTTTCGCCAACAGAATAAGATGGGAAATTATATTGGTGCATGTAGCGTTTTGTCGTTTCACCATCAATACCATCCAAGCTTTGGGAGTCACTGACAGGCCCTAAAGTAGCAATGGTTAAAACCTGCGTTTGCCCCCTGGTAAACATCCCAGAACCATGAACTCTTGGAATCAGCCCAACCTCAGCAGCTAACGGACGAATTTCATCCATTTTACGTCCATCAACACGTTTGCCGTCGTCTAACAGCCAGCGGCGGACAATATATTTTTGCAGCTTATAAATACATTCGTCAATCTCAAGAACATGTTCAGGGTACTTCTCGTCAAATTCTGCATGGATCTTGTCCACCACCGGCGCAAGGCGTGCCTCACGGACATTTTTGTCGTCAGTGTCCAATGCAAATTTAATGTCGTCAATGGCAAATTCCTTGACGGCCTCAAACATATTGTGGTCAACTTCTTTTGATTCAAACTCAAACTTTGGTTTGCCGATTTCCTTTTGAACCCCTGCCAAAAATGCGACCATTTGGCTGTTGGCTTCCTGGCCTTTTGCAATTGCTTCCAGCATAACGTTTTCGGGAACTTCATTAGCGCCGCATTCTACCATGACAATCTTGTCCGCTGTACCAACTACTGTCAGGTTCAAATCGCTTTTCTGGCGCTGTTCATAGTTGGGGTTGACGATAATCTCCCCATCGACCAGTCCTACATTGACCCCGCAAATAGGCCCATGGAAGGGAATATCTGAGACAGACAGGGCGAAAGACGTTCCCAACATTCCGGCGATCTCCGGCAAAAAATCCGGTTCGACGGACAGCACTGTCATCACAACAGCTACATCGTTGCGCATATCTTTAGGGAATAAGGGACGGATGGGGCGATCCACCAAACGGGAATTTAAAATAGCCTTATCAGTGGGACGGCCTTCCCTTTTAATAAAGGAACCAGGGATTTTGCCCACAGAGTACATTTTTTCCTCAAAGTCTACAGACAACGGGAAAAAGTCAACGCCTTCCCGTGGTTTCTGGGATGCAGTGACATTCACCAATACAGTTGTGCCGCCATATTTCACCAAAACCGAACCATTTGAAAGCCCACACATTTTCCCGGTTTCAAATACCACCTTTTGCCCTGAAAACTCTGTTTCAAAAACCCGATAAGATGTAAATTCATTTTCCTTATAAAACGCCACCTGTTTTTACCTCCATTTTATTATCTGCCCCAGGCGGCTCGATTTAGCAATGAATCCAAAAAACCGCGTTTTCTCCGTCCCCATTGTAAAAGTACAATGAATAACTGCAATTTTTTCGATTTACTGCTAAATGAGCGGGCACGCCTGAGAATTTTTTGCACTTTTTCTTAATAGAATACGAATGCTTTAAAAACTGCCCATGTCAAAAAGGCAGACACAAATTCTGCGTCTGCCTTCCGTCGTACATGATTACTTACGTAGTCCAAGCTTGGCAACAATTGCACGATACCGCTCAATATCTGTTTTCATCAGATAATTCAGCAGGTTACGGCGATGGCCTACCATCTTTAACAGGCCGCGACGGGAATGATGATCCTTTTTATGAATCTTTAAATGCTCCGTCAAGTCTGAAATACGCTGTGTTAATACCGCAATTTGGACTTCAGGGGAACCTGTGTCCTTTTCATTGATGCGGTAGGTTTCAATAATAGATGTTTTTTGTTCCTTTTGCATCATATGGGTTGTATCACCTCTTTGTAGATTTAGGCTGACAGCTATGGCTGTGGTACCATGTTCAGCCCATGCCCGCTTAATCTCCGTACAGGGAAGGTGACTTGTCTCTCTACCAAAGAGCTGAAACCGCTGACCGAGACTAAGTGGATTTACTGACATATTGTGGAGTACATCAGCCTTTTTATGATAGCATAGTTTCAGAAACTTGTAAAGCCATAATTTAAAATTTTTCAGGAAAGCAGCCCGGCCAGCAAAGTGACCAGGCTGCCTTTATTTTATGGAGTTTAAACGCGGATGGCCTTCCACTTGCCGGATTTATATCTTTTCCAAACAAGGGCAGTCCGCAGAAGCTGGTCTGAAACAAGAGCAACCCATGCCCCTTCCAACCCCCAGTGGAATAAGTGGATTAACAGCATAGCAAGACCAGGGCGGACCAAAAGAACCGTTACAAAAATAATCTTTGCAATTGACTTAGTATCCCCCGCTCCGCGCAGTGCACCGGAAAGAATAAACTGTGAAGATTGAAACGGCTGGACAAAAGCCACAAACATTAAAATCCTGGCTCCGGTAGCAATAACATCCGGGTCGCCGCTGTAACACGCCACAATAAATCTGCCAAAGAACAGAAAAATAAAAGTCAGCACAAAGGCAACGCACATTCCAATCCGCCTGGTGCGGGTACAGTACGCCTGGGCCATATCGGGGCGTTTTTTTCCAAGGCTCTGACCCATGAGGGAGGTAGCCGAAACGCCGAACGCCTGTCCGGTCATAAAGGAAAGTGCCTGAATGTTCATGCAAATCTGATGGGTAGCAAAGGAAATCGTCCCCAGGGAAGCGACAGTTTTCGCGTAAATAATCATACCGGCACGCATGGTAAGCTGCTCAATCATAGCGGGGACGCCAATCTTAACAATTTTACGAATTGCGTCAAAGTCCGGCATAAAGCCGTCCCGGATATGGAGGGTAAGGTAAAACCTTCCGCCTATCACCGCAGCAAAGGCAATCACCATAGCAACAAACTGTCCAATAATAGTAGCTAAAGAGGCTCCGGCTACTTCCAGACGCGGAGCGCCAAAATGCCCGTATATCAGCACATAGTTTAGGATGACATTAACAACATTGGCAATCATGTTATAAATCATGGCAGTACGGGAATTTCCCACTCCCCGCAGGGTTGCGGTAATGGTTGAAGTGAGTGCAAAAGATACAAGCCCTATCATTTGGATTTGCAGATAAACAGTGCCCCCTGTAAGGGCCATAACGTCATCCTGGCCGCCCATAAATGCTACTAGAGGTTTGGCGAAGAAAAATCCGACAATAGATGAAATCAAAGAAAAAACAAAAGTCATCAAAAGTGCCTGCCGCATAATATTATTGGCTTTTTCCTGTTCCCCTGCGCCTTTGTAACGGGCAACCATAGCAGTTGCACCCACATTCATAGCCATAAAAACTGTCTGCATTAAAAATTTGGGCTGGGTGCTCAACCCTACCGCAGTAATGGCCCATGGCCCTAGTTGTCCAACCATCATCAGATCAGCCATTGATGTAAGCTGTGTTAGGGTAAGTTCCAATAGAGACGGCCATGCTATATGTATAATATCCCTATACAGCATTTGGGCTGTTACGCCTTCGGGGATTTTTGCTGTTACTTGTGAAAGATCCTCCGTATCGCCGCCCACTTCTACATAATCCAGCGCCATCTTTTTATCACTCTTCACCTGTGCGCCCTGCATAGACAATTCCTCCTTTGCCGCGGCCTTCCAGCTCCTTGATATGCCGCTAATATATCACTTCTATTTATAATATTGTAACATATTTCTACTGCCTTCGCAAAGAAATATTTGTGTACTTTTTTATCTCCTTTTTACAATCTAGTTTGGATTCCAAATAAATTCCGTTATTTCAACGAATTAGCGCCTTTTTCATCCTCCTTTTTTAACAAATAATACAAAATTGTTTTTTAAGGGCAGTTGACTTTTGACTGGATACTGGTATACTTCATACAGTTGGAAAACCCGCCCTTTAGGAGAAATGATTATGAAAAAAAGTTCCTATACCTTTAAATTTACCCTCTATACCTGTTTTATCGGATATATTGTTTAGGCGATTGTCGTCAACCTGGTTCCACTGTTTTTTGTTGTCTTTGCTAAAATGGCTTCCCCTTATCACGGTTTGGCAATTTCTACTGTAATTTATGTAATTGGGGGTGGATTAATTAAGGTCCTCGTCAGCCCAATTGCAGAATCCCTTCCAAACGATGGTTCCCTTTCCCATAACGCCAAAAGCTTAAATCTAATAGAAACGACAGCTGTCTCCATTAAATAAAGTAAATTCAATAAAAGGGTTTGAAAAGCTCAGTTTTTCAAGCCCGTATACAAAGGAGGAATTTTCATGTTGTATTCTCAAAGCCAATCTGATTTGGAAAAGTCCCTGTTTGAGAACCCCACATCCGAATACCGGGGAGCTCCTTTCTGGGCATGGAATGGCGACCTGAAACCAGACGAACTGAAACGTCAAATTGGCTGGCTTCAGGAAATGGGTTTTGGTGGTTTTCATATGCACTGCCGAACTGGACTGGTAACGCCATACCTCAGTGAAGAATTCTTTGACCTGGTCGAAACCTGTGTCCAGGAAGCCAAAGAGCGGAAAATGCTGGCATGGCTTTATGATGAGGACCGCTGGCCATCCGGCGCGGCAGGCGGCATTGTCACAAAAGACAAGGCAAAGCGTGCCAGGCATCTTCTCTTTACCCCTGTGCCCCGCCCTGAATATAAAAACGTCCAGACTGAAAAGGGAGAACGTGCATCTGAAAGCCATTATCTGTGCAGCTATGATATTACTTTAAATGAAACTGGGGCTCTTGAAGATTACGAGCGGGTTTCCCTGAACGCTCCCCAGAAAGGCGGGGCTGTCCGCTGGTATGGATACATAGAGATTCAGGAAGAAAGCCCTTGGTATAACAACCAAACCTATGTAGATACATTAGACAGCAGTTCTATCCGTAAGTTCATAGAAGTCACTCATGAAGCATATTTAAAGCACAATGGCGGAGAATTTGGAAAAACAATTCCTGCTATCTTTACCGATGAGCCGCAGTTTACCCATAAAACCGCTCTGGGATTTGCCTTTGAGAAAAAGGACGTAATTCTCCCCTGGACAGACGACCTTCCCAATACCTACCGTAAAGAATATAACGAAGACCTTCTGGAAAAACTACCTGAACTTTTGTGGGATTTGCCAGAAGGGAAGATATCTGTTACAAGGTATCAGTATCATGCCCATATATCGGAGAGATTTGCAGGGGCGTTTTCAGACCAGCTTGGAGACTGGTGCAAAGCGAACAAAATAAAATTGACCGGCCATATGCTTTCTGAACCTACTTTACAGAGCCAAACAGCCTCCCTTGGGGAAGTAATGCGTTCCCTAGGTTCTTTTCAACTTCCAGGGATTGATATGCTCTGCGATGCAAGGGAGTATACAACTGCAAAACAGGCCCAATCAGTTTCCCATCAGTTTGGACGGGAGGGTGTAACCTCAGAGCTGTATGGTGTGACCAACTGGGATTTTGATTTCCGCGGACATAAACTGGCTGGGGACTGGCAGGCGGCCCTTGGAGTAACTGTAAGGGTTCCCCATTTGTCATGGGTGACAATGCTTGGAGAGGCCAAACGGGATTATCCTGCTTCTATCCACTATCAATCCCCCTGGTTCCGGGAATATCCTCTGATTGAAGACCACTTTGCAAGGCTTAATACAGTTATGACCAGAGGAAAACCTAAAATAAAAGTTGGGGTCATTCATCCTGTGGAAAGCTACTGGCTCCATTGGGGCCCCCAGGAACAGACCTCTGCAATACGAAAGCATTTGGACGGGAACTTTGCCAATCTTACAGACTGGCTCCTGTTTGGACAGATTGATTTTGATTATATTTCTGAAGCGCTCCTGCCGCATCAATGCGGGAAGGGCGGCGCTCCCCTTAAGGTTGGGGAAATGGAATATGATGTTATCCTTGTTCCGGGCTGCGAAACCCTCCGTTCAACCACCGTTGAGCGTTTGTGCGGGTTTGTAAACGAGGGTGGAAAACTTCTCTTTTTGGGAAGTGCGCCTTCTTTCGTGGATGCAGTACCCAGTAATGCAGGAAAGGAATTAAGCGCATCTGCAAAAATAATAGGATTCAGCGAATATGAAATTTTAAAGGCTTTGGAATCGGAACGCCTTGTGGAAATTGTAGACCAGGACGGTGTGCGTACGAATGGGCTTCTAACACAGCTTCGCTCTGATGGGAATCGGGATTGGCTGTTTATCGCCCATGGCCGTCAGCCGGCTCTTCCTATGGTTGACCCGCGAATCGCCGTTTTGGGAAAGGACGTATTGCCGCAGGAAAACATAACAATCCGTATTTCCGGCGAATACAGCCCCACGCTTTACGATACAATGACGGGAAATATTATTCCGCTGCAATGCTCCTATAAAAATGGAAAGACGGAAATCAACCATACATTTTATCCCCATGACAGTTTACTTCTTTGTTTGGAGAAGGGCCGCTGTCCTTCTGGAGAAGGATGCAGTTTTGTAAAACCCTTTGTCCCCTTCCGTTTGGGACATAATTCCCTGGTTCACTGTGATGCAAAAACTCCTTTTTTTGAAAAAGCCCGCATTACGTTAAGTGAACCTAACGTTCTTTTACTCGACCAGGCAGAATCTTCTTTGGACGGCCAGCCCTGGCTGCCAAAAGAGGAGATTCTGCGTCTGGACAATAAAATGAGGGACGCCTTGGGCTATCCTCACCGTAAAAACCATGTAGCGCAGCCATGGGTGATTGAAACGGTTCCCAATACACATATGTTACGGCTGCGTTTTACCATTGAAAGTGAAATAAATACAGCGGACGCGTCCCTTGCCTTAGAATATCTGGAAACAACAGATATCGAATGGAACGGACAAAAACTTTCAAAAAATATAATTGGATGGTATGCAGATGAGAGAATTCACACTGTTAAACTGCCCGAAATCCACAAAGGGACAAATACACTGATTCTTTCCATGCCCTTTGGACAGAGAACCAACACGGAAGCCTGTTTCATTTTGGGTGATTTTGGTGTAAAGGTCTGCGGATCAAAAGCTGTCATCACTTCGCCAGTCCGCGAGCTGGTATTTGGGGACATTACTTCCCAGGGACTTCCCTTCTACGGCGGCAATGTAATATACCATCTGGATGTTGAAGCTGGAAATCATGGTCTGACTGCGCGCGCCCCCCATTACCGCGGTGCACTGGTCGGCGTATCTCTGGATGGAGAACGGGTTGGATCAATTATCTTTGCCCCTTATACTCTACATATCAACGCTGCTCCTGGAAAACATATTGTATCTTTGACTTTATTCGGAAACCGCGTGAATACGTTTGGAACCGTTCATAACTGCAACAACGCCTGGACCTGGTTTGGCCCTGACGCCTGGAGAACCTTTGGAGATGAATTCAGTTATGAATACAAGTTGAAGGAAACCGGTATTTTGAAATCGCCTGAAGTTATTTCCAGCGGGGAATAAAGGTATCATAAAGCAGATCCTTTAAATTATTTATAAACAGCCGGAGGACTTTTCAGAAAAGTTCTCCGGCTGTTTTCGTAATTTGTTATAAAAGGCTGGTTAGAATCCTATCATCATCTTAAGCAGTGGAATCAACGTTATTTAAAATAAAAGATAGACGTTTAGACAAAGCTATGTTACAATAGAATCGAAAAAATGAAGGAAACCATTGGTTTAACATTGGAAGCAGCTATGGCAGTATTAAAAATTTCTGAGCCGGAGCAGGCAGCATATGCCGAATTATTGAAAATTTTGCAGCTCAATTTTTGAATTCTATATTGTCTATGATATGCCCAACCCGTCTGCTCTTTTGGGCAGACGGGTTTACTGTAGCATATATTTTCTTGAAATCAAATAAATTCTATGTATAAGACTTGAAAAAACATAAAAATCTTTCCAAAAAATTTCAGTTCTCCACTTTTTTAATCTAAAATAGTGGTGTATAATAGGTAGCATAAATCTTGGAAAGAAAGTTCTTCTTTTCCATCCCAATGATCTACCTTTGCTGTCCCCAAGAACATGTTTGCCCTTGTCAATCAAAAGTAAACTGCTGAAAGCAATGAAAACAATTGTAAAAAGCAGAACAAAAGAGATAAATCAATTCACACAATTTTATTTTGCTTCTGTTGCTGCAGGTGGATTGAAACAATATTATTCTCCCAGAATAATAAATAAGGAAGGTTTTATCACATGTCTCGAAAAAAAAAACGGCAATACCATCCCCCTCCTCGTCACGCTCTTCTAAAGGAACACCTATTCGTCGGCATAACTATTCTAACATCCAGCCAAAAAAGAGGAAGACAAGTTTAGCAATCCCTATTATGATTATGTTTTTCCTGGCATTAACAATTGCATTAATTGTTTCGTCAGCCTGGCAAAAACATCAGGATTCGAATTTATCTTCAACTCATTCCGATATTGCCTCTACGCCAGAACCCTCCTCTCCTGTGTCAAACGATGGACCTGCTTCACCATCTTCTATTCCTTCTATGAGATCCAGTGTTAATACAGAGGATTCTTCGGAGCTGTCCAGTCAGGCAGTTAGTTCTGAGGACGGGAATACGTCTTTAGAAGGAGACGCTTCATCTTCCTCCAGTTCAGGTTCTGCCCCTATAGGTATATCTGATACACTTGTACCTGTTTCCCAAACGGTTTCCCCTGAATATTTTAATGATGCATTATTTATTGGGGATTCCATCACCAGCGGAATTGGAGAATATAAATTACTGCCGAATGCCACTGTGATAGCTCATACAGGAATTAATCCATCAACCATATTGACCAGCCCGGTTTATGAAACAGCTGAGGGAGAATCTTTAACCCTGTTAGACGCTGCACAGGATGTAGACGCAAGGAAGATTTATGTTATGATAGGTGCAAATGGGATTTCATGGATTGGTAAGGAAAGTTTTATTGGTTATTATACGCAAATTATAGAGCGTTTAAAGGAAGACCATCCTGATGCAATTATTTATGTACAGTCAATTCTTCCAGTAACAAAAGAGAGGTCCGACAGCGACCCTACACTTAGCAATCTTAAAATTGACGACTATAATATTTCAATTCAGAAAATGGCTGAGGAGCTAAAGGTTTATTACCTGAATGTGGCAGAAGTAATAAAGGATTCTAATGGGGCGCTTCCCTATGAGTCCAGCCCTCATGATGGAATACATTTTGGCGTTTCAACCTACCAAAAGTGGTTTGATTATTTAATGTGCCATGTGGTGGATGCAGACAATACTGTTTATTCTTCCAGTTCCAGCGAAAGTTCCTCC
>CAJUSD010000057.1 GCA_910589145.1 uncultured Oscillospiraceae bacterium
TGGGCCGCTCGCCCTGGCTGCACATCCCTTATATGGATGTTCCCCCTTGCTATGGTCTTATTATATACTAAGTTCTTTCAAATTGCAATACCCTTTTGTAGTTTTTTTGTAATCTTTTCAGAGTTTTTTTTAACCATTTTCCCCGGATTTTCATTTTTAACCCATTTTCTGGAAATTTTAGCTTATTTTCATCTGATTTTAGCTCCCATATCCTGGAAAAACCCTCTTAGAAATGTAACAAACACCAAATAAACACCAGAATGAACCTATAAAATAGGGATTTTACAATGTTTTTTCCTAAATTTCCCATAATTTATCTAAAATAAACTATTTTCGACTTATTTCGTATGATCGCCGGAAAATAATTTTCCTAAAAGCTCCGCAGCATCCTTATCTGCTTCTGAAATAGCATGAACATAACGGTTCGTCGTAGAAATCTGCATATGCCCTAACCGTGCCGCTACCGTCTTAATATTCGTTCCGTTTAATAATAGTAAGGTTGCGCTGGTATGGCGCAGGGAGTGGAACTTCCTGTGGCGCAAATGGTTTTTCTGTAAAAAGTCGCTGAACCAGCGGGTTGCCCTTTGCGGCGGCATAGGGCTGCCGTCTCCGCGGGTAAAAATCCAATGTCCATGGTTTTCCCCAGTCAGAAGCGATGCCTGTGCCTCCCGGTAACACAACAGCATTTCTACACAATATTCAGGAACTGCAACTTGTCGGACACTTCCCTTGGTCTTTGGGGTCTTTGTGCAGACCTCTCCTCCCGGAAGCTGATAATTGCTTTTAGAAACTGTAATAATCCCTGTCTGGTAATCAATGTCGTCCCAGGTAAGGGCAAGCAGTTCCCCACGCCGGCATCCGGTCAGGATCGCCAGATGGATTAATAGCTGGTTCTGCATTGGTTCCTGTTCCAAATAACGCAGCATTTCCTCAGCTTCTTCTTTTGTAAAGATATCTGTTTGCGCATCATTAGAAACAGGAAGTTCAATTCGCTCCGAATCCGCAGGATTAGAATTTATCATTCCTAATTTATAGGCCCGTCCTAAAATAGACTGAAGCACTACGAAATATCGCCTGACAGAACTGGCGGAAAGGGAATCCACCTGTTTCCCATGGGCCCGCCCTGGGGCCTGGAGCTGTTGAACGAACATCTGCACATGAAAGGGGCGTATTTCAGACAATCGGAAATGTCCCAGCACTGGAAGAATATATTGTTGGATAATCCTTTCATATGCAGAATAAGTGACAGGGGAAAGCATTTTAGAAGCAATCTCAAGATATTGAGGGCAAAAATCGCAAAGGCGGATACGCCCCGCGTCAATGTATTCCCCATTTTTTACAGTTGCTTCAAATACAATGGCAAAACGATTGACTTCTTTTTCAATTTGACGGGACGACATACCCGGCACAGGACGATATGTTTTTGTTTTGCGGATCTGTTTGCGATTTGCATCATAGCCGCAGGATACCGTAATCCGATAACTGCTGCCGCGTTTTTGGATACTTGGCATATCTCTGCCCTCCTAACTGTTCTCAATCGTCGCAAAAGCAGGTTGTTCATTTCCAAATTTTACCTAAACACCATTTAAGCACCAAAGTACAGAAAAATATCATCCGAAGCCTTCCCTAAAATGGGAAGGCTTCTTATTATAACATGAATCCAAATCTGTATATTCATTCGCTTTGTTTGCAAAAAGATACCCCCAAGCCCATCCTATACAAAAACACTGTTTCCAACACATATAAAAAAGCAGCCATAAAAACTTTATCATATGTCTTTTATGGCTGAATTTTCATATTCATTTAACAGTGATCCGTATCATACGAATAGGCTTGGGGATATCTTCCCGCAGATGAAAAAATCTGTATGGCTGGAAAAATGGTTTTCACTGGAATTTTCTTAATCGTCCTCTGTCTTAGCATTTTTCTTTAATTTCATAATTTCTATACGTTCTAATTCCTTCGCTTCCCGTACATGATACGCCTTTACAATATCTTCATCTGCCTCCTCCGCAGTACGCAGGGCCATAAACGTTTCCCCGCCTCCCTTTAATATGCGCAGCCGCAGCAAATATGCGCCATGCTGGGGACATTCTGCTACATAGATATATTTATCCCCGCTCTGTTTTACCCAGGAGATGGATTCTGCAATTACTTTTTTACAATTTGGACAGGAAAATTGGGCAAACTCCTTCATTACAAATATGGTCTTCCTATTTATAATATTTTGTGCCCGAATTGTTTCCAATGGCGGGGCAACTCCCTTTACACCCAATATTAACGGGTTCACCAGCTTTTGATAGTCCATCATACCCTGCTTTAAATCTAATCTCGCCGCTACCATTGCCGTATATCTTGCGTCATTTAACGCATCGTGAAACTGGTTCTTTTGCTGGAGATGATAATACTCTATCACTGATGACAATCCCTTTTGGTTTGCATCCTGCCCCTCTTGGTCATTAAACATGATCTGGAGGTTATACCAGGGGTTCAGCCACTCTGTTTCCATTTTATAGAACATTAAATTCGCCGCCAGTGTTGGGATATCATCATACCCCCATGTTAAAAACGCATAGCTCCCTTCCTCTCCACACCACTTCCGAAATCTTTGCGCTATAACCGGAAATGGTAAGCCGGAATCAATATCCCGCTGCGTTAAGGAGGTTAGCTGTTCTACATGGTGATGTAATGTCCTATAACATTTTGGTGAGACTACCGACCGGAAAGAACTTATTACAGATTTGGATCCATTCAGCTTGACAGCCCCAAACTGTATTATTTCGCTGGTAAGGTAATTGCCATATTCCTGATAGGAGGGGGAATCCTTGGATATGGGCTGGTTCCATTCCAAGTCCAGAACAATATAATTCACTTTACACAACCTCCTTATTTTATAGTATTCCTGTCTTGGCTTTTACGTTTCCTGTAGATGGGCGATCCCATCCACGAATTAGAATTCGCTGGGTTAAAAAGCCCTTATACTATCCCAAAAATGTTTTTTCAAGCCTGGGCATAGCGCTCCAAACAATGAATTTTGCTTTTGCAAGCAGGCTTTTTCATTTTTAGTATGCTGGGGAGTTTTGCGCCCTGCGGGTTCAAGTCAACAGAGCCACCAGTTCAGCAGAACTGAACTGGCAGCCGGTGACTTTTTAGGGGTGCAGCTTTGCTGCACGTAGCTTTGCTGCAAAGCCCCCTAAATCCGAATTTTTTAATCACTATCCAATTTAAGGACAGCCATAAATGCTTCCTGTGGGACTTCAACGGAACCTAACTGGCGCATCCGTTTTTTACCTTCCTTTTGTTTCTCCAGCAATTTTTTCTTCCTAGTAATATCGCCGCCATAACACTTAGCAAGAACGTCCTTACGCATAGCCTTAACGGTTTCCCTTGCAATTACCTTCCCACCAATAGCCGCCTGAATGGGCACTTCAAAAAGCTGTCTTGGAATATGCTCCTTTAATTTTTCAGCCATTCTCCTGGCACGGGGATAAGCGTTATCAGCAAAAACAATGAAGGACAAAGCGTCTACAATCTCGCCGTTTAACAGGATATCAAGTTTCACAAGGTTGGACTTCCTATAATCGGCTAATTCATAATCAAAAGAGGCATAGCCCCTAGTCCGGGATTTCAAAGCATCAAAGAAATCATAAACAATTTCATTCAAAGGCAAATCATAATGAAGCTCCACCCGGTCTGTATCCAAATATTTAGTATCCTTATAAACACCGCGCCGCTGCTGGCAGAGATCCATCAGATTCCCTATAAATTCTACTGGAGTGAAAATACTTGCTTTTACAAAGGGTTCTCTGGCGCGGGCAATGACAGCAGGATCGGGGTAATTGGTTGGATTGTCAATAAAAACAATCTGACCATTGGTAAGGGTTAGTTCATATACGACACTTGGGGCAGTCGTAATAAGGTCTAAATTATACTCCCGTTCCAAACGCTCCTGAATAATTTCCATATGGAGGAGACCCAAAAACCCGCATCGGAAGCCGAAGCCCAAAGCAACAGAGGTTTCAGGTTCAAAGGAAAGTGCAGCATCATTAAGCTGTAATTTCTCCAAAGCTTCCCGCAAATCGGGATACTTTGCGCCGTCTGCCGGATAGATACCGGAAAAGACCATAGGGTTGGCCTTGCGGTATCCGGGAAGAGGTTCAGCAGCCGGTCTGTCCACAGAAGTAACCGTATCGCCGACAGCTGTTTCCTTTACATTTTTGATACTGGCGGCAATATATCCAACTTCACCGGAAACCAGTTCCTGAGAAGGCGTTAAAGTTGTAGCTCCCATATATCCCACTTCAACAACAGAGTATTCTGCACCGCTGGCCATCATGCGGATAGTATCGCCAGCTTTCAGTCTGCCTTCCATCACACGCACATAAACAATAACCCCGCGGTAACTATCATAATAGGAATCAAAAATTAATGCCCGTAAAGGGAGGTCAGGCTTGCTTTCCGGGGCAGGAATATTTTGAACAATGTCCTCTAAAACAGCTTCAATATTTATACCATTTTTTGCAGAAATACGGGGAGCATCCATAGCAGGGATGCCAATTACATCTTCCACCTCATGGCAGACACGTTCTGGGTCAGCAGAGATCAAATCAATCTTATTTATAATAGGAAGGATCTCTAAATCATGTTCCAGGGCAAGATAGGTATTGGCAAGGGTCTGCGCTTCAATTCCCTGAGAAGCATCTACGACTAAAAGTGCACCTTCACAGGCGGCAAGCGAACGGGAGACTTCATAATTAAAGTCTACATGGCCAGGAGTGTCTATCAAATTAAAGGTATAATCCTGTCCATTTTGCGCACGGTAATTTAATCGTACAGCGCGGGCCTTAATTGTAATGCCGCGTTCCCGTTCAATGTCCATATTATCAAGAAGTTGGTTTTCCATTTCCCGCATGGAAACTGCTTGTGTTTTTTCAAGGATTCGATCTGCAAGGGTGGATTTACCATGGTCAATATGGGCGATTATGCAAAAATTACGAACGTTTTCACAGTTATTTGGCAAAAAGATTCACCTCATTTAGAATGGAGTTTTTTGGCAGAAAAAATAATTGCTTTCCTGATTATAGCATAAAAAGGGGCTGGTGCGCAATCAATGTACGCATCAGCCAAAAGAAATTTAAATTCGATAAAGCAAATTTGAGTGAGTAAGCTCAGATGAGTACAAGCTGGGGCGGATTAAAAAGGTTTCGGGTCCAGGGCAGACAGCCCTGGCCGCGTCCGCAGGCGCGAAATAACCCGGCGCGCTTTAAGCAAATGAAAACCTTACCTAAAAGTTCGTCAGTAATCAAAATGAAAAGCCCGCTGAAATTGCTTAGGGGGTGGGATGAAATTGGGATGGAACCAGCTTAGGGCGGGCTTTCTTCCTCTTCGTCCGAGTTCAGCTCTGCTGAACTCAACCCGCCAGAGTTGGACAGAGCTAAAAGTTTCCGCCTTGCAGCCATCCAGCAAACCAACGGTTTGCCATGATGGCGTACCGAAAGCCGAAAAGCATAAAAATCAAATGTTTTCAATAAAATCCCTCTGCCGCTGAATTTCTTTCATCTGTAAAAATGCCTGTTCTCCTAAAGAAGCAAGCTGTTTTCCAAATCGAAGGGGAGCAGGAATCAAAGGAAATGCTTTCTGAACCCAGCCAGCCGCCTGATTAAAAACGGAAAAGTCCCATTCAGAATTCCAACCTAAAATAGAAAGCCTGTAGGAAAGCGGCCCGGACGGTTCCAGGGAAATCACAGCATAAGAATCAATGTATTGATTTTCCGCAGCCCGCAGCCCAACCACAGACATCCCCATTAAAAAGGAAGTACATAGCAAAGCCAAGATACAGGCGTACCAAAACGAAGCATTCTTTTCCGCAGCACGGAAAGGAAAGATTGATTTAAGAACCTTCTTTTTTTTTACACGCATTAATATAGTCTCCAGATTTTAAAAAATTCCATGTTATTCTTGACCTTGGAGCAGCACAATCAGTGCGTTTCCCAAAAGCTCGGCGGTATATTGGGCTTCTTCAAGGGTGTTTCCGTGGGAGCCAATCTCGATTAAAGCGCCATTGGGGCAGAGGTCCATATTATACTTGCGATAGCAGAAAAAAACTGGTCTGCATAATCCAGGATACATTGTTTCCAGTACATCCTGCAAAGCAGCGGAAAAGCGAAAGTTTTGCTTCCACTGCGGCATCCCCAAAGAACCGTCATCGTCACAGCCGGCAATAATCATAAGCTGAGCGGCTTTTTTCCCATCAATATCTGCAACCGCTTTTACAATGGTGTTTGTATCCCGTTGGATAGCGTCCCGGTGAATGTCCAGAATAACCCGGATGGAAGGGTACTGTTCCAATGCCTCCCGAATGGTTTGGGCGCTTTTATCGTAGGCCCCGTTATAGGAGGGATTGTCATGCTGCTCCTCAATATGGACAACACCGATTCCAGCCTGTTCCAGTTTTTGAGCTAGGGCTGTTCCCACTGCTACCATATTTTTATCATTGTCATCTGAACGCCAATTATACGTTTTGTCAAAATAATCTGCATCAAATGGCTCATAAGCTTCGGTAGCGTGGGTGTGGTAAATAAGTACGGTTGGTTCCGATAAATCAGTTATATCAATGTTGCAGGGAGTATTTAGAACTTCCTCAGCCTGAATATTTGTAAGGTTTGTACTGTTTTTAATCTTTCCCTGTCCAAACTGAATATAAATAGGGGATTCGGTAGCAGAAAAGGTTTGGGATAGAATAATGCCACGGTTTTCCGGCGAAATATACCGGTTGGCAGCAGATGGTGCAGCAATTTTATAAACTGGAGAGGAAGAAAAAGAAACAGAAGGTTCTGATGTTTCCTGTTCTGGCAGTATATCAGGAACTGGCTGGGGCTGGAGTATATTAGAATTTTGGGAAGACGGCATTTCAGGGGGCTTTGATATTTCCAGGTCTGAAAATTCTTCTTCATTTGGGCGGGAGGGGATTGCCAAATCTGGTAAAAACGGCTCCGTTTGAATGGAAGAAGGTGGAACTAAAACATCCTTATATCGTTCCTGGAGCTGGCTAATACCAGCTTCAGGCATGGCAAGAGCAGCCGAAAACACTGCAGCTTTTTGCATCAGGGAAAGAAAAGTGTCTCCCCTAATATAAAGCAGTGCTCCAACAGAAAGCAAAATAAAGGAAAATGCCAGCGGTTTTCGCAGACGCATATTTGGATGGGCGAGCCAATCAGAAAGAGAGCGGAGAAATCGGAAGCGCGGCACATTCCGGCGATAAAATCCATACTTTTTCAACTTCGTACCCTCCGGCATAGGTTTATTCCTTTCAAATATATGTTATAGAGGGTACAAGTATTACAGAACGAGACTTATAAAGTCATTCCCCCTGAACAGTGGCAACAACGGCATATTTTCGGGAAAGCATCTCATCCTGTAACAGCCGGACAATATCTACTGACGGGATAGCTCCTTCTATTATAATACCCTCTTTCCTGCCTTCCCTTAAGGGAACCTCTGCGCTTATTGTTGCACCCATATAAGGGTATCCTGGAACAATGGCCCAATATAGGGGAAAGTCCTCAAATCGGACTATACAGGAGATTCCCTCCAGTTTGGAACCCTCCTCAAAATGCAAAGCTGCAAAATATGTTCCTTCCTCCTGCCACTTTTCGGAGAAAGTTGCAGATGATATTGGCGTAAATATGGTTGTAACAGATTGCTTGGCATGCCATACAAATACGCCCGTTCCCAGGATAGAAATGAAAAGAAGGATAATCCCGGCCAAGAATAGTTTCCGTTTATGCGATTCCCTATTAAAAATACGTTCCAATGCTTTTTCACCGTTATTATCAATCATATTTCCCTCAAGTTCATCCATCCTCCGAAAATTTACTTCTGTACTTAAATCAGGCAGGGATAATGTATGATGTTCCCGGCGTAAATTCTCCGCAAGCTGTGCAACATTATTAAAAGCCACTTGGCGGATTCGACTGAAGATCTCTCTTTTCTGGCTGATAGATGTTTCCTGAATTTCTGTCTCTTTCGCTTGTGCCTCCACCTGATTATTAATGGAAGCCGGGTTATTCTCCATTTCCAGGATACGGTCAATAGAGAACCCATATCCCCGCAGTGTAGAAATATCCCGCAGCTGTACAATATGCCCATTGTTAAACTGGTAATCGGTACGGCTGCTGATAGGGGAATGGGTTGCAATAGGCTGTATCAGCCCCCGCTCAATATAATATCGGACGGTTCTTTCTGTTAGCCCGGTTTTTTGGCAGACCTCTTTCATTTTCATAACAAAACCTCCCCAGTAATTTTATAAGGATTATACCCTCTTACGTAACGTAAGGGTCAAGGGAAAACTTCCCTTCTTCCCAAAAAGACAGCCAAAAAATCTTTGTGCAAAGATTTTTTGGCTGAATGATAAAATTAGATATAATTTTTAGAGCCTATCCCAGAATAAGACGCACTCAGACTGCGCAGTCAGATTTTTGCCAAACAAGGCGATTTTCCGCCGGCGGGCTGCCGTCCCGCCCGGTAAGGGAAATCAACGCGGTTTGGCGGAAAATATGCAGGCTGGATGGGAGCGGTTAATTTTGGGATAGGCTCTTAGTATGATATCAGGCAGGATAAGGGCTGTTTGGGTTATTTCTGGCTGTCCCATCCCTGGAGCAGTTTATCAATCTTCTTATGGGGATCTATAATCAAACCTACTGACATATCGTGATTCAGCGACGCCACATAATAGGCAATATATTTGGCCATATCCACCTCATGGAACCATTTGCGCGAGCGCAGTTCCGGTTTCAAATAAGTAAGATTCGTTCCAAAGACTCCTGCAATAACTTCCTCCTGATATGCCTTGTCAAACTCAGACAGCCCTCCTGTAAAGAGAGCAAAAGTAGCGCTGACAAAAATTCGTTTAGCCTTACGTTTTTTTAGTTCATAGGCAATATCCAGCATAGACTCGCCGGAAGAAATAATGTCATCGGCAATAAAGATATCTTTTCCCTCTACCGAGTCCCCCAGATATTCATGGGCAACTATAGGGTTCCTGCCGTTTACAATTCTGGAATAGTCCCTCCGCTTATAGAACATTCCCAGATTTACACTCAGCATGGAAGCATAATACATATTTCGGTTAATAGCCCCCTCGTCTGGGCTGACAATCATAAAGTGATCTTTATGGAAAACCAAATCCGGGTAGTGATGAAACAGGCATTTCATCACTTGATAGGTAGGCATCATATTATCCAATCCCATAAGAGGGACAGCGTTTTGAACCCTAGGGTCGTGGGCGTCAAATGTGACAAGGTTTGAAACGCCCATTGCACGCATTTCCTGAAGCATTACTGCACAATCCAGTGATTCGCGGTAATTTCTTCTATGCTGTCTTCCACCATATAAAATCGGCATAATTACATTAATTCGATGCGCCTTTCCTCCAGCAGCTTGAATTAAACGTTTCAGATCTTGATAATGATCGTCCGGCGACATGCGGTTTTCATAACCGAAAAGATTATACTGGCAGTTATAATTTCCTACATCCACCAAAATGAACAGATCTGTTCCCCGAACCGTAGACTTAATAATTCCCTTGCCGTCCCCGGTCGCAAATCGAGGACATTCTGCTTCGACCCGAAAGGTTTTTTCGGTTCCACCACCCTGGCTGCTCCACTGCACTAGGTATTGGTCGATTTTTTCCCCTAGTTCTTCCGCCCCGTTCATTACAATGAGTCCCAATGGCGCTACTCGATCTTCCCGGTCAAAAATTGCGTCGGATGAGGATTTGAATGACATAAGCAAATGCTCCTTTTATTTTGTTTTAATACAAGATGTTTTTATCTTCAGGTGTAATGGAACTGCAATGGATCGGAACAACCATTATCTAAGTTTGATTTCTGGAATACAGGATGAAATATCGTCGCGCATGCGAACAGCCTCCTGCCGTGCGGCCTGTGCAAAATCTTTTCCATCCCCGCCTGTTTTCTTCCATGCACATAAAACCGCCCTTGAGGAATTTACAATAGCACCCATACCATTCTTGTCAAATCCGGGTGCAACGTCCTTAGCTCCGCCGCCCTGCGCACCATACCCTGGCACTAAGAAAAAGGTATGGGGGAGTTTTGCCCTTAATTCCACCAACTGTTCCGGGTAAGTAGCTCCAACAACAGCTCCAACACCGGAATAACCGTATTTTCCATATACATCCTTACCCCAAACTTCACACATCCTGCCCAGATGAAGGTAAACAGGTTCGCCGTCTATCAGCCGATCCTGAAATTCCCCTGCGCTTGGATTTGAAGTTTTGGCCAGGACAAAAATACCCTTGTCATAACGGTTGCAGATATCCAGAAGCGGCTTAATACCATCAGTTCCCAGATACCCGTTTACAGTAAGAGCATCACTGTTAAACGCCGGAATAATCTCGTCTCCGACACGGGTTACTCCCAGATGGGCGTCAGCATAGGCCTCCATGGTAGAGCCAATATCGTTCCGCTTTCCATCAGTAATAACGAACATCTTATGTTGTTTGGCGTAAGCAATCGTTTCACTGAGGACCTTCACTCCCTGCCATCCTAAAGCTTCATAGTAGGCAGCCTGTGGTTTAACAGCGGGGACGATATCACACACAGCATCAATAATTTCCTGATTGAATTGCAGGAAAGCGGCAGCGGCTCCCTCCAAAGTGTACCCAAATTTTTGGAAAGCAGCTTCTTTAATATGATCGGGAATATAATCCAACTTAGGATCCAGGCCAACCACAGAGGGATTCTTGGTTGCAGCGATTCGTTCCATTAAACGATCCATTGACATAGGGAATCATCTCCTTTTTAATTTTGGAAAATCCGTCGGCTGCTATTCACAATCCGGCAACAGAAATTTTACCGGATGGAATTTCGATCATCATAAACAACACGTCCACCTAAAAGGGTCAGTTTAACCTTCCCTTTAAATCCCATTCCCTTAAAGGGAGAATTCCGGGCCTTGGAACGGAACCTGTCAGGCTCAACAATCCATTCCTCGTTGGGGTCAAAAAGCATGATATCAGCCGCAGAACCCGGTTTCAGACTTCCTGCTGGCAGCTGCATCAATTTAGCTGGAAGGGTGGACATTTTCTCAATTAATCCATAGAGGGAGAAAATCCCTGTATGAACCAATGAAGTCATACAAGCTCCAAAGGAAGTTTCAAGCCCTACAACGCCATTCGGCGCCTGTATGAAGTCCCGCTTTTGGGCGGGAGTATGGGGGGCATGGTCGGTAGCAATAACATCAATCACACCATCCCGCACTGCCTCTAAAATGGCGATACGGTCCTCTTCCGTGCGAAGGGGTGGATTCATACGGTAATCTGCATCACGTTTTCGCAGCAGTTCATCAGTGAGCATAAAATAATGGGGAGCTGTTTCTGCTGTTACCTTAACGCCGCGTGCCTTAGCATCCCGCAGAACCTCCACAGAACCTTTTGTGGACACATGGCAGATATGAACTGCTGCCCCCGTTCCAGCCGCTAATTCGATTTCCCGCGCAGTAACGCTGTCCTCGGAGGTTCGATCCATGCCTGAAACTCCTAATTCTTTGGAAACTTCCCCCAAATTCATCTTTCCATTCCCTATAATATCCAAATCCTCGCAATGGCTGGCAATCGGAACCTGGAAGGCCTGACAGCAAACAATAGCATCCTGCATCAGCCGGGCATTTGCTACAGGACGGCCATCGTCACTGAATCCGATTGCACCTGCTTTCAAAAGTGCTTCAAAGTTGCTTAATTCATTCCCAGCCATATCTTTAGTGATAGTAGCCATAGGGTAAACCCGGCAATCTGCCTTTGCCGCCTTTTCCAGAATATCTCGGACAACCTTTGGCGTACTGACAGGGGGATTTGTATTGGGCATACAAACAACAGATGTTACGCCTCCTGCTGCCGCTGCCTGCGCCCCAGTAAAAATATCCTCTTTTTCTGTAAGGCCAGGATCCCGGAAATGAACATGAATATCCACTAGACCCGGAACAGCATAAAGGCCGGCAGCTTCAATTACTTCGGCAGTTTCCCACCCTTCATCTGGCTCGCCGGCACTGATTCCAATAACCGTTCCGTTTTCTATGTAAATATTTGAGAGATCATCTAAATGCTGAGAGGGATCTATAACATGACCGCCTTTGATGATTAAACGCTGAAGTTCCATAATTCCCTTCCTTTCTTTTTAACTGCATTTATTATACCTGTTCAGCAGTTGCTTGTCCATAGGATTTTCAGGATGTTTAGAGATTTTTATTCAGCAAAACATGAAACTATAAATTTTTTGAAAAGAAAATAATAATAATATCCCTTATTAACGAAAAAGCACATTTGCGGGCATAAACCAAAATGAAGCACCACCTTAAGCGGATGAAAAGGTTCCTCTGGTCGCCAGTTCAGCCCTGCTGAACCGGACCCGCAAGGTGCGAAATCCCCCAGCCTGCTAAAAAGCATAGAGCGCCTCTCCCTAAATCCCACTTGAAATTGTTTAGAAGGTGGGATAAGATTGGGATGGAAAGGACAGGTAAAAACATGAAATTTAGACGTACTCAAAAAGGAATAGATTATCTTTTATGGATAGGGAATGATTCTATTTATATTTGGAACAGAAAAGAAAATAAGGAAGAGCGTATTGACTTGTCTCCAGCAGAGAACATCCCCTATATTCCAAAATTCCATACAGTCTGGGATGAAACATACTCTTTTGATACAATAAACCGGGCTTTGGGGGGAAACCCCTGGATACATATAAAACGCGTTATGATGGCAGTGCCGGACGATATTACAAGGATCGAAAGGCAGGCATTGACAGAATTTGCATTAATGGCTGGGATAGGCAGAAAACTTGCTTTATGTTCTCAAAGCCTTTTATTAAGCCCCTTAGCTGCAAGGTATATTTCAATAACATGGAGCTGCCGCTGTTTCAGTATTTGCCTGGTAAATGATGGAATTCCCGTGAAAAAAAGCTGGGTTGGTATTTCCAATGCCCAAAGTGACTTAATAGCTGAAATCAAAAATATTGATTCTGGCGAAAACCTTCCGGTTTTTTACCCGCAAATAGAGGAACCTCCCTTTCCAATAAAAATTGGAGTTGGATTGTCTCTGAAGAGGCTGGCTAAAAGCTTATCTGGAGAATCCATATTCCCATTAAAAGGGAAAATTACCTAAAATAATCTTGTAAAAACAGGCAGTCTGACAAATTGTAAAAATTCCTCCCGCATACTATACTGGAACTATCAAATTATATCTGCGAATTGTCAAGTTAAGTGCAAAGATTTGTGGAAGAAAAATTCAAAGGG
>CAJUSD010000058.1 GCA_910589145.1 uncultured Oscillospiraceae bacterium
GACGTTTCTGCTTCCTTCCACTCCTTCTCTTTTCTTAGAAGGTTGAATCTATAAACAACTGTATACTTATTCAAACAAGCGGGAACTGTTAAAAACAGTTCCCGCTTGTTTCATACTTCCGACAATTTATTTTATCGTTCCAAATTTTGCTCTCTGGATGGACCAACTCCTACCATCTTAATAGGACATCCACATAGTTCCTCTAATTTTGCAATGTAAGCTTTACAGTCTTCTGGAAGCTCATCAAAGGAACGGCATTTGGAAATATCTCCTTTAAACCCTTTTACTGTCTCGTAAACTGGTTCACATTCTGCTAATTCCTCCAAAGCTGCCGGGAAATCTTTTATTACGCTGCCATCCTTTTTCCGATAGGCTACACAGACCTTTAAATCCCCTATATCGCTTAAAGTATCTACTTTGTTTACCGCTAATGCAGTTAAACCATTTACCCGTACTGCATGGCGTAATATAACTGCATCAAACCATCCTGTACGGCGGGGCCGCCCCGTTGTAGTCCCAAATTCAAATCCGCGGTTGCGAATCAATTCTCCCATATCATCCATTAATTCTGTAGGAAAAGGTCCTTTTCCTACCCGTGTTGTATAGGCTTTTGCAACCCCGATTATCTCGTCTACTATATTTGGGCCTACCCCTGTTCCAATACATATTCCTCCTGATACCGGGTGAGAGGATGTCACAAATGGATAAGTCCCCATATCTAGGTCTAACAGCGTCCCCTGCGCCCCTTCAAACAGTACCTCTTTCCCACTTTTATGGGCTTCATATGCCAATACAGATACATCTGCTACATATTTCTCCAGACGCTTTCCGTATTCCTTATACTCCTGAATTACGCTTTCTAAATCTATTGGAGATTCCTCATATACTTTTGTAATAATCCGATTTTTTAAGGTCCCAACTTCTCTTGCCTTTCCCTCAAACAAATCCGCATGTACTAAATCATATATACGGATTCCACATCGTTCCGCCTTATCCATATAACATGGACCTATTCCGCGTTTGGTTGTTCCAATTTCTGACGAACCCCGCATTTTTTCGCTCATACCGTCTAATGCTATATGCCATGGCATTATAACATGAGCGCGGGGATCTATCCGTAAATTTTCACAGGAAATTCCACGGTCTTTCAATCCGTCAATTTCTTCAAGAATTGCTTTTGGATCAATAACCGTTCCACTTCCAATTAGGCAAAGTGTCTTTGGATACAGGATACCAGAGGGGATCAAATGTAATTTATACACCTCTCCCGCATTTTCTACTGTATGTCCTGCATTGTTTCCTCCAGATGAACGAATTACTACATCTGCTCTGGACGCCAAAATGTCAATAATTTTTCCTTTTCCCTCATCGCCCCATTGGGTGCCTACTACAACTTTTACTGACATAATTTAAATCCTTCTTCCCTTATTATATTAAGTTTTATAATTGAAAACGGGATTATTCAATTATGACCTCCCTTTTATTATATCATTCCATTTCCTATAAGTAAAATGAATCCTTCTTATATAGTATATTGGCTTTTCTTATATTTCAATTTCCAGCATCTCTAAAAATTTAGCCCCTGCTACCGAAAGCGGCAGATGTTCATGGATGGCAATCAACATTTTACGGGGAGGTATTGAAGGAGATAACGGAACTTCTTTTAATTCGCCGCTCCTTAAATATGGTTCTGCAAAACCTTTCATAACACATCCAATCCCCATCCCCCTTATTGCCAGCTTTACAATTAAATTGCTTGTTGCCAACTCCAATTCTGGTTTCAATCTTATTCCCTGTTCTGAAAAATACCAGTTGACATATTTTCGAGTACTTGTACCTTCTTCAAGCATAATAATTGGATAGCGAATCAATTCCTGAGGAGAAATATTTGCTGGCTCAATGAACTCCCCACCAAAAAAATCCTTTCCTGCTACTAGAATATCCTGAAGTTCCCCCACCGCTACAGTCTTAAAACCTTTACCTGTTTCTATAGGTTCGCTTATTACTCCAAAATCAATTTTACCAGACCTTAACGTTTGGATTGTAACAGGTGTAGGCGCATTGCTTACCTGGATGTGTACTTTTGGAAACTGTTTATGGAAACGCTCTAAATGTGGCAAAAGATAGAATTCCATTGTCATATCACTTGCCCCAATTCGTATTTCGCCGGTTTCCAAGTTCTGCATCTCCCGGACCTTTTTCTCAGCCAGCATTAAATACTCGTATCCCTGGGAAACATACGAATACAATACTTCCCCTTCTCTGGTAAGCTGAATTCCCCTGGGAAGCCGTAAAAACAAACTTCCTCCAAGTTGACTTTCTAACTGCTTAATGGTTTGGCTGACTGCGGGCTGCGAAATACATAGTTCCTGAGCTGCCTGAGAAAAACTCCCAGTTTTAACTACATAATAAAAAACACGGTAATATTCCAGATTAACATCCATTCCACATCCCTCCCTTTGCAGAACCTAAAATACCGCCATATCTTTTATTGTAAGAAAAATTTAAGGAAATGTCTATGCCTTTATTTGTAAAAATTATATGAAATGCCAAATTACAGCAAATTCTGCTTATATTTACTACACATATTCATTCTGATGCAACTAACAATAACTTTGCAGACTTTAAAAAAGGAAGTGTATATTATGTCAATGACTCCACAAGAGTATGACGCAATTAACCAAAGGTATTCTCCTGCCTCCAAAGGATGGAAAACCATCCCGTTGGCATGGCTGTTTGGAGGACTTATCTGTTGTATTGGACAAGCTTTTAGTGATTGTTATAGTGCCTTAGGCCTGGAGAAAGATATTGCCTCTGCTGGAGTATCTATAACACTGGTATTTTTGGCAGCGCTTTTAACTGGATTTGGAATATATGACAATATAGCTAAATACGGTGGGGCCGGCTGCCTAGTACCCATTACTGGTTTTTCTAATGCGGTATCCTCTCCAGCGCTGGAATTTAAAAGCGAGGGCCTAATTCTCGGTCTGGGGGCAAAAATGTTTGTTATTGCAGGCCCAGTGATTGTATATGGAACCGCTGCCAGTATCATTTATGGACTAATTATATATTTATTTCATCTATATTAATAAGCTAAACTACAAATTGGATATAGGAAAGGAGAAAAAAGATGCCATATCGTATTGGTAAATATACGTTAGCCTTGGAAAAACCTCCAATCATACTAAGCTGTGCTTCCGTAGGTTCTAAAAAAGAAGGAGAAGGACCATTAAAGGATTGCTTCGATTATATGGAACAGGATTCCTATTTTGGACAGAACACATGGGAGAAGGCGGAAAGCCGTATTCAAAGGGAAGCTGTAAATCGTGCTTTGGCAAAAGGGGAGCTTGATCCATCAGACATTGATTATGTATTTGCAGGGGATTTATTAAACCAATGTACCAGTTCCGTTTATGGGCTGCGTGAATTGGGGATTCCTCTGTTTGGATTATATGGGGCGTGTTCAACTATGGCAGAATCCCTAAGCTTGGCATCCATTTTTGTTGACAGCGGTGCTGGGGGAAAATGTGTAGCTGTAACATCCTCCCACTTTTGCTCTGCAGAAAGGCAATTCCGGTTTCCACTGGAATACGCCGGGCAGCGCACACCCACTTCCCAATGGACTGTAACTGGCGGCGGTGCAGCTGTAATAGGACGAGGAGAGGCTCCACCTTTTATACGCGCTATTACAACGGGAACAGTAGAGGATTATGGAATAAAAGACGCTAATAATATGGGAGCGGCTATGGCTCCAGCAGCCAGCGCTACAATATGTCGGTTCTTTAAAGACACGGGATTACAACCAGATCAGTTCGATATGATTGTTACAGGCGATTTAGGATATGTTGGAAGCGGGATTTTACTGGAATTAACCGAAAAAGAGGGAATTGATATTCACCGCCAGCATCAGGATTGCGGACTGCTCATTTTTGATCGGGAAAAACAGCCGGAAGTTCAGGCTGGAGGTTCTGGATGTGGATGCAGTGGCTCTGTTTTGTGCGGTCATATTTTACCCCAAATCCAAAAGGGCTCCCTGAAAAATGTTCTTTTTATTGCAACTGGCGCTTTAATGAGTACAACCAGTGTTCAACAAGGTGATACCATTCCAGGAATTGCCCATTTAGTTTATTTATCCTTTAATATGGAAGATATTAAGTTTACAAATCCAGAGAAAAACTGCTGCGTCCACGGCGGAAGAAAAGGGGGAGCATAATGGATTGGATGATGTATATTAAAACATTTTTAATTGGTGGGGCATTGTGTGCAATTGGACAGGCGTTAATCGACTACACAAAATTAACTCCTGCACGTATTTTGGTTTCTTATGTTGTTGCCGGCGTTATTTTAGGCGGGCTCGGGCTTTATCAGCCGTTGGTAGATTTTGCGGGGGCAGGTGCTACTGTACCGTTGACAGGATTTGGCTGGCTGTTGTCAAAGGGAGTAAAAGAAGCTGTCGCTGAAAAAGGGTTGTTAGGTATTTTATCTGGCGGCCTTACCGCCACATCAGCGGGTATTGCTGCCGCAGTATTTTTTGGGCTTGTCTTTGCCCTGATATTTAAGCCAAAGGATAAAAACTGATATGCGGATGCAAACTAAAGATAAGCACTCAACCAAAAGCAAAGTTAAAGGTTCAGGGAACTTTCCAAGAAGGTTCCCTGAACCTTTTTAATCTGCTTCAGATTGTATTCATCTTGGTTTTCTCTGTATAAATCAGAGAAAAAGGATATAAAAATCCATAATATTGTGTATAATTTTCTGTAGAAATAGATGGGATTTATAGTATAATGGTAATAATTTCAGTTATTTTAATGAAGAATAGACTGAAACAAATCATGTGGATTGCCATGGCAGGCAACAGACATGAAAAACAAAAGAAAGGAGGGTATAGTTTATTTAGGCATTTCCTCTAAAGCGGGGATTGACTGGCAAAAGACAGAGAGATAGAAAGGAAGAAATGGGAATGCACACAAAGAAAAAACGTTTTACCGCAGTCCTAATGGCTTGCTTGATGGTTTTGAGTTTTAATACTTTTGGGGCTGTGTCTGTTGCATTAGCACAAGGTTCTCCCAGTATTAATGAAGAAGCAGGTTCTGATAGTATAATTGTTCCCGAGGAAAACCCGGAGGATTCATCGAACGTTGGTGAAGGCCAGCCTGATTCAGAAGGGGAAAACACCGGAGAAAACCCGGAGGATTCATCGAACGTTGGTGAAGACCAGCCTGATTCGGAAGGGGAAAACGCCGGAGAAAACCCGGAGGGTTCATTGAACACTGACGAAGGCCAGCCTGGTTCGGAAGGGGAAAACGCCGGAGAAAACCCGGAGGATTCATCGAACGTTGGTGAAGGCCAGCCTGGTTCAGAAAAAAACATTCCGACTACCGACAGTTTGCGGCAGCCAGCTGCACAGACAGTGGAAGTGGGCGAAGGAGATAAACACTTCCTCTTTCATATTACCAGCAGCAAAACCGGCCCGCAGAACATAACAGATTCCGGCGTTGGCCTTGGGGTAGATGGCCCTGGCGCTGGTTCTACCTATTCCGGCCATGCCTGGAATGAAGAGGGGTATGAACTGATTACCGTGGTGGACGAAAAATCCGCAGCAGACGAGGGAATTACCCTGGACGGCCTGAATAATCCCAATGTGCTGAAATTTTATCTCCATGATACAAAAGACTATGACGGCAGCAAAACTGACCGTCAGCGGATTGAACTGAAAGCCTATAATAAATCCTCTGAAGATGTTCTGGGTGTGGAGGGCGACATAATTACCTATAATTGGAAGTTCTATCTGCCGGAAAACCTGGTGGAAACGCCTCCTCCCGGATTCTTTCATATTTTCCAGATTAAGGCCATTGATGGCAGCGAAGCAGGTTCACCCATTTTCACCTTTACTGTAACCGAGAAGGAGCTTTTGTTCCGAAATGTACGGCTTGGAGGGGATATGAGTACTATTGATGTGATTGACAGAATCCCTATTCAAAGTGCTTTAGGAAGATGGATGGAAGCGGATGTTACCATTCAATACCGGGACAATGGGTATGTAAATATGTCCCTGACAGATGCGGCTTCCGGGGAGAATTTGATGTCCGGCTATGGCCCTTATGACTGTTGGAGGCGCCCGGAGTACAAGCTTTCTGACGGTTCCCTAGCGGAAGGCTCGGAGGATGCCCCAATTACTCAGCGTACCCGGCCTAAGTGGGGGCTTTACCGCAGCATTGGGCGGGCGGATTCCGGCACTGTTGTTTCTGATGCCTCTATGTATTTCGGCGACCTGAATATTATCAAGCGGAATAAAGATACATATATCTTTGCTGACGGATATGATCCCAAAGATGCAGGAGAGATTCCCAACCGGAAGCCTGATACCTTTACCTATACGGATTCTCTCGAAGACTCCTCTATTAAGGCAGGGTATGACAAAGGATCCGATTACAAAAATATCTTTAACTCCGATAGTTCCCTAAAATGGGATATTACAAAGAATTACATCAACAATAAGGATACTCAGCTATGGATGGCCATTGACCTTGGCAGCGAGAAAGCTGTAAACCAGGCAAGTCTGACGTTTGACGGATCCGGCCCGTCCAGCCGTCTGAAAAAAGTGATTATGGCATATACCAATAACGACAGTGCCTTTGGCGAACTGGTTGAGGGAAACAACGGCACAAAACGGCCCTTTGAAACGGACAACGGAAGTTCCTGGACACCATTTGTATTGGATGAAAGCCCTGCAAAGTCCAAAAACTATACTTTGGAAGAGGCCGTTGCCGCCCGCTATATCCTTTTGTTGATGGATCCCTATTCGAAAGAAGACGGTAAGAGCGAAGGCTCCATCAAGATTGTTTCCTGGAGTTTCGGCTATGAGGCTGTGGCTGCGGAACCCTTACAGCTTATTATTACCAGTCCTCAAAGCGGGGACAATGTAGGTTCTGGGCCCTTTGAGATTTCCGGCGAGATCAGCAATATTCTGAACTTTAAGCAATTAAGCAAAGTAGAGGTACTGAACCAGGAAAAAGAAGTAGTTGCTTCTGCCGCTGCTGTCCAATCCGAAAACGACCCCACAAAGGCGGTTTATACTGTACGGGTGCCTGCTCCCACTGCGGCAGGGGAGTATAAATATACCTTATCGGTCAGCGAGCCATCCAAGGTAGAGGGCTCCCTTCGGATAGATCGGGCCGCTGTTACCATTTCCGCTCAGGGCATTATAGAGGATGTGGACAACGACTATACCGAACCTGAGACAGAGGAAGACGACAACGACAGTTCCTCCGATTCTGACAGTGACGACCTTTCCTATATGGTTTTGGAGGATGAAACAGACTCCTATGTTTTGGATTATACAGATGCCTTCCAAATCAGAATCAGAACTAACGTTGTGAAAACGGCATCACAGAGAAAAGCCGATACCATGACACCTGAAAAGCTTCTGGATAAGGCATCGTCCATTGCGCCGGAGCTTTCTAATATGGTCGATCTAAGGTCAGCCGTAACGCTTTCTTCCTTTGATGTGGCTGCTGTCGGGAAACAGCCCTCTTCTGGAGAGCCTTTGAAGGTTCAGTTCCGCCTTTCTGGGCTGCAAAAGAACCAGTACGCTTTGGTACTCCACAGGATGAAAAACGGAGAATGGGAACTAATAGGTATATCCGAGCTAGGAGCCCGCTCTGTTTGGGCTACCTTTACGAGCCTTTCTCCTGTAACAATTCTGGCTGTAAATGCCAAAACGATCGCACAAACAGAACAATCGGAGGCTGTGGCGCCTCCTGCCGCCGTGTTCGATAAAAATCCTTCTACTGGCGCTTGTTAATCCTGGTTTTTAGATAGGAACCATTTTGCAGAAACGGCATAACAGAAGATATGCCGTTTCTGCTTTTTTATGTCAGTTCCATAAAAAGCGAATATGCAGGGAACAGCCTGAAACAAGGAAGGAACCGCCTAAATCAGCGGAAAAAGGGTTCGGGGTATTGTTCAGTGTGTATCAGCGCATACAACCTGGGAATAGCGTATATACCAAAAACTCTATGCGGAAACCCGCATAGAGTTAAAAAGTATTGTAAAGACTTCAAATTACTCTGTAAAGGAATCGACGATTTTCTTAGCCCAGGCTTTTACGTTGGCAAGGTCAGAATCTGTAACCTTACCTAAACCAAATATACCGCCTTTTACTTTGCATTCAAACACATCGGCAACAGGATTGACGCCCTGAGATTTAACAATATCCATCAAAGTTCTGGCGCCTTCGCTGCCGGAAGACGAAACTACCATAAAGGCAACGTTTTTTGCTCTGGCAGGGGTGAGATCCTTGCAGAAGGCAACGACTTTTTTGTCGGGCTTGCTGTCTTTCCCCTCAACAGCAATAAAGACGAGTTTTTCATTTTCACAGGGATAAGCTGGGGGAATCTGGTCGCATTTGCATTTGTGTTCTCTGGAAACGACTTCAGAGAGACGATAAGTGTTATCCGTTTTGGTTGATTGATAAAGGGCCTGCATTTTCATATGTAAATCCTCCTAAAAATAGACCTTCCGCCGAACGGTCCAACAAAGCGTTATAATAAAAATGTAATAGCCGCAGGAACCATGGGGCGGCAAGACTCTTACAAAGGGACAGTTTAGCGGAGAAATATAGATACTATATTAAGGATACATGAATTTGAATTAAAAATCAATACATTTCCCGGAAAACCTGGTAGATAAAGAATTTGTTTTGGGAAAAGTATACAAAAAACAAAATTTATTTTGGATACAAAAATAATAAGCTGCCTAAGTGGACAGATTTTAGAAAAGTTTTTTGGTTTCTCCGCCTTCAACCTTCACAATCTGATCGTTATTAATACTCAGCCAGACAGGAGCAGCGGATGGATTAAATACGGTATCCCCCTCGCAGGTAAATTTCAGACGTTTCAAGGTATTAAAGTAGTCTACAATCTGGATATTGGTGGCATACCATATGTTGTCCTTGCCTCCCATCATGGAACAAAATTGTTCCATCAGTTCCCAGTTATTATTATTGTCAAACTCATAGCTGTGTCCCCAAACATACATCATAAAAAGATACTGTTTTTTGGATAAATCCAGAAATTGCTGACCCAATTCTAAAAGGTTGTGGTTATGATGGCAGGTAGACTTCCAACGGAGAAAATCCTGTGGAATAGCAAAGCTGTCGCTGTTTCCCACAATACGGGAATATTCAATACCCAAACCAGGGAGCATATCAACAATATCCTGGTTATAAGAACCATTAGGATAGCTTAATCCGCGCACAGGGTATCCCGCAAGTTTTTCCAGGATTTTTCTGTCCTCCAAAATTTGTTGGGCAACCATAGGCAAAGGGCAACGTTCAATGGTTGGATGGGTAACAGTATGGCAGGAAATCTCATGTCCTTGATATAAGGATGGAATTTCCTCTGCATGGACGCGCTGGCCAGTTTTATCTGTACCAATTAAGCCGCCATTTAAATGGAAAGTCCCTTTAATTCCGTATTTGTTAAAGATTGAAATCAACTTTCGGTCAGCAGCCTTGCCATCGTCATAACTCATCGTTAGTACTTTGAAAGCTCCGCCCGGGAAACAATGGTAAATGGTGTTCATAAGAGGATACCGCCTTTCTGTCAAAAATCCTTTATCTTATTGTAAGCGGACTGGAAGCCTTTCATATAAAATTTAGGAACATCTTCTGTCCGCTTTTACAATCCAAAAAATTTTTTATATTTACTTTTCTTTTGCTTTGGCAATCATCATACGGGCACATTTATAAACATCGCCACATCCTAAAGTAATAACCAGGTCACCGGGCTGTATCTGGTTGGACATATAATCAGCAATTTCTTCAAAGGAAGGAAACCATACACAGCCGGGAATTTTTTCAGCCAAATCTTTAGAATAAATTCCAAAGGTATTCACTTCACGCGAACCCATAATTTCTGATAAAACCACCCTGTCCGCAATAGATAAAACATGGGCAAAATCGTTTAACAGAGCCGCAGTTCTGGAATAAGTGAATGGTTGGAATACAGCCCATACACGTTTAAAATCCATTTTTTTAGCAGTTTCCAGAGTGGCCTTTATTTCCGTGGGGTGATGGGCATAGTCATCGGCGAATGTGACACCGTTTATCTGGTCCAAAACTTCAAATCGTCTTCCCGCTCCGTGGAAATCCCCAATGCAAGCCGCAATACTGTCAAAGTCTATTCCAATGGTATGCGCAACTGCCACAGCCGCCAAAGAATTTAGTATATTGTGCTTTCCTGGAATAGAAAGTCTCATTTGTTTTTGCTGTTTTCCTTTATAAAAAAGCGTATACTGACAATTTACACCATCATGAAGGGAAATGTCGGCTGCCTGAAAATCGTTGTCCTCTTCCAGCCCAAAGGTAATGGCAGGACGATTTATTCCTTTCATAACATCACAGGTGTTGGGGTCGTCTCCATTGTAGATTACATATTGAGATGCAGATGCAGCGAATTTATGGAAGGAATGTTTCAGGTTGTCCATTGTTTTGAAGTAATCTAAATGGTCGTTGTCAATATTTAAAATAACTGCAATATCAGGAGAAAGGTGAAGGAATGTATCTACAAATTCGCAGGCTTCGCATACAAAAAGGTCTTCTTGGCCGACTCTCCCATATCCTCCTATTTTTGGGAGTTTGCCGCCGATTACAGCGCTCGGGTCTCGCCTACAGTCTAAAAGAATTGAAGTAAGTAGCGAGGTTGTTGTTGTTTTGCCATGAGTGCCGCTAATACAAATTGCATTGTTATAAGCGTCAGAAATAGCGCCGAGCATTACAGAACGTTCTACAATAGGGATGTTATGTTCCATCGCATAGACTAATTCACAATTATCCTTGAAAACCGCAGCGCTATAAACGACTAAATCCGCCTGGGCAACATTTTCCGCCTTATGACCCAGAAAAATGGGAATTCCCATGTTACGTTCTAGCTTTAATATATCACTTTCATTGTTATCCGACCCTGTGATTTGATAACCTTTACTGTGTAGGATTTGTACAATGGGGAACATACCCGATCCGCCAATCCCAATAAAATGGAGATTTTTTTTATCCTTTAAAATTCCATTTTCTACCAATGTAGTATGATGGTTCATGTTTTATCATACCTTTCTCATCTGCCATCTGAGAATTAAGATAGAACTAGAGGCAGACTGTTATTTTACAGCAGAACTTTCCAAGGGCTAACTTTATATAAATAAGGAATTTTCTGCCTATCTCTATTATATTGCGTTTTCGCTGTAAAATAAACAGTCTTTTTTATTTTTCTTTTAGGGAATAAATTATTTATATTTATACAATCGATACAGAAAGTTTTAGATTTGAAAAAATGATAGAAGATAGTTACAAATACCTCCATATAAGGGATGTGCAGCCAGGGCGAGCGGCCCAGGCTCCAAACTACAGCCCCTTCGCAGAAAGATTTTAGGAGGATTTGATTACTATGAAAAAAACTCTTGCTGCGGTTCTCGCAGCTGCTATGGCTCTTAGTACTGCTAGCGTAGCGATGGCTAGAGATTACTTGGTTGACGAAGAACTTGGAACCGGTAGCACCGCTGATTTAGAAACTGAAATTCGGTATGGCAAAAACGTTGACCGCCTTATTAATGAACTTGGTGACTTTGAAGGTTCTGAACTGGCAGAATTAGTAGACGATGGTTACGTTTCTGTTACTGCTATTGTTACCGAAGGTTCTAACAAACTTGACGGCAAGCCCAGCATTACTGTTCTGAGACGTAAAACAGGCGGAAGCAATTCCCAGGATACTGCTATCGGTAATGCATATACTTGGGCAGACAATGTATATGACTTGGACGGAAAGACCCTTATTTATAAAAAGGGTGCTGTAGTAAAGAATATCCCTGTTTATTCTGTTCCAACTGGAACTGGTACTGATGTAGAGTGGAAACTTCCTGAAGAAGTTGTAAATGCTGGGGAAAAAGACAGTGTTACAAGTACACTCCAGTATATGAAGCCAACTAACAAAGACTATAACACATATCGTACTGAGTTAGTGAATTCAGGATATATTAATAGAAATGATACTTTGGAAGATAATTCCACTTCTTCAACAGCTGGCGATAAAGTGCTTCGCGTAAGATTCAAGGTATCTGATACTTATGGAACTGGCGATACTACAATTGGTATGAAATTACGTATCACCATTAAGAAAGCTTTTGAGTCCTACAATGGCATTTCTTACAAGAAGGGCGACACCTATACAACCGATGAGTTCAAGTACAAAGCAAAATATGGTGAGCTGGACGACTATAACAGAGACATGCAGGTAACCCTTCAGGAAGTCGACGACCGCAATGTTAAGTTTGACGCTTCCGATCTGTACGATCAAATCGGCAACGACACCTTTACCATGGCGTTTGAAGATACCGCTGTCTTTGAAGCAAAGATTTCTGCTTCTCAGAAAGATCTTAACCTGTACTACGATTTGGATGAGAAGACCGACGTTACCAGCGCATATCCCAACGTTGACTTTGAATTCATTACCTTCCGCGGCAATCCTTCCTTTGTCAACAGTGGTTCTATGACCTTCAACGCTATTGGTGGGAAGAATACCACTGTCTACACCTTTGATGGTGAGACTTTGAATCCTCTGAACAGCACCTATGATTCTACCTATGGTACTGTAACTGTTAAGGGCATTAAGAAGCTTGGCACATTCGTAGT
>CAJUSD010000059.1 GCA_910589145.1 uncultured Oscillospiraceae bacterium
CAGAGTTCTCCCTTTGAGTCATCCTTTTTTGCACTTACATTGTATATTCACCTCATTAAAAAAGATTCAATATCATGGTATATTTAGGTAATAAAGGAAAGATAAAACATATTACTGTAAAAGATAAATTTGAATATGTTAAACGATATAAAGTGTTTTTGGAAAATATAAAACCCGGATAATGAAACACTGGTGTTTCTGTTCTATGGATGAGATGATCAGGAGAATCGCTATGGAATACTTTCGGATGATCGAATGAAAATGATCAAAAACCAAGGGAATTTGTAACAGAAGCACCGGCGCCAAATGCAGACAAAATTGATCAAATGTCAGAAGAGGACGGCTATTTCAGAGTTTATAACATTTCAAAACAAATATTTGAAGTGTCCTGAAGTCAGTTTTAAATACATACAAAGTTTCTTAACTAATAAAATATTCTATTTGGGCAAGAACCCGCTGGCAAACCCTTCATACTCCTGTAAAAACAGTTCTGCAAATTTGTGCATAACGATTGTTACAGTATTCTCTTTAAACACAACGCACATTTTTACCGCTGCAAGAAACTCGTCAATAATGTAGCATCTCATCAGAAAGTTTTCTTCCCCTTGGCGATTGGAAACCCATGCGCCAGAGGTAATACATTCATAACCATATACCGGAAACTGCTGGGATTCCCAGTGCCCAAGTCCAAACGAAAGAATGTGTCCTCCCTCCTGATTGGTATAGGTCATTTTTCCCATATTTTCACTGAAGTCAAACCGGAGGGATTGAAGCCCCATAGGATTCTTTTCCATAATAAATGTTTTGCCATTTATCCCTGCAGCAGATTCCGGGAGCTTGGAGCTTCCCTGAACAGGCTCTATAGAAAGTCCTGCAATGCGTTTCTGCAGTATTTCATAGCATTCTTGCTCCTTTTCAGGATTAACTGGCGAGGAATTTGCCGCCCTGGGGTACAGCGTATCCCATACTGCGTTGAAAATTGCCTGTTCCCCATCTGGCTGAGACTGCACATCCGCAGTTGTCACCACCAAAAGTCCCTCATGCGGCAGGCAAATGGCAAGCTGGCCGCCCATGCCTAACAGTCCAAAGGCCCCATTGCGCAGCATCCAAAATTGATAACCATATCCTTGAATGGAATCAGGCCGGCTTCCTGCGGTTTGGTTGTCAATCTGTTTAGAGACTGCCTTTTTGATATAATTTTTAGGGATAACCTGTTCCCCTTGGTACATCCCTTCCTGCATACAGGTAAGGGCAAACTTTGCGAAATCCCTTGGTGTTGTCATAATGCCAGAACCGCCATGGGCAATCCCCATTGGACAGGTAAGGGCATAAGCTTCATCACTAAATCCTATTTTGTCAAAAAGCCTAGGGCGGAGATATTCCATTAAAGTAACCCCGCTGATACGCTGCACCAGTGCCGATAGGGTATAAGAGGAACTGGTATCATAAGAGAATACAGTCCCCGGTAAGTGGGACGGTTCACAGAGGAAAAATGTCTTGACCCAATCCTCCATTTTAAATTGTTTATAAGTCGTTTTAGCGTGAGGGGTTGCCATCCGAAGCATGTCCTCTATTGTGGTTTGCGCAATAAAGGGATGGACGCCATTTTCAGGGAGTTTATCAGGGAAGTAGTCAATAATATGGTCAGTCAGTTTTAACTTCCCCTCTGATTCCAGAAACCCAATGGCAACTGAGACAAAACTTTTACTACAGGAGTACAGCCGATGCAGACGGTTAGAAGTAAAAGGCTTCCAATACCCCTCTGAAACAAGAGCGCCGTTTTTTATGATTTGAAAGCTGTGCAGACAAATTTGACGCTTTTCCAAATAGTTTAAAAAGTTGAGAATGGCTTCAGAACCAATTCCAGATTCAATGGGTGTAATTACAGGAAGCGGCTTCTTTTCTATACTGCTGGCAAATAGGGTATGTTTTCCTGCGGGAGTTTTGCTGGTGGGGACTCCTTCATAATATAACATAATCTGTACCTCTTTTATGATTGATAAAAGGCAAATATGCATGCACAGCCTAGGTTGTACTCATCTCAGGTTGTGCCCGCGTTTGACCTTATATTAATACTTCTTTCCAAAAAAGGCGATACCCATTTCTGGATACCGCCTTTTTTACTTTATAGGAAACTCTTATTTCAGGTTAGCTTCCAGAGTGGCAAGCTCATCCTGTAACTCTTTGGGGAGTTTATCGCCAAACTTGGCATAGAACTCATGGATGCCCTTTGCTTCTTCTTTCCACAAATTCTTATCAACATTTAACAGGTCGCGGATAGTATCAACTGTAATATCCAATCCCTCAATATTGATATCTTCAGCCTTAGGCTCAAATCCAATTGGGGTTTCCACAGCGTCGGCTTTCCCTTCGCAGCGGTCAAGAATCCACATCAAAACGCGCAGGTTGTCGCCAAATCCTGGCCAAATGAAGTGGCCCTCATCGTCAGTACGGAACCAGTTGACGTTAAAGATTTTAGGCGCTTTGTCACCTAATTTCTCGCCCATTTCCAGCCAGTGTTTCCAGTAGTCGCCCATATGATAGCCGCAGAAAGGAAGCATGGCCATAGGATCACGGCGGACAACACCCACAGCACCAGTAGCAGCGGCAGTGGTCTCAGAAGCCATAATAGAGCCTACGAAAACGCCATGCTGCCAGCTCCGGGACTGGTAAACCAGAGGAGCTGTTTTAGCGCGTCTGCCGCCAAATACGATAGCGGAAACAGGCACACCGTTAGGAGAGTCGAACTCTTTGCTCAGGCAGGGGCAGTTGACAGCAGGAGCGGTAAAGCGGGAGTTGGGATGAGCCAGCTTGTTTCCTTCGGCAGTATATTCCTTCCCGTTGACTTCTGCACCTTTCCATTCGATTGCATTGACAGGAGGATTCTTGTCCAGTCCTTCCCACCAAACTGTCATGTTGTCTTTGTTGATTGCAACATTGGTAAAGATGGTGCCTTTCTTAGTGGTTGCCAAGGCGTTGGGATTAGACTTGGTGTTGGTACCAGGCGCTACGCCAAAGAATCCATTTTCGGGATTAATTGCCCACAGGCGGCCGTCAGGACCAACGCGCATCCAGGCAATATCATCGCCTACCGTCCAAACCTTATAGCCCTTTTCTTTGTAAATTTCCGGCGGAATCAGCATAGCCAGATTGGTCTTGCCGCATGCAGAGGGAAATGCAGCAGTAATATATTTAACCTCACCCTGGGGATTCTCAACGCCCAGAATAAGCATATGTTCTGCCATCCAGCCTTCCTGTTTGCCCTGATAGGAAGCAATACGCAGAGCAAAGCACTTTTTGCCCAGCAGAACGTTGCCGCCGTATGCAGAGTTAATAGAGCAGATTGTATTTTCCTCTGGGAAGTGTACAATATAACGTCCCTCAGGATCTACGTCAGCCTTGGAATGAAGTCCGCGCACAAAGTCGTTGGACTCGTCGCCAAGCTGTTTAAAAGCATCTGCACCCATACGGGTCATAATGTCCATGTTCAGGACAACATAAATAGAGTCTGTTACTTCTACACCTACTTTGGAGAAGGGAGAACCGATTGGGCCCATGCAGTAAGGAATAACATACATGGTGCGGCCTTTCATTACGCCGTCATACATACCATGGAGTTTCTCGTGCATTTCCTGAGGATCGCACCAGTTATTGGTAGGGCCTGCATCTTCTTTTTTAACGGAGCAGATAAAGGTTCTGTCCTCTACACGGGCTACGTCATTAGGACGTGTCCGATGATATAGACAGCCGGGAAGTTCCTCCTGATTAAGCTTAATCATTTCACCAGTGGAGATTGCTTCATCGCGCAGCTTTTGAAGCTGTGCGTCGCTTCCGTCGATCCATTCGACATGTGCAGGCTTGGTAAGAGCAATCATCTCATCCAGCCATCTGAGTACGTTTTTGTTGTTTGTCAAAGCCATATTGTTTGTTCTCCTTTCAACCGTTTCGTTCAGGGATAGGATTTGTTATCCAAGACAAATCTTTACAAATTAATTATAAACAAAATATCCATAAATTTCAACTGTTAAAAATTATGTTTTCGTTAATTTTCTGTCGAATTTTATTCTTATTTTTTGGACTATTTTTCCTAAAACCGCATTTAATAATTCGTGATTTCCATGCAATAAATCATTAATTTTAAAAGAATACAACATAATAAATGAAACATTGATAGACGTTTACTGTCATTTAGCTGCTGCGAAAAATTAATCTAATTTTGATAATCAACCCGGATATGGCGCAGGGAGGTTCGGTTTCCAATCGCAACAGTACCTGTATGGTATATTCCAAACCCGCCAAAAGCGTTTAATTCTATGGAAGCAAAAAGGTTGACGGAGTCCATTTCCCCTTCTGCATTTGAGGACGCCTTAAAAAAGAGGGTATCTCTTTTTGTTTCCATTTCAATTTTACATCCAGGCCGAAACGCTCTGGAGAGTTTTGCTTCGCTAATAGGGGCAGCAACTCCGTTTTTATAGGAAAAAAGTTGAAATTGGACTGCCCTTGCATTTTGGGGAATGCGGGTATACCTTACACCGTACCCGGAACGGGTAACGGGGTCATATTTGAGATAAACCTCCTGGAACTGTTCCGGTCCTCCAAACCCCTGCCCAGCACGTTTTTCAGGGTCCAAGAGAAGCTGAAGCGACATATCTCCAGCGAAATTGTCCAAACGGTAATCCAGACGGCAAAACTGGGATTGTGTCAATAAACCATTTTTAGATGCTCCATCGCAGCCAACACCATAAACCCATTCTCCAGTAACATTCCAGCAGCCGGAAGGGATTTCTGAAATCTCCTTGGAAATATCCAAACAGACAATCTCAGAAAAGTTACTCTCAAAAGCGCCCTTGCAAACTTGATTTTTGCTTACAGGTTCCGATAAAGCAACAGAAACAGGAATACCAAAACCGCTGCGGGAAGATTTTGGTACAATGACAGCCGCCAGAAAAGAACCTATGTCGCCGCTGGACGGAGAATAGAAAAGCCGTGGCCCCATTCCATTAGAAGCAGAAAGCGGGATTTCCTGCCCATTGGCTCTGTTGATACGATACCATATTATTTCAGAAGTATTTTCACCGTTTCCAGTTCCTTCTAATTCGTAGGAAAGCCGGAAGGCATTATCATCAAAGGAAAGGGAGGATTCCCGAACAGTTGGCGGCGGCTGGAGGGCTGGGGCAATGGAAAAGGGGACAGCAGAGGAGATACCGTTAGACGCTGAGGCAGTAACAACAGCGGTTTCCGTTTTCTGACTATAATTATCGCCAGTTACAGAAAACTTATGTGCGGAAATTTTCTGGATCTTTGCAGGGCCGCGAACCAGAATACTTGTATCTGCGCAAAGCCGTTGTGGAAACACCTGAACATGGAAGGAATTTGCATCCCTCCCAGTACGCAAAAAATTCCAGCCATCTTCCCGAACAGACTGAACGGCTAATTTCCAGGATCTCAATTCTATCGGTGAAACTTCCGCCTGGAGAACATCCAATGTTTTCTGGACTTCATCCTGAAAAATCGTTGTCCGAACAGGAATATCCCCAAGCCCCTCATATTCTTTGCGGCAGTTTCCAGGATTCCAGCCATCTTCTCCGCGGAGAAGATTCCAGGGATTAAACCCTTTCACTTGTTGGGAAGTCAAAGCACAGGCGCATACCTCTGATCCGGGAATTACAGCGGGTTCCCCATTTTCATATCTGAGATTATAATAGTAAAAGTCTTTGGTGTAAGGGAGTTTTTTGCACCAGCCCAAATTTGCATTATTGGGGAATGTACAGCCGATAACAGCCAAAGCCCCAGGAACTTTTGACAGATTCAAAGGAACCTGAGGACGATCTGGATGAAGGGAAGCAAATTTACAGCGCAGTAGGACCATACCCGCCGAGCCGCGTCCTGCCCCATAAATTGGATACCCGCTATAACAGCCAAGGATGCAATCCTCATACAGAAAGACGCCGCTTGCCCCCATAAAGTCATCAGTCCCCTGAATATAACAGTCCTTAAAATAAGCGCGTTTTGCACCAATAGCCAAGGTATCCAGCCAGCTTACAAAGCGGCAGTTTTTGAAATACAGCCGGTCGCTTGGCTTCCCGTCTCCACCGGAAACCCCTAATACATATGCCTGAGTTTCAGAATTAGAACGGGCTGGCCGATTGCAGGAGGGACTGCGGGGATAAACCAAAGGCTCATTGCAATAATTATAAAAGGAAATATTTTCTGCCTCAAACCCTATGCCGCATACCTCCACAGACATGGAACGCTGCTTCTGGCTTCCCTGAAATTCTCCACGGTTATCGGCAAGGACGACCTCCTTTGCGTCATTTGAAAGGCCCAGCAATTTTATATAATCCCGTTTTATAACAAGCCCAGGGGTTGTCTCGCTGCCATTTAGAAAATAGACCCCTGGTGCAACACCAATTATAATGGGGCAGTCTGGGGAGCCGCTCTGGCAATAGTCCACCGCGCTTTGAACGGTTTGAAACTTTTTTTGGCTGGGAAGGTCTTCTGGAAGGGAAGGGTCAACCAAAACATCAAATGTCCACTGGGAAAAGTCTTCCATAATATGTCTCTCCTTTTATGCAAATAAGCAAGTCATAACTGTTTGAATCTGATGATCGGATGTTACCAAATCAGCGGATAAAACCGACGAAAAATAATCCTCCTTTACTAAGGAAGTTTTATACATTTCCAGAGAATCATAGTTTTCACAGACCATAGATACCCGAACTGCATGATCTAAAAATTCCACTTTTTGCACTAACACCCCAGGATTCATTCCTTTCCAAAGGCTGAGGAACGCCCCGGAGGGATCATAAGGGATATTTTCAAACCGTATCATTGCATCAATAAAGCCAACTCCAAAGCTGGCAGCGTAACGGATTTGGTTATCTAAAAGTTGTAGCCCAAACCCCCTGGTAATGGCCTGCTCCTGTAAAATCCAATGCTCTGCGCTGTCAGCCTGTTTCTGAATGTAATTTTTTGTCTGGAAAGCGCAAAACCGTGCAGACAGCACTACCGCCGCCAGAAGAAGGAACGCAGACAATATATGAAACCCTTTCGGATAGGTTTTCCCATCTTTTAGTATGCTTTTAAGGAGAGAAACGCCTATTTTTTCCCTGTCATATTTGGCGTGGAATCCCTTCATCTAAATAAACCAACTCCTTGAGAAAGCGTCAACCGTTAAGCCACTCCACATATTCTTCCAAGCACATATTTAATTCCTGCATTTTCTTCGCATGTTCCACCCCAACATAGCGGTAATGCCACGGTTCATAGGTAATCCCTGTTATTTCCTGCTTATCTTTAGGATACCGCAGGACAAATCCATACTCTGCACAATGCTCCGAAAGCCAGGTAAAGGATGGAAAGTTTTCAAATTCGTGCATTAAGTCCCCATATACTTGGTCGTAATCGGTGGAAACTACATCAATGGCAAGCCCTGCATTATGCTCGCTGGTACGCGGCGGGGCAATCCATCGGGCAGCTTCCACAGCGGCATCTTCGGCACTGTATCCAATCGACTGGTATTCCGCTACTTTATTGGTATATAAATATTCACTCCGTTCCACTGTCCGGTAAGTTGAGACAACCCTCAGTGCATACCCGGCCGCCCTTCCATCGCTCAACATCTGTATCAGCGCTTCCGCAGCACGCGCGTCAAAGGTATAATACCCTTCTATTACTGTATGCTCAAAAGAATAATCATCTGGAAGCAAGTGCGTTTGATTCACCAGCATCAACCGCCAGTCATCACCGCTTTCATCAGGTTCAGAAGTGAAAACTTCGACCGGCTGGGAGGATTCCTGTTCACTGGATAATGTTCCTGAACCGGAAGGTTCCTCATCCTGTGAGCTTTGAGGTTCAGGAATAGAGGATGCCGCTGTTTGAGAAACACTCTGGAGGGAGCATTCACTTACGCTTACAGAAGAAACGATATCCTCTGCACTGCCTCCAACAGGGATATCGTCAGAGGCAGGTCTGTTGTTCAAATGATAATAACCTATCATAGCCAAACAGACTGTAATAAATAAAATCAAAATAAAAACCGTCAAACCGATTGCAAATTGTTTCATTCTCTAAAATCATTTCCTTTATTTTAACGTGTGTTCAAAAGCAGCATTGAACGGCGGCCAGGGAACTTTTAAACCCTTTTATTTTGCTTTTGATGGTATTTGTTTTAGGTTGCTGTTACAGATTCTCTATAAGTTCCCGCTCTGAAACATTAAAGCAGAGAGTACAGCCAAAGGAGCTGTTTCACATCTTAAAATTCTGCTTCCCAAAGATGCATCTGTAATACCTGCCTGTACCGCCTGTTCTGCTTCCTCCGGCTCAAACCCGCCTTCGCTGCCAACCAAAACAGCCGCAGATTTCCATTTGCAGTTTAGTATAGGCGCAAAAGGCCGGCTGCTCTGTTCATAAAAAAGGATGGGAAGATCACAGCAGGACATCCTTTGAAACGCTTCTTCCAAAGTAAGAAGCTCCCCTATTTCCGGGACAATCCCCCTGCCGCACTGTTTCGCGGCCTCATAGGAAATTTTCTGGAACCGTTCCCGTTTGCGTTCCCATGCAGTTTTTTCCGGCCTGGAAATACATCGTTTTGTAATCACCGGGCAAATCTGAAATACTCCCAATTCTACAGATTTCTGTACAATCCAATCCATTTTATCCCCTTTTGGAAGGGCCTGGAACAGAGACACCTGAACAGTTGGTTCACTGGCAGAAGGACAGCTGCCTGTAATTTCAACTACCACTTGTTTTCCATCAATAGATTGCACCGTCCCAAAAAAATCTGTAGACTTTTTATTGCAAAGGGTAATGGGATCTCCTTCCCGCATCCTAAGGGACTTAGAAATATGAACCGCATCCTCGCCGGAAATGACGGCGAAAGAATTCCCTTCCCTAAAATCTTCTGTAAAAAATCTAGGCATCTTGTTTCTCCTGTTTTGTTGGGAATGGTTACAGGCAGCGGCGCACCGCCATTGCACACCAGCCCTTTTCTTCCACATTCTCTATCAGTTGGAATCCTTCCTGTTCTAATGCCTGGGCAACCTCCTGCTGGCGGGAATCTATAATTCCTGAAACAAGAAGAACGCTGTCCTCAGCCATAAAATTTCCAACTTGGGGGGCAAGGCGCAAAATGACGTCTGCGACAATATTGGCGCAAATTACATGGAATTTTCCAGATACCTTTTCTGTAAGGTCTCCACAATGATAAACAGTTTTATCTGCTACATGATTCATTTCAGCATTTTCCTGGGCAACCCGGACAGCCGTCGCGTCAATATCTACCCCTACTGTCTGCTCTGCTCCCAACAATGCCCCGCATATGGATAAAATGCCGCTCCCGCAGCCAATATCCAGCATTTTACATCCAGGGGTTATATAATGTTCCAGCATAGCCAGGCATAAACGGGTTGTTTCATGAGTCCCCGTTCCAAACGCCATACCAGGGTCTAACCTCATTTGTATATCTCCGGCGGACAATTTGCAGCTCTCCCAAGAAGGGCATATTACAATATGGTTCCCTACCCTGAGGGGATGATAATACTTTTTCCAGCCAAAGGCCCAATCTTCTTCCTTGATTCCTTCAGTCCGTAATTGATAGGGGATTTCCTCAGCCTCCATCCGTTCCCGTAAAAAGGAAACTGCCTCTGACGGGTTGGAATCAGGGCTAATATAAATATGAATGATTGCCTTACTTCTATCTTTTTGCAGAAGTTCTTCGTCTATTAAATCAATATGTGCAATTTTAGGCGCTTCCTCCACCAGATCAGAATAATCTTCTATATAGATTCCGTATGGTACTGCCATCTGGGCGATTGCCGACCCTTGTTCAGCATAACCGGTTGGTATTTCGATTTGTATTTCTGTCCATTCCTGCATGTTCTTTATAATTCCTTTCATTCTGGTTCAGCAAATAACTGCTTGCGGTTTATTGTACCACATTTATTTGGAAAATACTACTGTTTGGGGAGGAATTTACCTTGGGAAACCATTACGGCACGGCTTGCCAGACTACATCTGGCGCCGCGCCGTTTGGGGCTTCAGTTTCCTTGGGAACAATTAGCCGTGCATCATACAGGCAACCGTATCCACCATATCCCCCAGGGTATGGAGGGCATGGTTGGCAGTGCGTTTTAACTTTCTGCGTTTGGCTTGGGGGCTGTGGGAAGCCATATAAGCAGCGGTTCCAATAGCGGCGGTCAGCACAAGGCCGGATACAGCGGAAGACATTACTCGATTCATAATATAGTACCTTCTTTCACAATGATAAACCGGTAATAACCGGCTGTAATGGTATCGTTCCCCGAAAACAGAGAAAAAACCCCATTCAGGAGCGGATGATTCTGGAAATCATACCAGAATAAGGGGTATGCTGCAAAATTTTACAACATACCCCTTTAATTGGCACAAACCAATTGACAAAAAAGGAAAAATATGGTATTTTTTAATAAACAAATGAGGAACCCGCGTTTTGAACAACCTTCCAAGGATTCAAAACGGACGGGCGGCTGCTCCCCCTACAAACTTTTCCAGAAAGGGGAGTACATTTCTTTGAAGTATGTGCATCCCCTTTCAAAAGCGCGCAGCTTTTGTGCGGAAGGGAGGGGAGCAGATGACAGAAGTTGTTACCTGGAGCGCCCTGCTTCAGTTTTTAACTGTGGCAGTAAGAACCTGTATTCATAACCGAGGGATGCCGGATGGACGAGGATTTTTCCCGTCAGACAAGGAGATTTTCCGCAGCCATACTGACGTATGGCAAGGGAAACCGACGCAGTATGGCGGGAAAAAGACCAGCCAGACGGTGTGCAGCGGTTGTGAATACAGGTTCTAAGTATCATTAATCTTATTATAACATTGATGAATCTGTTCCATAACATAACAAAGAAATAGCCGCCAGACTCTCAACTCTACGGCTATTTCTTTGCAGCTAGTAGGGGGAGCAGCTGTCTTACAGGCTCCTCATTTGTTTTTATTATACATCCCCTGAAACGGCGTTGTCAAGCAATTTATAGTCAAAAAGCGGTAGTTCCCCTGCCGCTTCTCCGCGGCAGGGGAACCACTGGAAGTTTTGGAATTTTGATGAAAAAGCAGGAATTGGTTTTACCGTGCAGTCACGGCAGCAGAATACTTCGTGGTGCTTTCCACAATAACCCCATAATCGTCGTAAACATCCACATAGGCGCGGGCGCGGTATCTTTCCCCGCTTTCCAAAGAGCAGCTTTCGGATATGGTGCCTCTGTAGTTTCCATCTAAATACCAACTATCAATTGACTCCCAAGACCCGCCGATATATTGTTCAAGTTCAAGGGTTACAGAGTAATCATAACGTTCATAAAGCGATATATTTACTCTAATAGAACCGCTGCTTGTAATTGCAGGAGTGAATGAAGAAATATACGTATATCTTAACGAGGTATCGTTTTGCTCCAAAACCGAAATTTCCTCAGGGATTGGGAAATCATACGCTAATACGCTGTTGCCAGCGGTACACGCCACAGTGCTGATGGCCAGAATAGATGCTAAAATCTTTGTTGTTCTCATTGCGATTCCTCCTGTTTTATGTTAAAATTTTCCTTATAAAGCGATTCAGCTATTTTTAAAATCTCTGTCTGGGGTACTTTTCCGCCAATTGTAACAAAACAATCCTCATATAAAATAATAATCCAGGTTTTAGAATCATCCTTAGTTGTATATAGATAGCCTGAATAGTTATTTATTTCTATTTCTTGCCGTTGAGTATTTTCTGTATCAATGGAAGGGATGGTCGAGAGCGATAAAGTCGAAATTTCTATATATGATCCTTCCTCACTATCATATATTAAAACGGTCATCAAATCAGAAATACTTTCATACCCTAACACATATCCCTCTGGCACATAAGCGGCATCCCAATAATAAGAAATGGTTTCGCTATTTTCGCCGTCGTCCGGCGGCAGGACTTCCACATCCGTGGCAATGCTGGATTCATGAAGAAAAAACCTTCGAAAGCGGTTCTGAAAAGCTGCCGCTGTCGTCATAGTACCTAAAATAGCGGCAGCAGCTGCAACAATTACCCAAAATTTCTTTGCACGTGGAAACCGTTTAGGCTTGGTTTGTCCAAAAATCCGTTCGTGGATGCGTTCCAGCTTTTCCTCTGAAAAGAATTTTTCCTGAGTTATCTGAGATTCTGGGAACGTTTTCATAGATTCCAAAAATTCCTTATACGCTTCCTCCTCTTCTTCCTGTGTCCATTTAAAAGAATGGTTATTTTCTTCATGGGGAAACATGGACTCACCTTCCTTCCGCTTTTATTGATTGAGGTTCCAACCCAGAATGGAACGCAGATTTTCAATTGCTCTAGCTCTAAGTGATCTTGATGCGTCAGGGGTTATATTCATCCGCTTTGCAATTTCGTTATGGTCTAGTCCCTGTATGTAAAACTCTATACATTTCTTTTGTCTTAGGGACAGTTGTTCAATTGCATTATGCAGCGTATTGTACATCTCCTGACGCGAGACTTTCTGTTCTGGAGTCTCGTTAGGGTCTGCAATCACTTGGAAAAGGGAAAGATCGTCCATTAATGTAGCATTAAGTGAGAGATGTTCCCGAAACTTTTGTCCTTTTATCCAATTTAAACTAATATTTCGGA
>CAJUSD010000060.1 GCA_910589145.1 uncultured Oscillospiraceae bacterium
TCTTGCCAAAAGGGATTTCGCGTCTGCGGACGCGACCAGGGACTCTGCCCCCTGGCCCCCCGCCACTTTCGAGAAAGCGGCCAAAGCTTTTCATACGGGTTTGGTTTGTGACTGTCTTGGCTTTGTGCTCGCGCCGAAGGTTTTCTGCTTCTTTTTTTGCAATGTTTCTGTAAATTGATTTCCATGTTACTGACATAATTGTTCTTTCAGCTTTTTTACCCACTGGACAGCTATACTGGCTGTTTCCTCTAAAGGAATTATCTCTGTTTTGCTTTTATCTCTCAAAGTTATTTCGCAATTTCCTTTGCTCTGATTTCTCGGGCTCACAATAATCCTTACAGGTATCCCGATCAAATCCGCGTCTGAAAACATTACGCCTGCCCTGACATCCCGGTCATCATAAAGCACTTCCAGCCCTAAATTTACCAACTGCTGGTAAATCTGGTCTGCGGCGGCTTTTGCGGCCGGATGATCAGAACGAACGCAGCAAAGATGGACTTCCCATGGTGAAACCGAAATGGGCCAAATAGGGCCGTACATATCATGCCGTACCTCGCATATTGAAGCTGCAAGCCTTTCCACACCGATTCCATAACAGCCCATCAAAGGAAACTGGCTGTTCCCCTCCTGGTCAAGATACTGCATCCCCATGGCTTTCGTATATTTTGTCCCAAGCTGAAAAATATTTCCAACCTCAATTCCTCTTGAAACAGTCAAGCTGTGTTTCCCACAGCAGGGGCAGATCCCCCCTTCCTTTGCCTTTGCCAAATCAAGATAAATCGTTGTTTCATCCTCACAATCCCGCTGTATATTCAGTCCTGTATAGTGAAAATCCTCCTGATTTGCCCCGCAGCAAAGGTTTTTCGTCCCTTTCAGGGAATGGTCAAAAAGCATTTTATATGCACCTTTTACCTTCAATCCATACGGCCCAATATATCCAGCTTTTAAACCGCATTCCAGGGTTATTTCAGCCGGGATAACTTCATCCTGAAGATAATTCGTCAATTTCGTTTCATTGATTTCCAAGTCCCCCCGAATAAATACAATCACCAAAAGTTTATCCTTTTGCGTTTGATAAACAACCGCCTTACAGGATTTTTCCAGCGGCATATGAAGAAATTCGCAGATTTCTTCAATGGTGTGTATATTGGGAGTATGAACCAGAGAAAGGGGCTGGTCTGGATGCGGGTCTGCATTTTCTACAATATTCTCCGCTGCTTCCATATTCCAGCAGCTTCCACATTGAGGGCATTGAACAACTGTATCTTCCCCGACAGGGGTCAAAAGCATAAACTCATGAGAAAGGCTCCCGCCCATCATGCCGGAATCAGATGCTACCGCTGCCACCTCTGGCAAACCGACGCGGGCAAATATTCGCTGGTAAGCCTTTAAACATACATTATAATACTGTTCTAAATCCTCCTGCGACGTATGGAAGGAATATGCATCCTTCATAGTAAACTCCCGAACCCGGATTAATCCTCCCCGCGGTCTTGCTTCATCACGGAATTTTGTCTGCAGCTGGTAGATCATAAATGGATATCTGGTATAACTTTGGGCGTACTCCCGCACAAGTTGTACTGCTGCTTCCTCATGGGTCATACCTAACACCATAGGGGTTCCTGTCCGATCCTGAAATCGAAGGAGTTCCTTTCCCACGCTGCCATAACGTCCTGATTCCATCCACAAAGAACCAGGCAAAGCTACCGGAAATAATATTTCCTGTCCGCCTATACGCTCCATTTCTTCCCGGAGGATGGTTTCTATTTTACGGCAGACCCGACGCAACGGCGTATATTGAGAGAATATGCCGTTTGCGACATATTTCATATACCCTCCGCGCACCATAAGCGCTTGGCTGTCTATTACACAGTCGGCTGGACGCTCTTTAAACCTTTCCCCAACTAGCTGGCTGAATTTCATAGCAACTGCTCCTTTCTTTTTCAACAATTCCAATGCCTTCTATGGATACTGAAAAACTGGCTTTGACATTTTCCTTAACCGGGCACTGCCCAGAAATACAAAACCGCCCTAAACAAACTGTTTCTTGAAAAACAGACTGTTTAGGGCGGATTTCATATCCGTGATACCACCTAAATTCAGAAAATCGTTTTCACTCGACTTCTGCACTCATTAAACGGCGCGGGGATTTCTCCCGATGCCTTTCCCTTATAACGGTGGAATACCGGCGGCACTTACTGGCATAAAATCCGTTCGTGCGCAGCTAAAAGATGGGTTCAGAAATCCCCCGCCAAAGACTTTCACCGTTCATCTTCTCTCTGAGTGCTGGCAGATTCCCTACTAATTCTTTATCATTGCTTTTTGACATTGTAACATAGATACGCCATAGCTGTCAATCAGATTTGCGGATGTATTCCCCAAATTTCCGCAGCATATTCTGAAACGGTTCTATCGCTGGAAAACTTTCCGCTGTTTGCCATATTTAAGAAACATTTTTTTGCAAAGTCATCAGGACGTTCCCCATAATCGCGGATTGCCCGCAGCCTTGCCTCCTGATAGGATTTAAAATCCAGCAAGAGATAATATTGATCTGCCCGATGCCAATCCGCACCTTTTAAAATAGAATCAAACAATTCCTGAAAAATCCCGGTCCCGCTGTCGTCTAAAAGTCCGTTTATCAGAGAATCCATCACACGTTTTATCCGTTTATCGTCCTGATAAATTTTTAAGGGGTCGTATTTTTTAGAAGCCTCTGCAATACCGTCTACTGTTGCGCCGAAAATATAGTTGTTTTCGTCTCCGGCCTGCTCAACAATTTCCACATTTGCGCCGTCAAGCGTCCCCACTGTTACTGCGCCATTCAGCATAAATTTCATATTTCCTGTACCAGAAGCCTCTGTTCCAGCCGTAGAAATCTGTTCAGAAATATCCGCGGCTGGAATTAGTTTTTCGGCATAGGATACGTTATAATTTTGGACAAAAAGCACTTGAATCATTTGATTAACATCTGGGTCATTATTGACCAGCTTTGCTATTTCATGAATCAGCTTAATGATTCCCTTCGCCCGGTGGTATCCTGGGGCTGCTTTTGCTCCAAATAGAAAAGCAGTTGGGTAAAATCCTTCTGTACTGCCTTCCTTCAAACAGAAATAAATATCTAAAATAGAAAAGGCATTTAATAGCTGCCTTTTATACTCATGAAGCCGTTTAACCTGAATATCAAAGAGAAAGTTTGGATTAAGCCTTATACCTTCTCTTTGATAAACATATGCACAAAGCTGCTCCTTTTTTACACGCTTGATTTCCTGAAATACTTTTAGGGCGTCAGGATTGCTGCTCTCAGGAACCAGTTTTTTCAGTTCATCTAAATGGGTAATCCATTGGTTTCCAATACGCTGCGTAATAAATTCTGACAGTTCACGGTTAGCCAGGGCAAGCCAGCGCCGCTGTGTAATCCCATTTGTCTTATTGCTGAATCTTTCTGGATAAATTTGATACCAGTCTTTTAATACATCTTGTTTTAAAATTTCTGTGTGTATGCATGCAACTCCGTTGGTAGAATGGCACATGAAGACTGCAAGCCGCGCCATGTGTATTTGCCCATCCTGAAGGATATTGTATGGCTCTGTTTTTTGTATCCCCTTTTGCTGCAGTTCCTTTTCCAAGCAGGTTTGCAGTTTTTCTACATATGGAAATACCTGCGGGATAATCTGGCGGAACAATTCTATATCCCATTTTTCCAGGGCTTCCGCCATAATTGTATGATTCGTATACGCAAAGACTCGAAACGCCAACCCTTTGGCTGTTTCAAATGGAACATGATGCTCCTGTTCCAGCAAACGGATAAATTCAGCAATGGATACTACTGGATGGGTATCATTAAGCTGAATTGCATAGCAATCTGGAAATTTTGAAAAATCTTCACCATGCTGGGAAACATACACCCTCAAAATATTTTGCAGCGATGCGCTTGTAAAGAAATACTGCTGCTTAAGACGCAGTTTTTTGCCTTCGTCGGTACTGTCATTTGGATAAAGAACCGCTGAAATTTCTTCTGCGCGGTTTCTTTCCTCTACAGCTTCATTATACCTTTGTTCATTAAACAAAGTAAAATCAAAGGGATTCAGAGGTTCTGACTGCCATAAACGCAGGGTATTAATTGTTTTGCCGCCGTACCCAATTACTGGCATATCATAAGGCACAGCCTTTACTGTTTGATTGCCAAAAGCAACAAGTACGCTTTCCTCTTCCTTTCGGACGCTCCAGGGATCTCCGAAACTTTGCCAGTCATCAGCCGTTTCCTTTTGAAAACCGTTTTCAAAAAACTGCTTGAATATACCATATCTATAACGGATTCCATAGCCATCCAGCGGAAGGTTTAACGACGCTGCAGAATCCAGGAAACAGGCTGCAAGCCTTCCCAATCCTCCATTGCCTAAGGCGTTGTCTTCAATTTCCTCAAAAATATCTGGATGGATGCCTCTGCCCTGCAGAAATGTTTCACATTCTTCCAAAAGACCAAGGTTTAACAGGTTGCTGTGTACCATTCTCCCCATAAGAAATTCCGCTGAGAAATAACATGCCCGCTTTCCGTTGGATTCCCGTTCCCATACAGGCATGAGGAATTTCATGGCTGCATGGGAAACTGCCTGATAAATTTGTTTGGAAGAATAGCTGTCTTTCTTTTGGAGCATGTTTTCCAAAAAGGAATCTATATCATGTGTAAACTGTTCCATTAAATCCCTCTTTCTTTTCAGTGAAATAAAAAGCCGATTTGCAGGCATAACCTAAGACAGTACTACCTGGGTTAAATTAAAAAGGGTTCCAGAGTTGTGCAGCAAAGCTATATGCAGCAAAGCTATATGCAGCAAAGCTGCACTCCTAAAAACACCTAGTCTCCAGTGAACTGAATCAACAAGACACGAAATACCCCCAGCTTGATAAGAGAATATATCCAGACCTTATACAACATTGTATGGGAGTTAATAAGAGCTTTTTAACCGAGCGAATTCTAATTCGCGGATGTTACTGCCCAGTTAAAAAAACGTAAAAAATCAAGGTTCCTGCTTTAGCAATACAATGGGATATTTTAACATCCGCTATATAATACTGCGGAACAGCGCGTCCTTATTCCAAGGCTTCCCTTTATCCCTTCACCGCACCGGCAACCACACCGCGAATAATATACTTTTGACAAAAGAGATAAAAAATAACAATGGGGATAATCGCCAAAATCAACATAGCCATCAACGCACCCATGTCCCTTGAACCATAGCCGCCCTGTAAATATTGGACAGCAACTGGAATTGTGCGGTATTTGTTTCCTATGGCAAGATAAGGCAGAAGGTAGTCGTTCCAAATCCACATTGCGTTAAGAATTGCAACGGTAATGGCAGTAGGCTGAAGGATTGGAAACACAATCCGAAAAAAAGTTTGAATGGGGGAACTTCCATCAATAACGGCAGCTTCCTCAATTTCAAGAGGGATGCTTTTAATAAATCCAGAGAACATGAAAACGGACAGGCCGGAGCCGAATCCCAAATAAATTACAATCAATCCAACGGGATTGTCAAGACGAAGGTCGTTAATTGTTTTGGACATGGTAAACATGACCATCTGGAAAGGAACGATCATACTGAAAACAAAAAGATAATAAAGCAAATTGGTAAACCAGTTTTTAACCCGGACAAGATACCATGCTGTCATAGAGGTAAATAAGATAATAGCTGCAACAGAAAAAACGGTAATAAAAAGGGAATAACCAAAAGCCTGAAAAAAGCGTATCTTCTCAACACCGTTGAAGTAATTTTTAAGCCCGGAAAAAGTTTGAGCGTTTGGAAAAGCAAAAGGGTCGTTGGAAATATAAAACTGCCCTTTAAAAGAATTGTAAAGTACTATAAAAATTGGGGCGAGGAAGGCGATAGAAAGAAGAACAAGGAAAATAAAAAGGATTTCCTGCGTCCATTTTTTACGTTTAAACATCAGTGTTCAACCTCCTTGCTTCTGGTAAGGTAAAGCTGTGTAAACGCAATCACTGCCACCATTAAGAAAAATATAACAGCTTTCGCCTGGCCAACACCTTCATAGCCGATCCGTCCGTAAAATGTATTATAAATGTCAAGGGCAAGCATAGCGCTTTCACGTCCGGGAGCGCCAGCAGTAAGGGCAAGGTTCTGGTCGAATAGTTTAAAGGAATTTGTCAAGGTAAGGAATGTGCAGATTGTAGTAGAAGGAGCCACCATAGGAATTGTGACATTGCATAATGTTTGAAAGGGAGAAGCTCCGTCAATTGCAGCAGCTTCTGTAAGTTCTCCGGGAATATTCTGGATGCCGGCAATGTAAATAATCATCATATAACCGATCATCTGCCAGTTCATGAGGACCACCAGACCCCAAAATCCATATTTGGCGGAAAACGTAATGTCCACACCAAAGTTCATTAAAACACCATTAATAATCAGCTGCCAGATATATCCCAGGACAATTCCCCCAATTAAATTAGGCATAAAGAAAATAGTACGAAATAAGTTTGTACCGCGAATATCTCTGGTTAAAAGCATAGCAAGGGCAAAGGCAAGGACATTAATTGTAATGACAGATACAATGGTAAAGCGGATTGTAAACCACAGTGCATTAAGAAAATCACGGTTAGAGGAAAAAGCCTTATAGTAATTGGATAAACCAACCCATTTGGCATTAGAAACTGTGGTAAATTCGGTAAAGGAGAGATAAAGCCCCATTAAAAAGGGAATAAAAAACGCAATTAAAAATGCTGCCAAAGTAGGAAGTACAAAAAGGGGAAAATATTTTTTTAAGGATTTATCCATATCGTCCTCCCAGTAAAATGAAGTTGACAGGAATATAGTTGGATAAAAACGGTTTCTTATACATGGAAAACAATTCAGGGAAAAAAGAACGCCGTCCGCTTGCCGGAACGCGGACGGCGCAGTTTTTAATTATTTGAATGCTGGTTGTACCAAATTAAGCTTCTGCGCTTTCTTCTTTCCAACGATTTGTCACAGTAGATGATACATCCTCCCAGGTTTTGCTTCCTTGGGCATATTGAAGCAGCGACGCTCCAAAATCATCCTTAAAGGTCTGGCTGGGGAAGACAGTAAAGTTCCAGGGGATTGTTTGAATGTTTTCACGTCCCATCCAGTCCAAAACTTCCCTTGCCAGAGGATCAGATGGGCTTTCATCTTCTGAAAAAGTATCAAATGGTGCAATAAATCCAAGCCGGTTTGTAATATAATCTTTTCCTTTATCGCTGGAATACATCCAGAAAAGGAAATCCTCCGCTAATTTCTGCTGTTCCTCTGAAACAGTTTTATTAATTGCAAAAAAGTTTTCTGTTCCAATCGCCAATCCTTGGTTTTCCTCTCCCTCCATGCCTGTATAGATCGGGAGAAAATGGATGTCCTCCTGGTTTACGGTATTGCCTTCCACCTCTGAAATCTGACTCCATGCCCAGTTTCCATTTTGAACCATAGCACATTGTCCTAATGCAAACTCTGCCATAGAATCCGCTACCTGCCTGCTTCCCAACAATTTTGGATCAGTAGTAGAGTTGTTAATATAAAGATCAAAAATATTTTTAAAATGTTCGGAGTTTTGGAAGGATATGGTATTAGTTGCGTCGCCGCTCAGGTCAATATTGTTCGCCTGGAATTCATAATATAAGGGGATGTTCGCCAAATGGGTATGCCAGCGCCAATCCTCTCCTGGCTTTAACGATGTGGATGCAAACACCCCGTTGATTCCCAACGTATCTTTTTTTGCCGTCATATCTTCCACAACTGCTTTTAATGTCTCAAAGTTGTTGATTTGTTCAACAGAGGATACTACTGCCCCCTCTATGGCAAAATACCTCTGCATAACAGCGTCATTATATATAATCCCATAACCTTCAACAACATATGGAATTCCATAAACGCTGTCTCCGTCTGTAATAGCAAGGCTTTTGTCGGTCAAGTGCTGATAAAGCTCTGTATCCTTTAAATCGGCACAATAGTCTTTCCAGCTTGCATATCCTTTTGGGCCGTTAATTTGGAAGATTGTAGGCGGCTCTGCCTTGGAAATTTCAGATTTCAGGGTTTGCTCATATGCTCCTGACGCTGCCGTTACAACAGTTACTTCTACGCCGGTTTCTTCCTGGTATGTTTTGGCAATTTCGTTGTAAATCTCCGATACTTCCGGTTTAAAATTTAGATAGTATATTTTTCCGCCTTTAGCTGTGTCGGTCGGTTGGACTGTGGAAGAAGGGCTGCCGGAAGAACTTCCGCTGGAAGTTTGGCTTGAGGGCTGGCTGGATGAGGAATTTCTTGAACTGCATCCCGCCAGGGACATGGTCATTGCCGCTGCTAAGGCTGCGGCTAATATTTTTTTCATAGTAACGCCTCCTGGTTTATTCAGAAACCTTCCCATTTTGAAAGGCTGTATGGCAATAGTTTACACAGGAGGAAAGCGAATATACAAAGAAAATCCGTCTGCCTGCCTATGAAATTCCAAAGGCAGGCAGACGGATGCCAAAATATTTTTAACCTAATATAAGAGTGGACGGTTTCTTTGTTGCAGCAAATATAGATGCAGTGCCAGCCAAATGTTCGAACAGTATCTTGTACCAGCGATTATATAGAAAGCTGCCACCTTTAAGTCCCATAAGAATTGTCACAAATGCACTAATCCTGATACTCAAAATAATCAAAATCAGCGGGAATACGAGTACCGCACCCTCCATTATTGGCGTAGATTCCAACTAAAGTACCTGTATGACGCTTAGGATCATCCGGTACGCCCTCATCACATAAATAAATACAATTTTCCAATGTACCTGCATGAATCCAATCTATCCCGTCATAGCTGTAGTAGAAGGTTCTTGTAAGCTTCTCCACTACAACTTTCAAAAAGACTGCCTGTTCTTTAATATCTTTCACTTCAGCCACAAGCTCCTCGCCGTGATTCCGGTTTATCACAAGCTGAAGTTTTCTCCCTTCCTCAAAGCAGAGAGAAAATCTCGCATAAGTCGCTGTGCTGTAATAGCAGGTCAATCCGGCCTGTTCCCCGTCTCTGGATGGATAAAATTCAAGCTTGGTCGAAGCAGTATAGCTTAATTCCTGTTCGCGCCTGAGCAGGGTATTTTTGGCACGGATTTCGAAAAGCTGTCCATCCAAAGTCCATATACGGAAATAACTTGGTCTTTCTGTCAGGGAATAGCTGCCCTTTGCAGGATTTCGTACAAATTCCCAGTTTAAATTAAGCTGTTCGCTGTCAAAGTCATCTTTTGTCCATTTCTCAAAGGGATGCTGTGGTAAATCAGGAGAAACTTGTTCTGTACTTGGGCCTTTTCGGTCATTAATAATGAACCAGCCATCGTCAAGCCATTTAACAGGATCTAATCCTGATTCCCGGCCAATTGTAGTATAATGCCCTTGGTTTGGCCTGCCCATAAGATAGTAAACCCACCAGTCACCGTTCTGTGTTTGGATCAGCTTTCCGTGCCCGGTTCTCTGAATAGGCGCGTCAGGGTCAAATTGGCGCATCAGCGGATTATAAGGAGACGATTCATAAGGCCCAAAAAGATTTTCAGATCGGCCTACATTTATTCCATGGCCATAGCCTGTACCGCCTTCTGCAAGGATCGCATAATAATATTTGCCATGTTTTAAAATATGCGGGCCCTCTGACGCCCTCTCGCCAGTTCCTTTCCACACGGGAATAATGTTTCCTGTTGCCCTTGTGCAGTCGTCGCTCAGAGGAACAAGATTAATACCAGGACTGATTACCATATAATGTTTGCCATCATCGTCAATAAAATGCGATGGATCAATGCTGTCTGCCTCAATCCAGCTTGGTTTGCTGTATGGACCTTCCGGCTTGTCAGAAGTTACAACAAGCTGCCTGCGCATTACATTATTGCCGCGCTTGCCGTCTGCATTGAGCCGCAGTGTTGCCATGATAATAAATTTTCCATTGTGATATGATATATCCGGCGCCCATATGCCGTGGGAATCACGGATACATTGAAGATCAAGATCATCGGAATCTGTAACAGCATGTCCGATAACATGCCAATGCACCATATCCTTTGAATGGCTGATGGAAATGGCTGGGAAATACTGAAATGTAGAGTTTACCATATAGTAGTCATCGCCTACACGCACAACTGAAGGATCAGGGAAAAAACCGCGCTGCACCGGATTTTGATATGTACTGCTCATATTGATTTGTCCTTTCTGTCCTTTATTTTCTTGTATCATTCCAGATTAAAACTTTATAGACATAGTTTACCATGATTATTTAACAATTACAATAGTTTAATAAAAAAGCAATCGTTATTTTGCACAAAAATAGAGCTTTATCCACCTTTCAGCCATTATATTTTCACAACGCCCGGATTCATTAAATTTTTCCTCAATATGCGGCGCGTCAGGAGGCGGGGGTATGTTTTGATACAGGATTTTCTCCGCCCATAAAGTTGGTTGGCTGACAGGCAGAAATTGGACAAGTTCTAACCCTATATCTCCTTCTTTGGGAATCAGGTCTGATGCAAGGACATGACAGCCGGCGGCTTGGGCTTCTAAAAGGGTCAGCGGCAATCCCTCCCCTGTCTTTGAGGGAATCAGCAGAAAATCAAAAATATGATAATAGACTGAAAGTTCTTCCCTCTTTTGCCGTCCTAGAAAAATCACTTTTAGATTTTCTCTCTTTGCACAAAAAATTTCAGCAGTTTCTTTTAGTTCTTTCTGTTCCTGGCCCTCTCCTATATACAACAGAACTGTTTCCATTTTTTCCGCCAAAAAGAATGCCGTTCTTAGACTATAGAAAGCATTTTTCATCCAGTCAAGGCGTCCAACCTGACCAAGCACAACTGCATTTGGAGGAATATGAAGTTTTTCTTTTAACTGCTGCGCCCTTAAGGACATTTCTGCACTGGGAAGATATAGTGAAGGAGAGATTCCGTTGGGAATCAGACAATAGGGCTTTTTTCCAAACAAAAAGGTTCCTGCATCTTTTCCACAGGCAGCGCAAACAGTTGCACTGCTTGAAATAAGTTTTCGCAGGATTGGAGCAAGGAGCATTTTGATGGCAGGATGTACCTTTCTCTGTATATTTGCAGCATGGGCGTAACAGATACGAATTGGTACATGAGACAATCTGGCAGCCAGCAGGCCAACACCGGATTGCAAAGAAGTGTGAAACTGTACAGCGTCGTAATGGTTTTTATGGAGAAGCCGCCACACCCCAAAGAAATAACCAATTCCTCCCATATGCCATACATCTCCGGGGAATATCCATACTTTTGAGCCTGTACTTTTTACCTGCTGAACTGTTTTGTCATGGCAGCCTTTATGAGTGAGAAAATCAAAAGTAATCCCCTGTTCCTGCAGGTGTTTCTTTACAGACAGAATAACAACAGAATCTCCTCCCATACCTAAACGCCCAACAACATGCAGCACACGCATTTTTATTTCCCCCTTGAATCCTACAGCGTCCATCCTACCTTGTACAAAAAGGGGCGGAAACTTTTTGTAATTCCTTATATTCACCCCTATTATAGCATATAATGTCGAAAAAAAGGTGCAAAAATGAAAATTTTTCATTTTTGCACCTTTTTTTATCTTTGCTTTTCCGCGCTGTTAAGCCAATTACAGGTTGTCGAAAAATAAAACAGCTTACAAAAAAGTATACTTT
>CAJUSD010000061.1 GCA_910589145.1 uncultured Oscillospiraceae bacterium
ATGCTGGCAGAGGCTCAGATAACCAGTATTTGGTTATTTGGACTTTTGTGCATTGCTACTTGTGTACCTCAAATTATTGAACAGGTTGAAAATGAGAAAAGAAAGGATTACAAACATAATGAAAGAAGTACCAAAGATTTCTATTATAATTCCGATTTATAAAGTGGAACAATATTTAAATAAATGTCTAGAGACGATTATAAATCAAAGTTATAAAAATTTAGAAATTATTCTTGTTGATGATGGTTCCCCTGATAACTCGGGAAAAATTTGCGACATATATGCTTCTAATGATTCCCGAATCACAGTGATTCATAAAAAAAATGGAGGTGTTTCCTCAGCACGCAATGCTGGATTAGATATAGCTCAAGGAACTTATATCTGTTTTATTGATGCTGATGATTGGATTGAACTGAATGCTTTGGAACTTTGCCTTGACAATATATTAACAACCGGAAGTGAATTATGCTTTTTTAACTATAATGAAATTTATGTAGGAGGAAAAATTATTTATCAGAATCCCATTCCAGGTGACCAGGATTTTTTTCAAGATTTAGATAATGTTGAAACCTTAAATAAGTACATGAATTGGACCGCAAGTTGGAATTTCCTTTTTAAATCTTCTCTGTTAGGAAAAATAAGATTTAATGAAGAGTTTTGGATTGGGGAGGATACAGTATTTAAATTTCAGCTTTATAAAAATCTGTCTAAGTTCTCTTGTTTGAGAAAGGCGCTCTATCATTATAGAATTCGGTCGAATTCTTGTACAAGTATCATCCATCCTGATCTTCCAGAAATAATATATAAACGTTTTCATATAATGTTGGAAATGATACATGATGGAGGATATCCCAATAATGCAGAACTTGTTATTAATACAGTTGAACTAATAAGACAGTTATCTTCCGTTATAGAGACTGCATTTAATGGAAAAATTTCTTTTAAATGTAATTACCAAATGATAAAAAAATATACTGATACTAATGAATTTAAAGAGGCATTAAATAATTATAACAAAAATATGGTAGGAAAATTTGTAAATTGTTGTTTAAGATTTGGTATACAAAATCGAATAATAGTTACTTTTTTTTACCTTCTTCGAAAAATAAAAGAACACATATTACTTAAATATGAGAGGCTAAAAAATTAATATGGAAGTATTTATTTTAACGATAACTAGCGATTTTAATTTTAATTATGGAAATAAACTTCAAAATTATGCGGTTCAGGAAGCATTGAAAAAAAGTGGATATAATACAGTTTCTATACGATTATTAAAATTAAGCTACATACTGTTTTTTTGTAAGATAGTTTTATTGTTTCCATTACTTTGGGCACTTGGAGAAGAGCGTAAAGACAGATATAAGAAACGAATTAAATTTATTTCCTTTAATAAAAAAATAAAACAAAGTTTCAGTGGCATAAAACTAAATAATTTTGATACACTAACACGCCATCTTTTTAACTGCAACAGAATTATATATGGCAGCGATCAAATTTGGAACCCAGAGTTTGATTCTTTTACCAAAGCCTACTTAGGAATCTGCGCCCCCCGTGAAAAAAACATAGCCCTCAGTGCAAGCTTTGGAGTTGATGAAATCCCTGAACAATATCGCGACCTTTTTCGTAAAGCCTTGCTCAACAATTTCTCCGCCATCTCCGTCCGGGAGTACCAGGGGGCAAAGATTATAAAAGACCTAACCGGAATGGATGTGGAAGTCCTTCCTGATCCTACCCTTACCCTCAGCCGGGAAAAGTGGGAAGCACTTGAAAAACCAGTTTCTGTCCCAAAGGAATATTATCTTACATATTTTTTAGGTAATAAACCAGAACAGACCATTTCTGCTATTGATTTGATTCAAGGCTTATCCCATGTCTCCGCAGAACCCGACCAGCCCCTTGGGCCAAGCGAATTCCTGTACCTAATCCATAGGGCTAAGTATATGTGTACAGATTCTTTCCACGGCTGTGTATTTTCCATTATCTATCAGGTTCCTTTTATGCTCTTTACAAGGCAGGACAGCCTCACATCTATGAATTCCCGCCTGACCAGCTTGTTTCAGATGCTGGGACTGAAAGGCGAACAGCATGAAGGCTATACTTTTGTAACCAAAGAAGAAATTAGTTCTGACATTGTGCAGGATAATCTGAAAGCAGCTGTCCAGCGATTCAATCAATTCCTGGAAAAAAATTTATAAGAAATATTTATCATAGAATCAAGGAGAACCCAAAATGGACAAATACTACACCATAGAAAAACATACCCAAATCCTGATAGCCCTTATGAAATTTCATAAAATACGAAAAGTAGTTGTGAGTCCAGGAGCTACAAACGTTTGTTTTGTTGGAAGTTTGCAGCAAGACCCATACTTTCAGCTTTATTCCTCAGTGGATGAACGTTCAGCAGCATTTATCGCCTGCGGGCTTGCGGCGGAAAGCGGAGAGCCTGTGGCGCTGAGCTGTACAGGCTCTACTGCGTCCAGAAATTACGTTCCGGGCCTGACAGAAGCATTTTACCGCAAGCTTCCCATTTTGGCAATCACTGCCACCCAACATCCCGGCAGGGTGGGAAACGCTTACGCACAGGTGATTGACCGCAGCCGGCAGATGAATGATATGGTAATGGAAAGCATCCTTGTTGACTGCATTTATACAGAAGAAGATGAATGGGCGTGCAGTGTCGCCGTCAATAAGGCGTTGATTGCTCTAAGGAAAAACGGCGGCGGCCCTGTCCACATTAACCTTGTAACAACGTATAGCAAGGATTTCTCTGCAAAAGAACTTCCCAAGGTAAAAGGCATATCCTATACAGCGGATTTTTCTGCCATGCCTGCGCTGGATTCCTTTAAAAGAATTGCAGTTTTAACAGGTGTGCATCCCAAATGGTCCCCTGAATTAACAGAGATGGTAGACGAGTTCTGCCATCTGTATAATGGCGTTGTTTTAATGAACCACGCAAGCAACTATAAGGGAAAATACGGCGTAAATCATGCGTTAGTTATCAGTATGCAGCAATATTCTTCTCCTCTTACCAATGCAGATTTAGTAATATATATTGGTTCTATTCCAAGATATATATCAGGAATGAAGAATCCTGATTGTGTGATGTGGCGCGTAAACCCGGATGGGGAAATACGGGACCCTGAACGGAGGCTGACCCATGTTTTTGCAATGGATGAGCTCGCCTTTTTCCGGTATTATGTGGAATTGAACCAGGACAAGGTACAAGCCCAAAATCCTGGAAGCGAATATGCGGGACTTTGGCAGGAAGAGTATAACAGGATTCTGTCGCAAGCCCCTGACCTGCCTTTTTCCAATGTCTGGGTTGCACAAAACACGATCAACCGTTTTCCGGCGGACTCTGTTTTACATATAGCAGGCTCCAATACAGCAAGGTCATGGAACTTTTTCAAACTGCCTGATTCGATTGAATGTTATTCCAATGATGGGACTATGGGAATTGATGGGCAGATGTCCGCATTGATTGGCGAATCGCTGGCCAATCCCCAAAAACTCCATTTTGGGGTAGTTGGAGATTTGACCTTTTTCTACGATATGAATTCTCTGGGAAATCGCCATATAGGGAATAACCTTCGGCTTATTGTGGTCAATAATGGAAAAGGCACAGAATTCCGCATTTATAAACATCCAGCCAATGCTTTTGGTGAAGAGGCAAACCAGTTTATGGCAGCGGCCGGACACTTTGGGAACCAATCGCCGGAGCTGATAAAACACTATGTGCAGGATTTGGGTTATGAGTATTTAAGCGCTGCAACCAAGGAGGAGTACCTGGAAAAGGCGGAAAGGTTTTTAACGCCTGAATTAACAGAAAAGCCAATGGTTTTTGAAATATTTACAGACAGCACAGACGAGAGCGACGCCATATATGCAATGGACCATATTGTGAAGGATTCCAAAGGGATTGCAAAGGAAATGATTAAATCCATTGCTGGAGAAAAGGGCGTATCAGCTGTAAAAAGGCTTTTGAAACGCTGATAACCATTTAGTTTATCAGGAAAGAAGAAACAGGATGATTCGTAAACTCTTTGATAAATACCATTCCATGTCTGGCAGGCTTCGCGCAACTTTCTGGTTTTTTGTCTGCTCCATATTGCAGAGGGGCATTTCCGTCATCACAACCCCCATTTTTTCAAGACTGCTGACCCCGGCGGAGTATGGCCAGTTCAGTGTGTTCAATTCATGGCTTTCTATCGTCTCCGTAATAGTAACATTAAACCTCAGTGCAGGCGTGTACACCATGGGAATTGTCAAGTTCCGGGAGGAAGAAAAGGTATTTACGTCTTCTTTACAAGGGCTGACATTGACTTTATGCTTTATCTGGACAGTGGTATATCTGGTTCTCCGTGATTTTTGGAATGGGCTTTTTTCCCTGACCACAGTTCAGATGCTTGCCATGATGCTGATGATATGGTCAGGGGCTGCATTTTCATTTTGGATGACCACCCAGCGAAACCAGTTCCGGTACAGGCTGCTAATAGCTGTTACATTGGTGGTATCTGTGGCAAAACCGGGAATTGGGATATATCTGGTTCGCCACGCCCAGGACAAGGTAACAGCAAGAATCCTTGGGCTTGCATTTGTGGAAGTGGCAGCGTATACAGGATTTTTTGTTGTACAGATGTACAGGGGGAGGAAATTTTTCTCCGCCCGTTTTTGGAAATACGCAGTTTTATTTAATCTTCCACTGATCCCCCATTATCTCTCCAATTCAGTGCTTTCCGCAGGGGATCGGATTATGATTCAGAAAATGGTTGGAGAGTACCAGGCAGGTATTTACAGTCTGGCTTACTCTATTTCCCAGATTATGCTTATGGTAAATGAATCCCTGAATAAGACAATGAGCCCATATCTGTATCAGAAAATCAGGGAAAAAGATTATAAGGCAATGCCAAAGGTTGTTTATCCGTCGCTGGCCTTAATTGGGTTTGCAAATTTAATACTAATTGCCGTTGCGCCAGAAGTTATGGCTGTATTTGCGCCGCCCCAGTATTACGATGCAATTTATGTAATTCCGCCGGTAGCCATGAGCGTTTATATAAGCTATCTTTATCTGTGCTTTGCACCATATGAATTTTACTTTGAAAAACGGAAATGGACTACAATCGGAACCCTTACAAGTGCTGTTCTCAATATTGTACTGAATTATATTTTTATCCGTTTATTTGGATATTACGCGGCAGGCTATACAACCCTCGTCTGTTATCTGGTCAACTCGGCGATGCATTATTATTTTATGAGGAAGGTATGTCGGGAATATCTGGACAGCATAAAACCCTATGACCCCAAAATACTTCTTTCCATTACAGGCGTATTTATGGCAGTGGGTTTTATATATATTCCAACCTATCAGAACAGAATTGCTAGATATTCATTGACATTGTTTTTATTGATAATATTGTTCCTGGCCAGGGGAAAGGTAATCCCTCTGGTAAAAGGGATATTCAAAAAGGATTAGACGTTTTGTCTGTCCGGAAAGGAGGAAACCCGGCATGAATCTATTGATACTAGGCGGCACGGGTGCAATGGGGGGGGGTATTCTAAATTTTTTGAGCGGCCAGGGTGACCAAATTACAGTCACAAGCAGGAGTACCCATCTGTCCACAGAGAAAAATATCCGTTTTGTGCAGGGCAATGCCAAAGACATGACTTTTCTGAAAGAACTTCTTGCAGGGCAGTATGATGTAATCATAGACTTTATGTCCTATTCCACAGAGGAATTCAGGCAAAGATATAAAATGCTGCTGGCTCATACCCGGCAGTATGTATTTATCAGTTCAGCGCGCGTATATGCACAGTCAGACCGCCGGATAACAGAGGAAACGCCAAGACTTCTTGACATATCCGCAGACAAGGAATATCTCTCCACCGATGAGTATGCCCTTGCCAAAGCGCGGTGCGAGGATATTCTGGCAGCTTCCAACCAGCGGAATTATACAATCATAAGACCCTCTATCACATATAATACTTACCGTTTGCAGCTTGGAGTTCTGGAAAAGGAAGGGTGGCTGTATCGTGCTTTGCAGGGCAGAAGCATTGTTTTTTCAGAGGATATTGCCTGTAAATATACAGCCATGACCCATGGGCAGGACGTTGCAAAAGGGATCTGTTCTGTCTTGGGAAAATCCGATGCTTTGGGAAAAGTTTTCCATATCACATCAGAAGAGTCCCTTCCATGGAGCGAGATTTTAAAGGTATATCTGTCTGTGATAGAAAAGGAGACAGGCCATGCCCCAAAGGTTGTTATAACCCCAAAGGCGGTCAACCTAAAACTGAAAGGCGCAAAATACCAGGTTATATATTGCAGATATTTTGACCGAAAATTTGATAATTCTAAAATAAGACAATTTATCAATGCAGATGATTTTATCAGCCCTGCGTTGGGATTGTCTGAATGTCTCCGTGAATTTTTGAAAAAACCTTCTTTTCGGGAGATAAACTGGACACTGGAAGCCTGGAACGATAAAGCCGCCCATGAACGCACACCGCTTAAAGAAATCCCTACTTTCAAGAAAAAAGCAGTTTATTTGTGTCATCGGTATGGGATGGACTGGGCTTTGGATGTTTATAAAAAGTTTATAGGGTAGATTTTAAAGGTTTCTCCTGCTGTTTGTATAAAATGCCTGTGTTAATATACAGAAACAAAAGGCAGGAGAGGCAGAATATATGTATTTTGGAACGGGAGTATCTTCCTGTAAAGATTATGAAGGCTTATACCAAGTGATAAGGGCATGTATGGAAAACGGTATAAGACATTTTGACACTGCCCCAAGCTATGGCACAGAAGCCTTACTTGGCAGTATTTTAAAGGAAACAGCAAGAGAATTTAAAATGGGAAGGGAAAGTTATTTGATACAGACCAAAATTGACTCATGGCAAATGCAGGAAGGAAAAATTGAATGGTTTGTAGACAATGCCATGAAAAAGATGGATGTGGATTATTTGGATTCCCTTTTCATTCATTGGCCCATCCCGGATTATATGGACAGAACATGGGAAGCCTTTATACGGCTTCATCAAAAGGGGATTGTAAAGAGGATCGGTGTTTGCAATGTCAGGGCAAGGCATATAGAAAAGATGTGTCGATATAAAGAACCGCCCCAGCTTGTACAGATTGAAAGGAATCCTTTGAGAACCTGTATAGAGGAGATAACATTATGTATTCAATACGGAATGGAAATACAGGCATATTCTCCCCTATGTAAGATGGATCAAAGAATTCGGGACCGCGCTATAATTAAGGAGATTGCAGCCCGTTATTCCAAAAGTATTGGACAGGTTGTGCTGAGATGGCATCTGGATACAGGGGCGGTGCCTGTTTTTACCACTAAAAAGCCAGAAAGGATAAGGGAATATACAGATATATTTGATTTTAAGCTGTCACAGCAGGAAGCAGATGCTGTTTCGTCGCTGAATGAAAACTATAAAATGTATTTGGAGTCGTGCATATGTCCGGGATTTTAAAGAAAATCGCCTTATATATAAAATCACATAGGAAAAGGGCTGTGTTAATTGGGGCTTTCTTGCTGATGATTTTGGGTGTTACAGGGGCTCTGAACCATAACAGTTGGCTGGCAGGGATATGTGCAGTCATTTTTCTTTGGGGAGTGATTAACACAGCTGCCTGGAAAAAGGGCAGAAAAGGAATCGAATATTTTTCCCCTTCATGTAAAACAAGGAATATAGACTGCCTGGTGATAGGGGATATGTGCAGGCCGGATGAAATTGTTTCAGAGGGAAAATCCTATCTTTGCATTTCAGCGCCGGGGAGATCGCTGAAATCTTCCTTTGAAATTTTGCGGCATACGTTCAGCATTCTTCGGGAAGATGCAGGAGAAACCATTATAACAGTAAGAAAGGAAAATATAGAGAAAGGATTTCATCTGTTTGATATGGCGTTTTTGGGGATGTCCCCTATATCAGTCAAAAGGCTGCATCTGGAAGGCTTGAAAAAGAAAGAAATCCTGCCGCTTCTTTTTGCTCCGGCGGCATCTATACAGATATTGCTTGGCTGTAATCGGCGTTTTAGCAGTGAAATGGATTTTGTGCCGGCAGAAATGGAGCGTTTTTGCAAAGAACGAAATATTTGTTTGCGAATTTTAGTGGAATAATTTGATGTGTGGAGAAGGAACAAAAATGGCTGAAAATATAAGACAGGTTTGCAAACAGAAATCCAGTCATATGCAGATAATAGATATTATGAAGGGGATCTGTGCAATATGGGTTATTATGCTTCATTCTATACCAGGGGGGGGGGTATTTATAAGCTGCTCCTTATGCCGTTTACAGCACAGCTAACCATACCATTTTTTATGACAATAACGGGGTTCACCTATGCATCATCTTATGACAGATGCGGCAGATGGTGGAGCAGCTCAAACTTAAAAAGAAAATGGAAGCGGATCCTTATTCCAGTTATTCCGGTTCTTCTGTTTGAACTGCTGGTATGCGGGATGCCGGACAATCCGATTATATGGCTGCTTTCAGGAGGGTATCAGATGCCCGGCAGTTATTATGTTATCCTGTTAATACAGCTGCTTTTTCTCTTTCCGGTTATAAAAAGGTTCGCACATATATATGCTGGAACAAGTAATTCAGGGGCGCATACATGGTGGACAGGATTTATAATGGTATTTATATTTCAATGCGCTTATGAGCTGGTTACATATGTTATTTCCCTTGATGTGGCAATTTATAGATTATTGGTGTTCAGGTATATTATTTTCATATATGGCGGTGCGATGATTTACGAGTACCATAAGGTTTCTCCTGATATGATACCCTATAAAGGGATGTTTAAGGGGTTGCCAATTGGATTGCTGTTTATAACCGCAGCAGGCTATTTGGGATTCATGCCTTCTGTTTTATTTAGGTATCCTACATGGTACAAATCTTCTGCTCCAACTGCTTTTTATATAGTACCGATTACAGCATATGGGATATGTCATGCTGACCAAATAGAGGAATTATTGAAATGTAATGTTGTTACAAAGAAGTTAGGGCAACTTTTAGGTTTCTGGGGGAAGGCTTCTTATCACATTTATTTTATGCAGATGTTGTGGTTTGGGCTAGCCGCATCAAGTGATACTAACTTTTTGGGGAAATTGATACGATTTGGTGTATCGCTGCCTGTGTCATTGACAGCTGGAGCAGTTTTTTATTTAATACAAAAGAAGCTGGAACAGAGTTTTTCTGTGCAGCAGCGAAGAACATCCTAATCCTGTTTATAGCAGGTGAAATCTTGGTAATGGAAATAAGAGCCTTTTTGAAATTTTCGTTGTGCTTTGGAGGGGCTTTGTACGCATATAAAATCTCCATCTTTCCTATTTTTCTGATTTATCCTGTGGAAGTTCAACAGTAAAAGAAACTGTATGCTCCTGGCTTTCCGCATAAATACGTCCATTATGAAGTTCCACAATTTCTTTTGCAATTGCCAGGCCCAAACCTGCACCGCCGCTTTTGGTCCCTCTGGAGGAATCCAGACGGAAAAACTGTTCAAAAATCCGTTCCAGTTTTTCTTTGGGAATTGATTTACCTTCGTTTATGAAATTCAAAATAATTTGATTGTTTTCCACTTTGCCGGTAATGTGAATAGATGTTTTCTCCAGGCTGTAATTGCAGGCATTGCGCAGCAGATTATCAAAAACTCTTGCCATTTTGTCAGGGTCGCAGTCATAAACCATGGGCTTTGGAACCTGGAGATTGCAGACCAACTCTTTTTGTTGGAATATGGGCTGGAATTCGCTGACAATCTGCTCCAGCATCAGTGCGAGATCTACATGGGATTTCTCCAGCTCTATATGGGTAAGGTTGAAGCGGGTGATTTCAAAAAACTCATTAATCAGCTCCTCTAGCCGTTCGGCCTTTTCCAGAGCTACTCCGGTGTAATGCTCTCGCACTTGGGCGGGGACTTCCGGCTCATCCTTCAAAAGGGACAGATAACCAATAATACTGGTCAACGGGGTTTTCAGGTCATGAGCCAGGTACATAATCATGTCATTTTTCCGCTGTTCTGCTTCTTTGGCAGCCCTGGCATGGAAAAGAGCCTGCTGGCGTATCAGGTTGAGCTCATTTTCCACCTTTTCCATGGCGTCCGGCAGGTGGATGGGGGTTTCATCCGGGTGTACCAGCTTTTCGGCAGCAGACAGGACTTCGTCCAAGTACCGGATGGGCTTGGCGAGGAAAAAGTAGCTGATTATCAACCATCCCAAACCCAGACCCAAAATAATCCAAAATAGGATATATTCCCTTACCCACACCAACAGGTCATACATAAGCCCTGGCTGCCAGATAATCATACGGCTTATCTCATAGGCTGCAATGAGTCCCACTGCAAACAACATTACATATGCGCACAGAGCAATCAGATACTGCACCAAAAGCCGGTTGGCAATCTGTGTATGATACTGTCTCCTTCTCTCATTTTTCTCCAATGGTATAACCTACCCCCCAAACAGTTTTAATAAATTTAGGATTTCGTCCCCGTTCATGCATTTTTTCACGCAGGCGGGCGATATGGGTCATAATTGTATTATTGCTGTCAATGTATCGCTCTCCCCAAACTTCTTCAAAAAGCATTTCGCTGGAAACGACAGTTCCCTGATGTTCGCATAAATACCATAAAATAGAGAATTCAATCGGCGTTAGGGACAATGCTTCCCCGTACAGACTGCATTGATGATTATTTTTTGAAATATAGAGTCCGTTTATTTCAATTTCCTCCGGTTTCTTTTGAAGCAGCTCCCCTTTATTATACCTTTTATAGCGGCGAAGCTGGGTTTTGACTCTTGCGGTCAGTTCTAACGGATTAAAGGGTTTCGTAATGTAGTCATCTGCCCCCATTGTTAAACCCATGATTTTATCCATATCCTCTATTTTTGCCGTCAACATGATAATAGGGTATAGATGATTTTCACGGATTTTCTGGCATAAAGTAAACCCGTCCATATCTGGAAGCATTACGTCCAAAATTGCCAGATCAGGCTGGGCTGTTTGCGTATATTTCAGCGCCTCTGCGGCATTATAAAATTTATGGACAGTATAACCGTCGTTTTTAAGGTAAACTTCTACTAAATCAGCTATGGCAGCTTCATCATCTACAATTAATATGTCCTCGTTTGTCATAACATCTTCCTCCTGCTTTGACGGTTCCATCCCTTACAAAAAGGGACACTTTTTGTATTTTGTTATTTTCCCGAAAACTACATACCATTATAACATATCAAATTCAAAAAAGGGAGACAAAAATGGAAAAGCTTCCATTTTTGCCTCCCTTTTTATATGTGCTTTTCCGCATTGTTAAGCCGATCGTTTGTTGTCGAAAAATAAAACAGCTTACAAAAAAGTATACTTTTTTGTAAGCTGCTTTTTCCTGT
>CAJUSD010000062.1:0-8406 GCA_910589145.1 uncultured Oscillospiraceae bacterium
TCTTCCCTCTATTTTAACAAATTTATACTTTATTCGACAGCTTCCTGTAAATAAACAGCTAATATTTTCCGACTAGACGATGATTTGGCTGACTACCAACCGCTCTATCCATTGCCCAAGATCCCATCTTTCGTCTGCTTACCGGATGTAGCGGCTTTGACAGGAGTCTTAAAATATCAGATGAAAGAACACTATTAAACCAAAAAGATAGCACAGGAATCCCCAGATCTGGTTCATTTTACAAAGGCCGGCATTTGCCACCCATTTTCCTACAAGGATGGCTCTATGTTCCCCAGATGTATCTCCAATATTAGCAGTGAACTCTCTAAAGTATTCACTCTTTCGGAAGGCCTGAACCAAAAAAATATGAAACTGAACCACTGCCGTCTAAAAGCCAGCAGTGGTTCAGTTTTGTAGATAAATGTCTATTTTAACAATAGGCGTGAAAAATAGACAGGCAGTTTTGATATAGTCCTCTCTAAAATGAGAAATTACATTGGAATATTTCATGTAATCTGCATCCTCCAAAGCTAAAACTACCCTCATACAGAGAAATATCGTATAATGGGAACGGTTGATGCTGTCTTTGTATTTCTCATTTTCGTAAAGTAGTTGTACCTTTGCCAAAGTTCCACCTGCCGTTTTCAAACGATAGTCGGAAATCTTTCCAAAGAGGATCAAGCATATAGCCCCTTCCTTTGGGCTAGGGTAAAGCATAAGTCCCAAACAAATTCAACCATAGGCTTTTTCGGCTTTGAGTCCAGTCATCAGGTAGGAAGTTCTATCATAAAATCATAAGCCTTTTCTATTGCCCCAATTTTAAAAAATTTTTATCTCCTATATATAAGATGAATCAATTTCTTTCAGTTCCCGATAAGTATCAATCTCTACAATATCGTTAAAAGTACACAGCCGTACCATAACGTGATAATGCTCAATGCAGCATTCCAATGGTACCTGATCCCAAAATTTTTCTTTTCCGCCAGGCGCGTGATAAACACTTTCAATATCTTTTACAAGCTTCTCCCCATCATCATAATTCCAATAAGAGATTCCAAACATATGATAACAATCCGTTCCCCCAATGCTCACCTGGGTGACAAATCCACTGTTGGTTTTCAAACACCAATCATCTGTTTTCTCTACCGGAACCCCCAAGTAATTCGCCTGATATTGATATTTGGTAATTAGGAGTGGATTTTTCAATAACAAATCCGCATCGCATACATACGCATTTTTCATATGTTCCCTTACACACATGGCTGAAGAAATATTATTGCTTTCATTATAAAAAGGATTATCAATAAAATGAATCATAGGATATTTATACAAAAGCTGGTCAAACTGTTCCCCCAAATACCCGCGGACCAGGTATATTTCATTAATTCCCGCCGAAAGGAAGGCGTCTAACAACCCGTCAATGATGCGTTTTCCCTTCACTCTCACTAGGGGCTTTGGTGTATTTAATGTAATGGGGGCAAGCCGCGACCCAAAGCCTGCCGCCAGAATTACCGCCCGTTGTACCCGGTACGGCTCTAAAGCTTCCATTCCCTTATCTGTAATATATCCGTTCTTTAAAAAACCGTCTTCATCCAGTTCAGCCATTGTTTTGTTGACTGTTCCAAGGGACATGCCTAATTTCTGGGCTAAAACACGCTGTACTGGCTGTATCCCTTCCTGTTCAACAAACGCCATAATATCAAACTGCTTTTTTGTAAGCATTTTAAACGCCTCTTTCTTTTTATGGGGTTATCCTTTTTCCTTATGCCGGATGGAACGCTGTGCAATGCAGGACGTCAGCACTTTCACTGCAAAATTAACTCCCCAAATCAGCAGGGACACAAAGGCAGATGCCTCTAAAAGGGTCTGTGCTTCAAACTGGTTGATCATCAGGGCCAACGGCTTATTAGCAGAATTGGCCAGGAATGCAACTGCTGAAATCGTCATCATGGAATTGATAAAGAAGCAGGAAAACATTTCCAGGCAGGTAGAGCAGGTCTGAGGGATGAAAATATCTTTAACCATCTTCAGCCGCCCAATTCCCAGCGTCGCCCCTACTGCCTCCAAATTCCCATTGATTTTGCTCATGCTGTTATACATCATCAGGTATGGGGAAGAAAAGAAATGGATTGTATTGACCAGAATCAGGATTGCCAACGTCCCATAAATCCAACTCCCCTTGAAAGACATGACATATGACAAACCTAGAACAATACCGGGAATTGCCAGCGAAACAATTGCCATAAGATGTAAAAATCGGGAACTGCGTGAGGGAGCCCGTGCTGTCAGGTAAGCGCAGAAAAACGACAGAACCGTACCGATCAGGGCCACAAAAAGGGCAATTTCCAATGAATTGAGCAGGTAATCAAAAACCCCTTTTTGAATGGACGATTGGATATGCCGCAGGGAAAAGCGCATATCTCTGGGATAACGGTTGGCAAATGTGAGGACGGCAAAAGACAATACAGGCACAGAAGCACATATGGCCATTATTGTTAAAAAAACATATGAAAGTACATCCCGTCCCATAGCTTTTTGTAAAATAAAAGGCTTTTTGACAAAGGCGGAGGAAGCCCTGTTCCGGCAGGACATATCCACAAAAAAAGCAAATACAGCCGGTACCAGCAGGATAACTCCAAATACGCTTCCTTGAGCAAAGTCCTGCCTGCCAATTACTTCTTCATACATAACCACCGGCAAAGTTTTGTACGTTCCACCTACCATTAAAGGAACTCCATAATCTGTAACAATCATGGTAAAAACTGCGAAAAAGACATTGATTAGGGGCTTTCTCAAATACGGAAGTGTAATCACAACTATCTGTCTCCAATTCGGAATTCCCAAAACAGATGCTGCTTCATAAGGTGCAGCATCTTCATAGCGCAGAACATCCAACAGCATCAGGTAGGCGACAGGAAAGGAATACATAATACTGCCAATTACAATTCCCCAAAATCCATATATCCCCTGCCCCAGATTCAGCAGCTTGGTAAAAATCCCATTATTGCCCCATAAAATAATCAATCCTGTTCCATGGGAGAGCGAGGGAATCAACATAGGGAATAGCAAAAACATATGAAAAATATTTTTTCCCGCAATTTTGCTTCGGACCATACAAAAGGCCGCCGACAGTGCAAGTCCCACGGAAAATATAGTGGCACATGATGAAACCAATACAGATTGCCCTATTGCTCTGGGAACAATGGGTTTTGAAAAAATTTTAACCATATCAACCTGTCCAAAATGCACCAGCAACTGAACCAGCGGCAAAACGACTGCAACAAGGAAAAAACATACAAGAACCAGTTTTATCAATTGAAATACACTATCTTCCTTTTTTGACAAGAGAATCCCTCTCTCCTTTCCGGCCTGAGATGAAAATTACTTCTAGCTGTCTGCAAACCTCATAAGTGAGGTAATTTTCCGGTTCAGATTACCAATTACAAATTCTTGTACATAAGGATCTGCTGGTGAACTTAAAATCTCCTGGGGCGTTCCCATCTGGTGGATTGCACCGCCGCCCATGACCATAATGCGGTCAGACATGGCAAATGCTTCTTCCTGGTCATGGGTGATGTAGATCATAGTGGTTCCAGATTCCTTTTGAATTCGTTTCAGCTCTTCCCGCAGGGATAGCCTTGTCGCCGCATCCAGGGCGCTCATCGGTTCATCCAGAAGAATTACTGCCGGGGATAGTGCCAAGGTTCTGGCTATCGCCACCCGTTGTTGCTGCCCGCCGGATAATTCATCTGGGTATTTTCCCGCATACTCGGTCAAGCCTACCTGCTCCAGCATGTACAGTGCCCTTTGGTGGGCAGCGGACTTGTACTCTCGGCATATCTTTAAGGCATATTCTACATTTTTTAAAACTGTCATGTTTTCAAACAGCGCATAATTTTGGAACACAATCCCCATTTTCCTCTTATCAGGGGGATAACAGGTAATATCTGTTCCGTCCAGCAGTATCTTCCCCTTTTCCGGTTGCAGCAGACCAATTAAAACACGCAGCAGCGTTGTTTTGCCGCAGCCGGATGGCCCAAGTATGGAGAGGAATTCCCCTTTGTTAACATGAAAGGAGATATTTTCCAAAACTGAATCCTGCTCAAATTTTTTTGTAATCTTTTCTGCAATCAGTAATTCCATTTGTCCAATAAATACTCCTTTAATTCAATATTGTCAATTCCTTCCATATTCCCATAGGGAATATTTTGAGGAAAATTCTCCATCATTACTTTCTGATTTTTGAAGATAGGTTCTGGCACATATAGTTCCTTGTCTTTTGGGCTGATTTCCTTACAGATATAGTCAAATACTTTCATAACATCCTCATCCTGCTGCCTGCCTTCTATTACCCCACTGGAATATGAGGTATAGGGTGCGCCTTCCTTAAAAAAGAGAATTTCAAAGTTATTTCCATCATTTATCATCTGGGCTGCATGGAAGGTCATTCCCAGTGCAATCGCTGCTTCCCGTATCACAAGGGCTTTCACCGGTCCTGAGCCGGAGGTTGTAAACCCCTGTCCTGTCAAGTTTTCCGACAGTTTGTCAAAATAAGAAAACGCTTCTACCCCCCCCCATTCGTTTACTAGGTTCAGCAAAAATATGTATCCTGTACCAGATGATTTTGGATTCGGCATAGAGATAAGCCCTTTATATTCCGGTTTTAGTAAATCTTCATAGCTTTCAGGGATTGCAATGCCCTTCTCTTTTAACGCCTCGGAATCTACAATAATTGCTCCGCTTAGTCTGCCCCAAGGAACATATTTATGGCTTTCAGGAATTAATTCATCTAAATAAATATCAAAATCAACATTATCCAAAACCGCCAGGTAATCGCTGTATTTTTCCATATATGTAGTTTCCAGTTCCAGAATGATGTCCGCTTCAGTATTGGTTCCCTCAGCAGCCAACTTTGCGGCAAGGGTACCTGTATCCATATCAATCAAATCAATCTCATATTCTGGGAACTGTTTTTTCAGTTCCTGACGGACAAATTCGTTCCTGTAATCCTCAGCTGAGGAATATAGGGTGACTTTTTTTGGTTTGCCGCAGGATGGCAGAATGCACACGCAAAGAACACAGACAAGAAAAAGGCTCAAATATTTTTTTATTATTGTATTCCTGTTAGCTAATAGTTCCATCGGTCTAATAAATTCTCCTTTAATACAACATTGTCTATCCCGGTCATGTTTCCATAAGGGATATTCCGGGGAAAATTTTCCATTGTTACTTCTTGATTTTTAAAAATAGGTTCTGGCGTATACAGCTCATTTTCTTTGGGGCTTATGTATTGGCAGATATATTCAAAGACTTTCATAACGTCTTCATCCATCTGCTTTCCCTCAATGACTGCGTTGGCATATGACGTATAGGGGGCTCCTTCCTCAAAAAAGAGAATCTGGAAGTCATTCCCCTCATTGATTGTCTGGGCTGCATGGAAGGTCATCCCCAGTGCAATCGCCGCCTCACGTGTCACCAGGGCCTTGACCGGACCGGACCCGGAGGTAGTAAAGCCCTGTCCGCAAAGATTTTCCGATAATTTATCAAAGTATTCAAATGCTGCTTCTACCCCCCCCCGTTCATTTATCAGGTTTAATAGAAAAATATATCCAGTACTGGAGGATTTGGGGGTTGGCATGGAAATAAGCCCTTTGTATTCCGGTTTGAGCAGATCATCATAGCTTGCCGGAATGGGGATATTTTTCTCCTCTAAGGCTTCCGGGTCAACAATAACTGCCCCGCTCATTCTAACAGCGGGTACATACTTATGATTGGCTGGCACTAAATCTTCTGTATAAACGCTGAAATCTATGGAATCCAGTTCTGCAAGGCTGCCGCTGCATTTTTCCAGGTATGAAGTTTCTAATTCCAGAATAATATCTGCATCAGAATCCTTTCCCTCTGCCATGAGCTTTGCCGCCAGGCTTCCTGTATCAATGTATGTTTGTTGGATGTCATATTCAGGAAATTTTTCATCCAACATTTCCTGTACCAGCTCCATGCAATGGTCTTCAGCAGCGGTATAGATAGTAATGGTCTTTGGCTTTCCACTGCATGAAGGAAGAATGGATAAGCATAGAATGGTTATTAAAAGGGCTGTCAGAATTTTTTTCATTTGATTTTCTCTCCGTTTCGTTCATTTTTTGTTGATGATGCCGCTTTTTTGAACATGATTAGGCAAAAAAATTTACTATTTGGTCAATCCGATTTATTTATCCTGAAGGTCAACGATTGATTAAAAGAACTTGTATAAGGAACCTCTAATTCCAATGAATGTTCCAGAGGTTCCTTAATCGTTTTACTGCTATTTTTTAATTTTCTTCGCCCCTAAAGAACCAGCAATTGGCTCTATATTAAATACTGTTCCATTGCCAAGGTCGGCATAAATAAAATGAATATGAAACCGTTCGCTTTCTGGTGGATATTGCATATAATCGCCATAGGCTGCTGTCAAAAAATCTTGATAATTTTTAGGTATAGGAATTTCAAAATCCTCAAATTTTGTTTTAATTAATGGGAACATCTCATCCTTCTCAAAACACAGCTTATCATAATCAGAAATATAATAGGCAATTCTTGAGCCTGGTTTTATAGATTCAATAACCTTTAAATATTTTTTATATAACTGGACCCAAGGCTGGTCAAAAAAAGTACGAAAACAGGTTCCATATAGGAGCTTAACTATATTTTTTGCTTTCTTAATTCCATGTACACGATTAATATTGCATTTAAGCTTTAATGGTTTATACCATGGCAGAAAACGGTGGATTTTTTTCACAGCTTTGTTATACACCTTATTATCATTAGGAACAGAATCAAAAATAAAAATATCAATCATCAGGGATGTAAACCATGCTTCCCCTGTCAATGGATTGATCCAATTCTCGACATCAATGTAACTTTGTATCTGTGAATCCTTTAAATATACACGCGGAAAAAATTTATCGTGTTTTATATCTGGCATTTCCGGTGAAATAAGTTCTAATCTTACTCCCTCCCATTCATTGGAAGGAACCAACAGAAGCTTATTATAATCCTCCCTTAACATCCCTATATCCAAATCATCATCCCAGGGAATATAGCCCTGATGCCTAATGGCTCCAAGTAATGTACCATAATGTGCAAAATATTGAATCTTATATTTTGTGCAAATTGCATCGAATTTATGAAACATTTCTAATCCAGCTAATTGAATTGACCGAATTATTTCCTGTGGCAGCATAATGTCCATCTCCATTTTTATTTTTTAACGTGAGTTTGATAAAGTTAAGCTGCAGGGAAAACCCCAGACGAGTACTATCTAAAGCGGATTAAAAAGGTTTGAAGGGCCAGGGAACTTTCCTGAAAAGTTCCCTGGCCGCGCTCGCAAGCGCGAAATGCCCCAGCTTGCTTAAAGACAGCATCAGCAAAACGAAAGAGGCAGATACTTAAAAGTATAGAAAATCCCGCCATTTTCTCTATGTGGGAACAGCGAGTGTAAAGTTTTGAACAGCTTCCGGGGAGGGACATATGGCGGGATTTCCAGCTGAAAGTTATCGCTTGCAGCCAACGAACAGCTAACGGCTGCAAGATGGCGTCCCTAAAACCATAAACCTTAAATTTGAGAAAGGGGTTCGTCAAACTCACATTATTTTATAAAGAAAGAATATCTTATACTAAAATCACTCTTTCTGTATATAACTCAAAATTTTCGTCATTTTGTCACAAACTTTGTCTTCCAATATTTTTCGAGTTGTCAATGGATATCCCTTCTTGACAGCCTGTTCCAAGGCGGTAATTATAATATCGTCTTCCAGCTTGTCTGTCTGGATTGCATTTTGGGGGCTGCCGACTAATTTCAAAAAATCAGTTACTTTTTCTGTCCAGGATATCCCTATGGAAGGGATATCCAAGGAATATGCAACAATAATGGAATGTAAACGTGCTGTAATCAGTGCTTTAAAAGAGGCTATTGTTTGTACAAGCTTTTCGCCGCTGTCCACATACAAACAAAACTCAACATTTTCCAATAATCCCAAACGCTTTGAAAGCAACTGCCCAAACTGAATATCTTTGCTATATCCATTCGTAAAAACGCAGCAGGAGTATCCCATCTTTAACAATTTCCTGATAATCTGTTCGTATAAGCTCAAAAGCTTCTCTTGGGATATAGAAATTCCATAGGATTCAAATATGTTTCCGCGAATCACCCCAATGCCGATTGTGTTTGATGTAGGATTTTTTTGTATTTGATAGGCTTGTGAGGAAAAAATTGCACAGCATGGAATTTCCGCTGCAATTTTCTTTCCATAATATAAATTCTGATTTATCCAGTCTGCACCATCTCTACAGGTAATAGATTTTACACATTTGCGGTTTAACCTCTTTCCCTTCTGTTCTTTCATCAATCTCTTTTTTCAATTCAGA
>CAJUSD010000062.1:8416-9162 GCA_910589145.1 uncultured Oscillospiraceae bacterium
ATAATCTACAACTCGCCCAACCGCATTGAAACAACACGGAATCTGTAATTCATCTGCAATTTTAGTAATTAAGTCAATATGATGGTAATAATCGTGATTAGATGTACATTCGATAATGCCTCCCCCTGGAAAGACTAATAAAGACGCACCTTTTAATATTGATGTGTAATACCTTGTAAGACGTTTTTCATTATTTTGATTTAACTTCCATGCTATATGGCGAAAGTATTCAGGTCTTCCTATTAGTCCAGATAACCGGTTAAGCACTTTTAAGAGAAATATTTTCTTTTTTCCACAGTTAGATGAATATAATAAGTCTATGTCTTCAATGAATGTAGTATTTTTTTCACATCTGTTACTTCTCCCATAAAAATCCAGATTTTCAAATTGCAGAGTATACCCCCCCCCCGATAACTTTTTGGCCAAAACATAGGGGTATATAGCTTCTCCCAAATTCGTATCCATCATTAATCCTGCTATTATAATCTTTGCTGGCTTCATTAAATGCTGTCTCCTTAAATAAATTTGTAAATACATCTGCTATAATTCGATCCCCAATATTGGTATCTTTCATCACGCCTGCAATCACAATTTTCATTAAGAAGTTTCCACACCCCTTATAAGCTATTTTTTGCTGTCCCAGTATTCTCTATAGGGTTTTTCCGCATCAAAAATTACATTTCCATGGAGGCTTGAGCCTTTTTCAAATACTTGGTACTCACCATACCGCTGACGAAGTGCATGGT
>CAJUSD010000063.1 GCA_910589145.1 uncultured Oscillospiraceae bacterium
ATCCAATCCTGACAGATCATGAAGGCAGGGCATCTATTCCATATGCAGGTTCCTATTCTGAAACAACCCTGTTTGTCTTTACACCGGAAATATTAGCAGGCTGCTGGGGAAAGGAATTTACATCTGTAAATTACCCTATCTGTACCCGGATTGATATCCCTTTGGAACCATCCGGTAATATGAAGGAAACTGTTATAACAATCACCCCTGCTAACCCAACTATTTCAAATCCATATACATATTCAGCAGTTTTGCGCTGTAATGGAAAGCCGGCAGTAGACTACTTATGTACGCTGTCTAAAATTCCTTTGCCAAAATCCCCCGGAAAGGAACCCGAACGTCATATTCCAGATGGGGGAATTCCTCCTCTTGGATATGAATTTTTGACAAATGTAAATGGTAAAGTATCTTTTCCAGAATTAGAAGCTGGGACATGGAAAATAGATATTTATAATTCCAAATACATCCTTAATGAAGATGGGACTTCCAACCTGATTCATAGTTATACCTTTACCCTTAACAAGCAAACTCCCCAAAAGAATACAATTATTTTGCTTCCTAATCAATAAAATTAATGTCGGTTTGTGTTTCCCATAGGAACCGGCTTATTTGTGTTATATAGGGTGTAAGGGGAAATAAGGTGCCGTTTCTCTTTTAAATAATACTGTGATAACCTACTTAAATAATAAGGCTGTCTTTTAGGGAGATGTATCAAATGAAAACGCTATTTACCATTGTATAGAAAAAGGAGTATACAGAATGATATCAATTCCTTCTTTTCAAAAGGCTTTTCCAAAAGCACTATTCGGAACACAGGCCCTATGCCTGCTCATACTCTTTTGCTGTCTATTTATTAACGTTCCTCCTATATTCCTTACCAGTTTTCTGTTCCTTTTGGAAACGGTTACATTGATCACCTTTAGGAAAACTTATAAGGCAGATTCCTCTAACCACAAAGGCGTATTTTTATCCATGTTTCTTATGATTGGCCTTACTGTATTGGTGACAATAGGCTTTATATCTGCTTTTCTATTCTTTCTCCCGCTGATATATTTTGCTCCCGTTCTCGAGGGATGTATCTATTTTCTATCAGCAGTGATCCTTACAGGAGGAATTCTTGGCTTAGTAAGGGGCTGGTTAAAAAATTATCGTTGGTTTTCTGTTTATGCTCTAGCAGTAATGCTGCTATATATATTTTCTGCTGTCATCTACCATACACATATGATAAGTATAATCCCTAAAGAGCTTGTGATATTCTGGATGAAACATTTAGGTATATCTTTATTGATAGGAACAGCAGGGATTTTGTGTAGCTTGGCTAAACGGAAACCTTGATGCACAACATATGCTTTTTTGGGTACTTTCTAAGAAACGGATTTCGGAATTATAATTATGGATACCAATGGAGGCAAATTTAAAACAATTTATCCAAGTTCTACAGGTATATATAAACTTTCGGCTGGTATATATGATTGCACATGGACTACAACATTATATTATCATGATTGGAACTAATAAGGAGGTCTTTCAATGAAATTTTTATCAACGGTTTCTATCTTATGTGCGCTTATAGCCTGTCATCCTTCAGCGACTCTTGCTAATGATAGGGTAAGGAGTTCACAAACCTTGGCATCAACAGAAGCAATAGTCCAGGTCACTAATAATAATGATATCCCTGTTCCAGACGGCGTTCCTCATAAGGGCCCTGAGATCAATCCACAGACAGGTGCTTGTTAATATTGAAGGTTCTTAAAATTTAAACCTTGAAAAGCCGGTTCCAATTTTTACAGGAACCGGCTTATTTTCCATTAATTAAAAACTACTTTTTTATTGTTACAGATAAAAGAAAATACGAAAAATCTCTAAATGAGATGTTTCTTGTTTTTTCGACAAAAATATTTCATTTATTGTTGACATGCCATCCTTTTCATGGTAACTTTGTTTACACAAAGAGGTTCGCTCAGGGAATAACTATCTATATTGTCTGTTTACTCAAAATTATCCTTATTATTAGGGGATGATCCCACCTGTGAAAAAAATCATATTGTTAATCCTATTTACAATAGTAAGCATTATATTTTCTGGAAAAGTATCTGCAAATACCGCGCCTATCGGCTGGGAAGGCTCCAGGGGCACTGAACCCCGCCCCCTGGAGGACTGCCCCATTGAAGTAGAGAAAGAACGTCTGGAATTCAAGCTGGAATCCAGAATGGAAAGTTATACAATCCGAAGCAGGGTAAAGGCGGTATATTCCCTGCACAACCCCACTGATTCAGACTATACCCTGACGGCAGTCTTTCCGGTAATTACCGGATTTGGCGACGGACAGGACCCTCTTTATCAAAAAATCCGCCTGAACGGCGAAGAAATCCCCTATAAAGCCTGGATTGTAGATGAAAGCAGGGATGGAAAATCCGAAAAAATTTTAGACAGCCTGACGTTAGAAGAAATGCTGAAACGCCGTAAAGCCTTTACACCCCAGGACACCTATTTCGAGCATGGGCCATATCCCATTCTTATGCTGGAATTTGATGCAGAAATCCCTCCAGGTGAAACGTATAGACTGGAAATCACAACTAAAACAACAGCTTTTATGGAGAGGGACCCCATGTTTACTTATGGAACCAAACAGGTACGGTATACCTTTCTTTATTATCTGTCCCCCGCCCAGTATTGGGCAGACTTTAAGGATTTGGATGTTGTTATAAAGACATCCTCTGCCGCACCTGTTTTAATGGAAAGCAATCTGGATTTCCACTGGGCGGGCTGGCGGAGGTATCGTTTCCACAGCGGCACCCTGCCGGCAGGGGAACTTTCCTTTACGGTAAAAAAATCTTTCTGGTACACGCCGGTAAGATGGGCGTTTTTCATTGCCCTTATAATAGGTGCGTTTGTTTTGTGGGATAAGTGGGATAAAAAGAAATATGGGCACTGAATCCTTTTGTTTTCTGTTGACGAATTGCCCTTATCATAATATATTTACATAGGCAAAACCGTTTATCTGAAAAAAGTTAAGAAGGTGTTCTGATGAAAAAAGAAGTGAGATTTATCTCTCTGTTGGCTGTGGGAATATGTGCTGGAATACTATTTTGTGGGTTTGACACGCCGCCGGAGGTGGAGGAAAACCCCAATACACCGCCAGTCTACACTGAAGAAAGTTTTGAGGTCAGCGGAAGGATACCGGAAACCGCTGAACAGGTGCCGGAATTTACAGTGGATATTCCAGTTAAGGTAATAGATGCCAATGGGAATCCTGTGCAAAATGCAGGTATTGTTATAACGCATACATTATATGGAAAAGAAAACTTTCGTGAACTGCCTTCATTAAGCGCGGGAGATATGCCAATCCTGACAGACCATGAGGGTAAAGCAACCATTAAGTATACAGGGATATATACAGAAACAACACTATTTGTCTTTACGCCGGAAATTCTTATGGATTGCAGTGGAAAATACATAAACAGCAATGAATATCCTGACTGTACCCGATGTGACATTTCTCTGAATACTTCCGGGAATATGAAAGAAACTGTTATAACTGTAAACCCATCTGAAAAGGTCAGCACCGTCTATTCTTATACGGCAGTTCTGCGGCGCAATAGCAAGCCAGTAACAGATTACCTATGTACATTATGGGAAGTTATCCCTCCCAAGCCTTCTGAACCTTCCGGCAGCAACGAAAGACATGCAGGTATAGGAATCGTTCCACCTCTTTACCACAGAGCCCTGACCAGTGAAAATGGAAAGGTTTCTTTTCCAAATTTAACAGAAGGAACTTGGGAAATGAGCGTTTATGATTCTAAAAATTTTCATTCTGAAAATGGAACTTCCAACCTAGTTAAAACATATACCTTTACAATTGATAAAAAGAACCCTCAGAAAAATGCCGTTATCCTGCTTCCTAATCAATAGTTTGATGAATCCCCTTTCTCAATTTTAAGGTTTACAGTTTTAGGGACGCCATCTCAGCAGCCGTTGGCTGTTCGCTGGCTGCAGGCGATAACTTTCAGCAAGAAATCCCGCCATATATGCCCCTCTGGAAGCTATTCAAAACCTTTCTCTTGCTGCTCCCACAAAAGAAAATGGCGGGATTTTCTATACTTTTAAGTATCTGTCTTATTCGTTTTGTTGATGTTATTTTTTAGCAAGCTGGGGTATTTCGCGTCTGCGGACGCGACCAGGGAACTTTTCAGGAAAGTTCCCTGGACCTTCAAACCTTTTTAATCCGCTTTAGGTTGTACTCATTTGGGGGTTCCCCCGCAACTTAGCTTTATCGAACTTACGTTAAAAAACCGAGCCGGTTTCCTTTGGTACTGGGAACCCGGCTCATCTGGCTTATATGCTGTATGGCGATAAAATAAAAGGAAAGGGAGAAAAGGGATGCCAATAGAAAACAGTATTTTTGATAATTTAACTGATGTTTCCATTTTTGTACAAATACAATACGCTGGTCAATTATAGACTGAATAATTAAGAAGAAAGGACACATTCCAATGAACCTGAAGAAACGGTCTGCTATTATATCTCTGGTATTCATCCTTTCCGGCTGTCAGGTGAGAGAAATCCCCAGCAGCCTGCCTGCTGAAAGCTCCGAGCCGGAAAGCACCCCCATCGAATCAGAAAGAATTGAATTGGAAAACGGCGTATATATCATTGACGGCGTTCCTTATTGGAGCAGCTCCTATAAAGAGCCACTGCTGGAGCCTGCACCCCCTGATGATGAAGAAACCAAGCAATATATTGCCTCTCGCCGCCGCTGGCTGGGCAAGGGCGGGAAGCCCTATCAATACATCATCCTCCAACACTCTTTCTTCCCGCCGGAACAAATCGATCAAATGACTCCGGAGGATGCAGAGAAACTCTCTTATGGTATTCACGATGGCGGAGGGCCAAGTCCTCTGGATGAGCTTCCACCCGAAACCCAGGAAAAACTGCTGGAACTGGGACTTGATCAGGATGTGCTGATAGGTTTTCTTTGCAGCGACCTTTCAACAGAATACCTTCTCAATTTGGAAGACAGCGAAAAAAAGGCACTCCAGGAGCTGTTCTCCCCCATCACAGAAGCCAATCAAAAGCTGGAGGAAATGGGGATGACCCATCCCCGGCGCACTATGACAAGTACCGAAGAAACCCTTCGCCTTGCTCTGTCCCAGCCCTCTGACGAGGATTTCCGCCGGCAATCCCATGAAAAGGGAATCCCCCACTGGATGCAGGACGAGCTTCTGCGCCGTGGGAACCTGCGCAGCGAAATCCTCTCCATGACAGAAGAAGAACGGGAAGCCGCCCTGACCCCTGCCCTCAACAAATATTTGTATTACAACATACTTAACGCCCCGGAAGAAACCTGGTGGATGACCGAGGCAGGATACAGCTTTTTGCAGATGCGGTGCAGCCAAAAGGCCACATCTGAGGACGAAATTTCCCGTATACAGTTATTAGGCTATACAAACTACGATACAATAACCCTATCCGACGAAGAATGGGAATTCCTTTTCCCACTGGCAGAACTGCCGGATAAACTTAATCAATGTGGTTTTTCTGACGAAGAAATTGCCCGGAATGAAATTCGGCTGAAATACCTTGTCCGGGAGGCCCTGGAAATTAGGAAATCTTTTTCCTAAGGTCATATTGCATTTTATCTCTATATATTGTATAATGAAATAAAGAAAATTGCTTTATAACATGATTAAGGGGGATAAACTGCATGAAAAGGCTTGTAAAGCTCAAATTTATTTCTGCTATGGCATCATTGGTTATTTTAAGCGGCTGTCAGGCTATTTCAGCAGCTGAAAATTCCTGGGACATAGGCAATGATCCCGCTAACTTCCAAACAGAAAGCGGTATTTTCCAATACCCTGATATCCCATGGGGAAGCAGTGCCGCTGATATCGAAAAAGCTACAGGACATCCCCTGACAATCGGCGGCAAAGACAAGGACGCTTTGCCTGACGATCCCGGACTGTATGCCTTGGCGGACAACTTTTTTATTTGGGACAAAAAATATGCCTCTGTTATTGTGACAATGGGCCAAGAACCTAAAGGGATAAACGAGATTACATTTACCTTATACTGATGGCTCCTGAATTTTCACCGGAGCAGATGAAAAAAGTGTAAGTTAAGTTGCAGGGAAAACTCCAGACGAGTGCGGCCTAAAGCGGATTAAAAAGGTTTGAAGGTCCAGGGAACTTTCCTGAAAAGTTCCTTGGTCGCGTCCGCAGACGCGAAATACCCCAGCTTGCTAAAGGCAGCATAAGCAAAACGATAAAGACGGATACCTGAAATATAGGGAATCCCGCCATTTTCTTTTGTGGGAGCAGCGAGCGAAAAGTTTGTAATAGCTTCCAGGGGGAATATATAGCGGGATTTTTGCTGAAGATTATCACTTGCAGCCAGCGAACAGCCAACGGCTGCTGAGATGGCGTCCCTAAAACCATAAACCTTAAAGGTTTTCATCGAAAATAATCCTCTTCTCAGCGCAAACGGGGAGGGGACTGTTTTATTATCCAAACGCGTAAATATTACATAAATTGCAGTGTACCTTTCAAGTATCAGGGCTTTATTCCCGTCATTTGTTTGAAAGCCGCCCCCGCGATGGAGACAAACCTGGGCGGAAGCTCCTCTGGCTGGACAACGGCCCTTTTGGGGAGATAATCTCCAAAAGGCAGCCTGCCCAAACGGTAAAAGGACACGCCCAATATCAGTTCCTCGTCGCCGTTGTACTCAGAGCCGTCCCAAAGGGGATCAAATGAAATTCTTGCACCATATCCGTGCAGGGAATCAATTAAATCCGCCCGGCAGTGTTTGGGCAGGTTTCCCATCTCCATACCCCATTTTCCGGCGGCAGAGTAGATCGTAATATGTTTTGTTACTACTCCTTCATAGTCCTCCGGGGAATTAGGCACTGGCGAAATAGAGAGCTGACGTATAAACGGTTTCACTCCGCACGCCTTAACACGCTTCTTCCAGAGGGCAAGCTTCTGTTTAGATAACTCTGCCGGAACTACAAGACCAATCTGGGCATCCATGGACAATGGCATTTCATCGCTGTTTTCATCCTGAGCATTCCCCAAGCTGTCCAGCAAAAAAGCTTTCATAAGCCTATCTTCCTGATAGATGCCCCATAAAAGTCCTGTAAAAGCTTCCGATTTCCCGCTGGTTAGGGCAGACAGCAGTTCTGAGTAGTTCCATTGATAATGGCACACCATTGCCTTTGTCAATGCTAATCTCTGGGCTTTCGCCAATTTGGGATTGGCCCAATCAGGAGGTGTTTCCGAATTGAGCAGACCTGCCTTTTTCAATTCATCCTCCAACCGCTGGCGTTCCCAATCAGGGGTTTGAATATGTTCTAAAAGATGCTGGCAAAAGTTTGCCCATCTTTTTGGTCGATGCTCCTTTTTCAGATAAGAAATATCTGTCCATCCACAGCGAAGATAGAGGAATTCCGCCCAGCTTCCGGCCATGTATGGATAATCAGATGGATGGTATCTTCCATTAAAATATTCATTATAATGCTTTGGCTCCAGGAGCCAGACTGCTGTTTCCGGGTCAAGACGGGCAGCTTCTGAGACACAGTCCGGATCAATGGGATATTTATAGGGATCTGTAGATTCCAGGGCATATGTCAACATGACATCAAGCGGCTTCCAGCCTAGGGTATAAAGGATTCGGGTACTTTCCGTCTGCGAACAACCAAGCCAATCTTCCCGCATTTTCAGGACTTTGGCAAGCTGGCCATATGTTGCTTGGCTATATTGGGCGCTCCAAAGCTGACGCGCCTTCTCACTGACCTCCAGGAACAATACAGACAAAAGAGAAATATCACTTTCCTGAAGCCCCGATGTTGTAAAAGATTTTGCGGACATAACAGATTCCTGCCGGCGCAGGACTTCCTCCGGCAGTGTACCGCCTTGGGACAGCAGAACCGCCGCCCACTTTCCACCTTCAATATACTCTTTGAGGTTCATTTCCCGGACCATTTGAGTAAACAAATCTAAATCCTGTTGACACAGTTTCCGAAGCAGATGCGGTTTATCCAGAATACGGGGACAATAAAAGTCCTCCATATGCTTGGGATACTGATTGCCCAGCATATGTGCATGTTTGTGAACAAAGGCAAGAAGGTCATCGTAAACCATTGCAGTAATTTCACGTTTGGTAATAATTTTGTCCATTGATCGTTTACCTCTTATCAGTCTTTCTTTTATAAAAGAAAAATCGCTGAGATATTTCTATCTCAGCGATTTTCTAGTGTTGGCGTTACCTATTTTCCCAGGCAGTCACCCGCCAAGTATCGTAGGCACAAATGAGCTTAACTACTGTGTTCGGGATGGGAACAGGTGGAACCTCACTGTAATCAACACCAACTAAAAGAGCCGGCACAACCGATCTTCCCAGGCAGTCACCTGCCAAGTATTGTAGGCACAAACGGGCTTAACGACTGTGTTCGGGATGGGAACAGGTGGGACCCCGCTGTAATCTGCACCGGCTATGGAGTTGTCAAAAGGGGGGTGAAAAATGACCCGTACGGGAATTGAACCCATGTTTGCGGCGTGAGAGGCCGCCGTCTTGACCGCTTGACCAACGGGCCGAATACTTCCCGTCCGGGTGGTTTGTATGCACCATCAGGGACTCGAACCCGGGGCCCGCTGATTAAGAGTCAGCTGCTCTACCAACTGAGCTAATGGTGCGCACTCATGGGATGCAGGACTCAAGCAGAAGCTTCTGCACCCTGAAAATTGAACAACGGACTGAAGGGGGGAAAGAGAGGAGAACAAGTAAAAAGGTCAAGCCCTCGACCGATTAGTACACGCTAGCTAAACGCCTCACAGCGCTTACACAATGTGCCTATCGACCTTGTAGTCTACAAGGGGTCTTACCTGGTTAACCCAGTGGGATATCTTATCTCAAGGCCGGTTTCACGCTTAGATGCTTTCAGCGTTTATCCGCTCCGTACATAGCTGCCCAGCTGTGCCATTGGCATGACAACTGGTGCACCAGAGGTACGTCCATCCCGGTCCTCTCGTACTAGGGACAGCTCCTTTC
>CAJUSD010000064.1 GCA_910589145.1 uncultured Oscillospiraceae bacterium
AAAAGATTATTATTGTGTTAATGTAAAAGACTTCACTAAAATTCTATCTGATGAATTATTTACTACATAAAAATAATAATTTCCTGTTTTTGGCACCGTAAAATTAATAGTAAATCCTGTCTTAATCTGACCAGAATAAACTGTCTGTTCTAAATCTTCGCAATAAAAACCAAATTTAATTTGTTGACCATTAGAAAAACTTTTATCTTCTAATTTTAAAATAAAGCAAAGAGACACTTCCTGTCCTTGCTCAAAGTTCCATGGTAATCCATTATTATCATAAACTACCATACCCCTAAAGTTAATTTCATGAGCTAAAGTCTTCCCGTCTAACACAGGAATTTGAAATATATGTCCAGAGTCGTTCATATTATGGGATAGATAGGAAATTTCTTTGTTTAAAAAATTTTCTGGTTCAGATATTTTCCATCCACTTGCATACGCAATAGAATTTGTTGAGGCACACAAAACCACCAAGGTGCAAGCAATGGAAGCCGTACACCATTGGAGGGTCGAAGGTTTCTTATGCTTCATAATGCAGGAGATTCGCTTCTCCAAAAATTTATAATCCTGGAAGTTAGAGAAAGCAGAAACATTTTGAGGCTTTTCTCCCGTAGAAAAGGCTAACAGGAGTTTAGCATATTCGGAACGATAGTCCAAGGGGTGAAGGTTCAAAACATTCTCATCAGACAGACATTCCATTTCAGCCTGTATATACATATAAAATATCCAGCTTGCAGGATTAAACCAATGTATACACACCATCAGCAATGAGAGCACCTTCCAAAGGGTATCATGTGCTTTCAAATGGAAGCCTTCATGTTCAAGTATGCATTTAGTTTCTTCGCAAAACTCAAAATCCTCTGGTAAAAGGATATAGTTGTTCCCAAACAATCCATAGGACATAGGAGAACGGATCTTCCAGCTATACCGAATTTTAATATCCAGCGGGAAGGTTTTCGCCCATTCTATCCCGGCAATATTTTCACAGGGAATAGAATTTCTTATCAGCCGGATACATTGGAAACCTATAAACAGAAAAACACATACCGCAAGCCCCAGGCCAATCCATAATAAAACCACAAAGGTATCCATCGAATGTATCGCAGCGACAGAAACCGGATCTATTACGGTCTCTCCCGCCGTATATTTAATATGAACAATCGGCTGTTCACACCCCGGAGAAAGCCAATTATAAATTGAAACAGGGGATGGAATTTTTAAAAACGGAAGCACAAGCCTAATCAGGAGAATTTTCCAGGCTATGCTTTGTGATTTATGACTAAGGCTGGAAAACCTCCTGCACAACTCCAACCCAATAATCACAATCATACAAGGTATGCTAAAGTACAAGTAATCCATGTGTCACATTCTTACTTCAAGCTGTCAATCATGTCCTTCAGTTGTTCCCTTTCCTGGTTGGAAAGATTCCTTGACTCTGTAAACGCAGCAAAAAAACGAGTAACAGAATTGTCAAAAAAGTCGTTTAACGTTTCCTGGATACTCTGCTTTTGGGCGTCTTCTCTGGAGATCTGGGAATAGCACTGGTATTTTCCTTCGCGCCGGACGTAGCCCTTTTCAATGCACCGGCTGATGATGGTATAAGTGGTGCTTCTGGACCATCCGGACGGCTCTAAAAGGCGCGCCAATTCTTTGGCAGGAATCCCCTCATTGTCCCAGATGAGCCCCAGAACTTTTCTTTCAGACTCATAAAGCATTTATATGACCTCCTTTCATTATATTTGGTACTAATTCTATCATTATTAGATACCTCTGTCAACCCTATCTTTTAAAAAATTCTTCACCTTTTAGTTTAATTTTATTCGAGTTTGTTAGAAAGAAATTTGACGAAACAACTTGGATTTAAGGAGTTTTTGTCTAAGTAGTGATACAGGTGAAATCTAAAATGAGTACAACTAAAGTTAAATTAGGATAGTTTGAAGGTTTAGGGAACTATTTTTAAAAACTTCTTAGCTGTTAGTTCACTTTTGCTGGACTTGGGGCCGCTTGAGTTTGACTAAATTTAAACTTTTCTCTTTGCGCTCTTGAACAGGGGAATCGACGTAGTATGACGGGAAAAAGACCGGACAGGCAACGTTCGACAGTTGTGAATACAGGTTCTTAGATTTACTTTTGGGCAGGCGGTTACATCCGCGAATTAGAATTCGCTGGGGCAAAAAGCCCTTTTATTGCCCCTTATGAGGTTTTATAAGGTTTAAACTTGAGCTCCCACGAAGGATTTTTGCTTATGCAAACGGGCTTTTTGATTTATGCTTTTTTCTTTAACCTTTTTAGGGTTGCTTTTACTCCCTTTTTAGAATGTGCAGGGGAGTTTCGCGTCTGCGGACGCGACCAGGGAACTTTTGAGGAAAGTTTCCTGGACCTTCAAACCTTTTTTCGTTGTTTTAGGTTGTATTTTATTTAGTGGCTTCATTTTCCTTATAACAGAAATAAGGTTATACCTGAAACTCAGGCACAACCTTATTCCCTACTGCCGAGACGATAGAACAGGGACGGAAGGGTACTCATCCCTGCAACCAGAGGAGGACGGCTGGGAGAAGCCAAACTCTGGTTTATATTTATCATACGCCTGCAACGTGATGGTTCTATGAACGCAAGTTGTAGGTTCTCTGAAAACTATACTATTTTCAATTCCACACCATCATAAAGGTAAAGTTCCCTGGATAATATCTCATCTATCCTGTTTCTAAGGTTCACATCAAAAAGGACCTTCCGCATTTTAGAAACAGAAAACTTCATACTGACAGGGTGAATATGAAATTCGCTGATATTGGTAAATATAAGGTAAAAAGGTTCCCCAGTCATTTCAAACAACCGCTCCAACACCCCAGGATAGAATGCAGAAACAGCCCCATTCAAATCAGGATTTGTGGAAACAATAGGGGCAAAGGGGGAATGAAAATCAATCTTGAGATCTGGGTTATCCATAAAGCTGGTATACTGGGCAAACTCAATTCCTTCCCCGAACCCGACTAAAACCGGAGGGCGAAGCTTCATAGTATTTTCGACAGCCGCAGACATAACAGTTTCAATGTCCAAATCCCAGTCAATTAGAACCTCTGCTGGAACTTTTGTTGAAAGCAGCTGCGTATGGCCGCCGGTTTCCTGGTTGTCAAGGAGAAGGTAAAGAACAACTGCGATATCCCCATATTTTTGATAAACGGCGTGGAGCAGTTCCTTATGGTTCAGTTTGTAGTTGAGGGGGCGGACGATAATGCGGTCCTTGACTTTATCGTAATCGCGAAACGAGCTTAAAAGCATAGTATGGGATTTTGCTCTGGAACTGTGCTGCTTATAGTTGCTGGCAAAGAGGTTGTAAACCTCGTCCATGCCTTCGCTCTTGTAAATGCGGTACATATCCCCAACATGGAAACGGAGAAATTCCTTGATTCCGTTTTCAAACGCAATCCGAACAATCAGGGAGTTGCTTTTGACAATAGTGGGGTTTTTCGCCAGTGGTGCAGCCTCATCCCATTGAAATTCAGAGTTATCAAGCTTTACCCCCGCATCAAAATAGCGGATGTCGTTTTCAGTAATGTTAAGTTCAGGATCAGCCAGAATTCTTTCCATAAGTTCAATTACAAACTCGTGCAGCGCCATACAAGGAAGCTCCTTTCAAGGTTTTATTGAGAGGGGAGGCTAATCCCTGTTTACCAGATCCTTTAATTTGTCAAAGAAAGATTTCCGCTTCTCATAATTCTTATCAGAACCAAGGGAATCAAAATGTTTCAGCGCTTCTTTTTGTTTTGAATTCAGGTTTTTGGGAATTTCAACCACTACTTTTACATACTGGTCGCCCCTGCTTCTCCCGTTGACGTAATTAATGCCCTTCCCGCGCAGGCGGAAAGTGGTTCCTGGCTGGGTACCTTCTGGAATGTTATATTTGACCTTTCCGTCAATAGTAGGTACAGTCAATTCATCGCCTAATGCAGCCTGGGCAAATGTAACAGGTATTTCACACCAAACATCATACCCATCGCGTTCAAAAATAGGATCTGGGCGAATGGAGACTGTGATCTGCAAATCCCCGGAAGGCCCGTTGTTGACCCCGTTGTCGCCCTGGCCGGACAGGATAAAGGTCTGTCCGTCGTCAATTCCGGCAGGGACGTTGACAGTTGTCTTAATGGAGCGCCGGACCCTTCCCAGCCCGCGGCAGGCGGAACAGGGGGTTTTGATAATTTTCCCTTTCCCGCCGCATTTGTCACAAGGGCGGGAAGATTGGATAACGCCAAAGGGCGTGCGCTGCTGAACGCGGACCTGGCCGGAACCATTACAGGCGGAACAGGTTTCAGTAGATGTACCGGGAGCCGCGCCGGAACCGTTACAGGAGGCGCAGCGTTCCAGCCGCTGGATTGAAATTTCCTTTGTACAGCCCTTAGCTGCTTCCATAAAGCTAAGTGTAATTTGGACGGAAATATCGTTTCCGCGGATGGGGGCATTGGGGTTGCGGGTACGGGCAGAGCCTCCAAAGCCTCCGCCAAAGAAGCTTTCAAAAATATCCCCCACGTCAAAGCCGCCTCCGCCGAACCCTCCAAAGCCGCCGCCATAACCGCCTCCGCCATAGGATGGGTCAACCCCCGCATGGCCGAACTGATCGTATTTGGCGCGTTTTTCCTTATCGGAAAGGACTTCGTAGGCTTCGCCAACTTCCTTAAACTTTTCTTCAGCGTCCTTGTTGTCAGGGTTCAGATCCGGGTGGTATTGTTTCGCCAGTTTGCGGTATGCCTTTTTTAATTCTTCCTCAGAGCAGCCCTTGCTTACTCCAAGCACTTCATAGTAATCACGTTTTTCTGCCAATCTTTATCACCTATGCCCTTCCGCCAAACAACGCCATAAGGGGGAAACTGCGCCGTTACTGCGGACAGCTTCCCCAAGTGGTATACGGCTCTAATTGTTTGACCGTTTCTGAATTATTTTCAATATCTGCCTGTTAAGGCTGCTGGCTGTTGTCGTCAGCGTCCACATAGTCAGCATCTACATAATCCGCGCCGCCTGCATTGCTGCCGCCTGCTGCGGAATTATCGCCTTCCTGTCCCTGCTGCTGTGCGGCCTGGGCTGCTTCATACAGCTTGGTTGACATGGCATAGAAACTCTGCTGCAAAGCTTCCATCTTTGTTTTAATCGCATCATTGTCTGTGCCTTTCAGGGCTTCTTTCAGTTCTTCCAGTTTGGCTTTGATTTCTTCCTTGTCACTTTCGGAAACCTTGTCGCCTGCGTCAGCTAAACCTTTTTCGCACTGGTAAACCAGTTGGTCAGCATTATTGCGCATATCAATCCCTTCGCGGCGTTTTTTGTCCTCTGCGGCATATTGTTCTGCATCCCGTACAGCCTTGTCAATATCCTCTTTGGACATATTGGTTGAAGCGGTAATGGTGATATTCTGCTCTTTGCCGGTACCCAAATCCTTAGCAGATACATGGACAATACCATTTGCATCAATGTCGAAGGTAACTTCAATCTGGGGAACCCCTCTGGGGGCTGCCGGAATTCCTTCCAGGCGGAACATGCCAAGGGTTTTATTATCCGCAGCCATTTCGCGTTCACCCTGGAGAACATGAACCTCAACAGAAGTCTGTCCGTCAGCAGCAGTCGAAAATACCTGGGACTTTCTTACAGGAATCTTGGTATTGCGGTCAATGATCTTTGTAGACACACCGCCCAATGTTTCGATGCCCAAAGAAAGAGGGGTAACATCTACCAGGAGGATGCTGCGGTCGCCCATTTCGCGGTTAAGGATAGCGCCCTCAATGGCTGCACCAATAGCAACGCATTCATCAGGGTTAATGCCTTTAAAGGGATCTTTCCCGGTAATGCTCTTAACAGCTTCCTGGACGGCTGGAATTCTGGTGGAACCGCCTACCAGAAGGATTTTATCCAGGTCGGAAGGTTTCAGGCCGGAATCGCTCAAAGCCTGGCGCACAGGGCCCATGGTAGCTTCTACTAGGTCGCTGGTCAGCTCGTTAAATTTAGCGCGGGTCAGGGTAACATCCAAGTGTTTGGGACCGGTTGCATCGGCTGTGATAAAGGGGAGGTTGATGTTTGCAGTTGTCATACCGGAAAGCTCAATTTTAGCTTTTTCAGCAGCTTCTTTTAAACGCTGCATCGCCATTTTATCGCTGGAAAGGTCGATCCCGTTTTCCTTTTTAAAGGTATCAGCCAGGTAATGGATGATCCTGTCGTCAAAGTCATCGCCGCCCAGGCGGTTGTTGCCGGCAGTAGCGCGGACTTCCTGAACACCGTCGCCCATTTCGATAATGGAAACATCAAACGTACCGCCGCCCAGGTCATAGACCATGATTTTCTGGTCGGCTTCCTTGTCAATCCCGTAAGCCAGCGCCGCAGCAGTAGGCTCGTTAATAATTCTTTTTACTTCCAGGCCGGCAATTTTGCCGGCATCCTTTGTAGCCTGGCGCTGGGCGTCGCTGAAGTAAGCAGGAACTGTAATGACTGCCTCTGTAACGGGCTGCCCAAGATATGCCTCAGCCTCGCTCTTCATCTTTTGCAGGACCATTGCAGAAATCTGCTGCGGGGTGTATGAATCACTGTCGATATTCACCTTATAATCGCTTCCCATATGGCGTTTAATAGACATAACGGTACGATCAGGGTTTGTAATAGATTGGCGCTTTGCCACCTGTCCAACAATTCTTTCGTTGGTTTTGGAGAAGGCCACCACAGAGGGAGTTGTTCTTGCACCTTCGGCGTTAGCGATTACAACAGGTTCGCCGCCTTCCATAACAGCGACGCAGGAGTTAGTAGTACCTAAGTCAATTCCAATAATTTTTCCCATAATATTTTACCCTCCAATGATAAATCAGAAATATATTTGTAACGTTTTCTATTTATGTCAAAGCCAATTAATTGGCTACTTGAACCAAAGCATGGCGGACAACCTTCTCGCCTATTTTGTAGCCTTTTTGGAAAACCTGGGAAATCACATTTTCCTCAAAGTTTTCGTCTTCAATATGCATAACTGCGTTGTGGATTTCAGGCTGGAAGGCATCACCGACTTCAGCATAAGCTTCCACCTGGAGCTTGCTCAATGTATCCATCAGGGAAGAATAAATCAAGTCCACGCCTTTTTTATATTCTTTATCTTGGGTTTCAAACTCCATGGCGCGCTCAAAGTTATCCACAACCTGCAAAAATTTCTCTACAGTAGATGCTACAGCGTCAGGATAAACCGCCTCTTTTTCCTTCTGGGAACGTTTGCGGAAATTCTCATACTCCACGGTCAGGCTGAGATACTTTTTAAGCAGGGAATCATATACTTCTTCCATCTTTTTCAAATCTGCCTGGGCTTGTTCTAATTTTTCCGCATCGGTCTTTTCATCAGCGGGCTCCTCAGCGTCCTTGCCGGCAGCCTCCTCTGATTCTTCCGCTGCAGTGTATTCCTGTTCAGAGGAAGCCTCCTCTTGTTCCAAAGTTTCCTGTTCTACAGCGTCCTCTGGCTTCCTGGCCTCATCATTTTCCACGGAACGACTCTCCTTTCTAAATTTAAACCATCTATTCTGTTTTTTCTTTTTCCTCAAGGGGTTGACAACCCCCTTTCATCCAAGGGAGCCTGCTCAATGGTTTCGGTGAGAAGTTTTCCCATTGTATGAGCGAAGTATTCCAGATGCGGAATCAGCCTGGCATAATTGAGCCTCACCGGCCCTACAAGGGCAATCATCCCGCTGTTTTTCTCCCGCCCGATATCATATCGGGATACGAGGACAGATGCGCTGGTAAGCTCTTGATTGGGGTTTTCACGCCCAACAACTACATTCGTTCTCTGGCCGGTCATTGCAAGCATCCGCCTGGCCTGGCCGCGGTTTTCCAAAAAGGTAAAAAGTTCATGGGCGCCGTCCCGCAGTTCAGGGTAAGCGAGAAGGTTGCTCAAACCGTTGACATAGTATGCACCGTCATTAATCTCCTTGCACAGTTCATAGATAGCGCCGAGAACCGGGGTAAAGACGCGGGAGTATTCTCCAAGGGCAACGGCGACAGAACCGATATATGCGCTGGTAATTTCCCGGATGGAACGGTCTGAGAGCCAGCCGGTTGCAAACTGATTAAAAAAGGCAACGATCTCCGGCGTAACTGCAAAGTCAACACGGCAGACTTTATTGCGGATTTCACCGCTGGAAGCAACCAAGAGAATAACCATTGTCCGCACGCCGACAGCAATTAACTGGATTTTCCGAACGTAAACATTAGAACGGGTTATGGTAGTGGAAACAGTTGCACAGCCTGTATAAGACGCCAGGGATTTTGCCGCGTCCGCCAGAAGGCGATCCGGGTCAGGATACTTAATATTAAACAAAGCGTCGATTTCAGAGCGTTCCGCAGGGGTAAGGGGCTCACATTCCATAAGCTGGTCAATATAAACGCGATAACCCAGATGGGACGGCACCCGCCCCGCCGAGGTATGCGGCTGTTCCAACAGGCCCTGGTCAAACAGAATCGCCATATCATTCCGAATGGTTGCCGGGGAAACCCGTATTTCTGGATAATAGGATAACAGCTTAGAACCAACCGGTTCGCCTGTGCGAATATAGGTTTCCGTAATGGCGGCGAGGATGCGCCTTTTCCGCTGGTCCAAATCCATTTAGAACACCTTCTTTTTTAAGGCCGTTGGGTTCGTTAGCACTCTTTATCCTTGAGTGCTAACGAAAGTTTACCATGCTTAAGAGGATTTGTCAAGGGGATTTACAGTTTATTTACAAAAAATTCCGCTGGCCCCAAAAACGGAAAGAAAAATCAAAAGGAGGCTGCCATTTTCCGGCAGCCTCCCAAAATCTTATAAAACTACTCTGTCATATGTCTTTGATTCACGTAATTTGAACCTTCCCACAAGCCCCTTCAGAACCTGTGCCTGGCTGGACAATTCCTGGCTGGCAGCAGCAGATTCCTCGGCGGTAGCGGAGTTCGTCTGGACCACACTGGAGATTTGATCTATCCCCTGTGTTACCTGGGCAAGCGAAGC
>CAJUSD010000065.1 GCA_910589145.1 uncultured Oscillospiraceae bacterium
TCTTGCCAAAAGGGATTTCGCGTCTGCGGACGCGACCAGGGACTCTGCCCCCTGGACCCCCGCCACTTTCGAGAAAGCGGCCAAAGCTTTTCATACGGGTTTGGTTTGTGCGTACCTTTGCTCCGTGCCCGCGCCAGGGGGTTTCTGCTTCTTTTTTGCAATAACGCTGGAATTTGATTTCCATGTCTTTTAGCAGCATATCCTTGTAACCAGAACCTGGTTTTTACGTTCACCTTTGTTGTACCCACATATTAACTTTTCCAAGGAGGTTTTTTCTTGATTCGTTTTCAAATTCCGTCCGCTGCTGATCGCCATCAAATCACCATTTCAGAATTCAAAGGGGTTGATCTTCACAATGCTCCTGCCAATGTTTCCTTAAATCGAAGCCCATATGCTCCAAACATGATACGGGATGTTCCTGGCAAAGTCCGCAAACGCTGTGGTTATCATCTCATTAAGCAATATCCTGGACGTATTAATGGTGCATTTTCCCTTTGCAGTCAAGGCAATTCTTATTCTGTAATTCATGCAGGAACTTCCTTATACACAGAAGAGGGAACTATGATTTATCAAAATATTTCCGATTCCCGCAGTTTTGCAGTTCAATTAGATCAAAAACTATATTTTTTAGATGGAGAACATTTTTTATGTCTTTACCGTGAGGAGGACACATGGCATTGCAAGCCAGTTAAGGAAGACGCCTATATTCCTACTGTGCTGATTTCCCGCGACCCATCCGGCGGTGGGGTATCCCTGGAACCGTTCAACCTTCTTCAGACCCGCTGGGAAGAAGACTTTCTCGGTCAGACGGGGACAACGAATTATCAACTTTCGGCAGGGGATTTGGACGAAACTGCTGTAAGCGTTGAAGTTCTGCAAACAGACGGAACCTGGGCAGAATGGAAAGAAAATGAAAAATTTACAGTTGACCGTACAAAGGGAATTGTCCATTTCCTTACAGCGCCGGGAGCGTCTCCGGTTAGCGGAAAAGACAATGTAAAGATCCGTGCTTCCCGCAAGAGAAAGGACGCGGAAACAATTCCAATTGAAAAATGCCACTTTGGTGTGCTGTATGGTGTTGGGGGAGCTTCTGACCGGCTTTTTGTCAGCGGGAATCCTGATTTTCCAAACCGTGACTGGTACAGCCAGCAAAACGATCCTTCTTTCTTTGGAGACCTCTGGTATTCGTCTCTCGGTCAGGAAAGCGGCAGAATTATGGGATATTCTATTATCAACAGCTGCCTTGCCGCACATAAAGACCGTGGAGAGGATGGGAGAAATATCTTTCTGCGCAGGGGCGATTTGGAAAACGGAGTGGCTGCTTTTCCGATTACCACTGTTTTACAGGGTCAGGGGGCGATTTCATCTTTTACCTTTGCTTATCTCTCCGGTGAACCGCTCTTTTTAACCAGGCTCGGAATTTTTGCCATTACTCCTGCTGATGTTACAGGGGAACGGTATGCGCAGAATCGAAGCTTTTACATCAATAAAGGGCTTTTGGCTGAATCTAACCTTGAGGATTCCTGCGCTGTTGTTTTTCAGGACTTTTACTTTTTGGCTGTTGGGGATAAGATCTTTCTTTTAGATGGGCTGGTTAAAAGTTATGAGAAGGACGCTCCTTACAGTACTTATCAATATGAAGGGTATTATTGGCTGAATATCGGCGCCAGGGTACTTTGGGAGGAAAACGGCGCGCTTCGATTTGGAAGGGAAGACGGGAAGGTTATGGAGTTTTATCAAAATCCTGACGAAATTGCTTCCTTTCAGGACGACGGCCATCCAATTGACGCTTGTTGGGAACTGCCTGACTTCTCTGGAAAAAATTTCTTTCGGAAAAAAACTTTTCGGAAAGTCTCCTTTCAACTCGCCAGCGCTCCTGCTACCAGCGTTAAAATATTAGCCCAAACTGCCGGAAAATGGGAAACGCTCCATCAGGAACCTTTGAAGGCCAGATATTGGGATTACTCGCAAATGGATTATGGAAAGCTGACTTATGATAATGATATGTCCCCTAAAACATTTACATTAAAAAAACGACTGCGCGGATATGACAAGGTGCGGTTCCGGTTAGTGAATAACCAATGGAAGGAACCTTTTGGTTTGTATCAGTTTTCAGTACAGTTTTCGGAAACCAGCGATTATCGTAAATGATGGATAAGTTCATTTGTAAGATTAAGCCTAAGATGGGAATCAGTTGAATAATAAAAAAGGTTTTGGGCTCAGGGGGATGTGCAGCAGAGCTGTACTCCTCAAAAGCCTTAGCCTCCAAGTTATCGGAAAAACGTAAAGCCCTGGTTAAAGATAAGCCAAACTGTGGGAACCTTTTCACCAACTTTGTGTAAAAAGTGCAGCTTTATCAAAAAGGAGGAATTTTTAATGAATATAAAAAATCTTTCCGGCGTTTCTGAGCAGGACATGGCCGGAAAGGGGAATGTTGGAAGAAGCAATCCTCCCGGCGTTTCAGCAGAAGAAATGCAGCGTATTCTGGATGAACTTCCAAGGGAAGTGCTGGCTCCGGCTGTCAGTTTGATTGCTGAAAACCAGAATGAAAATAATTCTATATTTGCCGCCAAATTAGATGAACTCTCTGACGGTTTAGAACAAAAAATAGATAAGGGAAATACCCTGGAACTGGATAATCTGGAAGCCTATACCCCTACAAAAGATTATCATCCAGCGACCGCCTTGTTTGTCTGTCAACAGGTAGAATCTCACGCAGCAAGCGACCAGTTACATATTTCAGAAGAAGAACGCAGGTTGGGAAGGCTTGCTGAAAAAATTACTTTTTCGTCTCCGGCTGGCTCCTTTACCCCTTCGCCGGGAGTGGATTTCTCATTAGTTGCCAATGCAGATGTGCCCGTTACCCTAAAAGCACCTTCTGCCGCCGGAAACCGGTTTCTTACAATGAAGGGTTTTATAGCCATCAGTTCGGAGGGGTCCGCCGAATGGGGTAATGGGGTAATGTTTCCCAATGGGGTGAAGCCTGTTCTGGAACCCGGAAACTGTTATCTGCTAGAGTATTTTTATCATCCAAAACTCCCGGAAAGTCCCAATGGCAAATGGTCGGTGAGGTGTACCCGCTTTCATTAACATTTGACAAGCCGCCATGCATAGGATAGATTGAAATTTTAAACATTTTTTAGAAAGGTGGTTTTTATTTGGAGGTATGGGAAGGGATTGATATATCCCAATTTAATGGTATCGTTGATTTTTCTAAAGTGAAAAATTCCGGGAAAACCTTTGTAATGGTTCGCGCCGGCTGGTGCGGATATGATGGCAGTATCCAAACAGATTCCCGTTTTGAAGCAAATATGAGGGACGTCCAGGCTGTCGGCCTTAATGCTGGTGTTTATCTCTATAATTATGCCAAAACAGTTGACGCTGCCCAAATTGCCGCTGGCAATCTTTTGAAAATGATTGAACCTTACCGCGTCAGCTACCCAGTCGTGTTTGATATGGAAGATCCCTCTTTACAGCCCTTGGGGAAACAACTTCTAACCGATATTGCCCAAGGGTTTTTAAATCAGATTGAGTCTGCCCGTTATTATGCAGCGCTTTATACCACTTCTTCCTGGATGCAGGAATTTTTATTCCCGGATAAGCTTGTTCAATATGATTGGTGGATTGCCGATTGGCGGCAAGGTGTACAGCGTCAGCCTCAATGGGGAATGTGGCAGTATTTGGGTGATCAGGGAAGGGTAAACGGCGTCCAGGGTCCTTGCGATCTGGATCGTTCCTATAAGGATTATCCGTCTATCTTCGCTCAATATGGACTGAATGGATTTTCAAACACTCCTGTTGAACCAGATCCTCCCTCGCCGCCGCTTCCCTGGAGAGAACAGATAGAACAGCTTCGTCAGGAAGTTTCCCAATGGAAAAACCAATATGAACAATTAGAAGCCGGACTTCGTGCCTTGCTTCAAAATCCTTAAAAAATTCTTTACTACGTTAAAAATGGAGGTCGTTTTATGGCAGCTAAAGCTATCAAGTTAACACGAAACGAGGATGGTTCCGTTACTGCTTCTTATGCGAACAGTTCCAGCTCAGGCTCTGCAAAGAAAGTCACTGTCCAGGGGCCCAGTTCATCCAGTGGTATCCGTACTACCCAAAGAAACGGTTATACCATTACTGCTTCTCCTACCAGAACTGGATATGATTCCCCAAACTATGACCACGACGAACCTTATGAAGACGCTTATGGCAATATCAAATATTATCCTGCTGACAGGTATGGAAACAGTACCGGAGGATGGCACTCCAATCTTGTTGTTCCTGATTATAGTAAAAAAGCTGATAACCAGTCTTATGCGGATTATTTTAGTGATCTCAACTTTGGATATAACCAGGAATATGAGGACGACCATGTTTATTATCGGCCTGCTTCCATGGTCCCTACCATTACGATCCGTAAAAACGGAAGTTCTTCTTATAACTCCGGCAGCCGTTCGGAACAATCTGACGATTACTACGGAAGTTCCTACTATAAAGGCGGTGTAGCTGCGTTAATGGCTGACAGGCGGGGCGAATCTTTCAGTTCTTCAAGGGAACCTGTTTATTCTGGCGGAAATCGCCCAAATAGTTACCTGGACTCACAGAATGCGTTGATTGAAGCCCAGCTGGAAGCCCTTCTCAGCCAGATTAATTCTGCTAAAACCGCTGTTTCCCAGCAGGCTGATGATGCCGCACGCCAGGCGTATATCAATCTAAAGTCTTCTGAAAACACCCTTCCACAAAGTCTTTCTGCTGCCGGTCAAAGCGGCGGTTTGGCTCAATCGGCTTTATTGGATCTTTATACCAATTATGAACGAAGCCGGAATGATATTCAGAGAGACCGCATGAATCAATTAGCAGAAATTGAAAACACCATGTCTCAGGCGCGTGCTGATGGGAATATACAAAAAGCTCAGGCGGCGCTTGATTATCAAAAGCAGCAGGCAGAACAGGAATACCAGAAAGAACTTCTCCGGCTTAAAGCTGAACAGCAGCAGGCTCTTTCCAGGCAGCAGCATTTACAGGAAATGCAGAAACTTTCCACCAAAAATAATCTTCAGCGCACTATGTCTTTGGAAAATGAGGTTGAGGAGGAATTAATAATGTCGGAAGCCTTTGAATCCCTCATTTCCAGCAGGGATATCGATAGCTGGAGACGTGAATACAACGGGATTTTAGATGCTGGACAGATAAACCAGATTTTAAGGCAATTTCAAGGTTAAGTATTTTAATACCGTTTTGTAACATGTCCTCGCTGCTTTTTAACAGCGGGGACATGTTACTGCTTATAGAGAAAAACCAATGGGAAACTATTTGTTTCCATACTCTCAAATTTATGGTAGAATGAGCAAAGCGGAAATTTTATTTATATGGTTTGGAGGATATGGATATGGAAAAATATCAACTAACCCCATTGGAACGGGAAGTTTGTGAGGAAATGGCCCAGCTCAATCCGGGAAATACCCCGGAAATGTTCTACAAAGGCTGTACAAAAAAACTTTTCCGATATTTTGCCGATCACGGAAAGCCTCTGGTGGATATCTCCCCCTTATCTCAGTTGAAAGACCTGTGTACAGTAGAAATTTGCTGCAGTGTATGTGACCTTTCCCCTTTGGATAGTCTCCAAAATTTAAAGGGAATCAAAATATGCAGCGCATTGGAAATTCTTCCTTGTGATCTTACGTCTTTAAAGAACCTGGAATACTTATATATCCATTCAGACCATTGTACTGTTCCTAATTTGGAAGGGCTGCCAAAACTGTTTCTGATCACTCTGAATGGAGTTGACTGCCTGGACGGTCTGGCAGGGCTGAAATCCTTGGAATATTTGCATATCTCAGAAAATACCAATTTGAGTGATTTGTCCCCTTTGGCTTCCTGTCCTGGCCTTGTAGAGCTGGAAGCGCATCATACTGGCGTCAGCGATTTGTCGCCGCTGGCAGGGCATCCCAACCTGAAACATATTGGATTGAGCAACACTAAAGTAATGGATATTTTTCCACTTTCCACAATCATCACTTTGGAAAGCATCTACCTGTACGGCACAGCGGTTACAGATGTGTCCTGTCTCGCCTCCCTGCCCAATCTGAGCAGCCTGAATCTGCTTAAAACGCAGGTGGCAGATCTGTCCGCCTTCCAGGGCCGAGAGAACATTCTGGCCATCGAGCAAAAGAAGCTGGGAATTAAAAAGGCAGGGAAAGACCCCGCAGAACTGAAAATAGCCATTGAAGAAATCCGGCAGCGGCTGGAAAAGATGGGAATCACACCCCGTCCTCCCCTGCAGCAGGACACCATCCGCAAATTTCAGGAGCGAACCGGCATAAAGCTGCCTAAAGAGTATACAGCTTTTCTGACAAAAATAGGGGACGGTTTTGAGGGCTGGACCCAGTCTGGTTCCGATTCCGTTTTCTATGAGTTCCCAACTTTGAAAAAATTGAAATTCGACCCGGAAGGTGTTTCCAAAAGGTTCAGCCATAGGGAAGGATGGTGTTGGGAGGATGACGAAAAGGCCACGAGCCGGAAGATTGACTCGGCTACCCAAAACGGACAAATTGAGCTTATAGACTGTGGCTGTGGCCGCTCCTATTCTCTTATTGTCTGCGGCGGGGCTAAGGGAGAAGTATGGAATGTGACTGACGTTGGTGTTTTCCCCTATGGAAACCGCTTAGACTTTCTGGACTGGATGAAAGATTATTTGGACGGGAAAGCAAAGTAATGATTTAAAAGCAGAGGCTGAACTCCTTTGTCAACAATCCATTTTCTTTTCAGTTTGTTGAACAACTGTTTGATGCCATTCCCGTTCAGTCATGGAATATTTCCATGAATCGCACAGCCCATGGTCTGGAACAACAACGGCTTTTCGGATTACACCTTCAAATTTAAAGCCGCATTTTTGGATAACCCGGTGGGATTTTTGGTTAAAATCATAATGTGAAATTGAAATTAGTTCTGGCGGATGTTCCATCTCACAAAAGACATACCGCAGCACCCGGCGCGCTGCTTCTGTAGCATATCCTTTTCCCCAAACTGCTGGAGAAAATACATATCCTAATGATTGGACAATATTGGTTTCTACTGCCCTGGCTTTATCCTGGTGCAGCCCAATACTTCCAACTACCCGCCCGCTGATTTTTTCTTCCACTGCCCAAACGCAATCCTCTGCAATGAAGGAATCCAAAATTTTCCTGGACTCTGAAATATTTTTATGGGGTGTCCATCCTGCTGCTGGTCCTACCTGGGGATGACAGCAAAAGGTGAAAAAATCAATTAGGTCTTCTATACGATACTGCCGAAGCAGAAGCCGTGGGGTTTCAACAGGGACTATCTTCAAAATCCTCATCCTTTCCGGTTTTTATCCAGTATAAAACAGGAGGTTTTCCTTGTCAATTATGTTGTTTCAATTCACCCGCGGTAGTTGGGAGAGAGGCAAACCGTGTGGTTTGCCTCTTGTCAGTGGAGGATATTTCTTTCTCTCCGCCTGCTGCTGCCGCTGAAATGCATAATTAAATTTTACCGCTAACCTATCTTTACATCAAATTATTTTCAGCAATTCATTACCATGCTGAATCTTATGCCCAAAAAACTTTTGAAAAAAATTTCAAAAAACAGTTGACAAACGGGAGACATATGAGTATAATAATATTCGTCGATTGGGACGGCGCAAGTTCAGGATAAGTTAAAAATGCTGTTATGGCTCAGTAGGCAGAGCACGTCCTTGGTAAGGACGAGGTCACCAGTTCGAATCTGGTTAACAGCTCCATATAATCCAAACACTTTAGATGCCATGCGAAAAAGCCGCATGGCATCGGTGTTTTTCAGGGTTTTGGGGGAGAAAAAATACAAATCAATACCATAGATGCCAAAGGTGGAAAACGGAAATTTGCCCAGATTCGAACTTCCGGTTTATCCATAAATTTCAATATAACAACATTTAGAGGCCCTTTTTGAACCGAATGGTTTGAAAAAGGGCCTTTTTTGTTGAGAAAATATTCTCCAAAGTTTCCGGCGGATCATTAGGCTGTATGCACAACATCAAAGATGGCAGAAAATCCGGTATTCCATTGGAAAACAACAAATACAAGCAGAAAAAATTATTAAGGATGGTGATAGGAAATCCTCCCCTTTCGTGGTATAGTTTGGATAACAAAAACGCCGAAAGGAAGGATAAAATGAGAGCAAAGGTCATAGCATTACTCAACGAAAAAGGTGGAGTGGGCAAATCGACAACTGCAGCGACAACGGCATACCTGCTGGCCAGAGGCGGGAAAAAGGTGCTGCTCATCGACCTGGACGGCCAAGGGCACGCCTCTCTGCTGTGCGGGGTACAGAACACCAACCAGCTTCAGGAAACAACGGCGTCCCTGTTAAACCGCATTATTAGAGGAGAAAGGCTGCCGGAGGCGGATAGCTTCCTGCTCCGTCACAAGGGAGTGGACCTCATCCCTTCCAACAGCCAGCTGTTCGCCCTAGAAAGGAACCTTGCCAATGCAGATTTCAGGGAGACAAAGCTTCGGGAGCTCATGGAACAATTCCGGGAGGCATATGAGTATATCCTCATCGACTGTATGCCCAACGGGGGAACGGCCCAGATAAACGCCATGCTGAGTGCAGACGAGCTGGGGATCCCCACACAGGCAGAGGTATTCAGCACAGTGGGACTGACCCAGCTTTCCCGCCACATTGCCCTGATCCAGAAGAACACGGGACATCCGCTGAAGATAGCGGGTGGACTATAGTCAAGTAAGCAGACACAAAAAAGTATAAAATTTTCCAGGAGCAGACTAAACTTTCTGCTCCCAGTATAGGGTCTCCGCTTCGTTGGGAGTAAGCATGCCAAGGGTAGAGTGAGATGTACTATGTAGAGGGTGGTTTCTGCCACCAAATACATATGACTGCGGCT
>CAJUSD010000066.1 GCA_910589145.1 uncultured Oscillospiraceae bacterium
ATAGCCACTCTGCATAAGACAGAATGGCTATGTATGGGTTTTGGGCAATAAAAAAGCCGACTGATTCTCGTTTTGAAAACCAATCGGCTATGTAATGTATATGTTTATTTCCCCTGTTGTACGTCTATATCAGACACCTCGCCAAAAAAATTGTTTGTATAATTATTTATTACTTGCGTATTCTGAGCAGTTTTCTTTTCCACGTCAGTAAATGTCATACCCTCTCCCACAATCCCATTCTCATCAAGAAGTAGTGCCCAGTCTAATATTTTATTTCTTACTGTACTCATTATTCTGTACAATTCACTTTTATGAAAGAAAAATTGATACTTTGTAGGCATATAATCCATATTCTCATTGAACCATTCCGTCAACTTAGCATTTACAGATAAACCTACTGTGCTATCACTTGTATTATATACATCTTGTAATTCTGAAATTGAAGTAGGAATAGGCATTTTGGAAATCATATCTGCTATATCAGCAGATAAAACCATTGGAATCCAACCATGATAAGGATTCCACGCTTTTATTTCTCCTGCTATATAACGATATTCTGGAACTTGACCTTTATAACCATTTTGTTCTTGATTAATCCATTCTTCAAATTCTTCTAAATTAAGCTTTCTCGCAACTAAATATGCTTTTCTCATTAAAGATTCAATAGAAATATTATCTTCCAATGCTTCTCTTTGAAGTTCTATCACTATTCCCACTTTCACTCACCACCTATACAATTGCACTTACAAGGCTAATAATTCCAGAAGCAATTAAACTGCCCGCTACGCCAATAGACAAGTTTTTAATATCCGCCAATAATATTTTTATTCTACTCGGATTTTCTCTTTTTTGTAATAATGTTTCTATTTCGTCAATCTTACTTCTTATTTCTGGTGCCTTTTCTCCATATTCGTTATCAAATGTACTATCATACTTTTTAATTTGTTCTAAAATTTTCGTCAGCTTATCATAATCAAATTCCTGCATAACCGTCTGCTCTTGCGATGAATTATTTGTACCTTGCTGTATTTGTACTCCCGTAACTTTATCATAAAAATTATTTGTATTGTTTATAATTTTCTGTTGTTCACTCATATATTTCCCACCTTTTGTTAAATCGGATTCTTTTTGAATATCCATGTTTATAAAATTACTAGATTGGTTTATTTTCAAAATTATATATTTTTCTATTACTCCATTTCTTAACTCTCTTTCTATACAATCCCCTTCTTCAAAAGGTACATTAAATTGCTGTGTCAGTAATTTGTTTACTTCACTTTGCAACTTAACCTTTATACCTTCATAAATCTCTCCATTTACTTTTACCAATTTTACTGGTACTAAATCTCTTACAAGCAATCTCATACTTTACCCCCCTCATAATTCTATTTTATTTAATCCATTACACGAATCCAGGTCACAAACCCCACCCGTCCACCTAGTGTTATTTCGTCCATAATCCCCTATCTTGTCCACAAAATACGGTACAATTAACACCAAATAACACTAAATAATGCGGTTTTCACCCTGTCCCCAAATTAGGACACAAAATACTCCACTGCGTTCTCAGGGAAGAACTCCTTGAACTCGCCATAGAGTTGGGCGGCGAGGGTTTTATTGTGCGCTATTACCAAAGTGGGCTTGTTTAGCTGCTGGATGACGTTTGCCATGGTAAACGTCTTTCCGGAGCCTGTGACGCCCAGTAAAGTCTGGAATTGGTTGCCTTCTTTGAAGCCGTTGACAAGGGCTTCTATGGCCTGCGGCTGGTCGCCGGTGGGCTTGTAAGCACTGTGAAGCTTGAATCTATTTTGTGCAGTTTGCACAAATACCACCTCCAAAATTTATAGTCAAAAAGTTCGTCTATTCGCCCGAAATTCGTCGAAACAAGTATTCCGGTTTTCAAAAATTGGCGGTTCGACGAATTTTGGTTACTCATTTATATTTTCCATACCAGGCGGAAATCATAAAACAAAATGAAAAATTTATGCCGAATTGCGGCTTTCCTGCTGGATTTCATCTGCCTTGAATCTTTATCAGTCTGCATATTATAGCACATTCCCTTTCTCTTGTCTACAAAAGTACAAACATTTGTTTGTTTTCTTGAACAAGTCTATTTTCTTCCTAAATTTAAAAATAAGGAGTATTCCAATTTTTCAGAATACCCCTTATCTGCTTACCAAATTTATACGTATCTATTGCTCTACAAAACAAAATCTCATAACCTTTTCAGCAAAACATTCTTATCTTTATCTGATATCTGCATCGCTGACATGGCCTGTTCTGCAGTCCATTTCATAGATTCCATTAAATTTTTTATCATTTCTATTTGTTTATCCAATGCTTTTTTGTCTGCATATTTCTCAACCGCTTCACACATAATCCTGCGCCCTCCTTCTTCTTTAAAATGCTTTACGCCTTTTGCCAATTCAGGATAGCAGATATCCTTTGATTCCCTGCATCCAAAATCATGCATCAGCTTTCCTATCGCGTCATTTCCGCTATAACTGCCATTGACATATACAATATGGGAGCCGTCATCAAACGCATCCCCTATTTCTTCAAAACGGCGGCTCACTGTATATATCGGCAGCCCATGACCGAATATATCTGTTGCCGTGATAAATACCATATAGGAATCCCGGAGTTCTGAAAATTCCTGCCCCGCCTTCAGCATCCTTACATCCATCATACTGCTGTGAAACCTGGCCCTCCGTATATGGGCTCCCTCCGGCCTCTTCTGCACTTCAATATTAAAATGCTTTCCCCTGCTGTCTTCTGCCAGAATATCCAAACGAATATTTCTCCCGCCAACAACAGGGCTTTGAAATTCTCGCTGCCCAACGACACTTATTACCCGGATATCGTCACATTTTAAAATAATCCTTAACAGAAGCTCCGCTGCCTCTGTGTTTCTGTCAAAAACCATTGACATCAGGTCATCATCGAATAAGGTCATGTCGTCTACAATCTTCTCTACATCCCTGGTACCCTGCCCTGCCTTTTCTGCCGCCATTTTTTCATCGCCTTTCTCTTCATTTTATTATATCTTCTATTTCAGATACATACAATACTTTTCTTTGACCCCTGCATCAACTTTTTATTTATTCGTTATTTTACAAAGCCTGGAAGCCGCTCATAGCAACAGTTCGGGGCGGTATTTCAGGTTTTTCTTCGCAAAACCGCCCCTCATTGCAGATTCTTGACTATTCTGCTTTACTGGCTGCTAACTGTGCAGCAAGTACGCGCATTTCGCTAAGGCAGGCTCCGCACAGATGCAGGCTGAACTGTTACAACTGCTGCGCAAAGTTACCCCTGCCCTCCCTGCGCCAAAAAGCCTTCTATGTCAATCAGCGTATCTCTTGTCTCATTTTCCAGATCCTTTTCACCGTTTTTCTCCGGCATGACTTCTTCCATATAGGACAGCAGTTCCGGTATTTCTTCCGGAATGATATTCGCGTTATCCCCATAGACATCCATTGTAATCAGCTCCTTCGCGTGCCCCATCAGCTTTGATACCGCTTTCGGGCTAAAGTCCTGCTTCAAAAGCAGCGTGCAGTACGTGCTCCTCAAATCATGCCAGCGGATGTCCGGCAGGCCGGTATCCCTGAGCAGTTTCTTGTAATGCTTCCAATGGAAATCCCTGCTGCGGGGCTTTCCATAGCTGGAACAGCAGATAAAGTCTGCGTCCAGAAATTCCTGCCTGCGCCTGCTCCTGTTTTTCTCATACGTTTTCCGCTCCTTAAGGATCGCCTCAAACACATAATCCGGTATGGGCAGCTCCCTTCGGCTGGATGAAGTTTTAAGGGGCAGCTCGCTTTTTGTTGTTGGATTTTCATCTGCGCCGTTTGGACTGCGGTTTAGCTTCTTCCCAAGCTGCCGTTCTACAGATAACGTCCGGTGGATATAATCCACATCGGAATATTTGACCGCATTGATTTCCTGCCGCCTAAGGCCCATTAGCACATTGAACAGCACCTGCATATGGATCGGGGTATCCCTGCTTGCTTCCAGAAGCTTTAAAATCTGCTCCATATCCAGTGTTTTTGCTGTATCAATGTTTAGCGTGTGATACGGTTTTGCTTCTACCGTTTTGGGCAGATTTATCCCTTCTGCCGGATTAACCGGGATCAGCCTGCACCTGACCGCATAGCGGAAAGAAACGTTCATCACTGTCTTGACCAGCCTCGCGATATATTTGGAACATGCAGCCCGGTCTTTATACAGCCTGTGGACATCCCCTTTATTTACCACTGTCAGCTTCTTGTTTCCCAGGAACGGGATAATGTGCTTCTTTACAATATTGGAGTAGGTCATGTAAGTGTTATGGCTCTGCGCCCTTTTCCTGATGTCATATTCCAGCCAGTATTCCAGAAAGTCCTTTACCTTAACGTTGTCATCCATCACATACGTGCCGTTCACCAGCTCGCCGATTGTGATTTTTCTTGCTTCCTCCGCTTCTTTCTTTGTGGCAAAGCCGGAGCATAGCTTTGTCTGCTTAGTGCCGTCCCCAAAGATAAGGACGACACGGTAAGCATATTTATTCCGGTCGCTTCTCTTAAATACCGACTGCACATTCCAGTCTGTATAATTTTGCGCCTTTCTGTTCAGCAAAATCCTCTTCCTCCTTCCGGCATAAACGAACGGTTCATAAACTCCAAAATACGTTCCTGCTCGTCCATCACCTCACAATAATATTCAAAGGTGGTATGTACCGAACTATGCCCCAATAACGTGCTTATCTTCATAAGCGGGACGCCCTGCTCCGCGAGGATTGTCGCATACATATGCCTCAAACTGTGTACGGTAAGGTGGGGCAGCCCGTTCCGGCTGCACAGCCTTGTCAGGGCCGTGTTAAATGATGCCGCCGCGTGCGGAAGCCCGTTTTCTGAGCAGGAGATATAATCATGATCCATGTAATTCCCTCCCATCTGCTCCTTCCGGAAATCAATCAGCTTCTTTCTGGCAATCACCTGATCCATTACTGCCTCCGGCACCCGCAGCGTCCTGTTACTGTTTGGCGTCTTAGGTGGTTTTTCCAGGGGCAGATAACCTGTCACCTCCTGCCCGTTTATGTTCTTAGGGCTTGATGTAATCTGCCTTGCTATTTTCACTGTCCTGTTTTCCACATCAAAATCCCCATATTTTAAGCCGAGGATTTCTCCTTTTCGCAGTCCTAAGAACAGCCCCAGCAGTATTTCCATGTACCAGTTACTGTCAGCAGCCTTTTCCAGAAAAAACTTCATCTTCTCCTTACTTAGAACAATAATTTTCGGTTTCCTGCGCTTGTAAGGCTTTGTATCCGGAACCGGATTGCTGTGGATATAACCTTGCGCAGCTGCATCTTTCAGGGCGATATTCAGCAATTCGCGGCTTTTATTGCCTGCAGATTCACAGGTTCTGGACACGGCTGCGAGCAGCTCGTCCAGATACTCTGCGTTTATATAACGAAGCTTAATTCCCTGATCCATATTGGGCAGGAGCAGATCATACAGCACATAATTCGCTACCCGCAACGTTGTCCCTTCGATCCTTGCGCTGTAAACCTGTTCCAGCCAATAAACCAGGTAATCGTCCAACCGCATATCTGAGGACTGAACTGCATGGTAAGCCCGATAAGCCTGTTTGTATTCTTCTTCGCATCTCCTGCAGCTTGCCTCTGCTTCTTTCTCCGTCGGAAAACCGCCTCTTTTTGAATATTTCGTTGTCCCCCTCCTGCAGCAGCTTAACCCTGTGGTACCAGCTGCCAGCCTCAAAAAAGGCAATGCTTTTTTTATTTGCCATCGGACTTACCCCCTTTTTCAATCTGTCACAGCATTCAGCCAGTCGTCAAAAGACTTTTTCTGAATTCTGATGGACGCACCCACTTTAATGACCCTGAACGGCGGCCGTTCCTGCTGATAAATCTGATTCAAAAAATCATACGTTTTCGTTTTGCCAAGTCCCAACGCTTTTTGAATATCCGATGCCATGTATACTTGTCGCTCCATAAATTTCCTCCTTTCCCGTCTCTAAAACAATATATTTTTGAAATTATTCGGTTGACGAATTCGGTCTTTTCCCAACGACAATCTTCTTGCCATCGCCCCTGCCCGATGATCTTAAAATCCAGCCTTCTAAGCCCTGGTATTTTTTGAGCTTCCCGTTGATGTAGACTTTTAAGCTCTCTGAATCGCCCGCCAGACACTTTGGAATCTCTGAATCAAACATCCGCTCCCAAATTTTCTCCATATCTCCAGGTGTGCTCTCTTCCACAATTGTTTTCAATGCCTCTAACGTAAAGTCTGCACGAATATCATAGCGAGCCTTACCATCCGAGTAGATTTCATAGAATGTTTTCCTGTCGCCGACTGCTACAATCTGATATTTGCGCCATTCTTTCCTCATTTGCAACGCGCTGTTTACTGTATTGATGTTGCCCTGCTTTCCCTTATATTTTTGCGGTTCCATCTTTGCCGCCGTGTCAATGATTTTCTTCTCAATTTCTTCAAATTCCCTCTTGTTAATAACCCCCTCCCTATGATAGAGTAAATTCAGGTATTCCGAAATTGCGTCGATTTTTGATTGTGACAGGAGCACACTTGAAGATTCCAGCCACTCTTGCGTGCAGTCTTTTCCAAGCCAACGCATCTGCTCCTTAAGAAAGAAATATTTATCACCTTCCAGTCCCCGAACTAACTTGCGGTAGTACAGGCAGCGCATCCTTACCGCTTCAATTGCCAGTTCATTGCTGTGGTGCGTCCAACCATCAAAATCATAGTAAGATGACAACATATTTGTATTCTTTTCAGGATCTTCCATCAACATTTTGTAAGCATCTGGCAGATAGATATCCCTGTTGTTGCATAATTTCCAATAAATTTGAAAATATGTCCTGGCACGTTTTGAAAACAAACAAGGATTTCCCATAAAAATAAAAAGGTTAATTGTTTCATTTTCACTTGTAAATCGCCTTCTGCCAAGCATCTGTATAAATTCATCCTCATCCTCTGTCATCAGGACTATATTCGTAACTTGGCTGTCTTTAATATTGACACCGTTGTCCAGCACGGATGTAGTAATTAAAATCTGGCACTGTAACCGGCCTGTCTGCACAATATTATGAACTTCCTCCCTCGCCCGTTTCTGAACAGATTCATCCGTTGCCGAGAAAACATCGTACTCCGCGTCAATGTAAACAATTTTCTTTACATCTGCCCCCCTCGCAATTAATTCCTCTCGCATTTTTTTCCCAAACTTTTTAGCTGCAACAAATACCAGCCATTTTCCAGGCAATGAACCTCCCACAATCAAATCTGCCAACTCTTCCCCAGTTTGGAAATATTTAGCAGTTATTTTATCTGCCATATCCCGAATATAACGATATTCCCTTACTTGCGGCAAGGCCATCTGACTCTCGTAAAATTCTATTTTCTCCTGATATTCCCACGATTCCTTGGCCTCTTCATACTTTTCCCAAGCTTCCGTTAACGAACGCTGTTCCCCATTCCGTTTATACTGGCAGCTATCATAAATCCTGTCATCGTACTCCTGCATCTCTTTTTCACATTCAGCCATCTGGCATTTATGCAGTTCCAGAATACGTTTTTCCAGCAAAGGTCTTATACGCTCCATTGTCGCTGACATGAATATCAGGGCAGCATCTTTATACAAGGTCGTAATGAAATCAAACGAACGCTGAACTCCAGGGTTAAAAAGCGCATCCATCAAAAAATAATGACATTCGTCGCAAACAATATAACGGCATCTCATTAAAATTTCCCTGCATTGCTTAGCTTCTTCCCCTTCTCCCTCCAACTGCTGGTACGAAAAGAGATGGAGATAAACTTTACGGCGGTTCATCCTTAAATCGTGTTCCTGGATATCCCTCCATAGCTGTCCCCTTAACAAGCGCCGGTTGACCAAAATTGCAATCTCCACTTCCTGTTTCATCGCCCATTCGGACAAATCCTCCACGCTAAAGAATGTCTTACCGACACCCGTTGATACATAGATAAATATAACATCTCTTTCTTTCCAATCTTTGTATCGGCTTCCCAATATTCCAGACAGTGGATCTCCAAACCTCACTTTTCGGACATCCATTTCAATAACTGGAAGCTTTTCTAAGTTTTCTAAATCTTCCAAATACCCTCCTTCCTCTTCACCTCCGCCTCAAAAAACGAAATATAGTATAAAGCTGATTTTTCAGACGGAGATGGAGAAATCATCCAAACTCACCATCCGTTCATATGTATCCCGTGGCCACACAAATAGGATATCGCAAAATCCAGAATACGTAATCGGTGAAAAATAAAAATTTTTTTCACAAAAAAACAACGAGAACATACATTCTCGTTGCCTCAAAACACATCCCTTACCATTTCATAAACGTTATATACGTATCATAAAAATTCAAAGCATCCATCCTTGTAGCCGGAATCACTTTTGATA
>CAJUSD010000067.1 GCA_910589145.1 uncultured Oscillospiraceae bacterium
TTTGGTGGAGACGAAGAGGATCGAACTCTCGACCTTACGGATGCGAACCGTACGCTCTCCCAGCTGAGCTACGCCCCCAAAAATCAGTGCATAACTATTATAGCAATTTCTTGAAAAAAAGCAACCCCTTTTTCAAAATTTCTTCATACATAAAGAAATACAATGGAATGAATTTTTTGTCTATTTCTTGCTAAAAATCAGATATTGAAGTATTATCATAAACGGCAGGCGGCTGGTCCTCTGAAGGGGGCTGCTCTTTCTGTAAGAGTATTTCTTTGACTCCTTACATATGGGCTGCCTTTTGACATTAAGTGAAATGTTACAGCTTTTGCTTGTGATTATTGGTATCTGTGACATTTTGTCCAGATTATTATAAAAAAATAATTACCGGATCCTTAGCAAAAATCCGGTAATTATTTCTCTAACTTAGCCGGGATCAACCGTCTACTGGCAGCCCCGATTTTTATATTTTAATTGAACTTGACATATCCCATTTTGTCAACTATTTCAGTAAAACGGGAGGACAGCGCTTTTTATAATTGGTGGTGTTTTCCCAAATCTGTTTGTGGGTTTTCCTGAGGCTTCTTTTACCAAGCCGTAATTCAAGCTGGATTATATTTTTGCCTTCACTACTAATATCGTAAAAAGGGGCAAAAAGCTTACAAGAATTTCAACTTATTTTTGCACAAACTTTAAAGCGGATTTTTGTGCACTTTTTTAAAGTAGCATGGGCCTCGTATAAGAACAAAACCCCTGCTTTTCTGTTCATCAAAAAACCAGAAAAAATTTCTTCCGGACTATCTCCCCCCAAACAGCGATGACAATGTACCTGCTACAGCGTTAAGCCGTCCAATAGCTTGGTTAAAGGAATCCACATCCAAATCCTCCAAATTCTTTAGGGCGCGGCTTACATTGTCGCTCATATCAACAAAACTTTTTTCGCCCTGTTGAACCATCTGATCGGTATGAGCTAAAAGTCCCTCCATATCCAGCTCATCCAGTCTCTCAGAAACATCTTCTAATTTTGACAGTGCGGTTTGGGCTTGCCCTGCAAGGGATTCCAGCTCTTGAGAAACTTCTGCTGCCTGTGGGGCAACACGGATGGCCAAAAATACAATTCCAATGATGATGCCAATTAACAAAATACCAATTAGTCTTTGCCAAAAAAGCTGTTTTTTCATTATCCTCAGTACTTTAGTTTCAGCAGCAGAATTTGATTGTATGTCCAATGCGAAACCCTCCCCATCTTAAAACTTATTCAGAATCTCCCTCTGCGTTCTGCTGGCTGCATTAAAAATCCTTGCAATTCATCAACTGCAAATTTTTGCCTTGCAGGACATAAAAAACCTCCCGCCAATCCCCGCATGTTAAGATACTGAATAGGCTCTTAGTAAATATATCACACTTTTTATTAAAGTCAAGAAGTACCTCCGCCAATGCAGGGAAATCAATTTAGTGGAGATTTTGAGGTTGATGAGGCTGATATTGAAAAACACCCCACCGGGGTGTTTTTCAGGGAAGGGGGAGAAAAAGGAGGGCTTCTTTCTTTTTCTATCGCAAAAAGAAAGAAAAATGCTCCTGCCAAAAGGGATTTCGCGCCTTGCGGGTTCAGTTCAGCAAAGCTACGTTCAGCAGAGCTGAACTGGCGGCCGGTGGCTCTGAGCAGCTCCGCTGCTCAACCCTGGACCCCTGCCACTTTCGGGAAAGCGGCCAAAGCTTTTGATACGGGTTTAGTTTGTGACTGTCTTGGCTTTGTGTCCGCACCAGAGGTTTTCTACTTCTTTTTTGCAATGATTCATGCCGCCAATGAAAAAGGCTGGACAGGATTTTCCTGTCCAGCCTTAATTCTGCTGGAATTAAATATAAAGGAGATTAACTAATCAAAGCAAGAGCACGGGCCAAAGCGTCGTTCTGTGCTTTCAGGTATGTATCCAGGTTATATTGTGCATAACCGGCAATATAAGCATCCCACTGATCGATAGGAGTGGTTCCGGTGATGAACTTCTGGAGTTGTTCGTCAGAGTAGGTCTTAAGGTCAGCTTCATAACGGGTGATGATATCCTGTTCTGCATCGTTAAAGCGGATAGCTTTGGTCAGATCATCACGGATATAACCGCCTTCCTCGTACAACTTAGCAGCGTTAACAACTTCTGTAAATGCACGGTTGGTAGGCAGGTAGATACCATTGCATTCCAAACGGGCCATTCTGGTGATGTTACCCTTTACGCGCTGATCCTGGGGCAGAGTATTAGCATCCAGGGGCTCCTGGTACTCAGGGATAATCTGGTATTCACCGTTAGCGTCCTTGGTGAAGGAAACACCTTCAATACCATAGTTGAGCAGTTCATAACCTTCATCAGAGAAGGAGTAGTTGAGCATTTCCATAATGCGGTCAACTTTTTCTTCAGAGGCTTTTGTAAAGATGGCAAGCGCATCTCTCAAACGGGGATAATGAATGGTGGTTTGACCCTTAGTGGTTCCATCAGGAGACAAGGGACTGATGGCTTTGTACCATTTGCCGGTAACGCCTAGGTTTGCCCATTCGTTAATAGCCCATTTAATACGGGAAGAAGCGTTGTCATGGGTCATAAATACGCCGTCGTTCAGAACTTTTTCCTGCCATGCAGCTGTATCAGAGGTTGGAAACTCAGGATCAATCAATCCTTCAGAATAAAGCTGGTTCAGCCAAATAACAACATCTTTCATACGCTCATCCGCGCCGCCAAATTTAACGACGTTATCAGTATCTACAAACGCATACTGAGGAACGCCGCTCCAGCCTTCGCACAGACGGCGGATCAAGCCTTCAGTCTTCATTCTGGTCATAAAGGGAGTCAGCTTGGGATCCTTCTCTTTGGCCAGTTTCAAAAGCTCATAGCATTCTTCTTTGGTCATGTTATCCTTAACGGTAACGCCCCACTCTTCCAGAAGGTCGCCGCGAACCAGCAGAACGTCGCCGACCTTCTGCTCGGACAGGTTGGACAAAATCTGGATCTTACCAGTATCCTGGTTTGCAGAAAGGGCATAAACATAGGGATCATCATAGAATGCTTTTTCCAGGTTGGGGTATTTGCCCTTGATAAAGTCATCCAGCTCCCACCAGGCGTCATTATACTTGTTGAGCTTTGACCAGCTTCCCTGTACCACTACGTCGGGAATATCGCCGGACGCCATAGTAATGTTAAAAACAGATTCTTCGTCTGTGGCGGGAACATTGTACCAATCCCATTTGACGTTGAATTTTTCTTCATACATTTTATCCAGCATCCAGCCGCCTTCAGGAATATCTTCCAAGGCGGAAGAAGCATGCATAGGGAAATAACCGGTAATTGTGAGAAGCTCTCTCTCCTTTTGTTCTGGTGCAGAAGACGAGGAACCTGTGTCTGAAGAACCAGTAGAAGCTGGAGCAGAACCAGAGGCAGATGGTGCAGGGGCCGACGATGATGTGCTGGAACTGCCGTTACAGGCTGCCAAGGAAACCAGCATGGCCGCAGCGGTCACAGCTGACAGCGCACGAGTAAGCTTGTTCATGTGAATATCCTCCTAGTTTTTCGGAATGTTTGAATTTATTTCAATTAAACGGGCAGAACAACAGAGAAGGTTAAGGAAAGTGGGGTTTTGGGAAACCGCTGCCCTGCGCCGTTTAACTGGCGGAAATTAACCTTTGATAGAACCAACCATGGTGCCCTTTACAAAATATTTCTGAATAAAGGGATACACACACAGAATCGGAATAACAGCAACCATAATAACCGCATATTTAATTGTTTCTGCAATCAGATTGGTGGACTCTTCAATAGTAGTGCCTTGCTGGCTGGAAAGCAGATCGTTAACCTGATTCTGGAGAACAATGGAGCGGAGCACCAACTGCAAGGGGTATTTTTCAGCGTCTCGCAGGTAAATCATTGCAGAAAACCAGCTGTTCCAATGCCCTACTGCATAAAACATACCAATCGTCATAATAGACGGAATGGACAAAGGTAAGATAATCTTTACAAGTATCTGCATATCACTGCACCCGTCAATGGTAGCAGCTTCTTCCAAAGCATCCGGGATACCCTGGAAAAAGGTACGCATAATAATCATGTTCATAGTAGAAAGTGCGCCAGGCAGTATCAAAGCCCACATGCTGTTATAAAGGCCAAGCCCTCTGACGACCAGGAAGTTGGGGATTAGACCGCCGGAGAAAATCATTGTAATGGCAATAAAGAAAGTAAAGACATTTTTTCCATAAAAGTCTGGCCTGGACAAAGGATAGGCGCCCAACATAGTAATAAGCAGGTTAACAGCAGTACCGACAACGGTATACAGAATGGTGTTCCCATAGGCGCGCCATACCACCTTATAACCCAGAACTGCTTCATAAGCACGGGTATTGAATCCCTTTGGAAGCAGCGTCACCTGTCCGGCAGCAACATAAGCATTGCCGCTAAGAGAAGCGGACAGAACAAAGATAAAAGGATACAGCATAACAATGCTCAGGCAAATCATAAAGGCAAAATTGAAAATCTCAAATACTCGTCTTGAAAGAGCTTTTTGAATCATTGTTTCGTCCTCCTTCCTTACCACAAACTGGTATCGCTATATTTTTTCGCAATCTGGTTGGTTGTCGTCAACAAAATTAAGGCAATAATTGAGTTGAACAAGCCAACCGCTGTTGAGAAGCTGTAATCCGCTTCTACCAGACCACGGCGATACACATAAGTAGAAATAACATCGGAAGTTTCATAAATCGCAGGGTTGTATAGAAGAAGGATCATATCAGAACCAACTGACAACAAATCGCCTACGCGGAAAATCAACATAATAACAATGGTATTGGCAATCCCTGGCAGCGTAATATGCCAAGTCTGGCGCAGCCGTCCGCCGCCGTCAATAATACAAGCTTCATACAATTCAGAATCAATGCCGGTCAGTGCTGCCAAGTAAATAATAGAACCCCAGCCTACACCTTTCCAAATATTCATCAATGTATAAATCGTTCGGAAATACTTAGGATCGTTCAGAAAATATGTACGGGTTCCACCCAAGGCTTCAATCAGATTGTTAATCATACCGTTGCCAGGGGAAAGGAACTGAACCAACATACTGGCAATAACCACAGACGAAACAAAGTGGGGCAGATAGCTGATCGTCTGTGTAATTTTTTTAAACTTGCCGTCTTTTAGCTCATTGAGCAGCAGGGCAAGAATAATAGGCGCAGGGAAACCAAAAATCAGTCCGTAAAAGCTGATAAGGAAAGTATTGCGGATCAGGCGCCAAAAATAAGGGGTGGTAAAGAAAGCCTCAAAATGTTTTAAGCCGACCCAAGGACTGGCCCAAATGCCCTTAAATGCATTGTAATCCTTAAACGCAATCACAATCCCCACCATAGGGGCATAATGGAACACAATGTAATACACAATTACGGGCAAAAACATGATATAGAGCAGAGCGCTTTTCTTCATATTTTTGAGGATCATTTTGCCTTTACTTGGCGCAGGCGCAGCCGCAGCCAGGCTGGGGGAAGTTTTGTTGGCTGGCATTTTATCTACACTCCTTTTTAATTGGATATAAAAGGACACGCTCCATTTTGGCCACGTATCCAGTAACGCCGTACACCATTTAAAACAATAAAACAATCATAATACAATACGTTACTTTGCCTAAATTCATACATTTACAATAGCACAATTTTAACGTCTTGTCAATTATGTATGAGAAAGAAACATTTTTTCTGGGCCGTGTGTACAATATGTCAAAAAATGCTATGATTGATTTGTCTATATCTAAATTATATATATTGTTTTTGCGGCTCTGTTGAAACCAACCTCCTTCCCAAACAAAACTGTAAAAATTATGGTGGTTTTTTCTTGTCTATATGAAAAATGATTTTATTTCATAGCATTTTTTTACTATTTTTATTTGATCTATTAAAAAAATCTGTTTGTTAGAAATCGCATTATACTCCCCTTAATTACAAATTAAATTTCAGTTTTTCTTTAAGATACAAGATTAAAATAAAGCAATATGAAGCGATACTATATTTACAATTCTATTAAACAGATAAGAAAAGAGAGTTTTTTCTTTTTTCTATTGGTATTTATGAAAAAAGTGTGGTTTTTACGGGTAAAAACAAAGCTTTTAATTATACATATTTTTTCCAGCCTTAACAAATCGTTCATTTGTCCATTTTTATTTTAACTGTAAATATTAGAAATAATTTAAATTTAACAAAAAAGGACCGTTCAATTTCAAAAATTGCTCGGCCACCGTATAAAATGAAATGTTCCGAACAAGAGAAGAGTAATAATGAGTAAAAAATTACGCAGCAAGAAAAAGAGTGTGTTTTATTTAGGAAAACACACTGTCAAAAGGATTTTATACTTGGCAATCCTGCGTAATTTATCTGCAAACTTTGATGTGGTCTACCAGTTTAATCAGGTTTCCCTATGTTTACCCGGCAGCTCCGGGCCAGGGGAGACTGTTCAGCGCGCTTCACAGACGGCAGTGATCAATACCTCGTCCGAGGTGGAACTGTGGCAGCCAAGTCAGGCGGAATACTCAATGCAGTCTTACAGTCCAAAAAATACTGCGGCTTTGAATTACTCAAAACCGCAGTCCAACTCCCTTTTGGAAGTGGTTCTATTCTTTCTTCTGCATCAAGACAATTCCAATGACTGCACCAATAAGGATAATCGGTGCAGCTCTGACAAACAGCCATTCAAATGAGTGAAGCGCCACTCCGAGAACGGCGCTTTCAGGATCACTATAATCCCAGCCCAAGTAAGGACTTTTTAATGCCAGTAAGATTGCAAAAATTGCTGCTATGACTACGCTCAATGAGGTAAGAAGCCAATATAAAATTCTTTTTCTTGAGGTTTTTCTCTGTGCAAGCTGCAAATTTATCACCTCCAGTTTGGCGGAAATCGCCTTTAAACCATCAGCTTCCGGCTCAATGACGTTTTCTCCAAGCAGCGTACTCACGGGTGTTTCGAGCGCTTCCGATATGGAGATTAACATATCAGAATCGGGAACTGACAATCCTTGCTCCCATTTAGAAATTGTTTGCCGAACCACGTTCAGTTTGACAGCAAGCTCCTGCTGCGAAAGTCCTTTTGATTTTCTGATTGCTTTAATATTTTCGTTGAGCATTACAGATAGACCCCTTTCTTTCACTTGTTGTCTCTATTATAGGCAGAACTGCCCGTTGCTACAAGCAACGCATTTTAACATCCAAGCAACCTGTTAAAAAGCCGTCCCGTTCAAGAGGTACTCCTGTTTAATACTTTTTGATACCATAAAATCAAATACTATTTTTCCTTTTGGCATATAATCAAGATAGACATATATTTTTCGTATAAGGTATGCGTCCTTTTTGGAAAATAATTTAATGGCAGGAGTTATTTACCAATATATAGGAATAGGCTGTATCATGTTGATACAGCCTATTCCTATATCTGCATATTGCCCTCAAGATAAAGGCGGGCATATTCCGAACAGGGAGTAGTTTTTAGCTCTTAATCAGAGTTGCTATTTTGTTGCCCGCCGGTTTGTTTTTCCTCAGCAATATGCCCTTTAATCCGTTCAAACGTTTCCGGGCTGATGACATGTTCAATTCGGCATGCGTCAGCAATTGCGGTGCTTTCCGCAACGCCTAAATCCATCAGCCACTTAGAAATAACTTGGTGCCGTTCATAAATTTTTTCAGCAATTTCTTTACCGGAACGAGTCAACTCAATCCAGCCTTCCTTTGGATCCATCGTAATATATCCATTTTCGCGCAGCAAACTCATAGCGCGGCTGACACTTGGCTTGGAAAAATCAAGTTTTGTAGCAATATCAATGGAGCGGACGTACCCTTTTTCCTGTTTTAAAATCAGGATTGTTTCCAGGTAATTTTCCCCTGATTCCTGCATTTTCATTTTAGACCGCCCTTCCTGAATAAAGATAAGAATAGGATGATTATACCATATATCTACCCGCCAAACAACCCTATATATAAACGCCTCACGGAAATCAATTTTGTGGAGATTTTGAAGTTGATATTGAAAAACACCCCGGTGGGGTGTTTTTCAGGGAAGACGGAGAAATGAGTGGGCTTCTTCTTTCTTTTTCTATCGGTGAATATACAATGTAAGTGCAAAAAAGGATGACTCAAAGGGAG
>CAJUSD010000068.1 GCA_910589145.1 uncultured Oscillospiraceae bacterium
TCATCCTTTTTTGCACTTACATTGTATATTCACCTCGCAAAAAGAAAGAAGGAAAGAAAAATGCTCTTTGCAAAAGGAGTTTCGCGCCTGCGGGCGCGACCGGTGGCTCTGCCCCCTGGACCCCCGCCACTTTCGAGAAAGCGGCCAAAGCTTTTGATACGGGTTTGGTTTGTAACCGTCTCGGCTTTGTGCTCGCGTCGGGGGTTTTCTGCATTGGGACAGGGCAACGTTGTTACTCATTTTTAATGGCCTCCAAAGCACTGATTTTAACGGCGCGGTTCGCAGGAGAGTACCCAGAGATCAAGCCAATAAGCGTGGCAAAGACCAGCGCCCCCAGCGCCAGCCACCAAGGGATAATAGAAGTCTGCGCTGCACCTCCGCCGCCCATTCCCATATAGTAGCCGCCGCCCATCATTCCGCCGGAAAATCCCCCTGTCAACCCATTTCCTACAATGTTGATAATATAGCTGATAATATAGCTGAGGGCAATCCCAATTACGCCACCCATAAATCCAATGGTGCCAGCTTCCATCAGGAACACGCTGCGGATGTTGCCCACCATGCACCCCAGCACCTTCATAACGCCGATTTCCCTTGTACGTTCGTAGATAGACATGACCATCGTGTTGGTAATGCTCAGGGCAGCAACAAACAGGGAGATTGCTCCCAATCCACCTAATGTCATCTGTTGCTTGCGGGCCTGTTCCTGCATGGGTTTGCGGATGTCTTCCATACTGTAGGTGTCAAAGCCCATCTCATCAATGGCGGCCTGGACTTCTTCCACATACTTCATGTCAGTAACTTTAACTTTGGCGGTAGTATAGTTGTTTTTATCGTCTTCGGAAACCTTAATGTTGTTTAATTTATTGTATTTTTCTTCCAGCTTTTTTAACTGGGTTGTACTGATAAAGATACCATACCTGGTTTCGTAACTTTTCCCGTCATATTGCAGGACGCCAACCCCTTTAGCTTTTAGGTCAATGGTTTTGCCGTTTTCTTTGCCGGATTCCTTAATTTGGAGTACAAGTTTCTTTTCGTTCATGATGTCGATAAAAGGATCAGGCATTGAACCATCCGCTTTGGTTTCCCAGTACCGTACTGTATTATTGCGCTTTTTGCGGGTATCCTCAAAATCATAGGGGAAATAGCCTCCTACAAGGATTTCAATGGTATCCCCTTGGGTATTGCTGAAGTATTCCCCCTTTTCGAGTTTGAAGCCCATCTTTTCCAGAGCTTCGGGATACACCCCGTAAATATTATACAGCTCGGCTTTATACCGCTTGCTGTTGCCACCGTACAGCGCAAACGCACCCCAGGCGTTTTGGGGTTGGTAAAAAGGGGTGACAACATCTACATGGTTCATCTGCTGGATCTTATGGAGAACCTCGTCGTTGAGGATCAGTTTTTCCCCATTTTCATCCCGCCCGCTGTAATTATTGATTTCGATCATAGTCAGGTCGCCCATTTCCGCCAGCATTGCGTCTTGGCTTGCCTGCATCCCCACGCCCAGCGAAACCATTACCACAATGGCGCAGGTGCCTATAATGACCCCAAAAACTGTCAATGCAGTCCGCACCTTCCGACGGAACAGGTTTTGGAGGCACATAATAATCTGATCAGATATCTTCATCGTCATCCTCCTGGGCTTTTTTGGCCTTGCGTTTTTTGCGGATGATAATAATTATAACAACGACCACTGCAGCCCCGCCGACAACTATCGCAATCCATCCCCATACAGGCATATGGGATTCCTGTTCCATCGTCTCCATCATGCCAGGATCCATACCGCCCATACCCATATCGTCAAACTTGGGCATTTCCTGGGCTTCCACTGTAAATTCCTTTACAACTTCCCTCTGGATATCATTGGAATCCTCATAGGAAAGGGTGACAGATGCTTTTACTGTTCCCGGCTCTAATGCACTAAAAGCGAAGTTTACGGAACTTTCCTCCCCTGCGGGAAGGTTGCCGACGTATTGGCTTTGTCCGGGATTTTGGATATTGCCGTTAATGACTGCGGTAATATTGCGAACCTCTGTAGTCCCCTTGTTGACAAAGGTCAGTTCTATGCCGCTTTCCTCACCTACATACATCATCATAGGGGGTTCAATTTCACCCACTTCAAAGCGGTCGCGCTGGATAATCGGGATTGCAATATTTTCCGTAGAAGTCCCGTCTTTGCGCACCTCATCATCAATGTACTGGTAGGTAAAGTCAAGCTTTATGGCATGGGAACCAGCAGGGGCATTGGATTTGGCCCGGACATTGATTTCCTTTTCAATAGAGCCTCCCGCCCCTAATCGATCCATATAAATGGTATTGGAGGAACTGGTCAGGGTAAACTGTTCCGGCTCAGTAAGCGTCACCAGGATATTTTCAACCGGGAGGATATTGCTTGTGTTTTTGATGGACAGTTTCAGGGAAAAGGTCTCCCCTGCCATAATATAATCATTGCCGGTTTCCGACTTGTACTCATACTGTTCTACAATTAAATAAGGTTTGGCGATATCTGTCTTTTTATCATCCTCATCCTTTTCATCTTTTTTGCTTCCTTCTATGTAAACGTTGAAACTGTTTTCTGCTGTGAAGTTTTTAGTTTCCTCATCATCAAAATACTCAATTTTAATATTGACAGGGTAATAGCCAGAAACAAGGTCTTTCTTTGTTTGAAGCTGGTATCTTACTGCTTTTGTATAACTTTCCTTACCAGAATATTTGTAAGATTCATATTGAAGGTTTCTCGACACCATACCATTGATAACGCTGAAATTATCCCCTGAAACCGTAATAGTACTGCCTTGGAGAGAAACCCTGTCTTTATAATAGGTCAACAGAATAATTACATCAATCGTATCTCCTTCCTTACAAGTGGTTGGGGTGGAAGATGCGATCTTAATATCCATTCTTGGTTTTGCTATGGAACCCTCAATTTCAGTATATCCTGTATCACTATCATCAGAGGCGACAAGAACTCTTGAAGCAGTTTTTATTGGTTTATCTCCTTTTTCCGAAATTTTGACAGCATTTCTTAATACTTTAGAAGGAACACTGGAAATTTCCTCATCAGTTGGATTTTGAGGATCATAGCCATCACATAAAAAGTGTACTTTAATTTCGCTATATGTACCCTCTGGAGCAGCATTTGCTTCAACTTTTACATTTAGATTATACGTTCCTTTTGCAGGTAACGTAAAACTCTGTTCATCTGGAATAATCTCAAATGGTACATTTTCATCATCAACTGAAAAACTTTCAATTTCTACGCTGCTATCACCATTATTTTCAAATACAACTACACCATCTGCTTCTTGTCCAGTAACAACACCAATAGATGCAGAAACCTTTATATCCTTATATTTCTGTATTGCACGGTATTCGTCTCCATGAGGAAGCGCCTGGACAGTCACTATGCTTGACAATGCAGACCCAATCACACCCAATATCATAATTACTGCCATCACAATAGGCACAGCGCGTTTTAAAATTCGTTTTGTTTTCATTCTCATCCTTCTATCCCTCCGTTAAAATCCTTATCCGGGTTTTGGCTTCCAGCCTCCTGCTGATTGGAAGCATCTGAAAGCTGCCTATCTTCCGGCCCGTTGTTTTCAGATGCAGGAGAATCCTCCTTGCCTTTTGCTTTTCCGTTATCCTGATAAACCGGTTCGGCTATGGACTGGTTTTCCACATCGCTGACAATGGCGCCGTCAATTAATGTGACGATCCGATCAGCATACTGGGCGATACTGGGGTCATGGGTGACAAGAACCAAGGTCATTTGATACTGCCGGCAGATCCCAACCATAATATCCATGACTTCTTTAGTCGTTTTGGTATCAAGGTTGCCGGTAGGTTCATCAGCAAAAACAATTTGAGGCTTACAGACAAAGGCTCTTGCTATGCCAACCCTCTGCTGCTGGCCGCCTGACATTTGGGTAGGTTTGTGTTTAAGCCGTTTTCCCAATCCCACATGAACCAGCATTTCCTTTGCAGCTTTATTCCGTTTTACCTTGGAAACGCCGCGGAACATTAGGGGTAAACCGACATTTTCCTGAGCGGTCAGTGCTGGAAGCAGGTTATAGGACTGAAACACAAACCCAATTTGTTTCTGCCGAAGCTTTGCCAACTGCTTTTCATTTAGCTTGGGAATATCGTGCTTTCCTATGTAAATATGGCCTTTTGTGGGTTTTTCCAAACCTGCAAGCATATTCAATAAAGTGGATTTCCCGGAACCGGACGTTCCTAGGATACAGCAAATTTCCCCCTTATGGATTTCCAGGTTAATACTTCCTAAGGCGATAACTTTTTCTGTGCCAAGTTTATAGACTTTACGTAAATTTTCTACTTTTATTATTGTTTCCAAATTCTCCCGCCTTCCTGTCCGGCGTTTACCATCGTCATCAAACCTGCCCGTGATTGACAAAAACCGATTAATTTTTTATAGCTCCTGTTATGAAGTGTTGACTTTTTCCTTTTTTATTGCATAAGGGAAAAATTTTTTAAAGGTCTTTTAGGCATTTTTACTTTTTCAATAATAACGTGATTTTTTCGCCCTGTCAATAAAAACAAGACGAAACCCCAGAGAAAAATTTTGTCTTAGACATTATAAAAATAAAAGGAACGAAACGTCAACCGCTTCGTTCCTTTTTTAGCACGCGCCCGGAGGGACTCGAACCCCCGACCTTCTGATTCGTAGTCAGACACTCTATCCAGCTGAGCCACGAGCGCATGTTGATCGCCAAAAGGACAATTGGAAGGGAGTTCCTCTTGACGACGGTATTTATTATAACGGGTTCTATTGGAAATGTCAACCCTTTTTTTAAAAAAATTAAAAGCAAATTTGCAGGCACAATCTAAGATGAGTACAGCCTAAAGCAATTTGTATATTTATATCATTAACCTCACATTATTTTAGACAAAAAGGAATTCCAACACAAACATAACTTATCTGAAACAAGCCACTTACGATCTATCCAATTCCAAACAGCCTGATAAATAACAGATGCAAGAAGGGAAAGGAAAAAGATAATGATAATAAAGGACGGAATAACAATCCTATTATCTGAAGATAAAGCGATTTGTTTCAAGACAGCCTTTTTTAAAATATCCCAAATTCCCGCATGGAATAGATAGACAAGGAACATGCAGGAGGATAAACGGCCTAAATCCCTGCGGACAGATAACCGGGAAAAACCTGCGAAAATGAGAACGGATGCAGCTGCAATTTGAGGGGCTAAAGGCCCGATAATTGAGTACTTCAGTTCTTCGTCAGAAATGCGGCTTAACGCTTGCAGATAGCGTGGACAGATTATACCGATTTCAGTGAAAAAACCAGCGGCAATTAGAGATATTGCCCTGAAGTTATTCTTTTTGGAGGCGGCTTTTTTTCTTAAAACATATCCAATCATAAGATATCCGCAAAAGTAAAAAGAAAAGCCAATATCCCATTTTAACAAATGATCGCTTGTCCAATAACCTATGCTGGCAAGAGCAAGAAAAATCCATGCAGCTTTTTCAAAGCGCTGCTCTCCAATCTGTTTTTTCAGTGCAAGGATTACGGGAACCAGCAGATAAACGCCTATCATCATGTATAAGTACCACATATGGTAACAAGGCTCGCCTTTTATCCAGCTTTTAAGCGGCCATAATACTTCATTTATATCTGAACCTTTTATAACCATTTTCATTATTTTTATCAGAGTAAAATAAATAAAATACAAAAAACTGAAAATCAGGGTAGGGATTCCCACATTTCGGAAAGTTTTCTGATAAAAGAATCGAAAATCTGCATTTCTCTCATCGGCGAGGATAAACGCCCCGGACAGCATAATAAAACACGGGACAGCAAAACGCGATAAAACATTATAGGTACATGTTGTTAAAAGATGACTTAAATAATAATCCCCAAAAACTTCGCTATCTGTAATAGCTCCTGCATAAACTGAGCTTACATGAATGACGATTACTGCTATTGCACTGACAATCCTCAATAAATCATAATTGCCTTCTCTTGGCTGATTCATAAATGCCCTCCTCGGATTTGTATAGTTTTTCGGATCCTC
>CAJUSD010000069.1 GCA_910589145.1 uncultured Oscillospiraceae bacterium
CAAAGACTTTCACAGGACATTGCAGATGTTTACAGTTCGCCTGGCGGAAAGGAAAGATACTGGGAACAGGTGCCGCTGGTCTATGCTAAGGCTCACTATACGGTTGAAGTCCGGGAGTGTTTTGATGAAGATATTATTGAAATCGATACTTTCAGGGAGCTGAAATCTGTTGATAAAAGTTATGATGTATAAACCTCCCTTTTAGAATAAATATTTATAGCTTAGAATTTATCCATGTCCATAGAAAGTAAATTAAAAAATTGAGGAAATAATATGGAAACGATAAAAAGAAATATACTGTTAAATCCAGGCCCGTCCACTACAACAGATTCCGTCAAATTCGCCCAGGTGGTTCCAGATATCTGTCCGCGAGAGAAAGAATTTGCAGGTCTAATGAAAGGGCTTCGGGAAGACCTTGTTAGAATTGTCCACGGTGATTTAGAGAAATATACAAGTGTATTGTTCTGCGGTTCTGGGACGATAAATATTGATGTTTGTCTCAATTCTTTGCTTCCAGAAAACAAGAAGGTACTGGTAATCAATAATGGTGCGTACTCAACCCGTGCTGTTGAAGTATGCCAATACTATGGACTGCCTTATATTGATCTTCGCTTTCCTGTTGATCAGATACCTGATCTAGCTGTTATAGAGGACGCTTTTAGAAATAATCCTGATATTGGCCTTGTCTATGCAACCCACAATGAAACCGGAACAGGTATTTTGAATCCAATCAAAGAAATCGGCGCCTTAGCCCATAAGTTTGGGGCGGCTTTCGCCGTTGATACTACATCAACTTATGCAATGAGGCCCATAAATATAGAAGATGACAACATTGACTTTTGTATGGCAAGTGCGCAAAAGGGATTGATGGCGTTTACAGGATTGAGTTTTATAGTTGGTAATAGGAAAATGATAAAAAAGAGTGCAGATTACCCTAAGCGCAGCTATTACTGCAACCTTTTTTTACAATACGACTTTTTTGAAAAGACAGGGGAAATGCACTTCACTCCCCCAGTGCAGACTATCTATGCAGCAATTCAGGCATTGAGGGAATATTGGGCAGAAGGGGAAAAGGCGAAGTGGGCACGTCACACACGTGTATTTCATGCAATCAACAGAGGCCTGGACGAGCTTGGATTCAGGCAGGTGATTAAACCGGAATGGAGAGCGGGGCTTGTTTCTTCCGCAATCTATCCTGACGATCCGAATTGGGATTTTGAAGTTGTTCATAATTACTGTTATGAACGGGGGTTTACTATTTATCCAGGGAAAATTTCAAAAACAAATACCTTCCGGCTTTGTGCCCTTGGAGCGATTGATGAAGGTGACATAAGAGAGTTTTTTAAAGTATTTAAGAAGGCTCTTGAAAATACAGGGGTACAAATCCCAGTGAGATATAATGATTAAGGAGAACAAAATGACAACGGTTTACACTTGCTTTTGTACAGATATTGTTCATGAGGGACATTTAAATATTATAGAGGAAGCCCGAAAAAGGGGAAGGGTTATAGTGGGCTGTCTGTCAGACAGAGCGATTATAAGGTACAATAAAATAATTCCTACCATTTCACAGAATGAAAGAATAAAACTATATAGAAGTATTCCAGGAGTGGACGAGGTTGTTATTCAGGAGGATATGTTTTATGATGACGTAATCACCCTGATTCGGCCAAAGTATGTCCTACATGGTGATAATTGGAAGAAAGGCCCAATAAGCGCTATCAGGGCTCATGTGGTTGAACTGCTTTCCGTGTACGGAGGGGAAATTGTAGATGTACCATATACATATAATGAAAAAGTTAAAAAAATTGATCTCCAGTGCAGGGAAAAACTTGCTATGCCGGAATACAGAAGGAAGCGGCTCCGCCAACTGATAGAAATGACTCCTATTGTTAAGGTTATGGAAGCGCATTCAGGGCTGACCGGGTTGATTGTTGAAAAAACAGTTGTTGAGCATAACGGGAGGCTGGATCAGTTCGACGCGATGTGGATCAGTTCCCTTTGTGATAGCACTGCAAAGGGAAAACCGGATATTGAGCTGGTTGATATGACTTCCCGGTTTCGTACTATAGAAGATATTACAGAGGTAACTACGAAACCTATTATTTTTGATGGGGACACTGGCGGTTTGACAGAACATTTTGTGTATACAGTCCGTTCCTTGGAACGGATGGGTGTTTCTGCTGTCATTATTGAAGATAAAAAAGGGCTGAAAAAGAATTCTCTGTTTGGCACAGAGGTTGAACAGACCCAGGCAACGATTGAGGAATTCAGTGAAAAGATTGCTGCTGGTAAAAACGCACAGCTTACAGATGATTTTATGATCATCGCCAGACTTGAAAGCCTAATCTTGGACAAAGGCATGGGGGATGCCCTGGAAAGGGCAAGAGCTTTTGTGTCTGCTGGGGCTGACGGGATTATGATCCATAGCCGAAAAAAAGACCCTGCGGAGATTCTTGAGTTTTGCGATAAGTTCAGAGCAGAGGATAAGGCTACCCCGCTTGTTGTTGTACCCAGTTCATTTAACGTGATTACCGAAAAAGAGCTTTCAGATCATGGGGTGAATATTGTTATCTATGCAAACCAGTTGACAAGAGCTGCATTTCCAGCGATGCAGCAGACGGCAGAAGATATTCTGCGGTATCACAGGGCTAAGGAAGTTGATGACAGACTGATGCCAATTAAGCAGATTATAACATTAATTGATGAGATTTAACAGGGAGGGTACTGAGTTGAGGGCAGAAAGCCTTGTAGAAATAATAGGGTCTGCATTTTATACAGGTATTCCAGATTCACAGCTTAAAGCCTTATGCAGCTATCTGATGGATGCCTATGGAATTGACCCAAAGCATCATATCATTGCAGCAAATGAGGGCAATTGTACAGCTTTGGCGGCGGGATATTATCTTGCTACTGGGAAGGTTCCTGTAGTTTATATGCAGAACAGCGGTGAAGGAAATATCATCAATCCTGTTGCTTCCCTTCTAAATAATAAGGTGTATGCAATTCCAGTAGTATTTATCATAGGCTGGCGCGGCGAGCCAGGGCTTCATGATGAGCCGCAGCATATTTACCAGGGAGAAGTTACGATTAAACTTCTTGAGGACATGGATATCTGTTCCTTTATTATTGGAAAAGAAACAACAGATGAAGAAGTTAGGGCTGCAATGGAGGAATTCAAGAGGATTTTGGATTTTGGAAAAAGCGTGGCCTTTGTTATTCGTAAGGGCGCTGTTTCTTACGGTCAGCAGATTGAGTATAAAAATAACTATACAATGTTAAGGGAAGAAGTGATTCAACATATTATAAAAGTATCAGGCAGCGATCCGATTGTATCGACTACTGGCAAGGCCAGCCGGGAACTGTTTGAAACCCGTACTGCAAATGGACAGAGCCACAGATGTGATTTTCTTACAGTAGGTTCGATGGGACATAGTTCTTCCATTGCTTTGGGGATTGCTTTCAATAAACCGAATGCAAGGATATGGTGTGTGGATGGGGATGGGGCAGTTCTTATGCACATGGGGGCAATGGCAGTTATCGGCGCAAATAGACCAAGAAATTTTATTCATGTAGTTGTCAATAACAATTCTCATGAAACCGTAGGAGGGATGCCCACAGTTGCTGGAAATATTGATTTAGCAGGAATAGCAAAAGCCTGTGGTTATCCATATGTGGTAAGTGTGGATTCCTTTACACAGCTAGATATGGAACTTGGAGCAGTAAAGAGTAGAAATGAACTGTCATTGATTGAGGTAAAGTGTACGATTGGTGCAAGAGAAGATTTAGGCAGGCCAACAACAACGGCATTGGAGAATAAACGAAACTTTATGGAGTATCTTAAAACATTGTAAAAAATATGTTTCTTTGTTTATAGCACTAAAATCTTGATCTTCTGGTTGCTGCCGTAGAGGATGGGCAGTTGGTACCCTTATCTGATACTGGATCCCCATTTGGATATTTCAATATTAATAATTTGAAACTGGTTATTTGTGTAATAAAAGATTCCATGACTGGAAAATATAAAATTTATAATTTCTTTGATGCTCCAATAGTAGTTAGGTGTCCAGATATAGAAGGAGTAAAACATAACTGCTTACTTTGTTCTATTCTATCTAAGAACCTGTATTCACAACCGCTGCACGCCGTCCGGCTGGTCTTTTTCCCGCCATACTGCGTCGGTTTCCCTTGCCATACGTCAGTATGGCTGCGGAAAATCTCCTTGTCTGACGGGAAAAATCCTCATCCATCCGGCATCCCTCGGTTATGAATACAGGTTCTAAGGAAATACTTCTCAATGCCTGCAACATAAACTGCATGAAAATCGTCGAAAATCTATGGATTGCAGAAATTTGTCCGATCTTTTCGGATATAGTCGTAAAACTTCTGCTCGAAGTTCTTCTCGCTTTTCGTATAAAGATGATACAGAACCGACAGTACATTTACCGATGGAAGAGACGCTTCGACGTCTCTATGGAGTCCCTCTGCAACCGTTCCCGCAGACCTCACCACCATCCTAACCAGCACACACCGCAGGAAACTAGCTTATCACTGATATGCGCAGAAGGAATCCTAATGTCGGCCTAGCCGTTTTCTGGGTTAAATTAAGGCAGCGCGGCTGTTCACGCTCTATTCTATGAACTTTGTTTCAATGCCTTTGTATTGAACTGCTTTCTGAGTGTCATGAAATGATTTCGCAGTCTGAATTTCTGTGTGTTCCTTCCTTTATGGACTGCTTACAGGAGTATTGTATTACTCAAATGCCACAGAAATGTCCAAGCACCCCAAAAAATTCGACATAAAAATCGACTGAATTATTACAATGGGCGGACATTTCAATCTCTTGTTAGAAATTGGATGATGGGGTATCTGCCCGAGCGCTGGGTCTTTCCAATAGAAAACAGTTCAGTTTACGGTATGCCCACAATAGGAGCGCACCGCCAGGAACACAAACAGCGGGATCTCAATAATACAGGCCCCGATCATGGCATAGGGTATCCATACTGCCAGACCTCCCAGGCTCAGAAATTGGAAGTCGGTGATGGTGTAGAGGATACTGGTGCCGCTGGCGGGGAGGATGCTGCACAGCATAGGATGTAAGGCATGGCTGATAGATCTCTACGGCCTCCCGCACCCGCTCTGGGGTGACAATGCCGGCGGCCCCAGCCTGCCGTACCTTCTCATATGCGATGGAGGCCAGCCCGGTCAGGTTGACCTTGTTCCCGGCCTCGTCCGTGTAACTGCTGTAGCAGTAGGTGGTGGGAAGATAAGCAAGCAGGATAGACAACAGCAGAGCCAAAACCATCAAAATCCAGGCGGGCCTTGACTTCAAGACCCGCTTCAATTCCAGCCAAAAGATTCTCATTACCGAACCCTCCTTGTAGAGCGCCGTTTCGGACTTCCTGCAGATCATCTCCCCGATATACGCCCGGTTTTGCAGGATGCCCTAGATGGTGGAGGGACACCAGCCCTCGCCCTGGATGTTATCGCCGTTCCGGGAGCCG
>CAJUSD010000070.1 GCA_910589145.1 uncultured Oscillospiraceae bacterium
GGGCTGTAGTTTGAAGCTTGGGCCGCTCGCCCTGGCTGCACATCCCTTATATGGACGTTTCTGCTTCCTTCCACTCCTTCTCTTTTCTTAGAAGGTTGAATCTATAAATAACTGTATACTTATCCAAAGCTTCTATCAAACAAATGCAGAACTCCGAGACAATAATACATACATTAGGACTATGAAAGAATGGAAATTATTGTTATTATCCTTTACACTTATATTTAGAAGCTGATAAAATCAAAGGAGGTAACATATATGGATAGTACTTGCAGCATTAGTCAGAATATATCCCAACTTGTAGAATATGGCATATCTCGAAATTTAATAAAATCGGAAGACAGTACATATATTGTCAACCAACTCTTATCCATACTTCATTTAGATGAATACCTTCCACCAAACAATACACCTTCACCTCTGCCAGAGTTAAACAAAATTTTAGAAAAACTTACATCTTATGCTGTCAGCAGGGGATTAACAAAAACCGACAGTATTACAGGATGTGACCTATTTGACACCCAAATTATGGGTTTGCTGACTCCCCGTCCATCAGAAGTAATAGCAGCCTTTCAAGAAAAATTTAAAAAGTCTCCTCAATTGGCTACATCTTGGTATTACCAATTTAACGGAGATGTTAACTATATTCGCCGCGACCGTATTGTTAAAGATGTAAAATGGATTACAAATACATCCTATGGTCCCCTTGATATTACTATTAATCTGTCTAAGCCAGAGAAAGACCCTAAAGCAATTGCTGCCGCCTTAACCCAAACACAATCTTCTTATCCTAAATGTATGCTTTGCCGGGAAAATGAAGGGTTCGCTGGTCGGTTGGATCACCCCGCCCGTCAAAATTTACGCTTAATCCCTCTAACATTGGGCGGCGAGCACTGGTTTATGCAATATTCTCCTTACGTATATTATAATGAACACTGCATCGTCCTGAATGAAAAACATTCCCCTATGAAAGTATGTCGCCAGTCCTTCCACAGACTCCTGGATTTTGTTGAGCAGTTCCCTCATTATTTCATAGGTTCAAATGCAGATCTGCCAATTGTAGGAGGTTCCATTCTTACCCACGATCATTTTCAGGGAGGATGCTATACCTTTGCAATGGAAAAGGCACCTATTCTTCATCCCGTCTCAATTAAGGGATTTGAAAAGCTGAAGGCTGGAATTGTAAAATGGCCTATGTCTGTATTACGTTTGCATTCTACAGATAAAATTGAATTAATAGAGGCTGCCTCTCACATCTTGGATATATGGAGAAATTACTCTGACCCAGAGGCAGATATATTTGCCTTTACAGATAACACCCCTCATAATACCATTACTCCTATTGCAAGAATGACAAAGGATGGAACCAAAGAATTTGAACTGGATTTGGTCTTCCGAAATAACCGTACCACGGAACAATATCCTTTGGGGATATTCCATCCTCACCAGGAACACCATCACATTAAAAAGGAAAATATTGGTCTGATTGAGGTAATGGGTTTAGCTGTTCTTCCAGCTCGGCTGAAAAAGGATTTAGAAGATTTGGAGAAAATTTTGTCTACAGGTGGAATAGTCCCAACTGACAGCCCCCTAGCAGTACATAAAATCTGGATAGAGGATATCTGTCAAAAGTATTCCCCATCTGAATTAAAGAAATCTTCAAATCAAATTCTCCGCCAGGAAATTGGTCTTGTTTATATGCAGATACTAGAACAATGCGGCGTTTTTAAGGCAACATGTGACGGTTTAAACCAGTTTCTCCGCTTTGTTTCTCAAATTTAATATGAAATGGATACAGAAAACCGCCGGACAAAAAGTCCGGCGGTTTTTAATGATTAAATATTGTTTTAAGCTACAGCTAATGTTTTTCCGCTTTTATCCGCTTCCGGTGTACCAACTTGATATCGGGCCGCAATCTGTTCTGCTTGGTCCTTTGTCACTGTGCGGGTGGTTCCTCCAGATACATAAATCCTCCCGCATTCTGGGCAAATAGCATTATGAATTGTTACTGTTTGGAAAACAACTTCCCGGCCTTCCTGCTCCGCCTGAATTTGCTCCCTTCCAACATGCTCCCTTTCATGGCTCCGAACTGCGGCGTTTGCCATATCTGCATCAATTGCTGTTGGATTTTTGTAGGACACTCCAGGATCGTCGGAACCGTCTTGATATTTACGGTTTTTACAGGTCTGGCATTCCCCTGAATCACTTTTACGCTGAACGGCACTGGATGGGGACTGATCTTCTTTGGCAGTTGCAGCCAATGTCTCCCCATCTTTTTTCAAGGATTCAGGTGTTGAGCCTACTTCCCATCCTTTTGGAAGATTGGAACGTGTCTGGTTTGCATTTTGCATATTCCCCCAGCTGGATGTCCGGTAACCCATACCTATACTTCCAATAGCCATTCCCATTTATTTCACCTCCTCAGTACGTTTTTCTATGTTCTTATTATAAAACCTCTGTTTTGAAAAATCAACCCTATTTCAGTCTTTTGCCTGTATTACTCAGCAGTTATTTTCATTTGGTGCAAGTAAAATGCTATAATGTCCAGCAGGTATGTTAAATATGCGTCTTTCTCCTGCTTTTCCATTAATATTATATTTTCCGTCCCAAGGCAGAACTACCAGGGCAGAAGCATTAAAGGGAACCTCTATTTCAAGATTCCAGCCGTCCTCCTGATACTCCCAATTTATCTGATACTCCCCTGATGCACTGTCATACCGGCATTTCGTCCAAGGAATTCTAATATCTGGCTGGGGCATAATAACGGTTTTAGAAAAGCCAGGCCCATCCTCGCACGGACGCAGGCCGCACATATTCCGATACATCCATTCTACGATAGAACCATAAGCATAATGGTTCAGGCTGTTCATTCCCGTGTCGCTGATACTGCCATCGGGAAGCACAGAATTCCATCTTTCCCAAACAGTAGTAGCGCCCATATTTACCTCATAAAGCCAACTTGGGTAATCCTCATTAAGCAGCAAAGTATAGGCATAATCATTAGCCCCGTTATCGGAAAGCGCACGGCACAAATATGGTGTTCCCACAAAACCAGTGTCCAGATGCAGGTTATTTGCTTCCAGCTTTTCGCGCAGGGCCTTAACAATTTTTAAACGGTGCTCTTTTGGTACAATCCCCATAAACAGCGCTACAACCATAGCGGTTTGGGTCTGGATGGCAATTCTGCCTGATGCAGTAAAATATTCCTTTTGTATGGCGGTTTTTACCTCTTCTGCTAAGGCATGGTACTTTTTATATAACGCCTTCTCCCCCAAAACCTGGGCGGCCTTTGCAGTTAGTTCCGCGGAATACATATAATATGCTGATGCAATATAAGCATTATCTGTTCCGCCAAACCGGCTGGATTTGTCAGGGTTATCAAGTGCCAGCCAGTCTGCAAAATGGAAGCCAGTACGCCAAAGCCGTGTTCCGCCATCCTTTTCATCCTGGTTTTTGATATAATCTACCCATCCGCACATATTCTGGAACTGGCGGCACAGTGCTTTTTTATTCCCATAATGCAGATATATCGTCCAGGGAATAACTGCCGCCGCATCTCCCCAAGCACAAGAAGCCACACAGGAAGCATCTTTTCCCAGCATAATACTCTTTTGATTGCGCATCATTTGCGGTACTACATGGGGGACTGCACCGCCGAAATACCTTTGCTCAAACAACATATCATGCAGATATTTAGAGAAAAAGGCAGGGGTATACATATTATAGCAGGCCGTTCCACAGAAGATCTGTGCATCCCCTGTCCAGCCCATCCGCTCATCCCTCTGAGGGCAGTCAGTAGGGACATCCAGAAAGTTTCCCTTTTGCCCCCACAGGGCATTATGAAATAACTGGTTGATTTTGGGGTTTGCAGTCAAAATTTCCCCGGTACGCGGCAGGTCTGAATGGAGAACCCATGCAGTAAAATCCTCCAAGTTGACCTCTCCCTGTATTTTAACATTGAGATACCGGAACCCATAAAAGGTAAAGTGCGGACGAATATGGGCTTTTTCTCCGTTTGAGATATAAGTATATTCCTCTTGTGCACTGCGAAGGTTGCCACGGTAAAAATTCCCCTTCTGGAGAATTTCCCCACATTGAAGGGTAAGGCTTTCCCCTTTCGGTAAATCTACATCTGCTTCCATCCAACCAGTCAGATTTTGACCAAAGTCCAAAACAGTTTCTCCTGCTGGAGTGTGAATTACTTCCACAGGCTTAATTTTCTCCTGCTTGGAAACAGGAATGCTCCATCTTTCCGACAGTTTGTCATAACGCAGGCTGCAAGGCTGTACACTGCTCCAGATCCCATTTTTTGCCCCATTAGACCAGCCCTCTATTTCCAGACGGCTGTCATAGACTTCCCCATCGTATATTCCACTGGAAACCACTGGCCCTAAGGCACATTCCCAGCTTAAATCAGTGGGGATGACTATGGTTTCATCATCTTCGGTTTCCATTACAATTTCACACAACAAAGCAAATTGATCTCCAAAGGGCGCATTTTCCGGGCTGAAGCCAAACCGTCCCATATACCAGCCTTTTCCGAGCATTGCCCCTGCTGTGTTTTCGCCCTCCCGCAAATAAGGGGTAATGTCGTAGGTTTGGTATTGCAGCCAGAAATCGTAGTCGTTATAATAAGGCGTTAGGAATTCATTTCCTACTTTTTCACCATTTAGATAAAATTCATACAGGCCCACCCCGCAAACATATGCCCGTGCCTGACGTATCCGTTTTTCTGAAGGCAGTACAAAGCCCTTCCTCATATAAGGATGGCTTGTACAGGCCATGCTGGGGGCTATCCACATCCCTTTCCATGTTTCCCCCAGTTTGCCAGTCTCAAAGTATGCAGCTTCACTTTGGGCTGTATCCCCATTATCTGCCCATACCTGTACCCGCCACCAATAACGGGTTCGCGGAGACAATGCAAGGCTTAATGGGAAATCAATGCTGTTTGAAGCAGCAACCTTTCCGCTGTCATAAAGAATATGGTCAAAGGTTTCCTCCAAAGATACCTGCACCTGTGCTGCTTTCTGCATCTTGCCTGTACTGTTTTTTGTCACCCAAGACAAACTGAGTCCATCTAGGGAATAGCCGATAGGGTTGATTATGTGGTTGGTACGTAACTTTGTTACTTCCATGGCGCTATATCCTTTCTATTGAGGTGAATATACAATGTAAGTGCAAAAAAGGATGACTCAAAGGGAGAACTCTG
>CAJUSD010000071.1 GCA_910589145.1 uncultured Oscillospiraceae bacterium
TAAAAGATATGTCACGGTTAGGGCGGAACTACTTACAAGTGGGAATGTACACGGGCTTGTAACTGCCGACAAACTGCGAATAGGTATACTCCGGGTGGAAGGTGACACGTTCATAGGAACCACTGGCATCAGCCAGCAGGGAATCTTTGTCCTCGTTCAGTCGGTGGCTCTTGCCAGTACCGGGAGCGCCGAATACGATCCTGTTTCGCTCGAAGGAGGTTGGGAGGCCAGTTTCAAAGCGAATCGTCAAGAGCAGTTCAAACATCCAGTCAAGGAAAGCCCCTCTGGCATCCTCACGGTCTGGACGCCACTGAGAGGAAAGAGTTTCCGGCCTTGATTGTCAACTCGGCGGAGGATTCCTTCTGCGGCGTTTGATGTAAGATAGTAGCGATCCCCGACCCGCTCGCGCTCCACAATGTCCAGCAGGCTGGAAGGGATAGGTTCCGCCGGAGTGGGGCTCACAGCACTGCCAATAAATGTATCGCCCCAAGCAAGCCCCGCTTTGGGCCACTTGTAGCTGTTCAGTTCGTCAGAGAAGTCGATTTCCGATAGATGAAGTGGTGACCATGCTGTTTTAGAAAACTCAGGAACATCAGGGTTATTCTTCAAACTAGCATCACTTCTGCCTGCAAGGACAAGAAGCAGTATAAGTAATGCAACTATAACAACCAATATCCACCATATTTTTATTTCAAAGTTGAGAAGAAACGAAGCTTTAGCGCCTATCCAAGCAAAAATGCTGTTTATGGTAGTAAAAAATTTCTTTCCTTTGAATAAATCGTATCCAACAGACAGTAAAAAGCTGAATGCTACCGCTCCAATGGCGATAGTCCATGGAGAATTTAAGAATTTCTTCATTTTGTGTACCTCACACAATTTTTAGCTCAATTCCCCGGTTTTCCAACAGATAGTGGGCATTGGACATAGCCGAATTATCCGCCAGGGCGTTTTCTACCAGCACGATTTTCTGAGGTTCCCGCTCCGCCAGCTTCTCCACAATTTCCGCTGTGACGCCGGGCTGCAAGCAGATCAGCATACTGCCCCGTTCCACGGTGTAGACGGTCAGTCCATCTATCTCCATCGCGGCCAAGTCCGCCGTCAGGGGATAGCCCATTTTCAGCAGAATCTCATAGACCAGATCATCCTCGCTGCGGCCCGGTTTCAGGTTGTCAATGATCCCATCCATGCGGGCAAAGAGGTGTCCAAATCGCCGTTTTCAATAGGCGTGTCGTCCCAGAGCTTGAGGTTGGAGCTATCCAGACGGAATACTTTGAAGCCTATATCAAGGATATTTTTAATTGCATAGTCCCACTCAGCTTCTGTTGATGGTATACCACAGCCGAAACCATCACCACTCTCATTTCCCTCTAAGGAATTTTGCTTTCGCAAACGGGCTTTTTATTTCTCTTTTGATATTGCTTTTTCTATATTTTTTGTATGCTGGGGAGTTTCGCGCTTGCGAGCGCGGCCAGGGGGCTTTTTAGGAAAGCCCCCTGGACCCGAAACCTTTTTAATCCGATTTAGGTACTGATCGTCTTAGGTTGTACCCGCAAATTTACTTTTCCTGTAGTCCTTTCTTTACTGGATTCTTAACTGAAACTTAGCAACCAAATCCTGCAGCATATTGGCCTGACCTGATAGTTCCTCGCTGGTAGCAGCACCTTGTTCCGCTGATGCTACATTTGTCTGTACCACTGTAGCAATCTGTTCAATCCCACGGGTAATCTCTATTGCATTGGCATCCTGCTGTTTTGTATATTCCGCAATGCCATCAATCAGCCTGTTCATCTCATCCGCTTGGGCAACCACATTTAGTATAGAATTTGCCGTCTCCTGTGCTGCATGAACCCCTTCATTCATAGAATCCACTGTCTGCCCCAATAAAACTGTAGTTTCTTGAGCAGCTTCAGAGGATTTTCCAGCAAGGGCGCGAACCTCATCTGCAACGACTGCGAAACCCCTCCCAGCACTTCCTGCCCTGGCTGCCTCCACAGCTGCATTCAAAGCCAAAATATTGGTCTGGAAAGCAATGTCTTCAATGGCCTTAACAATTTTGTGTATTTCAATGGATTTGTTGCTGATTTTTTGAATTACATCCGTCATGTTCTCCATCTTTTCATTGCTTGAAAGAAGTCCGGTTCTGACCTCCCGTGAAATGCGGCTGACCTCCTGAGCGCCCTTGGCAACTTTGTGTACACTATCAGATACAGAACTAATATGATCAGCCAAAGACTCAACCTCAGCCGCCTGTTCTGTAGAGCCTTGGGACAACGTAATTGCACTGTTAGAGACTTGCTGTGCACCTGCTGCCACATCTCTGGACGCTGTACGCAGTTGCCCCATTGTGCCGTTTAACTTATAGGATATTTCATCCAGAGCCTCTTTAATTTTCTCAAATTCGCCAGTGTATTCGTTTTCCAGTGTAAATGCCAAATTTCCCTCTGCAATTTCCCGCAGTTTTTCCGAAATTTCTTTAATATATATCACATATTCACGAAGCCTAAGCGTAACTTGATTAAAGTCATGCGCCAATACGCCAAGTTCATCTTTGGAACGATAGTGAATCGTTTGATCCAGTTCTCCCTCGGCAATCCGGGTGGCAACCAGACTTAGCTCCTTGACCGGACGGCCAATAACACGGCGAACCTGTATCACTACCAAAAGAATTAACACCAGTATAGCCAAAACTGCTACTGCCAGCATACTGGCAGTTAGTTGGCTAAGTTCCTGCAAAACCTCTGCACGGGACACATAGGCCACTACCATCCAGTCACTGTCTGGAATACGCTCTACCTGAATGTATGTATTTTCATAGAGGGATAACCCCGTTTTCCCTCCCCTTATCTGCTGGCTTGCATAAGTATACATACCATCTTTTATTCCACTTAGGCTTTGTCCAGTAATCGCTTTGTCCTTATGACCGATAATTGTGTCTGTCCGGGTGTCCACCAGAAAAACACCGCCTGTGTCTTCAATTTGAACTCCGCTGACAATTTGGGATATGGAATCCAAATAAACATCCGCTGCCGCGACGCCACGTATTTCCCCGTTCCGATTCTTCAATACCCCGGAAGCTCCTACTACATAGGATTGGCTGTTTTCATCTAAATATGTATCGCCTAAAATAAACGCATCTGACTTTAATCCGTCCTGATACCATTTCTTAACAGTGGGATCATATTCTGATCCAGCCACAAAGGATGCATGGTGCAGTGTGCCATCCGTCAATCCTACATACAATCCGGCAGGATAGGCATCGTTTTGGTTTTCAGTATGTTTGATGTAATCCTTCATAGCAGAATCATCCATATCTTCGTATTCGATGGTGTCCCGCTGGGTCTCCAGCATGGTCAAAGTTTTATTCATCCAAGCCTTTGTTTCCTGAATCATCCGTTCTGTGGTAGTTTGCAGCAGGGCCTCGCTCTTATCCAGCAGCGTGTTTGACATCTGGAAATATACTACAGCAAACAGGATAGTTACAGCAATTAAAACGCTTCCAACAATGGCTAATACCAACTTTCCTGTAATACTCAGCCCCCTCTTGGATGCATCGGTCTGAATAATGTTATCTGTTCTTTGTTCCATGTACATACTCCCCCATACTCTTATAAATATACTTCCTTAGTCTTTTCCCCATTGATTTTACTGGCCGTAATATGGAAAATCAATTTAGTTATAGTATAATTATACCAGTTATAGTACTGAAAAACAAGTATTTCTATTACATATGTATCAAATTAGCCATAAAAATTCTATTGGAGTCAGATTTTTTATCTAAAGACTATCCTATACAGCAAAGGAAGGATTACAACTATTGGATAGGGGGCTCCTTAATTTTTCTGTCAGGTTTCTTATAAAATAATCCCCGCTGGAAAAATCCAACGGGGATTCACTTTTAGAACCTGTATTCATAGCTATGGGACGGTGGAAGGGCGAGGATTTTTCCCTCCAGACAATGAGATTTTCCGCGGCAATCCTGACGGATTGCAAGGGAAACCGACGCAGTATGACGGGAAAAAGGCCAAGCAGACAGCGTTCAACGGTTTTGAGTACAGGTTTCTCATAGTATGTATTTTTTCAAAGGGGGGATTAAGCTCATTACCCAAGAAGCAATGAACGAACAAAGAATAAAGAACATCCAAAAAACAATTAGAAATACGCCCCATACCTTTCCAAAAGATAAGGGAGTAATTTTTAAGAATTTATATAGGAAATGGATAAAGACAGGATGAACCAGGTACACCCCAAAACAAAGCCGGTCTATTTTCCAGAGAAATTCCGTCCGAATTTTTGGAAAATGGACTCCTCTAACAGCAGAGAAAATGAAAACAGCTGTCAATGCGATAATGGGGCTGTTTCTTCTGATATGATAAAGGAATGAATAAAAACCTGCAAAACCACAGATAAAAGATACTGCTGCTAAAATTACTACAGCAGCCATAAGATTTCTTTTTTTATTTTGCAGGAAAGCAGGAATATTTTCGTCCAGGTATCTACCTAGCAGGAAGTAAAATACCGAAGTTGATTTGACAGGAATTTCAAAGGCAATGGAAATGCCCAAAATATCATTTATCATGGGAAAGCATAAATTGATAACAAATAAAACAATCAAAATATATTTCAGAGTTTTTCTGGTACATGTATCCGTAAAGGCTTTTAAAACCGGAAGGAAAAGATAAATTCCAATCAGCGCATATAAATACCAGAGATGATCCCAACTTTCACCGTTTATAACATTCAAAACCGCCTGCGGGAAAATGGACAAGGAGAGCCTTTTTGAGTTCATTAATATTTCCAAACAGGAAAACGGGATACCAAAAATAAATAAAGCCAGAATAGCCCGCTTTACATATTTTGTCAAACACATTTCAACGGAAATGACTTTATGTGGTTTTAAAAGCAGCGCCCCTGAAATCATCAGAAAAACAGGGACAGCCCAAACTGAAAATAAAACGCCTGTCTGCAAAATAAAATTCTGCTTTTGGCTGAAAGAAAAAAGTTCAGGGTTATCGCTGACAGTACTACAGGTATGATGGAAAAGTACCGCCATAGTCGCTGTGATCCTCAATACAGAAATATCTGCTCTGCTCTGCTCTGCTCTGCTCTGCTCTGCTCTGCTCTGCTCTGCTCTG
>CAJUSD010000072.1 GCA_910589145.1 uncultured Oscillospiraceae bacterium
ATTCGGTTTTTCGGCAAATTGGGCATAAATATTTCCTTTTCATAAAATTGAAAAAGGAAAAGTTGATAGAGTCCGGTATATTAGATGTTACATAATCAGCAGTATTGATGTGGCTGGAAAAGCGGAGGTAAAATCAACTTAATAGGTGAAGTAACAACTATAAGATTTTTTGAAAATGAATTGACAATCGGAGAAGGAATTTTTATACTAGATAAGATTGGGCGCTGGATTGGATAAAATCATAAAAAATAGAATTGCAGGAACCATGATATTGGGCGCTGTAAGATTGTGTATTTTATTTCAACTCCCAGCCCGACTATTAGATAAAGGAGTAAGTTTGATGGCCAGTAAACCAAACACAAAAGAAAGAAGACATAAGCAGCAAAGCATTACCAGAAAAATTATCATAAAAATGGCGATTCTGATCGTTGTTTTGTTCGGACTCAGCGTCATCATAGCAGCCCTTTTATCCAGCCGATCTTTGAAGAAGGTCACAAACGAAAAATTAGTCCTGACAGCGTACGAGAATGCCTATACGCTTTCCAACAATATCGAGAGCTCTTATTCACAAACTCTTGGTTTTGCCGGGTCTCTGCGGAATATTTCGGCGTTGCCGCCAGCGTTCCAACGGCAGGCAATCGATAACGCGTTAGTGGGTATTTTGCAGCAAAACGACAAGTTTACAACAGCATTTGCCTATTTCGAGCAAAATACAATCGCTGACGCCCAAGGAAAAACCTATCAGGAAACCGGCAGGGATATCGCCTATGAAGCTGTGGTCTACCCTGACGAAGCAAAAACAGGCTTTGTATTTGAAAAGCATGAGGATGCCTTTGATAACTTTGACAAGGAATATTACCGCGAAATAAAATCCTCTGGCAAGCCTTATGTCATGGAGCCTTATGTTTATGAATTGCAGGGCAAGCCGATTATGATGATTAGCGTAATTGCGCCCGTCTATGATGTTTCAGGGAATTTTTTAGGGGTGGCTGGTTGTGATGTCGCTCTGGATGACCTGCAATCTCAAAACTTTACCAATGCCGGCTATTCTTCGACCCACATGGTTTGCATGTCAGAGGATAATACCATATTAGTGGATACTTTACAAACAAGTACTGTTGGCCAATTGGCAAAGGATTGCGGTTATGAACAAATCGCTCCTATTGCAGACGAGATTAGAAGCATGAAAGCGGGCATGTCAGGGAAAGGCGATAAGAGCGTTTATTTGTTAAACGCAGAGCTTGACAATTTTGTTACAGGAAACCAGGGCTATTCTGTTATTGTTCCTGTTGATCTAGAAAGCGGAAATTTGTGGAGCTTGTATTTTTCTATTGATCAGAACGAATTTTATGCCCAGATTGTAAAAGACACAGCGCTTTTAACAGTGGCTGTGTGCATTTTAGGAATTTTGTTGCTGTCCATTATGTATTACAGCATTAAAAAACCATTGAAACCGATTGCCAATATAATGGCTGGAGCAGAAAAGCTCGAATCGGGCAATCTGCAAATCCATGTTCAGGTAGATTCTGATGATGAATTAGGCCGCTTAGCTGAAAGTTTTAATGCCACAAGCACTATCCTGAATAATTATATCAACGATATTTCCAAGCAGCTTTCAGAAATGGCTGACAATAATATGGCTATCAGTATTACGGAAGAATACATAGGGGATTTTAGCCCTATTAAAGCGTCGATTGAAAAGATTGCCTATTCGTTAAATCACACCCTTTATAGCATCATCGAAGCGGCAAACCAAGTGACTTCCAATTCTGACACAGTTTCCTCCGGGGCGCAAACTTTATCTCAAGGTTCGTCAGAACAAGCGGAAGCGATTGAGGAACTGGCAGCCTCTATCGAACGCCTTTCTAATGATGTGATTAGCAATGCCCAGGAGGCGGAAGAGGCCAACACAACCGTTGCCCGGGTCAGCCAATGGATTGAAACCAGTAATCAGGAAATGCAAAAGATGGTTTCGGCTATGAACGATATTCGGAACACTTCAACAGAGATCGTAAAGATTATTAAAGCCATTGAGGATATCGCTTTCCAAACCAATATTTTGGCTCTGAATGCTTCAGTAGAAGCCGCGAGGGCTGGGGCGGCAGGTAAAGGTTTTGCTGTTGTAGCCGAGGAAGTGCGCAATTTAGCTGCCAAAAGTTCAGAGGCTGCCAAAGATACCGCTGCATTGATTGAATCCTCCATTGAAGCGGTGAAAAAAGGAAGAAGCATTGCGGATGAAACAGCACAATCTCTGGTGAATGTTGTTGAAGGGGCAAAAGATGTTGCTGTTTTTGTGGAACGTATCAGTACGGCCTCGAAGAACCAAAAAGATACATTGGAACAGTTGACGATAGGCGTTAATCAGATTTCCGGCATTGTTCAGGAAAATTCCGCAATGGCTGAAGAGAGTGCGGCTGCTAGCGTTAAACTATTCCAACAAGCAAATACATTGCGTCAGTTGGTGGATGTTTTTGAATTAAAAAAAGTATAAGGATTCTTTATTTGCACAGAAAGCCATAGGCTTTCTGTGCTTTTTTACTTCCCCAAACGGTTCTTTTGAGGAAAATGAAAATGTTTAACCCCCTATTTACAAAGGTTTCAAGCCCATTATAATTTCCCCCAAAACCCAATCTGGGAATATCACCATGTCGTAGGGCAAAGTAATTTATTTTGCTTGGGGCAAACTGGTTTATCCCGTAATACTGTCACCCCGAAGTCCCTACTACATGGTGATACTGCGCAAAATGTTCCTAAATCCTCGTATTAAGCAGGGAAAGGATAGGCCGAAGGACAAAAAAGTGACCCCGCATCGTGAGATGCAAGGTCACTTTTTTCTATGTCGGAGGATGGTGTTTAGTACCCTGATTAGGATAAATTACAATGCCCTTGTATTGCTATTTGGCCCCTTATTTATTGACGACATTATCTAAAGGGGATTTATTTTATTCTGTTTTTGATGCGACTCTGGAATATACATTTTTATTTTGTCCCCAAAAAGTTTACAAACGGCTGCTTCTTTTCTTTATACCCTATGTAAGGCGAAACAAATAGAAATCCGCCGCGGAGGAAATCTCTATGGTTCCTTTACAAATTATAAAACGAAAGAAGGAGCATAATGGCTTATGTAACATGGGTTACCCCTGCAACATGGGATGGAAAATATCCGCTTCCCGATCTTCCTGCCGGGAAGATATGGACGGGCCCTTATCAAAATTCCGAAGGAACAGGATATAGCTGTATTGGTTTTGCTCGCATGGTGTTGGATGCGACTTATGGGAGGGGATCCTCCCTCTCAAAAGTCTCTTTCTCAGAGGTATCTCCTCAGGATGCATTCAAAAATATAAAAAAAGGCGCTCGTGTCACATTTTCTCGTGGCGGTGATCAGCAGCATGGCTTAATCGTTGCTTCAAAGTCGTCTAGTGGTATTAAAGCTTACGACTGCAATGTGAAGGATGATAACACGATCAGCTATTACGACTTGAGTTGGGCGCGTATGAAAGAAAAATACACAGGCATTATTGGCGGCTATAATCCTTCTGCCAGATAAACTATAAAAAACGGGATCTCGATATGGTTATACAACTGTATCGAGATCCTGTTTTTGAAAAAGGTGTCTATCCAACAATGTGCTCCCTCAGAGAATAAGAGTGGAACCGATACAGAGAGTCTCCTAACATCTCGATTTGTAAACTGCCAAACGGAACCAGAACGCCGTCCTTGGTGACAATGTGGTCGTTCGAAAGGGGAGTTATCTGGTTCATTTCATAAAGAACTCCTACCTCAATCAAAAGAAGCTGTTCTTCCTGTTTTGCAGAAAGTGCGACTCCGCTGCACAAGCTACCAAACCCACCTATTAATTGGTAAGTGTTCGTTTTTGGATCGTACTGTTGCGAATTGCGCAGAAATGCCTCGTCAATATCAAAATATTTTTGAAGCGCTGCTTCTACTTGCTCTGCTTGCGGATGGTCGAATCCAGGAAGATAGCATTGTTCAAAATCTTGTGGGAGATTCAGTAGGTTATTTGCCGCACAGAAATTCACCAGATCGTCTGGGGAAAGCTCACGTGCAGAGCTCCAACTTTTAGAATAGAGATTTGCGCCACGAAAGAGAGGTTGAACCAACCGAGACATAGCCTCAAGGTCATTAGGATCAAATGAGGGTGGTTGCTGTTCGGAAGCTGGCAGGAGATAACTGCTGGTCAGCAGCCACTTTCCCTGTTCCCGGATTAAAACAAGGGTTTGGAGTCCGTTATCCATTCCCAAAAAGCAAGTCTGCAATCTGGCCGTAATCTGTTCGGGAGTGACTTCGATCAGCTCAATGGTTTCGGCCAGCCATTTGATTGGAGGAAAAGCTGCTCCTGCTCCATTGGGATTGATATAGATTTTTCCATTAATTTCCTTGCAAAGCATTTCTCGCTGTTTCATTCCTTGGTACAAGCAATCGGCTGTCGAATGTTCAAATGTGTCGAGAAAATAGCGATGGATGTCCTCCATTGATTGAAATTGTCTGGGGTCGACATCTCCGTATAGAGACGAAGCTTCATAATCAATCGGAAGCATGCCATCAATCTTCATATTGGAGCGGTCTGGCTCAAAATTCATTTGATAGAGTTGATCGCATAAAATAGCCTTTTCCAATGCCTGCCTGACAATTTCAACCGCCTCTTCTTCGGTTGCCATGCTGATGGGCTTCTGTACTGGCGGTACAATATCTGGTATATAGTTACAAGAGGCCAGCAACAATACAATACCAATTAACACCATCCATTTCTTACACATTGTTTTTCCTCCTTCCCCTGTAAAACAGGATTGTAGGTCATTACGGGGCGAACGAAACAGGAATTCTTCCCTGGATTAGTAGCTTTCTGAAAAGGAACTGGCTGCTCATTTCACGGGCGTCCATTAAGGCCAATATAGTGCTCATTAAAATGAAAGGAATAATTCCTTTCATTTGCTGATTTATATCTGGTTGTAAATCCTACTCATTATAACGCTTAAAGGTTTATAATGAAACTTTTTTAGAGAGTGTCTA
>CAJUSD010000073.1 GCA_910589145.1 uncultured Oscillospiraceae bacterium
AACCGTATTTAACTCTTCTTGGACTTCCGGATTATTTGCTTCATTCATGTTATGGACATACCAAAAATAAACTGTATTAATATCCCCATTTCTTATAGAATCCTGTAATTCCTGTACAGCATCCCTGATACGTTCCGGTACATCTTCTACTTCCCGCGCAAATACCCATGATGCAGCAGTATTTAAATCACTGGCTTTATTTACTTTTGCCAAATCAGTCCCCAGGGGATTTTGCTTCATATATGCTTGGGCAATAACTGCAAATCCTGAATCTTTATCAATATAAATTAAATCACATTTTTTATCATCACTTCCATCTGTTAGAGCTTCAGCGGCAACAGAAACAATATCTTCAATATCATACCGCAATTGCAAAGCATATAAAAGCAATGAATTATCCCCATAATTATCTATCAAATCCCGTCTTCCTTTATATTGTTTTATAAAATTATACATACTATTTCCTTTCTCATCTGTACCGTCCAAACGGATGACAGCAAACTTCCACTTTTTGAAAGTTTCTGATACATACGTTTCACATAACCCTTTCCGCTATCTCAAAAACAATATTACCTTTAAAAACTCTCATGAAATAGTTTTCATGAACCCTTATATTTCTAAATTTGTTAACAACTGCATTTACCCCACTCCAGATATTTTCCCACCAACATTCCAACAACATTATGCTTTAAATTTTCTTCATTGACCTTCTTAATATTATTCATAAAACCACCTGCTTTCTCATGATAAGTGTAATCTGATTATAACCTTATTTTTTCCTTTGCACAACCTGTTTTTCACCTTTAGCTGTATCTTCCCAAGCCACACTATCTGTTATCCTTCTGTCTGTCCTGCTTCAGCATCTCCCGGAACTGCTCCAATTCCAAATCTGCTTTCCAATGCTGATTATCTATATCTGGCCTCTTATCAAACAAATATGCCGCGCCATTTACAATATCCACTGCCGTAATTGCCATAGCAAGAAAATCTTCCTTCATCTCTTTATAAGCATCCCCAGACAAGGAAAAATCGCCAGACTGTAACTGCCTGACGATTTCCTTCATGGTACACTGCATTTCCTGTAATGCATCCACAATCCTTTTGATATTTGCCTGGTTTCCCACTACTACGATATTCGAATAGATACAGCTTCGGGTGATAAAATCTTTTTTGTAATGCCCGCTCATTGCCGTCCTTTCTTCTATCAATGTCCTCTGCCAGTCGCTTGGCCGGAACGCAATCGTTGGATTCTTATGTTTCCCTGGCATTGCTTATATCCTCCTCTTCCAAATCTTCTTCATTCAATCCATTTAGCTGCTCCGCCAAATCCCTTGCCTGGTTTGGGTATAAATGGGAATATGTGTTCAAGGTGGTCTGGATTTTCTCATGTCCCAGCCGTTGCGCTACCATCAATGGCTGCGCCCCAAGCTTTGAAATCAACAGGCTTGCGTGGGAGTGGCGTAAATCATGCAGACGGATTTTCTTTATTCCGGACAGTTCCACACCACGTATCATTTCATGTTCCAAATAAGATTTTGTCACCATGAAAAGCCTGTCTGTTTCCATCATTCCATATAAACGGCTGATATAATCCTTCATTTCCTCAACCAAAAAATCTGGCAGGGTAATAACCCTTTTGCTTTTTTCTGTCTTAGGCTCTGTCACCACATCCTTTCCGTTTATCCGCTGATAGGATTTGTTAATCCGAAGCGTTTTGTCCTCTGCTGAAAAATCACCCAGGGTGAGAGCTAATAATTCTCCGACCCGGATTCCCGTCCAGAACAGCGTTTTGAATGCCATATAAGAAATAGGTTTGTCCTTTACACACTCCACAAAAAGCCCAAATTCCTCCTGTGTCCAGAATTTCATGGCATCCGCCTGTGACTTTCCCATTGACCCAGCCTGCACACATGGATTCTTCGGCAAATCATAATACTTTACGGCATAATTGAAAATAGCGCTGAGCTGGTTATTGATTGTCTTTAAATAAGTTGGGGCATACCCTTCTTTCATCAGCTGGTTTTGCCATTTCCTTATATCTGCCGCCTTAATGTCCATAATTTTCCGCCTGCCAAAATACGGCAGTATCTTAAGCTCTACTATGTACTCCTTGGTACGGAATGTATTTTCCCGTAACCGCTGTGTCATATCCGCCCGGTACAGCTCCCAAAACGCCTGGAAGCTCATATCCAGATTGGATGACTGCTGAAGCTTAAACTGCTCACCCCATGTTACTGCCTCACGTTTTGTCTTAAAACCACGCTTATGTTTCAACTTTTTCTTTCCTGTATGGTCTTCCACATAAACAAAAGCCTCCCATTTCCCTGCCCCTTCTCCATATTTTTTTACATGCAAAATATTCACGTCCTTTCCTTGTTAAACATCCCCGGAGCATGGAATACGCCGGGGATTGCCGCATATGCTGCTAGTTAAACTAACTGTACACCTGCTGTTTGCGGGCTCTGAACCGACATTCCGTAGAAATGGTCTTCAAAAAATTTCTTTGGTATTTTTCCGGCAATCACAATAAACCCTCTTGCTTCCAATTCCTCATTTAAATCCTTCACCATCTGGTAGGCTTTCCCCCTTGACACGCCAAGCATTTCCTGAACCTCTGCGGCTGTGTAATACAAATCTCCCTGCATCGTTTACCTCCTCTATAAAATCAATATATTTTTTTGAATTTGGCATTGGCGGCTGTCACTGACATACCTGACACACTATTTTGCATCTTTGATTTTGCAGATATTATAGCTCAATGCCCATAAAGTTCTCCCAAAAATCGTAAGTTAAGGAAAGTGTGTCAGGTGTGTAAATCAATAATTGCCCTCCCTGTCTGTGCCATTCCAGGCAGTATCCAACAGCCTGATTCCCCGTACGCCCCTTTTAGTCCCATTGGTATATCGTTCCAAAGCATATTTCTCCTTTAAGTACGGGATGAGCTGGTTTATAGATAGGATCTTATATTCACCATTCTGTTTACAAAATTGATGGTATTTTAAATATAATTCCTGTGTATAAGCAACTGCATCCGGTTCAATCTGGCACTCCGATTCAACAAACTCCTCCACGCCGTTTAGAAATATCTGGGGTTTAAAATAATCCTCCGCATCCACTACTTCCGAAAAACAAAACCTGTTTTCCACCAGGCCATGCAATGCTTCCAGCGCCAATGTTATGATATAATTTCTACCAGCCAGCAACTTAGAAAGGATATCCGGATCGCGTTCTTCCCTTGGAATAGACACATCCAACGGAAAGATAATTAACCGATTGATAAGCGGCTGTAAATCTTCACTGGTTGAAAAAGTCAGCATCCCATTTCCTGCCCAAACAAGTTTGCAATCTGGACGCAGCTGTATTGCTTCCCTATAAATTTGGCGCGTCCTGATTTTATCCGACGACGCAATCTTCTTAATCAGGGCAACGTCTTCTGATTTCAAAGGTTTATTAGTCGCGACATCTTCGTCTGCGCAGACTTTGATGCCAACAAGCTCACCCGTTGCATATTTGCTGTTTAATTCCTTGATGGAGCATGCCATATACAAATTTTCTCCGATCACCTGTTCTATAAATCGGCAGACTGTACTTTTTCCTGCATCTGGGGCGCCCAGGAAATAAAAGCACGCTTTTTGGTTTTCATAATTGGACAGGCAAAATCCAAGGATTTCACAGAATAACCGTTTCCGCCCCTCCAATCCTGCACAAAATGTATCCAGGAAATTGTCAATAACCATTTTGCCTGAAAAATCTTTACTGTCATAATCTGTCGCCAAGATAGAGAAAATATAGTCCTCTTCCCAAAACTGGTTTTCATAAAAGACCTGCTCCCTTACATTAAAAGTGCCATTTTGAAAAACAACCACATCCCGGTTTATTGGCAGCTGTTCCAAGCTGCTAACTGCAATTTCCGGATCGCTCAGCAACTGATTATGGATTTCAGAATAGTCACGAAATAATCGGCTTACTTCTTCATCTAAAACTTGTTTAAAATAGGTCACAGCCCTTTTCCGTTCACTAATATCCTCAAACACCTTCCCTCCAAATATGTACAGGTTCTTAGACCCAATGCAGATAAGAGACATCTGGCTTTTGATATATTTGACGAGAAAATCTATATTTTGCTCACGGTTTGAACTTCTTGTCTGTTCATCCCACTGCTTTTCCAGAATCTCTTTCTCATAAATACCCCTACACAACTTGATGCCTTTCTCTTGTGCAGGTTTTTGTTCCTCTTTGCTTGTAAACAAATCATCCAATTTCCGGCTACAAAGGTGCTCCTTTTCCGTGTTTATGGATTCCCCGAATAATTTCGTTCCCATATCGGCGAATCTCCCTTTGTCTGAAAAATGCCTTAAGGTTGGCACATCCTCTTTAGAAAAAGATTTTCTGTCTATTCCAGGTTCTATTTTTTTATCCATTTTTAAATCTGCTAAAATTTTTTCCTTATTAATTTTCCGCTTCGGAACGATAAAGTTTTGTTCTAATAAAGAGTTTCTTTCCCTGTCGTAACAATTTTCTTTTCGTTTTTTCATAAATCCCCCCTACCCAAAGTAATTTGCAAAATCATGTACCATAAACTCGGCTGACCGTGGATTCGCCGTTACAGAACACATGTTTATACCGTAGACCGTATCCTTTATCAGGCACGCATAATAGCCATTCCTTCCGTAATCCAATTCGGTCTCTAAAAACACGCCAATTTCTACATCGTCTTCAAAACGGTAAAGAGTTTGCCCCACCCCACCCTTATCAGGCAATAAAATAAAAGCTTTTTTCGCCTTACCATGAAAAATCAGCATACAGTCCTCATTCAATGGTTGAAATTTTTTGTCCACAAAAAAATCCTGTTTTTGATAAATGAAACACTTGTTCTTTTTCTGGAGCAATGCCTGATTGTCATCCAGAAAAAGAACAAGTGTTTCATTTATCAAAAACAGGCATTGCTCCAATTTGTGTTCCAGCCCCTTCCCTTCCGCATATTGCCCTGGAA
>CAJUSD010000074.1 GCA_910589145.1 uncultured Oscillospiraceae bacterium
TTCATTCATGAACCACTGTTTGTATTCGTCCATGGTCATTTCTTCTTTGGATTTATTCGATATGCTGCCGTCATAAATAAAACCAAAATAATTCGGCGGTTGCGAGATTACCATACCCCCCGCCCATGCAGATAAAACAGTTCTTTGAACTGTATCCCTTTCTTCCGAGGCTTCCTTCGCCTTCTCTGCAAAATTACTTGTACTCATCGTTTTCCTTCTGCTGCATGCGTAGTCATACAGGTTCATCCCCATACTGCTTACATTGTTGATACTCATACCTGTCTCCTTTCCTTTAACACCATCGTTACACTGAACTCATTCTTCTTTTCAATATCTACGTTCCCCTGCCACCCATCTGTGACCATATATTTTACTGGATTTTAGATAGATTATGCTCCCCATCAATCCGCATTACCTCATCGCAAAAATCAAGCGCCAGCTCCAGGTTATGAACAGAAAACAAAATCATAGCTCCATCATCACGCCGCTCTGCCAATATTTCCTTCAATGTCAAGACACTTTCCGGGTCAAGCCCGTTGAACGGTTCATCCAGGATTAGATTTTCTGCCCCGGACAACAGCGCCGCAGCCATGTAGATTTTTTGCTTCATTCCCAGGGAATAATTCGCGATATATGTGTCTATCGCTTCTTCCAGCCTGAAGGACTCCAACAGCCCTTTTTGCATTATTTCCGCTTTTTCGGGTTCCTGCCGGTACAGACGGGTTATAAATCGTAAATACTCCCTCCCGGTAAGATTCAGAAACATTTCCTTACTGTCCGGAACATAAAAGAAATGGTATTTGGACTGAAAACTGCGGCTTTCGATATGGTCTATGATAACTGTCCCCGAATCCATACATTCCGGCTGTGTAATTACTTGAAGCAACGTTGTTTTTCCAATCCCGTTCATCCCCACAAGGGCATAAATCCGACCATTTTCCATCTGGCAGGATACCCTGTCAAAAATCTTCCGGCCGCCATAGCTTTTTGACAGTTCATGAATCTGTATCATAAAAAACTCCTTTGCAAAATCGCCAGAAGCAAATCTCTCCTGCAGCCACCCCCGCACCCGCAAGACAAGCAAATGGAAGGAGCGGCACAGGAAGCCATTTCCTACTGGACAGAAATATTTCCCCGACAGTTAAAATTGTTGCTGTAATCAACACAAGCACTTTACTTATGTTTCCATGGAGCAGTTCGTTCGTACTGTTTACAGTCCGGGGCATTTTTAAATCAATGAGGACGCCTAACCACGAACAGACATAATTCATGGAAGTACCATAAAGCAGGAGCAGGAAAGCGCTCAGAACCGGCAGCCTCTCCAAACATATCAGGATGGACCAAAATAGAAATACTGTAATCTCTCCCCATAAAAATCCCTGTATTGTTTTCCATAAAAACAGCCTCTGCCCTGAAATGGGGAGAAATGCATAACAGGATTTATTGTCATCACTGGAATAGGCTGTACTGGAGATGGTATTAACCGAACAACAGGACATCAGCAGGAACAGTTCTTCCACATAGGTTCCTGTCAGGCCAATCTGGCTGAAATTGTAGAACAGAAGCCTAGATAAAATCATCACTGTTATCATATTCTTGATGTTGGAAAAGAAGATCAGTTCCTTATTTCTGGTAACACGTTTCCACTCCAGCAGGAAATACGGGTGTGTAATATGGGACGTTGTCGGCCGTTTCCCGGCTTCTCTATGGCGGAAGTCCTGTACATTCAGATAGCCCCTCACATACCAATGCTCCGCGGCAAACCTCAGAGCCATTATCAAAACAGTCAACCCCAGCAATGCCGCGGCCCATACCCAAAGAGCAACATGTAATTCCTGTTCCTTCGGGACGGCCTGACTTTTTCCGGCAATATATCCCCAAAGGGCAAAAACTACATTCCCCGCAAGCCAGGCAAGCACTAAAAAAGAACCATATTGAAATACAACAAAGGCATATCCCACTATATCACAGGCACAAAATCTGCTAAGAAAAATCGAGAACAAGATAACCCCGATATCCAAAACACCTGTAAGGATGCAGCAAAACAACAATGCCAAAACTGCCTCTCTTCGACGATGTGCTTCAAAAAGAAAAAACGGATAAAGGAATGCAGCACAAATTCCTGACTGCAAAATAAAAATCCTCATAGCCACAACACTTACAATCGTCTGCGCCTCCACCGGATAGCAAAGGATCATTTTAACCCGACGGTTCATACACAACTGGTCAGGAAGCTGATAGATTCCCCAAAACGCACAGAGCCAAACCGATATCAGTGATACAAACACATAGCCGTTATCTGCTGCCGCAGCCGGAAGATACGAATCCAATATATACCAGATTAAATATCCTATATAGGCGCCTATTATCATAAAGGAAGCGGCAACCACCGGATGCGTCTTATTATGAAGTAAAATTTTACATAAGATATGTTTCATAAGGCAGCCTTTCCAAGCACAGTCTTCACATCATATTCACATAGGAAAACATCATAACTGCCAGAAGAATCACAAAAACACCACTGTTCATTTTAGTCAGGCGGTTCTGACGGATAAACAGCAGGTTCACGATCAATGCAATAATCGGAAACAGCCACACTCCCAGAACACTGGGTATCGGATAATAAGTTTCGCCCATATGCAGAATAGAAATCTGTTCCGGAAGGAACAGCAGCATAATTCCGGATAGTACAAACATCAGCAATATGACACCAAAGTTTACAGTCGCCAGTTTTGCATTATTTTCCGTAAAATTTTCCCCAAGAACGTTTTTTAATAGTCTTCGAATCATAATATGCCCCTTTCTGTCATTTCCTTTCAGAAAGACTGTCTTTCAACTTCTTCATCGCCTCGCAAAATGCAGGACTGTTTTTATAATCATCACTTTTACAGGCTTTCTGCATTGTCATATAGATAATCTGCTGCAGTTTTTTCAATTCCTCGCTGCTTTCCGGCTTAATTTCTATCGCAGAAAACAGTGTTCTGTTCAGAGACTGCATGGGGACTTCCAGCGTTTCAAGATACCGGCAGAGGTTTTCAATCATTTCCTCCGGCTTTCCGATACGGCGGTATAAATCAATTTTTAGGGCATCACTCAGCTGAGTCCGGTTAAAGAACAAGGATTCAAACTGACGGCTCAGTTCTCCGATTTCTAAAGCCCTTTCTGCATCTGGTTCCAGTTTTTCGTCCAAAAGACACGTCATACAGGTCTGTATCTGGCGTGCAAGCTGCAGCAGCCGGTTTTGGATCAATTCCACAGCCCGTCTACGTTCTCCCCGGCGCAGGTACAGCTCCATCCGGATAATCGTCGGATCACTTGTCAGCTCTGGAAGCTCTCCCAGAAGCCTTTCCGCTTCCTCTAAATCATTTTCCAGAACTGCCATTGCCGCTAACGCAGTAGCTGCCGGCTGCCAATACTCGGTCACTCCGCTTTTATATACCGCGTAGAGCAGCTCTTTTTTCTGCATTTTCCAATTCTTCTTCTCTTCCCTCGTCGCGTCCGGGCAGACTGTTTCAAATACTGTAAGAATACCGGCCGCCTCATACTTTAATTCCACACTGGCCGGATACTGGTGAAGCAGGTTCGCAAGTGTATTCCCAGCCTCCTGATATCTTCCGGCACGGGCAACAGACAAAATCTCATTCAGCTTTTGTTCAATCACATCACTGGACAGTATTTTTTCATAGTTCAGCAGCATATCCACATTGGTATCCAACACTCTTGCTAATGGACAGAGCAATGTAATATCAGGATACGAGCTGTTGGTCTCCCACTTGCTGACCGCAGGCGAAGAAATCCCAAGCGCCGCCGCCAACTGTTCCTGGGTCATCCCCTTTGCCTTGCGCAGCGCCGCTATATTAGCGCCAAGCTTTAATTCCACCGCACATTCCCCCTTTGATTATCCTGCGCTTCATAATTTCAGTATAGGCAAAAAAGAAAATTTACACAATGGAGGCACAGTTAAATATATTTCAATTTTTTCTAACCAATGGTTAGAAAAAATATCTACAAGGTTTTTCTTAAACTCTGCCTGTTTATGTACTCCGTTATCTATAATCAATAAATACCTTCCTATTCTTTCACCAATCTCAACTCCCACAATATAAGAATTTCATATCAT
>CAJUSD010000075.1 GCA_910589145.1 uncultured Oscillospiraceae bacterium
TGAAGCAGAAGGTTTTTGGCGTTACTAAGGTTGTCTAAAAGTTGTAAACTGGTGTTTATACATTATAAATGTCTGCCTTATATGCGCCCATGTTTCCGCGCATCCAGGCAATTGTCTCTGCAATTCCCTGGGCAAAGGTATACTTCTGTTCCCATTTTGTCAACGCCTTAATCTTGGCATTTGCCCCCAGCAGGCGGTTGACCTCGCTTTTTTCCGGGCGCAGCCGCTGCTCGTCACAGACAATCCTCGCCTTGGGGTTTATCTGGGCAATAATCTCCTGCGCCAAATCGCCAATCGAAATTTCCTGTTGGGTGGCGATGTTGATTTCCTCGCCAATGGCCTGTTCCGACTCTGCAATGGCAATGAAGCCTGCCGCCGTATCCTTCACATAGTTAAAATCCCTGGTCGGCGTAAGGGAACCCAGCTGAATCTCCTCCCTGCCTGCCAGAAGCTGGGAAATAATCGTCGGGATGACCGCCCTTGCAGACTGCCTGGGGCCAAACGTATTAAAGGGGCGCACAATAGACACTGGCAGCTGCGGTAGAAGCTCTCCGCCAGGCGATCGGCGCCAATCTTGGTCGCCGAATAGGGGGACTGCCCCTGGTAGGGATGTTTTTCATCAATCGGCACATACTGCGCCGTCCCATAAACCTCCGAAGTAGAGGTTACCAGTACCCGTTCTGGCTCAAGCTGGCAGGCAGCCTGCAGCACGTTCAGCGTCCCTTTGATATTGGTGTCCACATAGGAATCTGGGGAATGGTAGCTAAAGGGAATGGCAATCAGTGCCGCCAAGTGGAAGACCCCCTCCATCCCCTTCATCGCCTCACGCACCCCATTCGGGTCGCGGATATCGCCGGCGGTCTGCCCGATCAGAAACGCATCCAGATGTCCCTTCTTCATCCGCAAAACCTCCTGTTTCATCCACTGCCTTCCATGGCAGCTCAAAATATAGTATACTCTTTTGTATTTATCGGACAAAAGGGCGGGGTTCATGAATCTTTCAAAGCAGTTCAAAAATATCTTTTCCAAACAGCCATAAGAAAGCTTATCTGCAGACCGTTCCTTAAATGCCGTATTCCAGCCTTTTCCTGTAAAAATCATGTACCTGGCCGGTATAGGCCTGCTGCTCGCGGGCTATGTCATAGGCGGCTCTTTCCATGGATACGGCGCCGGTGTCGGTGTCCAGGATGGCAAAATGCGCCATAGGGGTCAGGTTGCGGGGCTGGCCTACGGAGCCGGGGTTGATGAATATGGTCTTTTTCTTGTTGCGCGTCTGGGGGCAATCCGCCTCATAGTAGACTTCGAAAAAATGTGGGAAATGGGAATGGCCGGAAAATACGTAATCGTAGGAGGCGTAAGCAGTAGAACGCTCGCCAGGGGAGATGCTGCGCCAGTAAGGGTCTTCCAGGGAGCCGTGGATGGCGAGGCATTTTTTGCCGTCTATTTGGAGTTCCTGCAGGGCGGCGGGATACATAGTGTCTGTGATGTAACGCCAGGTGTTTTCGGAAAGGATCGTCCGGGTGTATTGGGAGCATTGGCGGCAGCGGTCGGAGGAAAGGCGGCGGTAGTCCTGGGTCAGCATGACCAGTTCGTGGTTGCCGCGGAGGGTGCATAGGATGGGGTAGGGGAAATCCTTTTGGATGGATTCGATTACTTCATTGGAGTGCATGCCGTAGTCAATGAGGTCGCCTAGGAGGAGGGCGGCGGAGATGGCTGAGGGGTGGGAAGAGGCTTGCTGGAGAACAGCGTTCAGGGCGGAGAGGTTGGCGTGGATATCAGAAAGGATGAGTAAGCGCATGATGAGGGGAACCTCCTTGGAAAATGTTGATTGGGTGATTGGGTAACTAATTTGGGGAGCGGGTTTATGCAAGATGAGGATGGCCATACGGGGCGGGGTGGATGTGGGGGATGGCCATACGGAACGCTGCGGCAGCAGGGAGGCCACAACAGAAACGCGCTCCCGTTCCGACCGAAACGCAGCAGTACTAAGCTCGAAAACACCTCGCTAAGTACTGGCGTTCCTTTAGGGTTTCTTTATGCGGCCTCCCTGCTGCCTCCGCTACAAATTGGAAATCACTATGGGAATCCCATTTTCTAACTTCCTACGCTACGTAAAATGGAAATCACTGCGGAATTACCGCTTAATATTTAGTAATTTTCTGTTTTTTGTTGGTTATCCCGCGCTTTTTCAGGAGGGATTTGTAGGCTTTTAGTTTCTTGGATGGAACTTTAATGACTGCCTTGCTATGGATCTTTTGGAAAGCGCCTGTTCCAATGGTTTTTGCATTAAGGCGTGTGGTTTTTATTGTCACAGTCTTGAGTACAGGGGCGCTGGCAAATGCTTTGCTGCCAATGGATTTTATGGAAGCGGGGAGCAAAAGTTTAGCCAGTTTTTTGCATCCGTAGAAGGATTGTCTGCCTATCTTGGTTACTTTGCTGGGCAGTACAATTTTCGTTAAGGATGTACATTTGTAGAAGGCTTTGTCTCCAATGGATGTTATGTTTTTGCCCAGGGAGATGACCTTCAAAGCCTTACATTGGCTGAAGGAATTTTTCTTAATGTGGGTGACGTTGTTTCCAATAGTTATCTTTTTTAACTTCTGGTTCCCTTTGAAGGCTTTCTCTGCAATGGAAGTTACCTTATAGGTGATCTTTCCAATGGTAACCGTAGTAGGTATTTTAATGGTGGATGCTTTGGTATTTTTGTTTTTATAGTATTCTACTGTGCCGCCTTTGAGGGCAGATTTTGTAACTCTGTACTGTGCCTTGGTCTTTGTATCCGTTAATATCTTCCCTACGGCAGGCGCTTTTATGGTGGGCGGTTCTGGTTTATCTGGATTACCTGGGTCTACTGGCTTATCCGGGTTGTCGGGATCCACAGGTTTATCGGGATTATCTGGGTCTACTGGCTTATCCGGGTTGTCGGGATCCACAGGTTTATCGGGATTATCTGGGTCTACTGGCTTATCCGGGTTATCTGGATCCACGGGTTTATCGGGGTTGTCGGGATCTACCGGCTTATCGGGGTCGTCGGGGTCTACGGGGGGATCTTTGGGTTCCTCGGCGTAGAATTTTTCGTAGTCCGTAACTTTTCTGCTGTTGGAGGTGATTACGCGGCCATTGGCATCCAGGGCAAATACCTGGACGGTGTTGTAGGATGGCTGCGGCAGCAGTTCGGCAGTTGGTACTTCGATGGTGGCTTCCTGGGCTGCGAGTTCTGCGGTTCCCTGGTTTTTGCCGTTGATTAGGAACTTTATGGACTTTGCATTGGCGGCTGTCGCTTTTGCTGTAATCGCTGTCGTGCCGGATGGCTGGGCTTTGATGTCTTCGGCTTGGACGGAAATACCAGCGGCGGATTTATAGCCCAAGGAAGCGGCCAATGTCTCTGGGGACTGGAACTGACGGTCTAGCCAGGAGATTCGGTTTTTCAAGTAGGTTTTTAAGACATCCACTTGGGTGGCGAAGGCTCTCTGGCTGTTTTGGCCATACCACATGGCGGCATTGGCGTTGGCGGATTCTTCTAGATAATTATAACAGGTGTCTATTTTGCCACCGTCGGCTATGATGCTGGCCAGTTCTTCCCGCATCTGGGTGTATAGCTCATAGGCCTGCACGGCAAAATAGGGATCCTGGATGATGGATTTATACCACTGGTTTGCCTGTGCCTCGGCTGAGAAGTACTCTGTCTGCCATCTGTCGTAGGTGCCGGAGCCTTCGTAACGGCTTACCAGGCTGTTGGAGGACCAGTCCATATCCCAGATGGGTCCCATATGGAAGAGGCCGTCGATGTCTTTGTATAAATATGAACTCTTCTTCATGGCGTCTACGTTCATAAAGAGTTCGCTGACCAGCCAGAAACGGGTCAGGGAAGCCATGTCAAATAACTGGCTGTAAGTTACGTCCTGGCCATTGTAGGAAGTGGTGTAATCAGAGGCACGGATGGCCTTTTCAAAAGCGTTGACATAATCCTGCACATATTTCATTGCGGTTGGGTTGGTGGCGATAAATTCTGGGTTTTTGAACTGGAGGGGCTGGTTTTGGCTGGTCTTAAATTTGGAATACTCGTCAAAATAAGCGTCCAGCTCAATCAGGAAGCCTCCTGTGGCGTCGGGCATAT
>CAJUSD010000076.1 GCA_910589145.1 uncultured Oscillospiraceae bacterium
ACAGGATTCCAGCCTGGAGGAGTACAGCCGGCAGTACAGCCATACTTGCTGCAGCGCCCAGATTGCATAGGGTGAGCATGGCAGAAAAAAATAAATCAGCAAATAGGATTAGTATGAGTTTTGATAAGATAAAAGCACTTTTCCCAACTGGAAGAATTGCATGTACCCGGACAACACCCATTTGTTTTTCCTTGAACAGCATGGCGGCTAATCCTAAAAAGCCGACTGCAGAAAGTTCAAAAAAAAGAAATTCGGCAGTAATTTCCCTGCGGCTTTTCATATCTTTGTTGTTGGGTCCAATTATTAGAGCTTCCTTGGCGCTTCCGGAAGATAGTTTTGAAACTGCATAGGAATGGCGCAGGTTGTCAATTTTGTTAATACCACAGGATGTCATCATTATTTTTACTGTCCCATCTGAAAGATCAATCCCTATAGAATATCCGTCCTCACAGGCATTTTGCAATTCTTTCAGGCTGCTGACAGGAATAAGGCTGTCTGGGACATTATCTTGTGTTTGTGCCGGGTCGTACAGGTATACCGGAAATATTTCCTGATCCAGCTTTACATAGACAAAATTGATATAACAGGTATACAGAATCAGGGATCCGATTGCCAAAAGAAAGAATTTGCTGGATACCATCAAGCGGAAATCTTTCTTCAAAAGTGCAAAAAAGCTGCCACACATTAGTCAAGCCCCCTTCCTGTGTATTGTATAAAAATATCCTCCAGCGTTGGTTCCTGGGAATGAATGCTGATGATTTCATCATATTGGAATGGCAGATCGGCTTTCAGTTCCGGAGATTCGATGGAACAATTTTTCCTCTCTCCTTGAAACAGATATTCTACTGCTATGCGGTGATTACTGTTTTGCTCTTTTAAATGTTTGGGTGTGTCCAACGCAACAATAGTGCCATTTGAAATAAACGCCACTCGGTTACATAATAAGTCAGCGTCAACCATGTTGTGGGTTGTTATAAAAACGGTTGTGCCCTTTTTTTGTTCCTCCTTGATAATCTTCCGGAATAAAACTGCGCCAGAAGGATCTAAGCCACTGATTGGCTCATCCAAAAACAGCAGTCTGGGACTACTGATCAATGCCCGCGCCATACTGACGCGCTGGCGCATCCCTTTTGAGTAGGAAGCGACCGGCTTTTTCAGAAAATCACGTTTGAACTCTAATTTTTCCAACAGCTCTTCTGGATCTTGAACTTGCTCTTTGGGATAGAAGGATGAAAAATATTTTAAATTGTCTATTGCGCTTAAATTAGCATACAGATAAGGAAATTCAAACAGGACGCCAATTCGCTGAAAGAAATCCTGCGCATGGACAGTGGAGATATCCTGACCAAACAGTGAAACTGTTCCGCCATGCCCCTTCAGGATTCCAGTCAGGATTTTTTGCGTTGTTGATTTGCCAGAACCGTTTGGGCCCAGAAAACCGAAGATTTCACCCTCGTTCACAATGAAATTCAGTCCATGAAGCGCTTGGTTGTCTTTCCCATATGAAAATGTCAGATCTTTAACATCAATCATTCATCATCGCCCCACTTTCCACGTTGGTTCTTTTTCTTTTCCGACTGGCGGGTTTCCCACCATTTCATAAACTTTATTTTCAGCGGAATCGTAATAATTAATGCCGCTACAACAACCAGCCACCAATACCATTCCAAACCTAAAAACATAATTTTGTTCCTCCTTTTAATTTGATGACGCCAGTTTATAAAAATGAAGTGAAATGGAAGTGCGGTAGCTGTGAAATCGGTGTGAAATTGAAAGCCCTGCCTTCAAGATGGAAGACAGGGAAAATGGAATTCTATTATTTTACAATGGGAAACTCAAAGAAAAATTCAACTCCGTGTTCTACACAGTGTGCACCGTATGGTACGTTGTATATCGAAAGCACTTGGGCGACAATTGCAAGCCCCAGCCCAGAACCTTTTGAGGATTGGTTCTGACGCCGGTAGAATTTTTCCCATAATTTGGTAAGCTCATCTACCGGAATTGGCTTGCACTGGTTGAATATACTGAAACACAGGCGTTCTTGTCCACATATTACCGACAATCGGATTTCGCCGTTTGTGTCTGCATACTTTTTTGCATTTCCAATCAGGTTGTTAACCACTTGTTCCATACGCTGGCGGTCAGCCAGTATAAAAACCTTGTCCTCTGGAAGTTCATAGTGGAATACATAATTTGTTTCTGGCGTATCAAGCAACAGGCGTCCAGCAACTGTTTCCACAAGTTCTATAAAGTCAAAACGCTCCTTTGCTAACTTGGCGACACCAGATTCTAATGCCGAGAGATCCAAAAGCGAAATAATTAAATCGTCCATACGTTCTATGGCATCCAGGATTGCATTCATGTATTGTTGTCTTTTTTCCGAATCTATTTCCCCATCCAATCCTTCCGTATAGGCCCGGATCAGCCCCAGGGGGGTCTTCATCTCGTGAGATAGACGGTCTACCAGTTCTCTTCTTTCATGCAGTAAGATCCGTTCATGTGCAACATCTTTTTCTAGTTGGGAATTCGCCGCCTCCAGTTTATCCAACGCTTCCTGTAGGTTGGATGACATAGTATTCAGGCTCTTAGATAATTCACCAAACTCATCCTTCGTTTGGATGTCACAGTGGGCAGAAAAATCCAATTCTGCCATTTGCCTGGCGGTGTCGTTGATTTTGTGCAGTGGTTTTGAAATCAGCCGACCTAAAAGACAGTCAACTCCAATGATAACAGCGATCAGGAGGGTGAACCAGATCCAGAAACTGGCATTGCGACTCATTGGAAGGTCCTCAGTTACAAGGTAAAACAATACCAGCATCCCACCGGCAAGTTTGGAAAGGATCATCGTTTTTTTGCGCACAGAATAGAGATTGTAAATCTTTTCCTTCTTATTCATAACTACACCTCAAACTTGTATCCGGAACGGATTAGTGTTACAATGCGTCGGCTTTCACTACCAAGCTTTTGGCGCAGTGTTTTGATATGTGTATCAACAGTACGGGTATTCCCTTCAAACTCATAGCCCCAGATACGGTTAAGAAGCTGCTCACGGGAAAACACCTGATTTTTATTTTGCATAAAGAAGTGTAACAATTCAAATTCCTTATGCGTTAATTCAATTTCGGTACCATTTACAGAAACAGCACGAGAATAGGGGAGCAATGAAATACCGCCTGCTTGTATGACTTTTTGAGGTATCCCACCGGAACGTCGGAGAAGAGCATTGACTTTTGCAAGCAGTATTTTGGGACTGAATGGTTTGGTTACATAGTCATCTGCACCATACCCATATCCTCTTAGCTTATCTTCTTCCGTGCCTTTTGCAGTCAGAAACAGAATGGGAAGATCGGACATTTCCCTTGCCATTCGGCAGACCGAAAAACCATCCAGATGAGGCATCATAATATCTAAAATGGCTAAATCCAAAGAATTGTTTTTTAATATGGAAATAGCATCTATGCCGTCGTCAGCAGTAATACAGGTATGGCCGCCACGTTTCATATAATCAGCAATAATAGTTTGCATTCCTTTTTCATCTTCTGCAATCAAAATAATTGCCACGCGCCCACCTCATTTCGTTTTAATTTAAATGTTATCATAATTTAATTTCAAAAGAGAATGCCAGCCATTTGGAACCATAAGTATCCAGATAAAACCGATTGCCATACTCATTCTGAACAAATCTTTTAATTTATTGATTTGTCTTGCTGTATTGAATTGCCTTGGCATCCGTTGGCCTCCTTTACTTCCCATTTTTGATTTGCCAA
>CAJUSD010000077.1 GCA_910589145.1 uncultured Oscillospiraceae bacterium
ATGCGGATAAAACAAAAACGTGGAAAAACGGTCTGCATTGGGCTAATACGAATGGATATAGTCCTAAAAGTATGAAAAAATTTCTCGGATGCTATGCAGTTGATTATTCAACATGGTTTTATTTTTTGCCCCAAATTATAAAAGAAGAAAATAAGATGGTTTACTTACTGATTGATAGGGGTAGCGATTGGCATTTTGGGGAAGAATTTTGGATATTTGAAAGTTATGTACCTGAGTTAGTAAAAGCCCTTGATTTACTAAGTCATACGACTTTTTTAGACAATGGCTGGTTAGATTATTATATTGTTTCAAAAAAATATCAATGGCTTATTGGTTTTAATCACCACGATATCATTTCATGTATTGGAGAGGGATTAAATCTTGACTGCTTCAAAAATCAATAATTTTGTTTTCAAAAAAGCGGCAGGATGAGAAATTATTATCTTTAAGAGAGCATGGCAACATTTTGGCAACAGAAAATCAGCAAGCCATAATAAATGATGTAATTGATATAAAAATGGGCGTGCATTTGCATAAAACTTAAACAAAAATAGTTAAGAAAGGTAAAGAACACACCAACTTCGAGTGACAGAACTTATTCATAAAGATTTTGTAGGAAACATCCAATGAGCAGTCATCAACATGATATTACAAAAATATAGGATAATATCAATGACTGCTTCACTGCATTGAACTGTTATGATGTGTTTTTCAGGAACTTTATGAAGGGAAAATAGATGGAAAAATTGATGAAAGTGTACGCAGCTTTTTCACAGATCGACATTACCCCTGAATACCCGGTCAGCCTGATAGGCCGTTACCGGGAAAAGCCCTCTCAGGGGGTTCTGCATCGGCTTTTTGCCCAAATACTCTTGTTCCAAAGGGATGAGGAGATATTCTGCCTGGCCGCAGTAGACAGCCTCAGCCTGAACGTTCCCCTGGCCAGTATTGTGCGGTCGAAAATAGCGGATGTTCTGGGAACAGAGGTTTCCCACGTCATGCTCAATTTCTCCCATACCCATTCTGCGCCAGATCCTACCCCGCTGGGGGTAAACGGAGAGAAATACTTTTCCTTTCTCTGTACACAGCTTCAAAGCTGTGTTGAAACAGCAAAGCTCGGCCTTCGTCCCTGTAAAGTCGGCTGGACGCTGGGACATGCCAATATCGGAGAAAACCGACGGGCAGGCTGCACAATTACAGATAATCGTCTTGGCGGTTTGATGGTTGCCTATGCGGATACGGGAAAGCCGATTGCACTGGTTGTCCGCATATCCGCTCATCCCAACATTCTGCCAGGAGAAAATCTGAACATTTCCAGTGATTTTGTGGGAGCTGCCAGGGAAGAGCTGCAGTCCTATTATGGTTCCCCGGTTATGATTTTGCAGGGTGCGGCTGGAAATATCAGGGCCAGAGGAACCAACCAGGTGGGCGAGGGCAGCGAGGAGGTCTTTACCTCCATTGCCAGTATGCTTGTGGAGGATGTGAAAAAGCTTCATTTTGTGCTGGGCGAGGTTGAGGATATTCGGATGTTTTCGGAAAAAATGGACTGCTTCTCCGATCTTCCCACATTGGAGGAGGCGGAGAAAATAGCACAGAAGACTGGTGCACAGGGCTGGCGGGACGCCGTTGCCGCCAGCAGGGAAAAGGGAATTGTCACACAGGAATTTCAGATAGAGGCAAACTTCTTAAAGCTCAACGGCGGCTGCTTCTGCGGAGTCCCCAGTGAGATTTTCTGTGAAATCGCGTTGGAGGTACAGCGGTACACTGGAAACCCCTTCTTTTTCCTTAATGGATATACAAACGGGTACACTGGATATCTTCCCAGCCAGGAGGAGTGGCACAAAGGCGGCTATGAGATGGAGCTCAGCTACCTTTTCGATTATATGTACACCGAAAGGCTGGCCCATTATTGTCCTGAAACTGCCGACAGGCTTGTGGAGCTAGCGGCGGAGGGATGGCAAAGAATGAATGGAGAGTGATACGATGGAAGACAACAGGTGTGTCAAGAAATCCTTTGTAGTTATTGGGAAGGAGGGATCCACCGAGGACGGGGAGGGGTTCATCGCTAGGCTGTGGGAAGATGCCAACAGCCATTTCCCGGAGGTTTCCCATCTGGCGAAAAAGGACGTGGAGGGCAATCTTGCCGGGATTTGGGGCGCTATGTCCGACTTAACCCGTTCCTTTCTGCCATGGGAGGAAGATTTTAGCAAAGGGCTGTACCTTGCTGGGGTTGAATGTGAGGACGGAGCACAGGCTCCTGATGGCTGGACGAAATGGGTCGTACCAGGATATGAATATATTTATGTTGAAAATAAGGGAGATGGTGTATTTCAAAAGGTAATAGAATATTTGCAGAAAGCAAAAATACCCCTTGTTGGTGCAGTTCATGACTATACCTGTCCGCAAACTGGGAAAAGCTACCTATTTTTCCCGATTTGCAGATTGTATTTTTAGAAAAACGGTGTGCGAATTCCTGTTGATTTTTTTGCCGAAAAAAATTATAATAAAGTACATATTAGCGTTTTGCAAACCTAGAATTTTAAATACATACAGGAGGAAATTACAATGGACAACAACAAACGTCCTGCTGATATGCAGCGGATCAATACCCCTGCTCTGGCAAAGGCTTTTATTGCAGAGCAGGTTGAACAGATACAAGCTCAGGTAGGGGACAAAAAGGTTTTATTAGCGCTTTCTGGCGGTGTGGATTCCTCAGTTGTGGCGGCGCTGCTCATTAAAGCCATTGGCAGACAGCTTGTCTGTGTCCATGTCAACCATGGACTGATGCGCAAAGGGGAAAGTGAGCAGGTTATTGAAGTTTTCCGAAACCAGATGGATGCGAATTTGATTTATGTCGATGCAACCGATCGTTTTCTGGATCTTCTGGCCGGTGTGGACGAACCAGAGAAAAAGAGGAAGATTATTGGTGGGGAGTTTATCAAGGTTTTTGAAGAAGAAGCCCGTAAACTGGAAGGTATCAAATTCTTAGCACAGGGCACCATTTATCCGGATATTTTGGAGAGCGACGGCGTAAAGGCCCACCACAATGTTGGAGGACTGCCGGAAGATCTGAACTTTGAGCTGGTGGAACCTGTCCGTTTATTATTTAAAGACGAAGTCCGTCAGGTTGGCCGCGCTTTGGGGCTTCCTGTTTCTATGGTAGAACGTCAACCGTTCCCCGGACCTGGGCTTGGGGTCCGCTGCCTGGGGGCAATTACCCGGGAACGTTTAGCTGCGCTGCGGGAGTCTGACGCAATCCTGCGGGAGGAGATCGCTGCCACTGGGATGAATATCTGGCAGTTCTTTACCGTTGTACCGGATTTCCGGTCTACTGGCGTGAGGGATGGCAAGCGGGCCTTTGACTGGCCGGTGATTATCCGTGCCGTCAATACTGTAGATGCCATGACTGCCACGGTTCCGGAGATTCCGTGGGCAGTGTTGCAGAGGATTACTTCCCGGATACTGGCAGAGGTTCCTGGAGTTTGTCGGGTGCTTTATGATCTTACACCGAAGCCAGTGGGGACCATTGAGTGGGAATAAAAATTACAACCCCGGAAAGCCCGTATTTATGCGGGTTTCCGGG
>CAJUSD010000078.1 GCA_910589145.1 uncultured Oscillospiraceae bacterium
TTTACTTACTACCCTAACCGTTACAATGTTACCTTTAACTTTTTATACTCTGACGGGACTGCTGCCTTTGCACCTCTTACAACCTCGATTTACTATGATGACCCTGTCACTGTTTATTGCCCGCCCCTGGAAGGATACCAACCCTTTTGTGGTGCTCTTGGGCAGCCTTTGAAATCGACTGCCATTGACACATCTTTTGATGTAGTCTACACCCCCAAAGACTGCACCCTTACCATCAAATACCAATATGCGGATGGCTCAGAAGCTTTCCCGCCCTACACAGGGACAGTAAAATACAATGGGAATTATTCAGTGGAATCCCCTGCTTTGCTTGGCTATGAACCCAATATTCCCGTTGTGTCCGGTGTTATGAATTCGGACGGCCGCGAAATTGTTGTTACCTATCTGCGCGGCAACCCCATCCTCACAATAGACTACCTCTACCCTGACGGCTCCCAGGCTGCACCCTCTGCCAAAAGCGCCATTAAAACCGGACAAAGCTATACCATCATGTCCCCGCTGGTGCCCGGCTACACGCCGGACAAGCCTGTTATATCCGGCGTCATGAGGGACGAAGATATACATGTTATTGTTACCTACAACAAAACCAAATACCTGCTAACAATAAAATACAATTACCCAAACGGCTCCCGGATAGCCCCGGATTACACCGGAAGATATGAGGAAGGGGAAAACTATGAAGTCCCCTCGCCCTCGGTTATAGGTTACACAACAGGGACAGATGTAATTTCCGGGATCATGCCAGCCCACAACGTTGTAAAGACAGCAACCTATTATTTAGAGGGTTCAGCGGTTATGGGGGATATGTCAAACCTGCTGGATGCGGTATCTTCTTCCGGCGAATACATCCAGGTCTACATCTCCAAAACCCTATTAACCCTGATAACAGCAGGAATTATTATATTTGCGGCTTTTATGGCTCTCCGACTTGCCCTATATATTATAAGGCGCTTTATAAGGTCATAGTGTAATTCCCGCCGCGCGTCCGGTTTATCCGGCAGCGCGGCGGGAATGAAGGGATTTTTTCTTGGCTTTCAAAAAAAAAACAATGATATTTGGCTGCATCTGCCCGCAGCGGTGTTTGTTTTTGCAGGCTGAACGACGAAAAAAATTAAAAAGGCGGTGTAAGGTATGCTTCCAAAATGGAACAGGTCAAATTTATTCCTGCTTACCCTTGAAAAAACAGTTTCAGAGAAATTACCCCAGGCGGCGAACGCAGCCGGAACCGGCGCGCCGCCGCCTGGGGAATCTCTGGCTTTTGACATGGAGTATTTGGAAGAAATGGCCTTGACCATCTGGAAAAATGCTGGTACTGCTGTAAATGCAGCCATATGGATTTTTTTAATTGTGTTGGGGGTCCATACAGCAATAACTATTTTTGATAAATTTGCAAGGTGAAGGAGCTGGTATCAATGTTTACGCTGCTGGAAATACAATGGCCTCCTCCCGTGTATGAGATGCCTACCTATGTTCCCTTTGATGCTTCTGCCATGGAGACTGTAGGCGCTATACTGAAAGGGACAATGAAATCTGTCTCGAATACTGGTCTTTTGATTATGGGCGTTCTGATTTCGTTCAAATTGGTTTTTGCTATTGTCGGCGGCTTTTTGCGTCATAAATTCGCCATATCGGACGGGGTGCGCAGAAACGAATTAAGGCGGGAAATAGGAAACTTGGATATGAAGCGCAATTCAGGGGACATTGCCATAAACCGGGAAATGAACATGCACATGAATTTCCTGGCTCGGCGGCTATATCACAAGTTACATCATGAAGATGAAGTAGAAGAAGGCATTTACAAACGCGAATTAGCCCATGAGGTAGACCAGAGAATCAAAGAAAAGCATCCTGAATGGGCCATTGAAAGGCGTATGGATTCCGCGGAAGCTGAACGCCAGTATAGGGAACAAACCCGCCAGCAGAGGTTGGAGGACTTCATCCGACGAACAAAAGAAAAGGATGAATTTGAGGCCGCCCTCCGCCAGCAAAACAGGGACAGAGCCGCCCAAAGAATTGTTCAAAGACGTCTGGACACTTTGGAAGCAAATGAAATTTTACGGTCAGAACATGGGGAAAAGCTTGTCCATGATGCGGTAGAACGCTCCTGGGTGAATGATGAGGCTCAGGCCGCTTTCAGGGTACAGAATCCTGCCGGGGCTGTCCGAAGGTCTGTCCAAAACCGCCTTGACAGCATGGAAGCGGATAAAGTGCTTCGCACGGAACACCGAAAAGAACTGGTAAACAACCGCGCTGGAAACATGATGGTCAACAGGGCGGCAAAAATACGCTATCAGGAAATGTTGAAAGAAGAGCACCAGGCGGAAGCTGCCACACAGCTTAAAGCAAGCATGAGGGCACAGGAAGCGGTGGTAAACCCTGTGACTGGGGAAGTCACCCATAAACCCCGAAGGAGGAAAAAGAATTGAAACGCATAACCGCTTCCCTTCTGCTGGTAGCTGCTTTATTTTGCCTTCCCCTCCCGGCTCTGGCCATGGAAAGGGATGCTGTGCCGGTTCCCCCTCCAAGCGTCCTTTCTATTTTTGACACGCTGGCTGATGTTTACCAGGCTGTCAAAAACATCTTTGTCCCAAAAGAGGACTACTTCCACAACAAGCTAAACCATTTAAATAACCTGATAAACGACCGTTTTGCAGGTTTAGGCCATCTGTATTTGATGCTTAATAGTTTTTTCAAAAGGCTTAACAATCCAAAAGAGGCTTCTTTAACCTTCACCCTGCCGGAAAACTATTTTTTCTCAGGCTCCGGGGGTTTTACAGGGGATTTGCTTTTTTCGGCCCGGCCTTACATCAACATGTTAAAGGCTGTACTCAATGGTGCGGTCTGCATTTATACGGCTATTGTATGTTACCATAAAATAAGAAAGTTTTTCAGTGAGTAAAAAGGGGGATCGGGAATGATAATTGAATTTTTCTGCAACGCCTTTTTTGCCCTGGCGGAGTTTATAATCGGCTTGTTTCCAAAATTCCCGTCCTTCGACGGTCTGAACACTTCCTTTGCTCCACTTTTTTATGTCATAGATTTTGTAAATATCTTTATTTCCGTCCCTTTGCTTGGACGCTGCTGTACCATTATTCTGGTGGTTTATAATATAAAATTTGTCTGGTCAATCGTCATGTGGCTGGTCAGAAAGATTCCGGGGGTGTCTTAATGGTTGATATTGGCGGGGCTCTTGGCTC